>NZ_JBJUVZ010000010.1:0-269531 GCF_046097675.1 Pseudomonas sp. UV AK001
CATCCGCTCTCGAAACTTACATAACTCATTGAATCTCAAGGAGTTTTCCGTTTCGACCGCGCCGGAAGTGGGGCGAATTATAGAGACTCAAAATCTGCCGTCAACCCTTAATTTCGTTTTTCTTGCAGAACCTGTCGTTTACCCAGCAAACGCGGGATACGACGAGCCACCAAAGGCACACGCAGTATTAAAAGCGCTACACCTATAAAGGCATAGATCGCCCACTCCTTAAGGTCTGCCCGCACAATCCACAGCATATGCAGCAATCCAAGCCCGAGAATCAGGTACGCCAGGCGATGCAACTTCTTCCAGCGCCCACCCAAACGACGCTGGCTATAACGATTGGACGTCACCGCCAATGCCAGCAACCCCAGAAACCCCAGCGTGCCGACAATAATGTACGGACGCTTGCGCAACTCAACGCCCAGTTGCGACCAGTCGAAACCCAGGATGAATGCCATATAGCTGCACAAATGCAAAACCACATACGCAAAACACCAGAGCCCCAACTGCCGGCGAACAGCGACCCACCCTGCCCACCCCGTCAGTTTCTGCAACGGCGTCATGCTCAGCGTGATCAACAGCAACACCAGTGTCCCAAGCCCAAGCCGATCGACCAGCACTTTTCCGGGATCCGGTCCGAGCAGATCCTCAAAGGCCTGATAGAACCACCACAACGGCCAGATCGCTGCCGCAATGAATACGCCTATGCGCCAGAATGGATATCGCATCAGTAATTCTTCCGCAGATCGAGCCCTGTATATAAAGAAGCGACTTCATCCGAGTAGCCGTTGAACATCTGCGTATCACGCACATTCGGCTTGAACAGACTATTGGGAAGGCGTCGCTCCCGGGCCTGGGTCCAGCGAGGGTGATCAACCGTCGGGTTCACGTTTGCATAGAAACCGTATTCATCCGCCGCAATGCTCTGCCAGGTCGTCTTCGGCTGTTCACTGACCAGACTGATACGCACGATGGATTTGACACTCTTGAAGCCATACTTCCATGGCACCACCAGACGCAACGGCGCGCCGTTCTGATTTGGCAATTCCCGGCCGTACATGCCCACAGCCAGGATCGCCAACGGATTCATCGCCTCATCCAGACGCAACCCTTCTACATAAGGCCAGTCGATCAGGGCAAATCCCGAGCGCTGTCCCGGCATGCTCTTGGGATCCTGCAAGGTTTCAAAACGGATGTATTTGGCGTTGGACGTTGGCTCTACCTGCTTGAGCAGCGCCGAAATGGGAAAGCCGATCCAGGGAATCACCATCGACCACGCCTCGACACAACGCAGGCGATAGATGCGCTCCTCCAACTGGTAAGGTTTCATGAAGTCTTCCAGAGCATAGCGCCCCGGTTTACCCACCTCCCCGTCCACCACCACACTCCACGGTTCGGTCTTCAGCGATCCGGCATTCGCCGCCGGATCACCCTTGTCGGTACCGAACTCATAGAAGTTGTTGTAGTGGGTCGCGTCCTTATAAGGAGTGACCACCTCATCCTTGACGTTTACGGCCCCCCATTTAATGGAAGGCTGCTTCTCGGCAAACCAGGCGGGCGCATTACCGGACTCGACATCGGCATAACGGGCGGCCTCTTCGGCACTGGCCCAACGCGGCAGACTGCTCACAGCCAGACCGGCCGCCGCAGCACCGAGCAATTGTCGGCGCGAGAGATAAATGGATTCAGGTGTGACGTCCGACTCGTGGCAGTCGGACGCTTTGGGGATTTTGATCAGCATGACAACTCCGCAGTTTTGGAGGACAGATGCACCCATAGACTGCGGAGTATGAGGGAAATTACATCACTCGACGTTTTTGTGGCGACGAAGATGCAAAAGGTATTGCACCGGGCCCGAAGCCGCATAGGCAAGGAACACCAACAGCAGGATACGCGGAGGATCACTGAACACCACGGCGAACACCAGCACCACCGCCAGAATCGCAACAAATGGCACGCGCCCTTTCAGATCCAGCTCCTTGAAGCTGTTGTATTTGATGTTGCTGACCATCAGCATGCCGGCAGCCGCTACCATCAATGCAACCAGGAACGACATCTTCGAACCCTGGATTCCGTAGTCGCTGAATGCCCAGACAATCCCCGCCACCACACCGGCAGCTGCCGGGCTGGCCAGGCCGATGAAGTAGCGCTTGTCAGCAGTGCCGACCTGAGTGTTAAAGCGCGCCAGACGCAACGCCGCACCCGCCACATAGATGAAGGCGACCATCCAGCCGACCTTGCCCATGTCACCCAGGGCCCAGCCGAATGCCAGCAATGCCGGCGCGACGCCAAAGGCAACCATGTCCGACAGCGAGTCGTACTCGGCACCGAATGCACTTTGCGTGTTGGTCATGCGTGCCACGCGGCCGTCGAGACCATCGAGCACCATGGCGACGAAGATCGCGATGGCCGCGAAAGCGAAATACTTGCTCGCATTCGCCGAATCCCCGGCGCTCAAGGCGGCCTGGGCACTCATCGAATTGATGATGGAATAGAACCCTGCGAACAGGTTCGCAGTGGTGAACAGGTTCGGCAGCAGATAGATACCACGATGCCGGACTTTACGACCTTCTGCGTCATGCCCTTCTTCGACATGTTCATCGATGGGCAGCAGGCTTTCGGCGTCTGAAGCCTGGTTCGGCTCTTCGGGACGTTCGCTCATGGACATTACCTTGCAACGGATTGGACATTTTCGACAGGTGTCTGGGACGACGGTTCGGCCACAAACGATGCAGCTTTATACCAGAACCGCCCGCCCATACGAAAAAACGCGGCCGAGGCCGCGTTTTTTCTTACAAGGGTCGAAGACTTAGTTTTTGGCTTTGTCGACGATCTTGTTGGCACCGATCCACGGCATCATGGAGCGCAGTTGCTCGCCGATGATTTCGATACCGTGAGCGGCGTTGTTACGACGCTTGGCGGTCATCGAAGGGTAGCCGGTTGCGCCTTCGCTGATGAACATTTTGGCGTATTCGCCGTCCTGAATACGTTTCAGGGCGTTGCGCATGGCCTGACGGGACTCGGCGTTGATCACTTCCGGACCGGTCACGTACTCGCCGTATTCAGCGTTGTTGGAGATCGAGTAGTTCATGTTGGCGATACCGCCTTCGTACATGAGGTCAACGATCAGTTTCAGTTCGTGCAGGCACTCGAAGTAGGCCATTTCCGGCGCGTAGCCAGCTTCAACCAGGGTTTCGAAACCGGCTTTTACCAGTTCAACGGTACCGCCGCACAGAACGGCCTGCTCGCCGAACAGGTCGGTTTCGGTCTCGTCCTTGAAGGTGGTTTCGATGATGCCGGTACGACCGCCACCCACGCCGGCGGCGTAGGACAGCGCAACGTTCTTGGCGTTGCCCGAGGCGTCCTGGTAGATCGCGATCAGGTCAGGGATACCGCCGCCTTTCACGAACTCGGAACGAACGGTGTGGCCCGGTGCTTTCGGCGCGATCATGATCACGTCGAGGTCGGCACGCGGAACAACCTGGTTGTAGTGGATCGCGAAGCCGTGGGAGAAGGCCAGGGTGGCGCCTTTCTTGATGTTCGGCTCGATTTCGTTCTTGTACAGCTGGGACTGGAACTCGTCCGGGGTCAGGATCATGACCAGGTCGGCGCCGGCAACAGCGGCAGCCACGTCGGTCACTTTCAGGCCGTGGGCTTCTGCCTTGGCAACGGTGGCCGAACCTTTACGCAGACCGACAGTAACGTCGACACCGGAGTCTTTCAGGTTGCACGCTTGTGCGTGGCCTTGGGAGCCGTAACCGATGATGGCAACTTTCTTGCCCTGGATGATCGACAGGTCGCAGTCTTTATCGTAGAAAACTTTCATGAATTTCCCCTTTATATCCAGGCCGTTCAGGCCAATCGCTAATTTGGTTTAGATGCTGAGTACTTTGTCGCCGCGGGCAATACCGGTAACGCCGCTGCGGACGGTTTCCAGAATCGATGCGGTGCCGATGGACTGAATGAAGCTGTCGAGCTTGTCGCTGGTACCGGTCAGTTGAACGGTATACACGCTGGCGCTGACGTCGACGATCTGTCCACGGTAGATATCGGTGGTGCGTTTGATCTCGGCGCGCTGGGCGCCAGTGGCCTTGACCTTGACCAGCATCAGTTCGCGCTCGATGTGAGCACTTTCCGACAGGTCCACCAGCTTGACCACTTCGATCAGCTTGTTAAGGTTTTTGGTGATCTGCTCGATGATTTCATCGTGGCCGACAGTGGTCAGCGTCAGACGCGACAGGGTCGGGTCTTCGGTTGGCGCCACGGTCAGGCTTTCGATGTTGTAGTTGCGCTGCGAGAACAGGCCGACTACGCGAGACAAAGCACCGGGTTCGTTTTCCAGAAGCAAGGAAATAATGTGCCGCATGATTAGGTACGCTCCGTCTTGCTCAGCCACATATCGCGCATCGAGCCGTCTTTGATCTGCATCGGGTAGACGTGCTCGCTGGTGTCGACCGAAATATCGATCACGACCAGGCGATCCTTCAGGGCGAACGCTTCTTCCATCTTCGACTTCAAATCTTTCGATTCGGTGATGCGCACGCCGACGTGGCCATAGGCCTCGGCCAGCTTGACGAAATCAGGCAGCGATTCCATGTACGAATGCGAGTGACGGCTGCCGTAGCTCATGTCCTGCCACTGACGCACCATGCCCAGAACACCGTTGTTCAGGATCACGATCTTCACCGGCAAACCGTATTGCAGGCAGGTCGACAGTTCCTGAATGTTCATCTGGATACTGCCTTCACCGGTGACGCACGCAACGTCAGACTCAGGGAAGCTCAAGGCAATGCCCATCGCAGCCGGCAGACCGAAGCCCATCGTGCCCAGGCCACCGGAGTTGATCCAGCGGTTCGGCTTGTTGAACTTGTAGTACTGCGCAGCAAACATCTGGTGCTGGCCCACGTCGGAGGTCACAAAGGCATCACCTTTGGTCACTTCGCACAGGGTTTCGATCACGGTCTGTGGCTTGATCTTGCTGCCGTCACCCTTGTCGTAAGGGAACAGGCCGCGATCACCGCGCCACTCGTCGACTTGCTTCCACCAGCTGGCGACCGCTTCCTTGTTCGGGGTTTCGCCGATTTCCTTGAGGATCGCGACCATTTCGGTCAGGACGCTCTCCACCGGGCCAACGATTGGCACGTCAGCCTTGATGGTCTTGGAAATCGAAGCCGGGTCGATGTCGATGTGGATGATCTTGGCGTTCGGGCAGAACTTCGGCGCGCCGTTGATCACGCGATCGTCGAAACGCGCACCGACTGCCAGGATCACGTCGGCATGGTGCATCGCCAGGTTGGCGGTGTAGCTGCCGTGCATGCCGAGCATGCCGATGAACTGACGGTCAGTGCCAGGGTAGCCACCCAGGCCCATCAAGGTATTGGTGACCGGCAGATTGAGCATTTGCGCCAGTTCGGTCAGCGGCGCGGAGCCGTTGCCCAGAATCACGCCACCGCCGGAGTACAGCACGGGACGCTTGGCCGCCAGGAGCATTTCTGCCGCCTTGCGGATTTGCCCGGAGTGACCGCGAACGGCCGGGCTGTAGGAACGCAGTTTGGCTTTCTTCGGGAAGATGTATTCGAACTTCTCGGCCGGGTTGGTCATGTCTTTCGGGATATCGACCACGACCGGGCCCGGACGACCGGATTGCGCCAGGTAGAAGGCTTTCTTCATGACTTCCGGGATTTCCGAAGCGTGCTTGATCATGAAGCTGTGCTTCACGATCGGCCGGGAGATACCGATCATGTCGGTTTCCTGGAACGCATCGGTGCCGACCATGGTGCTTGGCACCTGACCGGAAATGATCACCATTGGAATCGAGTCCATATAGGCAGTGGCAATACCGGTGATGGCGTTTGTGGCGCCTGGACCGGAAGTCACCAATACCACGCCGGCTTTACCGGTGGCACGGGCGTAGCCGTCAGCCATATGGGTAGCCGCTTGTTCGTGACGAACCAGGATGTGGGTCACTTCCGGTTCTTTGAACAGGGCATCGTAAACATGAAGGAGAGCACCACCCGGGTACCCGTAGATATATTTGACGCCTTCGTCACGCAAGAAGCGGACGAGCATCTCACCGCCAGATAAAAGCTCCACGTTGTTCACCTCTAAAACGCCAGAATACCGTCCACAAAAAGGCGAACGGGTCTTAATAGGTTTACTTCTCGGCAGAGCATGAGCGACGGTGGTCGCCGACTACGTCAGCACTGACTGAGCAAGTATTGGGATCGTCCCAAGTGTTGCGGGCCTTTCCCACCCAGCGCGAGGTAACGCGTTGCGGGTGTAACAGGTCGACGCGGATATGCGCCTCATGATCTGCCGAGAGGGTCTGCTTCTGGCAGTCCCTGTACAGCGGACTTTGGATTCTTCTGTTTCGCCCTCTCCAAGTCAAGCCGTCAATGTGCTTAATTGTGGGTAAGCACATGAGAACGCAAGAAAAAACCTGAAAAGCGCTACTCTGTTAGCGTCAATTGCGCAATTTTGCCAAGGAATCAGCATGCGAACGCTCCTCGTCATACTGCTGATCGGCCTCAGCCCCTGGTGCATGGCCGGTCAGATCTACAAATGGGTCGATGCCCAAGGTGTTACGCACTTCGATGCGCAGCCGCCGCAGGGACAATCGGCGACCACCCTGCAAACGCCGACCTCGCCCTCTCCGCGCCCGACTGCAATGCCCGGCAGCGGCGCGCTGGGCGATCAGAAAGCCATCGACGACAAGGTCAGAAAACAGGTCGCCGGGCAACAGGCTCAGCTCAAGACCTTTTGCGAACAGGCGCGCACGAACCTGGCGCAGTTGCAGAACAATCCGCGCCTGAGGGAAGAGACCGAGGGGGAGTTGCGTCGTCTGAGCGATACGCAACGTCAGGAGCGTATCGCAGAGACGCAGAAACAGATCGCCGAAAACTGCCAGTGATCACTGGCAGTCGGCCGTTCAGCGCGAAGCAGTGATCAGCAGGTCGAACTCTTTGAGCAACACCTGCAACTGCCGGTCCTTGCCCTGCAGATTGCGCTGGGCGAAGACCATTTCAGCCATTTCCTGAATGCCCGAAGCATTGGGCAATGGCAGGTTCTGTTCGAGGATCATCTTCATCCGCGGCAGGAAGATCCATTGCAGCCACTGTTCGAAATCGAGGGTGTCGACCGAAAAAGGCTCGACACTGCTCAAGGCTTCGACCGAAGGCTGGACATCATCCCACCAGCCCTGGGCACGCAGTTCGCGCTCGATCAACAACAGTTGATCGGCGACTTTCGAAAAGCGAGCGTCCATCACAGCGAAACCTTGGCCTTCTGACGGGCCAGGGCGGCGCCGGCGGAATCACCTTGTTTCTCACGCGCCTGAGCGATCAGTTCCCACAGGCTGGCCTGCAAGTCCGGACGACCGTTGGCCATGGTCAACGCGCGGCGGGCGGTTTGCTCGGCTTGCGGGGCGTCGCCCTGGGCCATGCGCACTTGTGCCAGGCGGTAAAGCACTTGCGGCTCACGCGGAGCTACGCGTTGGGCGCGCTCAAGGCTGGAGGACGCGCCGTTCAGGTCGCCACCGGCCTGCTGTTGCTGCGCCGTGCTCAGCAAGGCGAGCACCGGCCCATCCAGTTGCTCGTCGGCAGACAGACCGCCGCCGCTGCTGCTGGCCGAAGGAATGCCGCTTGGCGTCGAAGGCATGCTGTAGCTGCCGGAGCTGATCGGTGCCGATTCAACCGGCGAAGGGTTGTACGGCCCTGCGGTGATACCGCCGGACGCCGGGCCCGGCACGATCGGCGAGCTGCTGATCGGTGTCGAAGCCGCAGCGCCGCCAGGAACCATGACCACTACACCGGTATCGCCTTGCGGGATGGCCTGCGATTGCGCCTGACCCTGCACAGGTCGTTTCACCGTCGTCTTGCGAAAGCCGCCATTGGCCGAAAGACGCTCGCTGTTGGACACGGTAGTGCCGGAATCCACAACCGGAATCGAACCACGCTGTACGGTGGAGCAGCCGCTGAGCAAAGCCACGGCGGTCACCGCTGGAATCAACCACTTGTTCACTTGAAACCCTCTTCGCTTAATTCATCCAGCCCTTGACCCAATCCATCACCGACTCGCTCGAGGCCGGGCTTTCGCCCGCGCAGGAGGCGCCGGGTGGCGGTTCGCTGCCGCGAATATACGGCATCTGCACGGCGCCCGGACAGTTGGCATCGGAGCCTTGGCCAGTGCGCGAATCGACCCACGCCTGCACCACGTTGTCCGGCTGTGGCATGTCCAGTGGCAGCGGGTCGGCCTTGCGCATGAAACTGGTCCAGACCTGCAATGCACCGGTGGCACCGGTGAACGGCGTCTTGCCGTTATCGTCGCGTCCGAGCCAGACCACCGCCAGCAGATCCTGGCTGAAACCGGCGAACCAGCTATCGCGTGAATCGTTACTGGTACCGGTCTTGCCGGCCAGTGTCAGGGTCTTGGGCAATACGTTGTAAACCGAGCTGCCGGTACCTTCACGCATGACGCGCTGCATGGCGTTCTGGATCAGGTAGATCGAGGCAGGATCGAACCGCTGTTCGATCTGGAACGGATAACGCTTGAGCGGCTCGCCCTCGGCGGTCAGCACGCTGCGAATCCCGCGCATCGGCGTATTGAATCCACCGTTGGCGAGGGTCTGGTACATGGTCGCCACTTCGATCGGCGTCATGCCACCGGCCCCCAGCAACATCGACGGGAACGCCGGGAACTCACGGGTTACACCCAGGCGCCCGATGGTCTTGAGGACATTCGGAACACCCACCGCCAGGCCGAGACGCGAGGTCGAGAGGTTGTAGGAGTGCGCCAGCCCCTGATAGAGGAACACCGTACCGTGGGAACGACGGTCGTAGTTCTGCGGCTTCCAGACCTGACCGTCCGCGCCCTTGATGGAAAGCGGATCATCCGACAGCCAACTGGTGAGCGTGTACTGGCTCGGCTTTTCCAGTGCGGTCAGATAAACCGCAGGTTTGACCAGCGAGCCGATCGGTCTCACCGCATCCAGTGCCCGGTTGAACCCGGCGTAACTGGCCTGACGGCTGCCGATCATTGCCTGGACTTCGCCGGTTTCCGGATTGGTCACGACCATTGCGGCTTCCACATCGTCGGCGCCCTTGCGGCCCGACAGACGCTTGAAGGTGTCATTGACCGAAGCTTCGGCTTTCATCTGCAGGATCGGGTCGAAACTGGTGAAGATCCGCAGACCTTCCTCGGTCAAGTCTTCGTCGCGGTAGTCTTCACGCAACTGGCGTTTGACCAGATCGATGAAGCCCGGGAACGAGCTGTCGGCCAGCTTGCCGCGCGAGGTCACGCCCAGCGGCATTTTCTTCGCGGCCTCGACCTGTTCGGCGGAAGCGACACCCTGCTGCTCAAGCACGTCGAGCACCAGGTTACGTCGCTCCAGCGCCCGCTCCGGGTTGCGGCGCGGGTTGTAATAGGAAGGGCCCTTGACCATGCCGACCAGCAGCGCGACCTGATGCAGTTTCAGCTCGGACAATGGCTGGCCGAAGAAGAACTGGCTGGCCAGACCGAAACCGTGCACCGCACGCTGGCCATCCTGACCAACGAAGACTTCGTTGAGATAAGCCTCAAGAATTTCCTTCTTGTCGTAATGCAGCTCAAGCAGCATCGCCATCATCGCTTCGGTGAGCTTGCGGGTCAGGCTGCGTTCGTTGGTGAGGTAGAAGTTCTTGACCAGTTGCTGGGTCAGCGTACTGCCGCCCTGGGTCATCTTGCCGCCGGACGTGTTGACCCAGATGGCCCGGGCAATCGACTTCGGCGACACGCCCCAGTGACTGTAGTAATCCCGGTCTTCCACGGCGACCAGGGTTTCCAGCAGGTACGGCGGAACCTGATCGAGCTTGATCAGAATCCGGTCTTCAAGGTTTTTCGGGTAGATCCCGCCGATCAGCAGCGGCTCCAGACGCACCACCGACAGCTTCGAACCGTTCGTCGCCGAGAGTTCGGCCACGTAGTCACCGGAGAAGCGCACGCGCACCGGCTGCGGTTTTTCCAGGCCTTCATAGAACTGGAAACCACGGGTGTTCAGATCGACAGTATTGCCGTTGACGGCAGCAGCGCCGGGGCCGTTGCTCACGGCTTCGCGGCGATAGCCCAGGGCATCGAGTTCGGTGAGGAAATCGTCCTTGCTCAGCTTTTGTCCGACGAACAGCTCGAGCGGCCGCGCGTATACCTTGGCCGGGATGGTCCAGCGCTTGCCGGAGAACTTCTCCTGCACCACGGCATCGAGGTAAACGGCGAAGCCGGCCAGCACCACAAGGCCGACCAGACTGAGTTTCAGGGCCCAGCCCAACCATGGGCGCAGGCCCCGGGAAGGTGGTTTTTTAGGAGTGCGGGGGGATCGAGTACGAGTCATGGCGGCGGATTATACGCACTTTATTCATACTCAACAGGAGCGCTCCGAGGTTTGCGTCGGGCTGGCGAGCGGCCATAATGGCGGCCTCGAATTTCCCCAGTCTCTGAAGGATCGCCTGTGAGCCAGTCCCTGATCGCCGCCCTGCAAAACCCTGCCCTGTTTGCGCACCCTGTCGAAGGGTTTCAGGTCATCGAAACCCATATCTCGTGGGTCCTGCTCACTGGTCCTTACGCTTATAAAGTGAAGAAACCGGTGAACTTCGGCTTTCTCGACTTCACCAGCCTCGAATCCCGCGAGCACTTCTGTGGCGAGGAGCTGCGCCTCAACCAGCGCCTGACCGAAGATTTGTATCTGGAAGTGATTCCAGTCACCGGCACTGTCGAAGCCCCGCAACTGGGTGGCGAAGGCCCGGCCATCGAATACGTGCTGAAAATGCGCCAGTTCCCACAGACCGGTCTGCTGAGCACCCTGCAGGCCAACGGCGAGCTGACCACCACGCACATCGACGAAATGGCCGAGCAGATTGCCCGTTTCCACCTCAACGCGCCGAAAGTCCCGGCCGAGCACGATGCTGGTACTCCGGAAAGCGTGATGGCGCCGGTTCGTCAGAACTTCGAGCAGATCCTGCCGTTCCTCAGCGACAAAGCCGACCTGCTGCAACTGGATGCCCTGCAAGCCTGGGCCGAAAGCAGCTTCGAACGTTTGAAGCCGCTGTTCGCCCAGCGCAAGGCCGAAGGCTTCACCCGCGAATGCCACGGTGACATTCACCTGGGCAACGCCACGCTGATCGATGGCAAAGTGGTGATCTTCGACTGCATCGAATTCAACGAGCCGTTCCGCTTCACCGACGTCTGGGCCGACACCGGCTTCCTGGCAATGGACCTGGAAGACCGCGGCCTGAAATCCCTGGCCCGTCGTTTCATCAGCCAGTACCTGGAGCTGACCGGCGATTATCAGGGTCTGGAAGTGTTGAACTTCTACAAGGCTTACCGTGCACTGGTCCGCGCAAAAGTTGCGCTGTTCAGCATGCCTGCCGACGCGACGCCGGTGCAGCGCGCCACCACCCTGCGCCAGTACCGCAACTACGCCAACCTGGCGGAAAGCTACAGCACCATTCCTTCGCGTTTCATGGCGATCACCCATGGCGTATCTGCTGTAGGCAAAAGCCACGTGGCCATGCGTCTGGTCGAGGCGCTGGGCGCAATTCGCCTGCGTTCCGATGTCGAGCGCAAACGTCTGTTCGGCGAACAAACCGTCGCCAATGATGTTCAGGCCGGGATTTACAGCGCCGACGCCAGCACCGCGACCTATGCTCGCCTGCATGAAATCGCCGAAGTGATCCTGCACGCCGGCTTCCCGGTGGTGATCGATGCCACTTACCTCAAGCGCGAACAGCGTGACAGTGCAGCCGAGGTTGCCGAGGCCACCGGCACGCCGTTCCTGATCCTCGACTGCAACGCGCCACAAGCCGTGATCGAGAGCTGGCTGGCGATTCGTCAGGCAGACAAGAAGGATCCGTCCGACGCCACACTGGCCGTGATCGAAGCCCAGCAGGCCAATCGTGAAGCGCTGACCCCGGACGAAATCCTGCGCAGCAAACGCGTGCAGACCAACGAATCCGGCACCCTGGACACCGTCGTGGCGCAAATCCGCCAGCGCCTGCCAGGTCTGTAAGAAACTATTTCGGCCGTGAAGCCCTCGCTCGCTTCACGGCCGTCAAATAGTGGCACTATACTGGCGTCATAAAACCAACAGGTGATCTGACATGAGCCAGCCGAAACTTCTCGATACCCCGCTTTATGCCTTGCTGCACAAAGACGACATAACCGGTTTCAACAAAGAACGCCCGAAAGACGGCCCGATCGACATGGTCGGCGGTGACTTCCGTGGCCTCGACCTGCGTGAATTGAACGCCGATGGCGTGGATTTCCGGGACGCCTACTTCCGTTCCGCTGATTTGCGCGGTATCGACTTTCGCAATGCATCCCTGGAAGGCGCGAGCCTGGCCCACGCGCAGATTTCCGGTGCTTACTTCCCGCCGGAGCTGAGTGCAGACGAAATTCTGATGTCGATGAATTTCGGCACCCGCCTGCGCTATCGCACCCGCTGAGCCACCAAAAGGCTGACCCGTCCAGCGCCCCCGCTTTGCGCTGGACAGCGTGCTATTCGTGCTTTCCCGCGCCCTCCCCATCCTGATTCCTCAGTGAAACCTGACCTTTCTTAGAAGCTTTTGCGTCGAATCCGACCAAACAACCACGCTTTTCCTACTGATGGCTACACTCCTGAGAAGATCGCCCACGCACCATTCGGCCGTCGCAAGGAGGCTTGATGAATGATGAACTGCAACACCTGAAGAATCTTGGCAAGACGTCGGCGCAATGGCTGCATGCCGTGGGCATCCACAGCGCCTCGGATCTGCGTCGCCTGGGCGCCGTGGATGCCTATCGGGCCGTGCGCACGCGCGGATTCCGGGCGTCGAAGGTGTTGCTGTATGCGATCGAAGGGGCGTTGATGGATGTGCACTGGAACGACATTCCCGCCGAACGCAAGGACGCTCTGAACAAACAGCTCGAAGCCATTTCCTCTCGCCACAAGAACTGACGGGCACCCACGTTCATGTATCTGCTCGGGGAACAATCGGCGCCGGCCGAATCAATGATCAACCGTTTGCAGAACCTGCCCGGTCAATTTCTGCAAGACCTTGCACCGTGCGGGCCCGTGCTGGAGCTGGAAACCACGGATGATCTGATGGCACGGTTGCCGGGCGATCAACTGTTTCTACTGACGGAGGGCGTCATCAATGGCCGCTTCGGTGGCCGGACGCTGTTCTATTGGCAAGAAGGTGATCTGGCTGGCCTGCAGCAAGGTCCTGACTGGGCAGATTGCATTCTTTGCTCCGACGGCCCATTGAGCTTACTGCCCTTCCGTCGACGTGATTTGTTCCAGCATGTGTATTCAGAACCCGCGCGCTCGGAGCAGTTTCTGCACTATCTGTTGGGCCAAATGGCACTGCTGGCCCATGCGATTGGCGAACTGAAGCCACGGGAGTTTCGCAGCACCAATGGCTTTAAACGGGTAGAAGCCGGAGAAGTGTTGATCCGCGAAGGCGATCCCGCCGATCACGTGTTCGTGATCATCGAGGGGCACGCGCAAGCCTTCGTCGACGGACACAAGGTTGGCGAAGTGCCCAGGGACGAAATTTTCGGCGCCATGGCGATATTCACCGGTGAACCCCGCAACGCAACTGTCGTTACCTGCGAACCAAGCACCGTGATGCTGATTCCCGGCGATCAGTTTCTGAGCATGACCCGCAGCAATCCGAAAATTGCTCACAGCCTGATCGAAAGCATGGCGCGGCGCATCGACCAGCTCAACAAGCAGCTCACGGCAATTGAACGTCCAAGCTGAAGCGAAGTGTTTTCGGGGCTTTTCAGCCCTTCCCCAAACAAAACCGAAGAAATGGAAAAACACTCGTTGACTTGTTAATGAGAATCGCTATGATTATCACAACTGGTCGCGAGATCAGTCGATATTCTGAAAAGCCCTTGGTTCGGACTCTCAGATTATCTCCTCATCAGGCTAATCACGGTTATTTGACCCGGTTTTTCCGGGTCTTTTTTTGCCCGCAGGAAAGTCATTGGCCGAACTGTTTGCGCATCTCGGCGCAATAATCCGGTTTCGGCGTGGACGGTGTGAACCAGACATAATCGGCCATGGCCGTCGTGACCTCGCTGCCCTGCTCCGCCAGCATAAGCACCACCGGTGCTTCGGGCGCCCCCAGATCCAGCACATGCAGCGGCACACCCACATCCTTGCGCGCATGGAACGCACCAGCGAACAACAACGCCGGCGCAGGCGCCGCAAACAATCCTGTCGCCATCCGCCGATCCCGTTGCTGCTGCACCGCCAACATCGCCGGCATCTGCGACTGAGGCAGCAAGCCACAGTGCGAATCACTGATCTGCCCGGCCAATTCGTTTTTCACCGACTCGGCGTTACTGCGTTGCCCTTGCAGAACCGGAGGCTGGCGATAGAACGCACGAATTTCACTGTTATCGAGATTGGCCGCCAGCAGCGGATACGGTTGCGTGAAAGCAAACCGGACAATCGGCCCGTAGAGATTCCAGTCCCAACCCTCCTGCCACGCCAGCTCGACCGGAAGATCAGCGGGAGGCTTTGGTGCACTCCGCACACCATCAACACGCGATTGTTGATCGGGGGTCAGCATTTCCAGCAAGAGGCTACCCTGTGGGCGCTTTTCGCCCAGACTCTGCAGCAGCCACAATTGCACGGCATGGTGATCGGCATTGTCGTGCTGCTCGCCGACGATCACCCGCGCCGGCTCACCCAGACGCGTCAGCAATTCTTGCGGGGTAATCAGTGTTCCGCTGCGCAGGTCGCGAATCTCGCCAGTGACCGGTGGCGGAGCGACATGCTGGCAACCGCCCAGCAACAACACCGCAAACAGCAAAATCCCACGCATGCTTTCACCTCGATGACGAAATCAGCGGGCGATGATCAGCGGATGCCCGCGCTCCGGGTGCGGCTGCACCAACACCTCCAGACCGAAAACAGCCTTGAGCGAGTCAGGGCGCAACACTTGCTGAGGCGTGTCCAGTGCCACAGGACGTCCACCCTCAAGCAGCAAGATGCGATCACAATAGCGCGCCGCCAGGTTCAGATCATGCAGGATCACCATCACAGCAGCGCCGCGATCGGCAAATTCGCGCACGGCTTGCAGCGTAGTGTGTTGATGCAGCGGATCGAGCATCGAAGTCGGCTCATCCAGCAACAAGGTCTGCCCGGCGTGCCCCGGCCACAACTGCGCCAGCACTCGGGCCAGGTGCACCCGCTGGCGCTCGCCGCCGGACAACGCCAGATAACTGCGTCCACTCAGATGACCAGCATCCGCAGCCGATAACGCGGCGGCAACAATCTCGTCGTCGCGCACTCTGCCGGTCTGATAAGGCAAACGCCCCATCCCGACCACTTCCTCGACGCGAAAGGCGAAATCCAGCGTCGATACCTGGGGCAATACCGCCAGCCGCTGCGCACGCTGGGTGCCACTCCAATGGCCAATGTTTTCACCGTCGAGAAGAACACTGCCTTCGCTGGCACTCAGTTCACCGCACAACGCCCCGAGCAACGTGCTCTTGCCGGCACCGTTGGGACCGAGCACGCCGAGCACCTCACCCGGCTCCAATTGCAGACTGACGTCCGCCAGTACCGTCTTGCGGCCACGACGGATGTGCAGATTGTGGGCACGCAGCATCAGGCACGTCCTCGCAGCAGCAGATAAAGGAAGAACGGCGCGCCGATGAATGCGGTGACGATACCGATTGGCAACTCTGCCGGCGCCAGTGCCAGCCGCGCTACCAGATCCGCCAGCAACAGCAGACTGGCCCCAGCCAGCACAGACGCGGGCAACAACACCCGATGATCCGGCCCGGCGAGCAAACGCACCAGATGCGGCACCACCAGCCCGACAAAGCCGATCATCCCCGCCGCCGCCACCGCGGCACCGACGCCCAGCGCCGTGCAGAACACCAGTTCACGCTTGAGCCGCTCGACATCGATCCCCAAATGCCCGGCTTCCGACTCCCCAAGCAACAACGCATTCAAAGCCTTCGCCCGGCGCGGTAGCCACAACGCAACGCCGGCGCTGATGATCAGCAGCGGCCACAACCGCGCATAACTCGCACCGTTGAGGCTGCCGAGGTTCCAGAAAGTCAGGGTTCG
The DNA here is from genome assembly GCF_046097675.1 of Pseudomonas sp. UV AK001. Lineage (NCBI taxonomy): Bacteria > Pseudomonadati > Pseudomonadota > Gammaproteobacteria > Pseudomonadales > Pseudomonadaceae > Pseudomonas > Pseudomonas sp. UV AK001. The sequence goes on from NZ_JBJUVZ010000010.1 coordinate 16,103, forward strand.
CAGGGTGGCATCGTCTGCCAGATAGGTAAAAAGCCCCACTGCCGAACTGGCGAGGGCAGTAAGAGCGATACCTGCCAGCAACATGGTCGCGACATTGGTCTGCCCGTTGCGACGGCCGAGCCGATAGACCAGCGCCGTCACCCCAAGACCGCCGAGAAACGCACACACAGACAGCAGATAGGGGCCGAACCACTCCGGCAGACCACCGAAGAACGAACCACCGACAATCGCCACCGCCGCGCCTAAAGCAGCGCCACTGGATACGCCAACCAACCCGGGATCGGCCAACGGGTTGCGAAACAGGCCCTGCATCGCCACACCGGATAATGCCAGCACGCCGCCGACCGCCAGCCCGAGCAAGGTCCGCGGCAGGCGAATCTGCCCGAGAATCAGCTCAGCCTGCTCCAGCCCGTCCGGCGCCAGCGGCACGCCGATCATGCGCAATGCCGCGCGCAAGGTATCGAACAGCGGCAGGCTGACCGGCCCCAATGCCAGCGACAACCAGATCGCCAACAGACACAGCAGAATCAGGCCGATGAACAAGCCACGGGGTTTGACCAGCGTGGTCATTGGCCGCTCTGGATCGGGTAGAAACCGTCAGACAGGGTTTTCAACGCAGCAGGCAAACGCGGCCCGAGCCCGCCGACCAGCAGCGTCGGGTCCAGCTCCAGCACGCGGCCGGACTTGGCCGCACGGCTGGAATTGAGGATCGGGTTTTCCTTGAACAATGCCGCTTTCGCCGCCTCGCCGGTCAGTGCGCGGTCAGCAAACACCAGCACCTCAGGATCGAGCCCGGCCAGGGACTCCACGGAAAACGGCTTGTAGCCGGTGTGAGTGGCCAGGTTGTGTCCGCCCGCCTGTCGCAGCATCCAGTCGGCAGCGGTGTCCTTGCCGGCAATCAATGGTTTGCCGCCGGCATGTCCGAGCAGCAACAGCACACCTGGTGCTTTCTGTTTCGACTGCACCGCCACCACGCGTGCCTTCTGTGCGTCGAGTTGTTGTTGATAACTTTGCAGCAACTGAGTCGCCTGAGACTCGGCGCCCAGCAACCGGCCCAGATGGGTGACGTTCTTTTCCAGCGTCGGCAGGTCTGGCTGAGCGGAGAACAACTCCACCTGCACCTTGGCACTGCGAACCTGTGAGATCACCGGTGGCGGACCCATTTCTTCGGTGCCGATCAGGATGTCCGGTCGCAGGCTGAGGATGCCTTCCGCCGACAGACTGCGCTGATAACCGATGCTCGGCAGCGACTTGAGGGCCTCGGGATGCTGGCTGGTAGTGTCTACGCCCACCAGTTTCGCCTCGCCGCCCAACGCACTCACCCATTCCGACAATGCACCACCGGCACTGACCCAGCGTTGCGGCAATTGGGCCGCTGCAGCCTGGTGGCTGACCAAAAGTCCGACACACAGCACGGCAACGCGGGTACTCAGGCGCATAGACAGCTTCCTTTATAGGATTTTCCCGGGCATCGGGGCGGCAGGCCAAGTATCCTCGGCAGCGGCCACCGCGCGGCGGACGAAGGCGGCCATTTGATAATTGTTTGCATTTAAACGTCAAGCTCGGACATATCCGGACACGAGCTGACACTTGAGGATAGCCATGAAGTTTCTGTGCACGGGCGCCGATTTGCTCGAAGCCACCAGCCGCGGGTTCGAGATCGACGGCAACAAACTGTTCGCCGTGCGCCGGGCCGGCAAGGCGTACGTCTACCTCAACCGTTGCCCGCACCGAGGCGTGGGGCTGGAATGGCAACCCGACCAGTTTCTCGACCCGAGCAACAGTCTGATTCAGTGCGCTACTCACGGCGCACTGTTTTTGATCGAAGACGGTGAATGCGTGGCGGGCCCTTGCGCCGGGCAATCGCTGATGGCCATCGATTGCCGTGAAGATGCCCAAGGGCTGTGGGTCGACGTTTAACCGTCGAGCAATACATCCAGTCGGCGATCGATCAACATTTCCTCATGGCTCAACCGCACGCCATAAGCCAACACCTCGACGCCGGACGCCACCGCCTCACGCAAGGCAGCGGCGTAGGCAGCGTCGATTTCCACGGCCGGGCGTACTGCTTCGATACCGGTCAGATTCACGCAGTACAACTGCACCGCCCGAATCCCGTCGCGCGCCAAATGCGCCAGCTCACGCAAATGCTTGGCGCCCCGCTCAGTCACCGCATCGGGAAAGGCCGCCACCGCCGTACCGTCAAAGCCCAGCGTGACGCTCTTCACTTCCACGTACGCCGGCCCTGTCGGGTATTCGAGGCGAAAGTCGATGCGGCTTTTTTCCTGTCCGTAGGCTACTTCGCGTTTCAGCGCGGTAAAACCGTTCAACTCGCTGATGACACCGGCTTGCAAGGCTTCTTCGACCAGCGCATTGGCGCGCCCGGTGTTCACGCAGAACAACCGCCCCTGCGGGGTTTCGCCGATTTCCCAGGTACCCGGCAGCTTGCGCTTGGGGTCGTTGGAGCGGCTGAACCAGACCTGGCCGCCTTCAACCTGACAATTGAGCATCGAGCCAGTGTTCGGGCAATGAATCGTCAGTAACTCGCCGCCAACGGTTTCGATGTCAGCGAGAAAGCGCTTGTAACGGCGGATCAACCGGCCTTCTTCAAGAGGAGGAAAAAAGCGCATCAGCCTTGCCAGCTCTTCAAGCCACGGGCGATCCGCTCTACCGCTTCCTGTAGGCGAGGGAGGTTTTGCGTGTAGGCGAAGCGCACATGGTGACTGGCCTGATAGCGACCGAAATCCAGCCCCGGGGTAAACGCTACGTGTTCTGTTTCGAGGAAGTGACGGCAGAACGCGAAGGCATCACCGCCGAACCGGCTGATATCGGCATACAAGTAGAACGCCCCTTCCGGCTCTACGGCGATATTGAAGCCCAGCTCCCGCAGTGCTGGCAGCAGGAAATCACGGCGACGGCCGAATTCGGCGCGGCGCTCCTCGAGGATCGCGATAGTGTCCGGCTCGAAACAGGCCAGCGCCGCATGCTGGGCCATGCTCGGTGCGCTGATGTAGAGGTTCTGCGCGAGCTTTTCCAGCTCGCTGACCGCCGCATCCGGCGCCACCAGCCAGCCGAGGCGCCAACCGGTCATGCCGAAATATTTGGAGAAACTGTTGAGGACAAACGCGCTGTCGTCGACTTCCAGCACGCTGGCGGCATCGGTGCCGTAAGTCAGGCCGTGGTAGATCTCGTCCACCACCAGATGCCCGTGCCGCGCCTTGATGGCTGTGGATAACCCCGCCAGCTCATCGCGGGTCAGAATCGTGCCGGTCGGGTTGGCCGGTGAAGCGACCAGCGCACCGACACTGTCGTGATCCCAGTGGCGCTCCACCAGATCAGGCGTCAGTTGATAGCGCACATCCGGCCCGACAGGAACGAGCTGCGCCGCTCCCTCGACCAGTCGCAGAAAGTGCCGGTTGCACGGATAGCCGGGGTCGGCCAGCAGCCAGTGTTTACCCGGGTCCACCAGCAACGCGCTGGCCAGCAGCAGCGCCCCGGAGCCGCCCGGGGTAATCAGAATCCGCCGCGGATCGATATTCAGACCATAACGGGTCTGGTAGAAGCCGGAAATCGCCTCCCGCAGCTCGGGAATGCCCCGGGCGGCGGTGTAACGGGTTTTCCCCGCCGTCAGCGCAGCCTGGCCGGCGCGGATGATCGGCTCGGCGGTCGTGAAGTCCGGTTCGCCGATTTCCAGGTGGATCACGTCGTGACCGGCGGCCTGCAATTCATTGGCCCGCGCCAGCAACGCCATCACATGGAACGGTTCGATCGCACGACTGCGCGCACTGTAGGGCTGAGCCATTGGCCTTCCTTCAACGAGTGAAAAGAAACGATTCTACCCATCTGCCGGAACGAGCGAGAACCCGCAGCGGTCACAGCCTCAAGAACGCTGGACTGTAACAAGGCAAACGTACGCTCCAGGATTGACTAAAATCAGTGATTGTCAGGTCTCCAGCACCACCAGACATGGCTTGGCAAACATTTGCAGGCACCACCGGCCGCGGGCTCGACATCCGGGAGTAGCGCGGGCCGAATTGATCTGGTAAGTTCGCCCGCTTGCAGCCGCAGGGCCGGCAGGTGTCGGTGATGGAGCAATCCTGCGCAATGGATTACAAGAGTAGAGGCGGTCCATTTCATGCCCACCCAAGCAAAGCAACAGCAGCAACAGGCGATCAGCGGTTTCGAACCTTACGTTCCGGCCGAAGGCGAAGAGTACATGGGCAAGCCCATGCGCGCGCACTTCACCAAGATCCTGACCAAGTGGAAACTGGACTTGATGCAGGAAGTCGACCGCACTGTTGATCACATGAAAGACGAAGCAGCCAACTTCCCTGATCCGGCCGACCGTGCCAGCCAGGAAGAAGAATTCGCCCTTGAGCTGCGTGCCCGCGACCGCGAGCGCAAACTGATCAAGAAGATCGACAAGACGCTGCAGTTGATCGAAGACGAAGAGTACGGCTGGTGTGATTCCTGCGGCATCGAGATCGGCGTCAAGCGCCTCGAGGCCCGCCCGACCGCCGACATGTGCGTCGACTGCAAGAACCTTGCGGAAATCAAGGAAAAGCAGGTCGGCAAGTAATCCCGACCTGAACGAGAAACGGAGCGTGCGAACGCTCCGTTTTTGTTTCTGCCGTTTTTTACTCTTCAAGTAACATCGCCCTCATGACTGCCAACACCTCCCCCGCCTACATCGGCCGCTTCGCCCCGACTCCCAGTGGACATCTGCACTTCGGCTCACTGGTGGCTGCGCTGGCTTCTTACCTGGATGCCCGCTCGGTGAACGGCCGCTGGCTGGTGCGCATGGAAGATCTCGATCCGCCCCGGGAAGAGCCGGGGGCGCAAGCCGCGATTCTCAAGGCCCTGGAAAGCTATGGCTTCGAATGGGATGGCGAAATGGTCCGCCAGAGCGAGCGGCATGAAGCCTACGCGCAAGTGCTCGACAGCCTGTTCAATTACGGTCTGGCCTACGCCTGCACCTGCTCGCGCAAACAACTGGAGCCGTACCACGGCATTTATCCGGGACTGTGCCGCAATGCCGGCCATGGCCAGGAAGACGCCGCGATCCGCCTGCGTGTGCCGGAGCTGGAATATCACTTCATCGACCGGGTGCAGGGCGAATACCGCCAGCACCTGGGCCGCGACGTGGGTGATTTCGTGATCCGCCGCCGCGACGGCCTCTACGCTTATCAACTGGCGGTGGTGCTGGACGATGCCTGGCAGTGCATCACCGACATCGTGCGCGGCGCCGATCTGCTCGACTCGACGCCGCGCCAGCTCTATCTGCAAGAACTGCTGGGCCTGCGCCAGCCGCGCTACCTGCACCTGCCGCTGATTACCCAGCCGGACGGCAACAAGCTCGGCAAGTCCTACCGCTCGCCACCGCTGGAGGCCGATCAGGCCACGCCATTGTTGCTGAGAGCCTTGCGTGCGCTGGGGCAGGAGCCGGGACCTGAGCTGGCCCACGCCTCGCCGCAGGAGCTGCTGAAATGGGGCAGCGCCCACTGGGATGCGACGAAAATCCCGCGCACACTGACCCTGCCCGAAGCGCAACTGCTGTGACGACACTTGCAGTGGCGCGCCCATCCGTTACCATCGCCGCACGTTTTCGGGCACGCGCATAAAAAAGAGAGGCCGGGATGTACATCTATCGCTTGGTCCTGCTTCTGGTCGTGGGGATCTACCTGTTTTCTCCCGCCATCATGGATTGGTGGATCGACGCTACGGGCGCCTGGTATCGCCCTTATCTGCTCTGGCTGATCCTGATTGTCGTGACCTTCATCCTGCAGAGCCAAAAAGATGCCGATGAGCTTTAGCCTGACCCAGATGCTGCTGATCAGCGCCGCCTACCTGGCCGCGTTGTTCGGCGTGGCATGGATCAGTGAACGGGGCATGATCCCGCGGGCGATCATTCGCCACCCGCTGACCTACACCCTGTCGCTGGGGGTTTACGCCAGTGCGTGGGCGTTCTACGGAACGGTTGGTCTGGCCTATCAGTACGGCTACGGCTTTCTGTCCAGTTATCTCGGGGTGTCCGGTGCGTTTCTGCTGGCGCCGGTGCTGCTGTATCCGATCCTGAAGATCACCCGTACCTATCAACTGTCGTCGCTGGCAGACTTGTTCGCCTTCCGCTTCCGCAGCACCTGGGCCGGTGCGCTGACCACGATTTTCATGCTGATCGGCGTACTGCCGTTGCTGGCCCTGCAGATCCAGGCCGTGGCCGATTCCATCGGCATCCTCACCGGCGAACCGGTGCAGAATCGCGTGGCCCTGGCGTTCTGCGCGCTGATCATCCTGTTCACCATCTTCTTCGGCTCGCGCCATATCGCCACCCGTGAAAAGCATGAAGGTCTGGTGTTCGCGATTGCCTTCGAATCGGTGATCAAACTGGCCGCTCTCGGCGGCGTCGGCCTCTATGCCCTGTACGGTGTGTTCGACGGCCCGCAACAACTTGAACTGTGGCTGTTGCAGAACCAGACCGCCCTCGCCGCCCTGCACACGCCGCTGCAGGAGGGCCCGTGGCGCACGTTGCTGCTGGTGTTTTTCGCCTCGGCGATCGTGATGCCGCACATGTATCACATGACCTTCACTGAAAACCTCAACCCGCGTTCACTAGTGAGTGCGAGCTGGGGCCTGCCGCTGTTCCTGCTACTGATGAGCCTGGCGGTGCCGCTGATTCTCTGGGCCGGCCTGAAACTCGGCGCCACCACCAATCCGGAATACTTCACCCTCGGTATCGGCATTGCCGCCAACAGCAAGTCGCTGGCGTTGCTGGCGTATGTCGGCGGCCTTTCGGCGGCCAGCGGCCTGATCATCGTCACCACGCTGGCGTTGTCGGGCATGGCCCTGAACCATCTGGTGCTGCCGCTCTACCAGCCACCGGCCGAAGGCAACATCTACCGCTGGCTGAAATGGACCCGCCGGGCGCTGATCGTTGCGATCATCATGGCCGGTTTCTGCTTCTACCTGATGCTCGGCGCTGAACAGGATCTGGCCAACCTCGGCATCGTCGCCTTCGTCGCGACCCTGCAATTCCTGCCTGGCGTGCTGTCGGTACTGTACTGGCCGACCGCCAACCGCCGTGGCTTCATCGCCGGGCTGCTGGCGGGGATTCTGGTATGGGTGGTGACCATGCTGCTGCCGCTGGTCGGCAATCTGCAGGGTTTCTATATCCCGCTGCTGAACATGATCTACGTGCTGGACGACACCAGTTGGCACATGGCGGCTATTGCGTCGCTGGCGGCCAACGTCCTGATGTTCACTTTGATTTCGCTGTTCACCAATGCCAGCCCGGAAGAGGCCAGCGCCGCCGAAGCCTGCGCTGTGGATAACGTGCGTCGCCCGCAACGCCGGGAACTGCACGCCGCCTCGCCGCAGGAATTCGCCACACAACTGGCCAAGCCGCTGGGCGCCAAGGCTGCGCAAAAGGAAGTCGAGCAGGCTCTGCGCGACCTCTATCTGCCGTTCGATGAACGCCGCCCTTACGCCCTGCGTCGACTGCGCGACCGGATCGAAGCCAACCTGTCCGGTCTGATGGGCCCGAGCGTCGCCCAGGACATGGTGGAAACCTTCCTGCCGTACAAGGCCGGCGGCGAAAACTACGTCACCGAAGACATCCACTTCATCGAAAGCCGCCTCGAGGACTATCACTCGCGCCTCACCGGTCTGGCTGCCGAACTCGACGCCCTGCGCCGCTACCACCGCCAGACCCTGCAGGAACTGCCGATGGGCGTCTGCTCGCTGGCCAAGGATCAGGAGATCCTGATGTGGAACAAGGCCATGGAAGAGCTGACCGGGATCGCCGCGCAACGGGTGGTAGGATCGCGCCTGAGCACCATCGCCAATCCGTGGAAAGAATTGCTGCAAGGCTTCATCAACTTGCCCGACGAACATTTGCACAAACAGCACCTGGCCCTCGACGGCCAGACCCGCTGGCTGAACCTGCACAAAGCGGCCATCGACGAGCCTCTCGCGCCAGGCAACAGCGGCCTTGTATTGCTGGTGGAAGACCTGACCGAAACCCAAATGCTCGAAGACAAACTGGTGCACTCCGAGCGCCTGGCCAGCATCGGCCGACTCGCAGCTGGCGTGGCCCATGAAATCGGCAACCCGATCACCGGCATTGCCTGCCTTGCGCAAAACCTTCGGGAAGAACGCGAAGAAGACGGCGAACTGACGGAAATCAGCGGCCAGATCCTCGAGCAGACCAAACGCGTGTCACGCATCGTCCAGTCGCTGATGAGTTTCGCCCACGCCGGCAGCCATCAACACAGTGACGAGCCCGTCTGTCTGGCGGAGGTGGCTCAGGATGCCATTGGTCTGCTGGCCCTGAACCGGCGCAATTTCGAAGTCCAGTTCTACAACCTGTGCGACCCCGATCACTGGGTCGAAGGCGACCCGCAGCGGCTCGCCCAGGTGCTGATCAATCTGCTCTCCAACGCCCGTGACGCCTCGCCTGCCGGTAGTGCGGTGCGGGTCAAGAGCGAAGCCGGCGAACACACGGTCGATCTGATCGTGGAGGACGAAGGCAGCGGCATTCCGTCGAGCATCATGGACCGCTTGTTCGAACCTTTCTTTACCACCAAGGATCCTGGCGAAGGCACCGGTCTGGGCCTTGCACTGGTCTATTCCATCGTTGAAGAGCATTATGGACAAATCACCATCGACAGCCCGGCTGATGTTCAGAGCCAGCGCGGCACCCGTATTCGGGTGACATTGCCGCGTCATGTCGAAGCGACGTCCGCTGTGAACTGAGACCGTCGAGAGTATCGAATCAATGCCGCACATTTTGATCGTCGAAGACGAAACCATTATCCGCTCCGCCTTGCGCCGCCTGCTGGAACGCAACCAGTACCAGGTCAGCGAAGCCGGTTCAGTGCAGGAAGCACAAGAACGCTTCAGTATTCCCACATTCGATCTGATCGTCAGCGACCTGCGTCTGCCGGGTGCTCCGGGCACCGAGCTGATCAAGCTCGGCCAGGGCACGCCGGTGCTGATCATGACCAGCTACGCCAGCCTGCGTTCGGCGGTCGACTCGATGAAGATGGGCGCGGTGGATTACATCGCCAAGCCTTTCGACCACGATGAAATGCTTCAGGCCGTCGCGCGGATCCTGCGTGATCGCCAGTCAGCGCCGGCTGCCGGTGAAGTCGTTGCCGGCAAAACTGCCAACGGCAACGGCAAATCCGCCACAGACAACAGCAACGGCGAGATCGGCATCATCGGCTCCTGCCCACCGATGCAGGACCTTTACGGCAAGATCCGTAAAGTCGCCCCGACCGATTCCAATGTCCTGATCCAGGGCGAATCCGGCACCGGTAAAGAACTGGTGGCCCGGGCCCTGCACAATCTGTCGAAACGTGCCAAGGCACCGATGATTTCGGTGAACTGCGCCGCCATTCCGGAAAGCCTGATCGAGTCCGAACTGTTCGGTCACGAGAAAGGTGCATTCACCGGTGCCAGCGCCGGTCGCGCCGGCCTGGTGGAAGCGGCGGACGGCGGCACGCTGTTCCTCGACGAAATCGGCGAATTGCCACTGGAAGCACAGGCTCGCCTGCTGCGTGTATTGCAGGAAGGCGAGATTCGCCGGGTCGGCTCGGTGCAGTCGCAGAAGGTCGATGTACGACTGATCGCCGCGACCCACCGTGACCTCAAGAGCCTGGCGAAAATCGGCCAGTTCCGCGAAGACTTGTATTACCGCCTCCATGTGATCGCGCTGAAACTGCCGGCCCTGCGCGAGCGTGGCGCCGACGTCAACGAAATCGCCAATGCGTTCCTCGCTCGCCAGAGCGCGCGCATCAACCGCACCGACCTGAAATTTGCCGCCGATGCCGAACAGGCGATCCGGCACTATTCCTGGCCGGGCAACGTGCGGGAGCTGGAAAACGCCGTCGAGCGCGCCGTGATTCTGAGCGAGAGCCCGGAAATTTCTGCCGACCTGCTGGGCATCGACATCGAGCTGGGGGATCTGGAGGACGACGAGTTCATCGGTCTGCCGGCACAACCGGCCGGTAACGCCAGCAACAGCAGCCACGAGCCGACCGAAGACCTGTCGCTGGAAGACTACTTCCAGCATTTCGTGCTTGAGCACCAGGACCACATGACCGAGACCGAACTGGCGCGCAAACTGGGCGTCAGCCGCAAATGCCTGTGGGAACGCCGTCAGCGCCTGGGCATTCCACGGCGCAAGACCGGGGTTGCCAGCGAGAGCTGAACGTTACCTGTCGAGTGTGCGGGTAACCGTTGAATGTGTGAAAAAACTGTTACCTCAGTCTTTTCACGTAACAGAAGCCGGGGTTATCGGTAACGAAACCCCGGCTTTTTTTCGCCCCGAGAAAACGGTTATATCGACCTAACCCCTTGTTTTATTGGGGTTCGCAAAAGTTGGCACGCCCCCTGCTATATGTTTGGTACAAGAACAATAACAAGCAATGCACAAGACAATAAAAATAAGACGAATCGACTCACGCACAATAAAAACAAGACGGCGAGAGGCGCAGCTAACTGATTCTTTTGGAGAGGCGTTGTATTTGGGGCTTGCCCCACGACCAGGCCGAGAACAACAAAAACTGTCCTAAGACAGAGCCTGTACTGGTTGGATCGAGAGATCACTGCAATTCAGCGACCAAAGCAATCCGTTTGCTCTTGGCTCCCGATTGGGAGGGTCATGAAGGAAAAACTTCATGGCGAGGGCACTCAACAAAAACAAGAAGCCCGAATCAATAATAAAAAGAGCACGCAACTACTTCTTGGGGAGCTTCGGCTCCCCTTGTAGTTTCTCCCTCCCGGGAAAATCTCCCCTCCTGACGCATCTTCACCCCTCTAGCCTGCGGCCTGCAGCGCAAATCGGCAGCGTCCTACACCATCCCTCGACTAAATGCTAGAATCCCCGCCCATCATGCGGTCATTCTCTGGTATGGCCGAACATTCCTTCAAACAGTGCATCCCATGCTGAAGAAGCTGTTCCAGTCATTCCGAACTCCCCTGCGTCGTACGCAACACATCCGTAGCACGCCTGAAGTCCTCAACAGCGGCCAACATTCGCTGCAAAAGGCGCAATTCAGCCGATACGCGGTCAACATCGTCGAACGTCTGCAGGGCGCCGGCTACCAGGCCTACCTGGTTGGCGGCTGCGTGCGAGACATGCTGCTGGGCATCACGCCCAAAGACTTCGACGTCGCCACCAGCGCCACCCCCGAGCAGGTTCGCGCCGAATTCCGCAATGCGCGGATCATCGGCCGCCGCTTCAAGCTGGTACACATCCATTTCGGTCGCGAAATCATCGAGGTCGCGACCTTCCGCGCCAACCACCCGCAAAACGAAGACGACGAAGACAGCAACCAATCCTCGCGCAACGAGAGCGGGCGCATTCTGCGCGACAACGTCTACGGCACCCTGGAAGAGGACGCGCAACGTCGCGACTTCACCATCAACGCCCTGTATTACGATCCGGTCAGCGAGCGCATCCTCGATTACGCCAACGGCGTACACGACATCCGCAACCATCTGATCCGCCTGATCGGCGACCCGAAACAGCGCTACCAGGAAGACCCGGTACGGATGCTGCGGGCCGTGCGTTTCGCCGCCAAGCTCAACTTCGGCATCGAAAAGCACACCGTCCAGCCGATCCGCGACCTGGCCCCGATGCTGCGCGAGATCCCGTCGGCCCGCCTGTTCGAGGAAGTGCTCAAGCTGTTCCTCTCCGGCCATGGCGCCATCACCTTCGAGATGCTGGTCGACCTGCAACTGTTCGCGCCGTTGTTCCCGGCCAGCGCCGATGCGCTGGAATACAACCCGGAATACACCCACACGCTGATCAGCGAAGCACTGACCAACACCGATCTGCGGATCAAGCAGAACAAACCGGTGACCCCGGCGTTCCTGTTTGCCGCCCTGTTGTGGCCAGCCTTGCCGGCTCGCGTGTTGCGTCTGCAGGAACGTGGCATGCCGCCGATTCCGGCGATGCAGGAAGCCGCCCACGAGCTGATCGCCGAACAGTGCCAGCGCATTGCGATTCCAAAACGCTTCACCATGCCGATCCGCGAGATCTGGGACATGCAGGAACGTCTGCCACGCCGCAGCGGCAAACGCGCCGACCTGTTGCTGGACAATCCGCGCTTCCGCGCCGGCTACGACTTCCTGCTGCTGCGTGAAAGCGCCGGCGAGCAGACCGATGGCCTGGGCGAATGGTGGACCGACTATCAGGACGCCAACGACAGCGAGCGCCGCGACATGATCCGCGACCTCAGCGGCAAGGAAGACGGCGCCAGCGGTGCTCCGCGCAAGCGTCGCCGCAGCAGCGGTTCCAAGCGCAAACGCGCCGGCGCACCGAGCGCTACGGGCGAATAAGGCATGGAACGCATCTACATCGGCATGGGCAGCAATCTGGCTGACCCGGCCGAACAACTGCGCAGCGCGGTCGACTCATTGGCGCAGCTGCCGAGTACAGCACTGGTCGGTGTGTCTGCCTTTTACCAGAGCGACTCGCTGCTGCCGGGTCAGCCGCGTTACACCAACGCGGTCGCGGCACTCGACAGCACGCTTGCCCCGCTGGAACTGCTCGATGCCCTGCAAGCCATCGAAAACGGCCAGGGCCGCGAGCGCCTGGAACGCTGGGGCCCGCGCACGCTGGACCTCGACATCCTGCTGTTCGGTGACCGTCTGATCGATGAACCGCGCCTCAAAGTCCCGCATTACCACATGCAGGAACGCGCGTTCGTACTTTATCCCCTGGCCGAACTGGCCCCCGAAGATCTGCGCCTGGCCGACGGCCGCACCCTTGCCGATCTGCTCGCAGCCTGCCCGTTCGTCGGCCTCGAACGCCTCTCCCACGCCTGATCCAAATCGCCGATGCGGGAGCAAACCGGCTCCCGTATTTTGCGTTCTTGTAGGACAAAAACTCCGCAAATCCGGCCCGCCGGCCCGCTGAATCGCATCAGTAACGCCGGTAACACTCCCGTCGTAACAATGCGGTAACACATGCAATTGACTTCCTGAGGCCTCATCACGACTATAGGCGTCCCGCTGCCGCCAACCCGGCATACAAGGGCGCAATCCAGGCCTTATAAGCACGACAAAAGAGCGTGCGCCTGAATAGATGACGAATCACGCGCGTTACTCGCAGTAGTTTCCAAAGCGCCTGAACGAGGATTTCTTACATGCCAGCCATCACCCTGACCACGCTCCAGAGCCTCAAGCAGAAAGGTGAAAAGATCACCATGCTGACCTGCTATGACGCGACCTTCGCGCACGCCTGCAACGAGGCCGGTGTCGAAGTGCTGCTGGTGGGCGACTCCCTCGGCATGGTCCTGCAAGGTCACGACAGCACCCTGCCGGTGACCATTGCGGAAATGGCCTACCACACCGCCTGCGTCAAGCGCGGCAACACCGACGCCCTGATCCTGGCCGACCTGCCGTTCATGGCCAACGCCACCCTCGAACAAACCATGACCAACAGCGCCATGCTGATGCAGGCCGGCGCGCACATGGTCAAGGTCGAAGGTGCGCTGTGGCTGGCGGAGTCGATCCGTCTTCTGGCCGAACGCGGTGTGCCGGTCTGCGCCCACATGGGCCTGACCCCGCAAGCCGTGAACATTCTCGGCGGCTATAAAGTGCAGGGTCGCAACGAAAACCAGGCGCGCCAGATGCGCGCCGACGCGATCTCTCTGGAGCAGGCCGGCGCGGCCATGCTCCTGCTGGAATGCGTGCCGAGCGAACTGGCGGCCGAAATCAGCCAGGCGGTGAAAATCCCGGTGATCGGCATCGGCGCCGGTGCCGACACTGACGGTCAGGTCCTGGTGCTGCACGACATGCTCGGCCTGTCGATCAGCGGCCGCGTACCGAAATTCGTCAAGAACTTCATGCAGGGCCAGGACAGCATCCAGTCCGCACTGAAGGCTTATGTGAACGAAGTCAAAGCCGCCACCTTCCCTGGAATCGAACACGGATTCTCTGCATGAACACCGTCAAAACCGTACGTGAACTCCGCGCTGCCGTGGCGCGCGCCCGCGGTGAAGGCAAGCGCATCGGCTTCGTGCCGACCATGGGCAACCTGCACAGCGGCCACATCGCGTTGATCACTAAAGCCAAGCAGCGAGTGGACTTCGTGGTCGCGAGCATTTTCGTCAACCCGCTGCAGTTCGGCGCCGGCGAAGACCTCGACAAATACCCGCGCACCCTGGCGGCGGATCAGGAAAAACTGCTGGAAGCCGGTTGCTCCCTGTTGTTCGCCCCGACCGTCGAAGAAATGTACCCCGACGGCATGGCCGGGCAGACCCGGGTCAGCGTGCCGCAGCTTTCCGAAGGCCTGTGCGGCGCCAGCCGTCCAGGACACTTCGAAGGCGTGGCGACCGTGGTCAGCAAGCTGTTCAACATGGTCCAGCCGGATCTCGCGATCTTCGGTCAGAAGGACTACCAGCAACTGGCCGTGATCCGTGCGCTGGTGCATGACCTGAACATGCCGATCCAGATCATCGGCGAGCCGACCGTACGTGCTGCCGATGGCCTTGCGCTGTCCTCGCGCAACGGTTTCCTCAGCGAGGAACAACGCGCCGTGGCGCCCGTCGTTTACCGCGCCCTGAGCAGCATTGCCGAGTCGATCAAGCAGGGCGAGCGCGACTTCCCGGCCTTGATCCAGGCACAGCGGCAACAGCTGGAAGCCGCCGGCCTGCGCCCGGATTACCTGGAAATCCGCCACGCCCTGACCCTGCGTCCGGCCACGGCGGAAGATCGTGATCTGGTGATTCTGGTTGCAGCGTTCCTCGGCACCACCCGGTTGATCGACAACCTGCACCTGAACCTCGATACCCCCGCCTGAACACAGCAACAGGAGAATGTGGGAGCGAGCCGTTCGCTCCCACATTCGTGTTAAATCCCCCCCTCCCGGATCGTATTGCTGCCCACCTGCCCATCGGGCAAACTGCCCGCCGTCCAACCCGCGCGATCAGCAGGGACATCCTCGCGTTGTCGCCGTCTGTCGACCGTTCCTGTTATCGATGTTAAAAAAGTACAGGTAACAGGTCAGAAGAAGCCAAGACAGATCGCGGCGCTGGGTTTACTGTATTCGCCCTGCGCCAAAGTAATCGTGTCGACGCAGTTGCCCCCTCGCCCAAACATGGCGGGGAGGTCTTTTCAGTGTTCAAAAGGCCGTTCAAGTAAAAAGGAAAACCGCAGCGATGGCGTACTACCGCACTCCTCATGACGTTACCGCTCTGCCTGCCTGGCAGGCGTTGAAAGACCACCGCCAAGCCATGCAGGATTTCAGCATGCGCGAAGCCTTCAACGCCGATCCGCAGCGCTTCACTCAATTCACCCTCAGCAGTTGCGGACTGTTTCTCGATTATTCGAAGAATCTGATCAACGCCGAGACCCGCAACCTGTTGGTGGGTCTGGCCAACGAAGTCGATCTCAAGGGCGCGATCAAGGCGCTGTTCGACGGCGAAATCGTCAACTCCTCCGAAGGCCGCCCGGCGCTGCACACCGCCCTGCGTCGCCCGGTGGGCGACAAGCTGTCGGTCAATGGCGTCAACGTGATGCCTGAAGTACACAAGGTGTTGAACCAGATCACCGATCTGGTCGGCAAGATCCATGACGGCCTGTGGCGCGGTTACACCGAAAAGCCGATCACTGACGTGGTCAACATCGGTATCGGTGGTTCGTTCCTCGGCCCGGAGCTGGTCTCCGAAGCCCTGCTGTCCTACGCCCAGAAAGGCGTGCGCTGCCATTACCTGGCGAACATCGACGGCAGCGAATTCCACGAGCTGACGCAAAAGCTGCGCGCCGAGACCACGCTGTTCATCGTTTCGTCGAAATCGTTCAACACCCTCGAAACCCTGAAAAACGCCCAGGCCGCCCGTGCCTGGTATCTGGCCCAGGGTGGTTCGGAAGCCGAACTGTATCGTCACTTCATCGCCGTATCGAGCAACAACGCGGCGGCCGTGGCCTTCGGTATCCGCGAAGAGAACATCTTCCCGATGTGGGACTGGGTCGGCGGTCGTTATTCGCTGTGGTCGGCCATCGGTCTGCCGATTGCCCTGGCCATCGGCATGTCCAACTTCAAGGAACTGCTGTCCGGTGCCTACACCATGGACCAGCACTTCCAGAGCGCGCCGTTCGAACAGAACATGCCGGTGCTGCTGGCCCTGCTCGGCGTGTGGTACGGCAACTTCTGGGGCGCGCAAAGCCACGCGATCCTGCCGTACGACCACTACCTGCGTAACATCACCAAGCACTTGCAGCAGCTGGACATGGAATCCAACGGCAAGAGCGTGCGTCAGGACGGCACTCCGGTGTCGACCGATACCGGCCCGGTAATCTGGGGCGGCGTCGGCTGCAACGGCCAGCACGCTTACCACCAGTTGCTGCACCAGGGCACCCAACTGATTCCGGCCGACTTCATCGTGCCGATCGTCAGCTTCAACCCGGTGTCCGACCACCATCAGTGGCTGTACGCCAACTGCCTGTCCCAGAGCCAGGCACTGATGCTCGGCAAGACCCTGCCGGAAGCCGAAGCCGAACTGCGCGACAAGGGCATGAGCGAAGAACAGGTGCAGAAACTCGCACCGCACAAGGTGATCCCGGGCAACCGTCCGAGCAACACCCTGGTGGTCGAGCGCATCAGCCCGCGTCGTCTCGGCGCACTGGTGGCGATGTACGAACACAAAGTCTTCGTGCAGAGCGTGGTCTGGGGCATCAACGCCTTCGACCAGTGGGGCGTGGAACTGGGCAAGGAACTGGGCAAGGGCGTCTACAACCGCCTGGTCGGCAGCGAGGAAACCGCGGCCGAAGATGCGTCTACTCAAGGCCTGATCAACTATTTCCGCGGCCGTCACCGCGGCTGATTTGATCGCGTTGCTGTAACCCTGTGGGAGCGAGCTTGCTCGTGATTTCGGTTATTCATTCAACATCGACGTTGACTGAAACTCCGCTATCGCGAGCAAGCTCGCTCCCACAGTTGTTTTGCACGTGACTTGAACCTGTTGACCTCTCGGCGCATCTTTATCCTTGTCGCACAACAAGAATAAGGAACCGTCATGTTCGATATCAGCACGTTCCCCAAAGCCGATGCCGTCCGCCGGGCAGCCCAGTTGAGTCAGGACGACTACCATCGCCTGTACCGCGAATCCATTGAACACCCCAGCACCTTCTGGGCCGAACAGGCCACCCGCTTCCTCGACTGGAGCACGCCGTGGCAGACCGTCCAGCGCTATGACCTGAAGACCGGCGAGGCTTCCTGGTTCGCCGGGGCGAAACTGAATGTCAGCTACAACTGCATCGATCGCCACCTGGAAAAACGCGGCGACCAGACCGCGATTGTCTGGGAAGGCGACGATCCCGCCGAATCCACGCAAATCACCTACAACAAACTCCATCACCACGTCTGCCGCCTGGCCAACGTGCTGAAAAGCCGCGGCGTGAAAAAAGGCGACCGGGTGTGCATCTACATGCCGATGATCCCCGAAGCGGCCTACGCCATGCTCGCCTGCGCGCGGATCGGCGCGATTCACTCGGTGGTGTTTGGCGGATTCTCCCCGGACTCCTTGCGCGACCGCATTCTCGATGCCGACTGCCGCACCGTGATCACCGCCGACGAAGGCGTGCGCAGTGGCAAGTTCGTGCCGCTGAAACAGAACGTCGACAAGGCCCTGCAGAGTTGCCCGAATGTCAGCACCGTCGTGGTGGTCGAGCGCACTCAGACCAAAGTCGACTGGGCCGAAGGCCGTGA
Organism: Pseudomonas sp. UV AK001; assembly: GCF_046097675.1. Classification (NCBI taxonomy): domain Bacteria; kingdom Pseudomonadati; phylum Pseudomonadota; class Gammaproteobacteria; order Pseudomonadales; family Pseudomonadaceae; genus Pseudomonas; species Pseudomonas sp. UV AK001. The sequence goes on from NZ_JBJUVZ010000010.1 coordinate 33,822, forward strand.
CCTCTGGTATCACCAGGCCGTGCGCGATGTCAGCGACGATTGCCCGCCGGAACCGATGGACGCCGAAGACCCGCTGTTCATCCTCTACACCTCCGGCAGCACCGGCAAACCCAAAGGCGTGCTGCACACCACCGGCGGTTATCTGCTGCAAGCGGCGATGACCTTCAAGTACGTCCTCGACTACCGCGACGGCGAAGTGTTCTGGTGCACCGCCGACGTCGGCTGGGTCACCGGCCACAGCTACATCGTCTACGGCCCGCTGGCCAACGGCGCGACCACCCTGATCTTCGAAGGCGTGCCGAGCTACCCGAGCACTTCGCGGTTCTGGCAGGTGATCGACAAACACAAGGTCAACATCTTCTACACCGCGCCGACCGCACTGCGCGCACTGATGCGTGAAGGTGCCGGCCCCTTGCAGGAAACATCCCGCGAGAGCCTCAGATTGCTCGGCAGCGTCGGTGAGCCGATCAACCCGGAAGCGTGGGAATGGTATTTCAACGTGGTCGGCGAACAGCGCTGCCCGATTGTCGATACCTGGTGGCAGACCGAGACCGGCGGCATCATGCTCAGCCCGCTGGTCAGCGCCCAGCGGATCAAACCGGGCTGCGCCACCCAGCCGATGTTCGGCGTGCAACCGGTACTGCTCGACGAGCACGGCAAGGAAATCAAGGGCGCCGGCAGCGGCGTGCTGGCGATCAAGTCGAGCTGGCCGGCGCAGATCCGCAGCGTCTACGGTGATCCGCAGCGCATGGTCGACACCTACTTCAAGCCCTACCCCGGTTACTACTTCACCGGCGACGGCGCCCGTCGCGACGAGGATGGCGATTACTGGATCACCGGTCGCATTGATGACGTGATCAATGTCTCCGGCCACCGCATCGGCACCGCAGAAGTCGAAAGCGCGCTGGTGCTGCACGACAGCATCGCCGAAGCCGCCGTGGTCGGTTACCCCCACGACGTCAAAGGCCAGGGCATCTACGCCTTCGTCACGCCCATGAACGGCGCCGAACCCAACGATGAGCTGAAGAAGGAATTGCTGGCCCACGTCAGCAAGGAAATCGGCAGCTTTGCCAAACCGGACCTGATCCAGTGGGCCCCGGCCCTGCCGAAAACCCGCTCGGGCAAGATCATGCGGCGGATCCTGCGCAAGATCGCCTGCAACGAGCTCGACAGCCTTGGCGATACCTCGACCCTGGCCGACCCGAGCGTGGTGCAGGGGCTGATCGACAAGCGCCTTAACCAGTAGAATCACAGGCGCGGTCAACCGGCCGCGCCGCCCTTCACCACTGAGTTGCCATGGAATTCATCCGCAGCCGTATCGAAAACCAGCTCATGAGCCTGACCGGTCTGTCCCTCGGCCAGCTCGATCTGGAAAACCCCAAGGGCGATCCCGGCCTGTTCGGCCCGGACTCGATCAGTTGGCAAGTGCACGGCGACTTCAGCAGCATGTTGATCGGCGGCATCAGCGCCTTGTTGCTGCAAGCCCTGCACCCACTGGCGCTGGCCGGCGTCTGGGATCACTCGAACTTTCGCCAGGACATGCTCGGCCGCTTGCGTCGTACCAGCCAGTTCGTCTCCGGCACTACGTTCGGCTCCAAACGGGACGCCGAATGGCTGATCGAGAAAGTCCGCACCATTCACCTGCAAGTCGTCGGCACCGCGCCGGATGGCCGAGCCTATGCGGCCAGTGATCCGGACCTGCTGACCTGGGTGCACGTGGCCGAGGTCAGCAACTTTCTCGCCGCCCATTTGCGTTACCGCAACCCGCAATTGTCACCGCAGGATCAGGACCGTTACTACGCGGAAATCGCCGTGGTCGCTGAACGCCTGGGTGCCCGCGATGTGCCGAAATCGCGCCAGGCCGTGGCCGATTACCTGCATCGCATGCGCCCGCAGCTGGTGTGCGACGATCGTAGCCGCGAAGTCCTGCGCCTGTTGCTCGATGCCCCGGCGCCCAGCGTGCTGGCGCGGCCGTTTGGCGACCTGATGATGAAGGCCGGCATCGACCTGCTGCCGGACTGGGCCAGCGACATGCTGGATGCCCGGCAGAATCCGCTGCAACGTCAGCTGATCCGCGCCAGCGTCAAGCGCAGCGCACCGATGCTGCGCTGGGCGATGCGCAATGGTTCCGTGCAACGGGCCCAACGGCGGATGGGGCTGAGATGAAGCTCAGTAGCTGCTAAACTCCCGCGCCCCGATTCCCTCCAGCAAGGCGCAAGCATGTCTTCCCTGAATCAGGCGCTGCGCGCCGCCCTCGATCAACGCCAGGATCTGCTCGCCGAGCTGCACCGCCAGGGCACCGACTGCTATCGCCTGTTCCACGGCAGCCAGGAAGGCGCCGGCGGCCTGACCGTCGACCGCTACGGCCCGCAGCTGATGGTGCAGAGCTTCCACCAGACGCTGGAACTCGCCGACCTGCTGCAACTGCACGCCACGGTGAACGAAACGCTGGGCTTGCAAACCCTGCTGGTCTACAACGACCGCTCACGTGGCAACTCGCGGATTGATCGTGAAGACAGCGTCTACCGCGCCGAAGATGCAGCACTGGTCGATCTGGTCGGCCACGAGTGGGGCCTGAACTACCGCGTCCGCGGACGCCACGCCGGCCAGGATCCGCTGCTGTTCCTCGACCTGCGCAACACCCGCGGCTGGGTCAAGGATCACGCCAAGGGCAAAAGCGTGCTCAACCTGTTCGCCTACACCTGCGGCGTCGGCCTCAGCGCGGCTGCCGGCGGTGCACGCGAGGTGTGCAACCTGGACTTCGCCGAAGGCAATCTGGCGGTCGGACGCGAGAACGGTTTGCTCAATCCGCAGCTGCCGACCATGGAATTCATTCAGTCAGACTACTTCCCGGCGATTCGCCAGCTGGCCGGCCTGCCGATCAGTCAGCGTCGCGGGCAGAAACTGCCGAGCTATCAACGTCTCGAACAGCGCCAATATGATCTGGTATTGCTCGACCCACCGGCGTGGGCCAAAAGTGCATTCGGCACCGTCGACCTGCTGCGCGATTATCAGAGCCTGCTCAAGCCAGCCCTGCTGACCACCGCTGAAAACGGCGTGCTGATCTGCTGCAACAACCTGGCAAAAGTCAGCATGGACGACTGGCGCGAACAGGTGCTGCGTTGCGCCGAGAAAGCCGGGCGTCCGGTGCGCGAGTGGAGTGTGATGACCCCGGGCCGGGATTTCCCTTCACTGGACGGGCAACCGCCGCTGAAGACCCTGATCCTCCAGCTCTGACCCATCTGCAGAAGCTGTCGAAGGCTGCTCCTACAGACATTGCAGACAAATCTGAACAATCCTGTCTCGTGCGATGTACTTCGGAACCGGAATCGCGTGCCATACTCCAAGGCACTCCGATTCAGACAGATGAAGCCGCACATGCCCAAAGGATTGATTCGCGCGATTGGCGCCCTGTTGACTGCTCTGGCCCTCTACAGCCTGCTGGGGTTTCTGATTCTGCCGGGCATCGCGCTCCGCGTGGCCAACCAGCAACTGGCCAACTACGCCACGGTGCCTGCGCACATCCAGCGTATCGAACTCAATCCGTTCAGCCTCGAAGTCACACTGTGGGGCCTGGTCATCGGCGAGCCGGGCAAGGAACAGGTCGGTTTCGAACGCCTGTACGCCAACCTGCAACTCGACAGCCTGTGGACAAAAGCCCTGCACCTGTCCGACATCGAACTGGACAAACCCAAGACCGAAATCCTGTTCGCCAAGGACGGCAAACTCAATCTGCTCGGTCTGTTCAAACTGCCGGCCAGCGAACCGACGCCGGCCGATCCGAATGCCAAGCCGTTTCCGCTGCGTATCGACCGGATCAAACTGGCTGGCGGCAACGTGCATTTCGAGGATGCACGCCCGAGCGAGCCGATCGAATTCCTCTACGACAAACTCGATTTCGAACTGAACAACCTAAGCACCCTGCCTGAAGACAACGCCGACATGACTCTGGTCGCCATCGGCCCGGCCGGTGGGCAGATCGACTGGAAAGGCAATTTCAGCCTGATCCCGATTGCCTCCGAAGGCACGCTCAAAGTCACCGACGGCCAGATGAAAGCGTTCTGGCCCTACGTGCGCGACGCGGTGCCGCTGGTGCTGGAAAACGGCGTGGTCAGCCTCAGTACCGACTACAAACTCAACCTGTCCAAGGAAACCGAACTGCTGTTGAGCAACGTCTCGGTCAGTGTTGCGCCGTTTGCGATCAAGGCACCGGACGGACGTCCGCTGGCGAAACTCGACCGCCTCGACGTCAGCGAAACCACCGTGGACCTGGCCAAGCAGCAAGTGGTGGTCGGCAAGGTCCGCAGCCAGAAGCTCGAAACCTGGGCCGCCCTCGAAGCGGACGGGCAACTGGACTGGCAAAAACTGTTCGCCAGCCAGCCGTCCAAACCTGCCGCCAAAGCAGCGGCTGAACCGAAAAGCACTCCGGCCGCCGCCGACTCGCCGAAAACGGAACCGACCGCGCCGGGCAAGCCATGGCAAGTGCTGCTCAAGGACGTGCAACTGCGTGACTACAAAGTGCACCTGGCCGACCGCTCGGCGAAGCCTGAGGTCACGCTGGATGTCACGCCACTTAATGTCGATCTGCAGAATTTCGACAGCCTCAACGGCTCGCCCTTCAACGTCAAACTCGACGCAGGCCTGGGCAAGCAAGGCAAGATCAACGCCGACGGCGTGGTCAACCTGGCGCCGGTCACCGCCCAGCTCAACGTGAAAACCCAGGACATCGACCTGCGCGTCGCCCAGTCCTACATCAACCCGTTCATTCGTCTGGAACTGCGCAGCGGCATGCTCGGCAGCGACCTGAAAGTGAACCTGAAAAGTACCGAGCCGCTGGCACTCAGCGTCACCGGTCGCGCTCAGGTCGATCAGTTGCACACCCTCGACACCCTGAAGACCCGCGACGTCCTCAAGTGGCAGCAAGTGGTGGTCGAAGGCCTGAATTATCAGCACGGTGACAGCCTGTCGATCGACAGGATCAACCTGTTCCAGCCCTATGCGCGCTTCATGATCAACGATGACCGCACCACCAACATCGACGACCTGCTGATCCCGCAACCTGCCGACTCCGGGGCGAAAACCGCAGCGGCCAAACCAGCCAGTAACTCGAAACCGTTGGGCATTCACATCGGCGGCATCGTGATCAATGACGGCTCGGCCAACTTCGCCGACTTCAGCCTGACGCCGAATTTCGCCACGGCGATCCAGCAGCTCAACGGCCAGATCGGCACCATCGACAGTCGTCAGGCGAAACCGGCCAGCGTCGACGTCAAGGGCAAGGTCGATCGTTATGCGCCGGTGACCATCAAAGGCGCGGTCAACCCGTTCGACCCGATGGCCAGCCTCGACATCGCCACCAGTTTCAAACGGGTCGAACTGACCACCCTGACCCCCTACTCCGGCAAGTTCGCCGGTTACCGGATCCGCAAGGGCCGGCTCAATCTCGACCTGCACTACCTGATCACCAAGGGCCAGCTCAAGGCCGAGAACAAAGTGGTGGTCGAGCAACTGCAACTTGGCGAGAAAGTCGACAGCCCGGATGCCGTGAGCCTGCCGCTGAAACTGGCGATTGCGCTGCTCAAGGACGTGGACGGCAAGATTTCCATTGAGCTGCCGGTCACCGGCGACCTCAACAACCCGCAATTCAGCGTGATGCCGATTGTCTGGCAGACCCTGCGCAACCTGATCGTCAAAGCCGCCGCCGCACCGTTCAAGCTGATTGGCGGTCTGGTCAGTGGTGGCGGCTCGGAAGATCTGGGCACTGTGTCCTTCGCGCCGGGCTCCAGCGAACTGAACAAGGATGCCGAAGCGGCGCTGGTCAAATTGTCCCAGGCCCTGAAGGAGCGTCCGGCCCTGCGTCTGGAAATCGAAGGCACTGCTGCACAAAGCAGCGACGGCCCGTTGCTTGCCGAGCAGCGTCTTGAACGCGAATACCAGTACAACTACTACAAGATGCTCCAGCGCCGTGGCGACAAGGTGCCGGCCCAGGCCTCGCTGATCCAGGTACCGGACAATGAAAAAGGTCCGCTGCTCGAAGGTATCTACCGCACCCGTCTGAAAACCCAGCCACCAGCTGAATGGAAAGATCTGGGCAAAGAGGAACGCACGGCGAAAATGCGCGCCGACGTGATCAAGTTCTGGAGCACCAGCGATGTGCTGCTGCGCCAGCTCGGTCAGGACCGTGCCAGCAGCATCAAGGATTACCTGGTGGACAAGGGCCAACTGGCCGACGACCGCGTGTACTTCATCGACGCCAATCTTGGTGAAGCGGAAAGCGACGGCCGCGTGGTGACACAAATGCATCTGGACGCCGAATGATGAACAGTCAGTGGCTGGCCGCAATGGCGCTGGCGCTCGTCTCCAGCCAGGCTTCGGCATCCGATACCCTGCGCTGTGGCAGCCAGTTGGTCAGCCTCGGTGATCGCGCCAGCGAGGTGCTGCAGAAATGCGGTGAACCGGTCAGCCGCGACGTGCTGGGCTACAAGCGCAGCGCCAATCGTCGTGAAGAGTTTCAGGTCGAGGAATGGACCTACGGCCCGAGCAACGGCATGTATCAATACTTGCGCTTCGAAGGCAATCGCCTGCGGCAGATCAACAGCAAGCGCGGCGACTGACTTCTCTGCACTTTTCCAGTCCCTGAAATAGAACAGGCCCCGACATGAATGCCGGGGCCTGTAATGGCCACATTCCGTGTGGCCGTTCGCATGAACTCTAAAGGGCGGCAGACGTATTGCTCGGCCCGCCTGTCGCGTCTTCTCCCGGTCCAGGCGAGAAGTCTTGCCTTACTCGGCTTTCAGGCCGTCAGCGGAGACCGCTTTGACGCCTTTGATTTTCTTGGTGATGTCTACGGCCATCTTTTTCTGTGCTTCTGTCACTGCAACAGTGGAGGACAGAGACACGACGCCTTTGTTGGTTTCTACTTTGATGTCAGTGCCTGGAATGCCTTTTTCGGTCACCAAGTCGCTTTTGACTTTGGTGGTGATCCAGGTGTCGGAAGTGGCTTCTTTCGCCTTGGTCATTTCACCGGCAGCCAGAGTCATTGGAGCCTGGGTCGCCTGGGTGGATTGTGCGAATGCGCCGGTGGCCATGGTCAGGGTCAGCGCGGTAGCAGCAGCGGCAGTGATAGCGAACTTCTTCATACGAGTAACTCCTGTTTTTCTGGAAAGTCTGCTGCGTGTCTTGTCAGCAGGGTTACCGGAGATATTGCGAACGCTGTGCCAACTTTTAAAAATACAATAAATCCTTATAAATCAATAAGTTAATAAAATTGAAAATTCTCGGAATCATGCAAATTGCATGACCCCCGAATTATCTACATGCAAGTTGCGGCTTTTGGGAAAGTTCCTAACACGCTGAAAAGACTGAAGCTTTTTGTGAAGCACTGCGCAAAAGAAAATGCCCCGCGAGGCGGGGCATTTCAGTGGGCTGCAGAGCCGATCAAGTACCGCTGCCTGGGCAACCTTTAGGGGCGTAGTCGGCGTTGACGGTCGAAGCGCAGCTCCAGACGCCGGCAGTGTTGCCGGTCGCCCCGCCGGTGCGGGTCAGCGTGATGGTTTTGCCCAAGACAGGCGCCGGCGCATTCGCGATGGTGCAGACGATCGTGCCTGCGCCCGAAGACGCGGTGCCGGATGCGGTCACTGTGCCGCAGTTGGTTGTTACGTAAGTCGCGCTACCCGTGACGTTCGTCAGTGTTGGATCGGTACCTTGATTGATGGTGTCCTCGAACGGCACTTTCAGCGCGCTGATTTCCGCCAGCCCCGCCGTCACCTTGGACCGTGCCTGATATTTCGTGTATTGCGGCAGCGCAATGGTGGCCAGGATACCGATGATCGCCACGACGATCAGCAGCTCGATCAGAGTGAAACCTTGTTGTTTCTTCATAGACACGCTCCATGCATGAGTCGGAATCTCATGATCTGAACAGGACTCAGCACAGCCCGTGCCAAGGCGCCCGCACCCGCGCAGGCTGGGCGCGATCACGCTGTCGCGGTGTTTCCTACAACCTGTAACCGCACTATCTGACACTTTTTGTCACCTGCACCGAGGCGGTTTGGCGCTGTCACTTGACTAGGCTATAAGTCATGAACTGTCTGCATCCGGGATTCCCATGAATGACATCGCTCTGAGCGGTCTGGCCAAGCAATTGGTACAGGCCGAACTGCTCACGGAAAAAAGCGCCCAACAAGCCTGGCAGCAAGCCCAGCGCAATCGCCTGTCGCTGGTCAGCTATCTGGTACAGAACAAACTGGTAAAGAGCGCACAGGTTGCCGAAATCGCCTCGGAGCACTTCGGCATGGCGTTCCTCGACCTCAACTGCCTGGACAAGGAAACCCAGCCCAAGGGCCTGGTCAGCGAAAAACTGGTTCGCCAGCACCATGCCCTGCCCCTGTGGCGACGCGGCAACAAACTGTTCGTGGGGATCTCCGACCCGAGCAATCACCAGGCGATCAACGACATTCAGTTCAGCACCGGGCTGACCACCGAAGCCATCCTGGTGGAGGACGACAAGCTCACCGACGCCATCGAGAAATTCTTCGACACCCACGCCTCCGGCCTGGAAGACATGGCCGATGTCGACCTCGACGGGCTGGACGTTGAATCCGTCGATGACAGCAAACAGGACGCCATCGGTGGAATGGACGCCGACGACGCGCCGGTGGTGCGCTTCGTCCACAAGATGCTGCTGGATGCGATCAAAAGCGGCTCTTCCGACCTGCACTTCGAGCCTTACGAGAAAAACTACCGGGTGCGGGTGCGTACCGACGGCATCCTGCGTGAAGTGGCCAAACCGCCGATTCAACTGGCCGGACGCATCGCCGCCCGGCTGAAGGTCATGGCCAGCCTCGACATCTCGGAGCGCCGAAAACCTCAGGACGGACGCCTGAAGATGCGCCTGTCGAAAACCAAGTCGATCGACTTCCGGGTCAACACCCTGCCGACCCTGTGGGGCGAAAAAGTGGTGATCCGGATCCTCGACCCGTCCAGCGCGCAGATCGGCATCGACGCCCTCGGCTACGAGCTGGAGCAGAAAGAGCTGTACCTGGCCGCCCTGAAGCAGCCGCAAGGCATGATTCTGGTCACCGGCCCCACCGGTTCCGGCAAGACCGTTTCGCTGTACACCGGGCTGAACATCCTCAATACCGTCGACATCAACATCTCCACCGCCGAAGACCCGGTGGAGATCAACATGGAAGGCATCAACCAGGTCAACGTCAATCCGAAGCAGGGGCTGGATTTCGCCCAGGCCCTGCGCTCGTTCCTGCGTCAGGACCCGGACGTGATCATGGTCGGCGAGATCCGCGATCTGGAGACGGCGGAGATTGCGATCAAGGCTGCACAGACCGGTCACCTTGTACTGTCCACGCTGCACACCAACAGCGCCGCAGAAACGCTGACCCGTTTGCACAACATGGGCATCCCCGGCTTCAACATCGCCACGTCGGTCAGCCTGATCATCGCCCAGCGTCTGGCGCGAAAGCTCTGCAGCCACTGCAAGAAGCCCATCGAGATTCCCCGCGAAACCCTGCTCAAGGAAGGCTTCCCCGAGGAACGCATCGGCAGTTTCACGATCTATGAGCCCGTCGGTTGCGATCAATGCAACGGCGGCTACAAGGGCCGCACCGGCATCTATGAAGTGGTCAGGAACACGCCCGAACTGCAGCGGCTGATCATGGCCGAGGGCAACTCACTGGAAATCGACAGCCAGATGCGCCTGGACGGCTTCAACGACCTGCGCACTTCGGGACTGATCAAGGCCATGCAAGGCATCACCAGCCTTGAAGAAATCAACCGGGTCACCAAGGACTGAACATGGCCGTCAAGGCAGCGAAAATCAGCGTCTACGCCTGGGAAGGCACCGACAAGAAAGGCAGCCGGATCAGCGGCGAACTGAGCGGGCAAAACCCCGCGTTGATCAAGGCCCAGTTGCGCAAGCAGGGCATCAACCCCGGCAAGGTGCGCAAGAAGTCCGCGTCGTTGCTGAACTTCGGCAAGCGCATCAAGCCGCTGGACATCGCCCTGTTCACCCGGCAGATGGCGACCATGATGAAGGCTGGCGTACCGCTGTTGCAGTCGTTCGACATCATCGGCGAAGGCTTTGAAAACCCAGCGATGCGCAAACTGGTGGACGAGGTGAAACAGGAAGTCGCCGCCGGTAACAGCTTCGCCGCAGCCCTGCGCAAGAAGCCGCAATACTTCGACGAGTTGTACTGCAACCTGGTCGATGCCGGCGAGCAGTCCGGTGCCCTCGACACCCTGCTCGAACGCGTGGCGACCTACAAGGAGAAGAGCGAAAGCCTCAAGGCCAAGATCAAGAAAGCCATGACCTACCCCACCGCCGTGATTCTGGTGGCGGCGGTCGTCACCGGCATTCTGCTGGTGAAAGTGGTGCCGCAGTTCCAGTCGGTGTTTTCCGGTTTCGGTGCCGAACTGCCGGCGTTTACCTTGATGGTCATCGGCCTGTCGGAGTTCATGCAGCAATGGTGGTGGGCGATTCTGGGTGTGCTGATCGTGGCGATTTTCGGCACCCGACACGCCCTGAAGAAATCACAGGCCCTGCGTGACCGCCGAGATGCCTGGCTGCTGAAACTGCCGCTGGTGGGCACCATGATGTACAAGTCCGCCGTTGCCCGTTTTGCCCGGACTCTGTCGACCACATTTGCCGCCGGCGTGCCGCTGGTCGAAGCGCTGGACTCGGTCGCCGGAGCCACCGGCAACGTGGTGTTCAAGCGCGCGGTGCTGCGCATTCGCCAGGACGTGGCCACCGGTATGCAGCTTAATTTCTCGATGCGCACCAGCGGAATCTTTCCGAACATGGCCGTCCAGATGACCGCCATCGGCGAAGAATCCGGCGCCCTGGACGACATGCTCGACAAGGTGGCCGGGTTCTACGAGGAAGAAGTGGATAACATGGTCGACAACCTCACCAGCCTGATGGAGCCTTTCGTCATGGTGGTACTCGGGGTGATCGTCGGCGGGCTGGTCGTGGCCATGTACCTGCCGATCTTCCAACTCGGCTCAGCGATCTGACATGCCCATCGACGAACTCTTCGCCCTCTATCCGCTGGCCTTTGTCTTTACCGCTCTGATACTCGGGCTGGTGGTCGGCAGCTTCCTCAATGTGGTGATCTGGCGTCTGCCGAAGATGCTCGAGCGCGAATGGCGCCAGCAGGCCCACGACGTGCTCGGGCTGCCCGTCGAAACGCCGCTGCCGGTCTACAACCTGATGCTGCCGCATTCGCAGTGCCCGCATTGCGCCCACCGCATTCGTGCGTGGGAAAACATCCCGCTGCTAAGTTACCTGTTTTTGCGCGGCCGCTGCTCGTCCTGCGCGGCGCCGATCAGCAAGCGTTATCCGTTGACCGAACTGGCCTGCGGCCTGCTCTCGGCGTTCATCGCCTGGCACCTGGGCTTCGGCTGGCCGGCATGCCTGTTGATCGTGCTGACCTGGGGCTTGCTGGCGATGAGCCTGATCGACACCGAACATCAGCTGTTGCCCGACGTGCTGGTGCTGCCGCTGCTGTGGCTGGGCTTGATCGTCAACAGCTTCGGGCAGTTCGTTTCACTGCACGATGCGATGTGGGGCGCGGTGGCCGGTTACATGGCACTGTGGTCGGTGTTCTGGCTGTTCAAGCTGCTCACCGGCAAGGACGGCATCGGCCACGGCGATTTCAAGCTGCTGGCGCTGCTGGGGGCCTGGGGCGGCTGGCAGATTCTGCCGCTGACCATCCTGTTATCTTCGCTGGTGGGCGCCGTGCTCGGGGTGATTCTGCTCAAGCTGCGCGACCGGAAAACCTCGACGCCGATCCCCTTCGGGCCCTATCTGGCAATTGCCGGCTGGATTGCCTTGCTCTGGGGTGGTCAAATAACCGACTTCTATTGGCAGTTTGTCGGTTTGAAATGAATACCCCTGTGGAAAAACCCTGGATTCTCGGCCTGACCGGCGGCATCGGCAGCGGCAAAAGCGCGGCCGCCCAGCACTTCATCGACCTCGGCATCCATGTGGTGGACGCCGATCATGCAGCGCGCTGGGTGGTTGAGCCGGGACGCCCGGCGCTGGCGAAAATTGCCGAGCACTTCGGTCCCGATGTCCTGCAGGCCGACGGCACGCTGGATCGCGCGGCGCTACGCAAGCTGATCTTCGAAGTGCCGGAGCAACGCCGCTGGCTCGAAGCGCTGCTGCATCCGCTGATCGCCGAGGAAATCGCCCATCACCTGGCGCTGGCAAAATCGCCTTATGCGATTCTGGTTTCACCGTTGTTGATCGAGTCCGGACAGTACGCGATGACCCAGCGAATCCTGGTGATCGATGCGCCGCAGCAACTGCAGATCGAACGTACCCTGCAGCGTGACCAGACCAGCGAACAGCAGGTCCAGGCGATCCTCAAGGCCCAATCCAGCCGCGAAGACCGCGTGAGCCGTGCCGACGATGTGGTGGTCAACGACCGCGACCTCGCCTGGCTGCACAGCGAAGTCGAGCGCCTGCATCACTTTTACCTGACTTTATCCGGAGGCCAGTCATGAGCCCGATCCCAACCGTTGAATGCCCGACCTGCGGCGCCCCGGTGGAATTCACCCCCGCAAACGAATTCCGGCCGTTCTGCTCGGACCGCTGCAAACTGATCGACCTCGGCGCCTGGGCGTCGGAAGAACACAAGATCCCGGTGCCCCCTGATGCCGAGGACGAACTGTTTTCCGGTGACTTCGACCCGCTCCACTGATCCCGCTCAGGGCCGCATGAAGCCGTAGTCCTGCTCGTCGTCGAGGTTTTCCGCCAGAAAGCGCAACTCGTCGGCCAGGTCTTCGGCGTTGCGCACCGCCTTGCTCTGCTGCACCACCGCACTGAGCAAGGCCCGCAGGCTCAGACCCGGATCGAATCCCACCTCCTGCGCCATCTCCAGACTCTGCCGGGTTTCCTGCCTCGCCCACTCGTAAACGCTCATGCCGCTGCTCCTGAAGGGATTTGGCCGAGCATGAAATGCCGCACGCGGTGTGGATTTGATGTGGATCAAGACTTGGGATCGTCGTCATTCCAGGGCGCCGAAAGGTAGCGGGTGCGGTTGAAGGTCTCCAGCCATTCCGGGCAGAACACCACCAGCGCGCTGATCACCATGCCGTTGATGAACGCTTCCGGAAAAATCAGCAGCCACAGGTAACCGATGAAATCTTCCAGCCATTCGGGCATGGCGAACAGGCCGTCGTACCAGAGCAAGGTCAGGCTCAGAATCAGACATGACAGCGCCGACAAGGCCGCCGCGAAGAAACCCGAGCAGAAGATATACACAAACGGATTACGCGGTTGCGCTCGCTCGACCAGGATCGCCACCCCCTCGGTGATCAGCACCGGCAGCAGGATCAACAACGCGCCGTTGACCCCGACCGCTGCCAGATCCTGGCGTCCCAGCAGAACCAGCCCGATCTGCGCCACCAGTCCGCCGACAATCGCCAACGGCCAGTCGAGCAGCAAGGTCACGGCAGTCATGCCGATGAAGTGATACGACACGCCCGTGTCGAAGTCCCTGCGCACCATCCACAACAGAAACAGTGCGAACACAGTGCCGAACAGCAAGTGCTGACGACGGCTGTCGCTGAACAATTCAACCCACGGCGCCCGGCAGATCGCCCAGAGCAGCACCGGCAGGTAAATCAGCCAGCCGAGGGTCAGACTCGTCGATGACAGCAGTTCTGCACCGATCATGATTCCATCACCTTCATTCGCACCGCAGACTCCCTTGATTGGCGCTCCTGTGTCGAAGTCTACACCGCCACCCGTGTGAATCTGCCGATGCAAAGCTTTCTGCTTGTCGCAATTGAACGCTAAGCTTGGGCCTATGGATGACTCAGATTATTTACGCCTGCTGACCATCGCGGCCGAGCAGGCCAACGCGTTCCTGTCCAATGCCCGCAAATGGGAGCGTGAGCGTTGGGTCTGCCAGCGCCTGCTGCAAGGCTTGAATATCCCCTATCGCGCCGACGAATTCGCCCCGGCCGGTGAGCCGCCGGACGTATTGTTTCGCGATGCCAACTTCGAGGTGTTTTTCGTCCTCGACGAAGGCCGCCGGCTCAACGATGAATGGCGCGACGAGCTGCAACGTCGACGCAGTGCGTTTTCCCTGAGCCAACTGGTACGCCGCGAGGCCAAGCCACGGCGGATTCCGGCCAACGAATTTCTGCTGAGGCTGGCGCCGACCCTGCGCAAGAAAGCACACAACTACAAGGAACGCGGCATGGACCTGGGCGAGCTGGACATCATCGCCTTCGCCAGCCTCAAGCGAGAGGTGCTCGACCTCAACAGCCACTTTCCACCGCCCACCGAATATTTGCGTCAGGGCTGGCGTTCGCTGTCACTGGTCGGGCCGACGTTCGCCCGAGTGCTGTTCGCCCACCCCGATGCACCGGATTTCCTGCGCAGCAACCTGGGCCGCAGCATTCTGTTCGATGTCGGGATCAGCCTGTAAGCCCTAAGCAGGATGGCGCAAACACTGGCCGGATGTTACAAAAGCGCAATTATTCGCCCGGATGACATGCGCCGTTCAACGCTCGCAGACAAACCGCTGTAACGTCTGCGCATTCAGCAACGTCTATCCCTGACGAGGCCTCATATGACCAGCCGCCTGAACCCTGAAGACCAGAAGCATGTCGAAGAGTACCTGCAGTTGTCCCAGCACCGTGTCGAGCGCCGGCCATTCCGGCCGTGGATGCTCCTGGTGGTGGTACTGGCAGCGACCATCGGTCTGGGCCTGTTGAGCCGATTTATCAGTTACCTGACGCTATGAGCTGCATCGCGCTCGCTTGGGTTACGACGACAACGATTTCCTTTAAAAACCTTGCGAGCTATCACCATGTCCCATCGTATTGTCATTGTCGGCGGCGGCGCCGGCGGTCTGGAGCTGGCTACCCGTCTGGGTAAGACTCTGGGCAAGCGCGGCACCGCCAGCATCATGCTGGTCGACGCGAACCTTACGCACATCTGGAAACCGCTGTTGCACGAAGTGGCCGCCGGATCGCTGAACTCTTCCGAAGACGAACTCAACTATGTCGCCCAGGCCAAATGGAACCACTTCGAGTTCCAGCTGGGGCGCATGAGCGGGCTCGACCGTGAGCAGAAGAAGATCCAGCTCGCCGCCACCTACGACGAAAACGGCGTGGAGCTGGTGCCAGCACGGGAAGTGCCCTACGACTCGCTGGTGATCGCGGTCGGCAGCACCACCAACGACTTCGGCACCCAGGGCGCAGCACAGCACTGCCTGTTCCTCGACACCCGCAAACAGGCCGAGCGTTTCCATCAGCAATTGCTCAATCACTACTTGCGTGCTCACGCCGGGCAAACCGATGTGGTTCAGCAGATCAGCGTGGCCATCGTCGGCGCCGGCGCCACTGGCGTTGAACTGGCGGCCGAGCTGCACAACGCCGCCCATGAACTGGCGGCCTATGGTCTGGACCGGATCAAACCGGAAAACATGCACATCACCCTGATCGAAGCCGGGCCACGGGTGCTGCCGGCGCTGCCGGAACGCATCAGCGGGCCGGTGCACAAGACCCTGGAGAAACTCGGGGTCAACGTGATGACCAACGCCTCGGTCAGCCAGGTCACTGCCGACAGCCTGATCACCGCCGATGGCAACGAGATCAAGGCCAGCCTGAAAGTCTGGGCCGCCGGGATCCGCGCACCGGGTTTCCTCAAGGACATCGATGGCCTGGAAACCAACCGCATCAACCAGCTGCAAGTGCTGCCGACGCTGCAGACCACCCGCGACGAAAACATTTTCGCCTTCGGAGATTGCGCCGCCTGCCCGCAACCGGGTTCGGATCGCAACGTGCCGCCACGGGCCCAGGCTGCGCACCAGCAGGCGTCGCTGCTGGCCAAGTCGCTGAAACTGCGGATCGAAGGCAAGACCCTGCCGGAGTACAAGTACACCGACTACGGCTCGCTGATTTCGCTGTCGCGTTTTTCGGCTGTGGGTAACTTGATGGGCAATCTGACCGGCAGCGTGATGCTCGAAGGCTGGCTGGCGCGGATGTTCTACGTTTCGTTGTACCGCATGCACCAGATGGCGCTGTACGGCCCGTTCCGCACCGCCATGCTGATGCTGGGCAGCAAGATCGGACGCGGCACCGAGCCGCGCCTGAAGCTGCACTGATGTAAAAACCGTGGGGGCAGGCTGGCTCGCCCCCACGGCGTTTTGTCTTCTACTGTATCTGCCCCCGCTTTCCCCATCTTCGCTTACAAACGCCCCGCTCCTCGACACAGACGCGATACACCGCCACCGCTTAATGGCCACACCCGAGCGCACCTGCTCCGGATTGATCGCCCTTAACGTGTGGTTGCGCAGTGCAACCGAAGGAGAATGAAATGACCCGCACTTCGAAAACTGGCAAAACCTCCCTTGGCCTGGTCGGTGCCGTACTGGCCGGCGGCCTGATGCTGTCCGGCTCGGTGTTCGCCGCACAACCGCTGGCCCAGGGCTACATGGTTGCCTCGGCCGAGACCTCGGTGAAAACCCCGGAAGGCAAATGCGGTGAAGGCAAATGCGGCGATGCGTCGATGGCCAAAACCGACACCGATGGTGATGGCAAAGTCTCCCGCGCCGAATTCCTGAAGGTCGCGCCGCACTCAGACTTCGACAAGATCGACACCAACCACGATGGTTTCATCGACGAGCAAGAGGCTTACGACAACGTCAAAGCCAACTACGAAGCCAACGGCAAGAAAATGCCCAAAGGCTTGTTCGAACACCTGAAAGAGCGTGACGGTGCCTGATATTCAGTCCGTCCCGGCAAAAACAAAGCCGCGCATTCTCTGAGGAGAAGCGCGGCTTTTTTTTGCGGCCTGAGAAATTACAGCTGGAAGCGCCGCACCATGCTCTGCAATGCGTTGGCGAGTTTCGACAGCTCATGGCTGGAAGCGCTGGTCTGGTCGGCGCCGGCCGCCGAACGTACCGACAGGTCGCGAATGTTCACCAGATTACGATCCACTTCCCGCGCCACTTGCGCCTGCTCTTCGGCGGCGCTGGCGATCACCAGATTGCGTTCATGAATCTCATGCACCGACGCGGTGATGGTTTGCAGCGCCTCGCCGGCCCGCTCGGCCAGCACCAGCGTGGTGGTCGCACGCGAAGCACTGGCCTGCATCGACTCCAGCGCCAGGCTCGAACCGTTGCGCATGCCCTGCACCATCTGCTCGATTTCCTGGGTCGATTGCTGCGTGCGATAAGCCAGCGCCCGGACTTCGTCGGCGACCACGGCAAACCCGCGACCACTCTCCCCGGCCCGCGCCGCTTCGATGGCGGCATTGAGCGCCAGCAAGTTGGTCTGTTCGGCAATCGCGCGGATCACGTCCAGCACTTTGCCGATGTCTTGGGACTGGTTGGCCAGTGATTGCACAAGCTCTCCGGTGTGCTGGACCTCACTGGCCAGGGCGTTGATGGCGCTGGCGGTTTCACTAACCCGTTCTTGCCCCAGATGCGCCGACTCGCTGGACTGGCGCGTCGCGTCGGAGGTCGACACCGCGTTGCGTGCGACTTCCTCGACCGCCGTGGTCATCTCGTTGACGGCGGTGGCGGCCTGTTCGATTTCGTTGTTCTGCTGTTGCAGACCCTGGGTGCTGTCGAGCGTGACCGCATTGAGCTCGTCGGCGGCGGTCGCCAGTTGCGTGGCAGAACCGTTGATGCCTTG
Organism: Pseudomonas sp. UV AK001; assembly: GCF_046097675.1. Classification (NCBI taxonomy): domain Bacteria; kingdom Pseudomonadati; phylum Pseudomonadota; class Gammaproteobacteria; order Pseudomonadales; family Pseudomonadaceae; genus Pseudomonas; species Pseudomonas sp. UV AK001. The sequence continues at coordinate 51,495 of NZ_JBJUVZ010000010.1, forward strand.
CAGGGTTTCGCGCAGGTTCTGTTGCATTGTCGCCAGCGCCTTGAGCAAACGGCTGACTTCGTCGTTGCCCTGGGTCTCGATCGGTCGGGTCAAATCCCCTTTCGCAACACTTTCTGCGGCGCTGACAGCGGTGCTCAACGGGCGAACGATACTGCGGGTGAGCAACATCGCCAGGGCTACGGTCGCCAATGCCGCCAGTGCGATGAACAGGCTGACGATGGTGCGCGAGGTTTCGTAATGGGCGGCGGAGTTACTGCTTTCTGCCGCGACCTGCTTGGCGAACAGATCCGCCAGGTCATTGAGTTGCTTGCCGGAGCCATCGACCACGGTTTTCATGTCGACCAGCAGCAGTTTGGTCAGCTCGTCGCGCTTGCCTTGCTGGGCAAGGACGAAAGATTGCGCGATGCCGGCGCGGTAGGCCGCGAAGGTTTTCTTGAACTGATCGTACAACTGCTGGCCTTCCGGAGTGGTCACCAGTCGGTCGTAAGCGGCGATCTTCTCGCTCAGCTCTTTGTCGCGGGTGTCCATCTGGCTGCGGTAAGTCGCAACGTTGTTCGGATCAGGATCCAGCGCCATGCGCAGAGAAATGGTGCGGATGCGCAGCATGATCTCGCGAATCTCGTCGCCGCCACGAATGCTCGGCAGCCACTGGTTCTCCACCGCGACCTCGCTCTCGCGGATGCTCGACATCTGCCCCAGGGCAAACACGCCAAGCAACGCCACCAGCACCGCGATCAGGGCAAAGCCCAGGGCGGCACGGGGAGCAATATTCAACTGACGAAGCAACATGACGAACGCCCTTTTTCTTGTATTGGCCGGATTCAAGGGGCGATCGATGGCAGGCCCCTTTCGTTAGCGGGCTATCGGCAAGTTGTACGATGACTTGAGCGAAGGGCAAAAAAAATCCCCGTATCTTTCGATACGAGGATTTTTAATATGGTCGGGGTAAGGGGATTCGAACTCCTGACATCCTGCTCCCAAAGCAGGCGCGCTACCGGACTGCGCTATACCCCGGTAAAAAAAAGGCGACCTTTCAAAGATCGCCTTCTTCGATCAGCGCTTTTGGCCTCTGATCTTAAGATTCGATCCCAGCGTTAACTGGTTTCAAAAATGGTGGGTCGTGTGGGATTCGAACCTACGACCAATTGGTTAAAAGCCAACTGCTCTACCAACTGAGCTAACGACCCAAAAATGGTCGGGGTAAGGGGATTCGAACTCCTGACATCCTGCTCCCAAAGCAGGCGCGCTACCGGACTGCGCTATACCCCGGCTTGAAATTGGCTCCGTGACCAGGACTCGAACCTGGGACCCAATGATTAACAGTCATTTGCTCTACCGACTGAGCTATCACGGAACTACATATTTCAATTTACTACGGTGAAACTTGCAGCTTCTCGACATCGTTTTCGCATCGCTGCGTTCGTGTGTCTGAGGCGCGCTATTCTACAACCTAGAACACCTCTGTCAACCCCCTAAATTGCTTTCAAGTTAATGATTTGCAACTTATTTCAGATTTCTGCCCAGTGAGCTGAAACCGTGTTGGTGACTGACTGCGGGGCGCACTTTACAAGCCTTTTCCTTTGAGTTCAACAGCCTAACGAAAAAAAAGGCCTCGCATTGCGAGGCCTTGCTTACTTCACCAACCAAAGCTGTCAGTTGAACGTGATCTCGTCGTTCTCCACGACGCCGGTCGCAGTCTCGCCCGGCAGGAAGCGTCCCGACAGGATCAACTGCGCCAACGGGTTCTCGATCCAGCGCTGGATCGCCCGTTTCAGCGGCCGTGCACCGTAGACCGGGTCGTAACCGACGGCAATCAGCTTGTCCATCGCCTCCGGACTCAGTTCCAGCTTCAGCTCGCGCTCGGCCAGACGACTGCGCAGACGACCCAGCTGGATCTCGGTAATGCCCGCGATCTGATCCCGCGCCAGAGGCTCGAAGATCACCACTTCGTCGACCCGGTTGATGAACTCCGGACGGAAGTGGGTGGAAATCGCATCCATCACCGCTGCCCGTTGCGCTTCACGGTCACCCACCAGTTCCTGGATCTGCATCGAACCGAGGTTGGAGGTCATGACGATCACGGTGTTGCGGAAATCCACCGTACGACCGTGGCTGTCGGTCAGACGACCATCCTCCAGCACTTGCAGCAGGATGTTGAACACGTCCGGGTGGGCCTTCTCGACTTCGTCCAGCAGGATCACCGAGTAAGGCTTGCGCCGTACCGCTTCGGTCAGATAACCGCCCTCTTCATAACCGACATAGCCTGGTGGTGCACCGATCAACCGCGCCACGGAGTGTTTCTCCATGAACTCGGACATGTCGATCCGCACCATCGCCTCTTCAGTGTCAAAGAGGAATTCGGCCAGTGCCTTGCACAGCTCGGTTTTACCGACACCGGTCGGGCCGAGGAACATGAACGAGCCGCTCGGGCGGTTTGGATCGGACAACCCGGCACGGGAACGCCGCACCGCGTTGGCTACCGCCACCACCGCTTCGTCCTGGCCGATCACACGCTGGTGCAACAGGCTTTCCATCTTCATCAGCTTGTCGCGCTCGCCTTCGAGCATTTTCGACACGGGAATGCCGGTCCACTTCGAAACGACTTCGGCGATTTCCTCTTCGGTCACCTTGCTGCGCAGCAACTGGTTCTCGCTCTTGCCGTGCTGGTCGACCATTTGCAGGCTGCGTTCCAGATCCGGGATCACCCCGTACTGCAACTCGGCCATGCGGTTCAGGTCGCCTTTGCGGCGCGCGGCTTCCAGTTCCTGACGGGACTGTTCGATCTTCTGTTGAATCTGTGCAGAACCCTGCACCTCGGCTTTTTCCGAGTTCCAGATTTCTTCCAGATCCGAGTACTCACGCTCGTGGCGGTCGATTTCCTCCTGGAGTTTCTCCAGGCGTTTCTTCGCCGCGTCGTCGCTTTCTTTCTTCAGTGCCTGGGATTCCACCTTCAACTGAATCAGGCGCCGCTCCAGACGATCCAGCACTTCCGGCTTGGAGTCGATCTCCATGCGGATGCGGCTGGCGGCTTCGTCGATCAGGTCGATCGCCTTGTCCGGCAACTGCCGGTCAGTGATATAGCGATGGCTGAGCTTGGCCGCCGCGATGATCGCGCCGTCGGTGATCGCCACTTTGTGGTGAACCTCGTAACGCTCCTTGAGGCCACGCAGGATCGCGATGGTGTCTTCTTCGCTCGGCTCGTCCACCAACACCTTCTGGAAGCGCCGCTCGAGGGCCGCATCCTTCTCTATATATTGGCGGTACTCGTTGAGCGTGGTCGCACCGACGCAATGCAGCTCGCCACGGGCCAGGGCCGGTTTGAGCATGTTGCCGGCGTCCATCGAGCCTTCGCCCTTGCCGGCGCCGACCATGGTGTGCAGTTCGTCGATGAACAGAATGATCTGCCCTTCCTGCTTCGACAGCTCGTTGAGCAGCGCTTTCAGGCGTTCTTCGAACTCGCCGCGATACTTGGCACCGGCAATCAGCGCACCCATATCGAGGGACAGCAGACGCTTGCCACGCAGGCCATCCGGCACTTCGCCGTTGATGATGCGCTGGGCCAGACCTTCGGCAATCGCGGTTTTACCCACGCCAGGCTCGCCGATCAGCACCGGGTTGTTCTTGGTCCGGCGCTGCAGGACCTGAATGGTGCGACGGATTTCATCGTCACGGCCGATCACCGGGTCGAGCTTGCCGTCTTCGGCGCGCTTGGTCAGGTCGACGGTGTATTTATCCAGCGCCTGACGCGACTCTTCGTGGTTGGCGTCGTTGACGGCCTCGCCGCCGCGCAGGTTGTTGATGGCGTTTTCCAGCGCCTTCTTGCTCACGCCCTGGCCGAGCAGCAACTTGCCAAGCTTGCTGTTCTCGTCCATCGCCGCGAGCAGTACCAGCTCGCTGGAAATGAACTGGTCGCCCTTCTGCTGGGCCAGACGGTCGGCCTGGTTGAGCAGACGCGCCAGATCCTGCGACATGTTGACGTCGCCGGTCGGGTTCTGGATTTTCGGTAATTGATCGAGCTCTTTGGTCAGCTCTTTGCGCAGGCTGTTGACGTCGAAGCCCACCTGCATCAACAGGGGTTTGATCGAACCACCCTGCTGTTCAAGCATGGCTTGCATCAAATGCGCCGGCTCGATGGCCGGATGATCGTGGCCGACAGCCAGGGATTGGGCATCGGACAACGCCAACTGTAATTTGCTGGTTAAACGGTCTATACGCATGGGTCACCTTCCTTTTGAGCAGGCCGGACCTAAAAAACCATCCTGAATAAAGAAACCTGCCAGATACCGCTATAGATGCGGTCGATTCTGGAAGATTCAAGCGTGGGACAGTTGATGCAGATCAGACAGTCTAGCGGGTGAGCCAAACGAGGGAGGCGAAGCGGCCAGTGCGCGATGCACGGCGATAAGAGAAAAAGCGCGGATCGGTCACAGTACAGAAACCGCCACCATAAACAGCCGTGACACCCCGGACCGCCAAACGCAGGCGCGCCAGCTTATAGATGTCGGCCATGAACTTGCCCGCGTTATGGCTCGGGACAAAGGCTGTCGCGGCTTCGGGCAATTGATTGATGAAGACTTCCCGGACTTCCGGGCCGACTTCGAAGGCTTGCGGACCGATGGCGGGGCCGAGCCAGACCAGAATGTCTTCGGCAGGCACATCCAGGCTGTCGAGGGTCGCTTCCAGCACCCCGGCCGCCAGCCCACGCCAACCGGCATGCGCTGCTGCCACGCGCGTACCGGCACGGTCGCAGAAGAGCGCCGGCAGGCAATCGGCGGTCATTGCCGCACAAGCGATACCCGGTGTTGCCGTCCAGCTGGCATCCGCCATGGCCACCACGGACGGATCCGCATGCGCCACGGCAATCCCGTGCACTTGCTGCAACCAGGCAGGCTTGATAGAGAAGTGATCGGTCAGTCGCCGACGGTTTTCAGCGACGGCCTCGGGACGATCATCGACATGATCGCCCAGATTGAGGCTGTCGAACGGCGCCTCGCTGACGCCGCCCTCGCGGGTGGTGACACAGGCCTTGACGCTGGCCGGCGCGGGCCAGTCCGGCGTCAGCCAGTTCATCCGACGAATGCCTCGCGATCCTGCTTGAGCAGGGTCAGCAGCCAGACCAGATCTTCCGGCAATGGCGACTCCCAGCTCATGCGCTCACCGGTGGTCGGGTGATCCAGCTCGAGGAACCGTGCGTGCAGGGCCTGACGCGGGAAGTGTTTCAGCGATTCGACCATGGTCTGGCTCGCCGCCGGCGGAATGCGGAAACGACCGCCGTAAGCAGGGTCGCCGACCAACGGAAAGTTGATGTGCGCCATGTGTACGCGGATCTGGTGGGTACGACCGGTTTCCAGCTTCACCCGAACGTGGGTGTGAGAACGGAAACGCTCCAGCACACGATAGTGGCTGACGGCAGGCTTGCCGCCTTCCATCACCGCCATGCGCTGGCGCTGCTGGCCATGACGACCGATCGGGGCGTTGATCTTGCCACCGGCCGTCACCACGCCGATCACGATGCACTCGTAGATCCGGCTCACGCTGCGGCTTTGCAGTTGGGCAACCAGTTTGGTCTGCGCCTGGATGGTCTTGGCCACCACCATCAGACCGGTGGTGTCCTTGTCCAGACGATGCACGATGCCGGCACGCGGGACATTGATGATGTCCGGCAGGTGGTGCAGCAAGGCGTTGAGCAAGGTGCCATCGGCGTGACCGGCAGCCGGGTGCACCACCAGGCCAGCAGGCTTGTTGATCACCAGGATGTCGTCGTCTTCATAGACGATATCGAGCTCGATGTCCTGGGCGACCCATTCACCCTGGGCCTCCTGCTCGGCGGTCAGCTCAAGGACGGCACCGCCATGAACGATGTCGCGCGGGCGGATGACCGCCCCGTCCACAGTCAGGCGACCTTCTTTGATCCAGGCGGAAAGGCGCGAGCGGGAGTGCTCTGCGAAGAGTTGGGCGGCGACTTGATCGAGGCGTTGGCCGCCCAATTCGGACGGCACCTCTGCGCGAAGTTCAATTTTATCGGACATGCTCGGACTGGGCGTCGGCTACAGCCTTTGGTTTCGGCTGCGCGCTTGTGGTTAAATACGGCGTCTTTTGCCCCGGGGCTTTTCAACGGGGCGCTCATCATAACAGGACGGCCCCGCCCAAGACAGCGGCCGTCATAGGGACGCAAGCCGCCATGCAAGTGAAACACCTGCTGCTGATCGCCATCCTCGCATTGACCGCTGCTTGCTCATCGAAGGAAGTCGTAGACGAAAACCTGAGCGAAACCGAGCTGTACCAGCAGGCTCAAAAGGACCTGGACAACAACAGTTACACCAGTGCCACCGCCAAGCTGAAGGCTCTGGAGTCGCGCTATCCGTTCGGTCGCTACGCAGATCAGGCACAACTTGAGCTGATTTATGCGAACTACAAGAACTCGGAGCCGGAAGCTGCAAAATCCGCCGCCGAGCGCTTCATTCGTCTGCACCCTCAGCACCCGAACGTCGATTACGCCTACTACCTCAAGGGCCTGACCTCGTTCGACCAGGACGTCGGCCTGCTGGCGCGCTTCCTGCCGCTGGACATGACCAAGCGTGACCCGGGTGCTGCCCGCGACTCCTACAACGAGTTCGCCCAGCTGACCAGCCGCTACCCGAACAGCCGCTACGCGCCGGACGCCAAGCAGCGCATGATCTACCTGCGCAACCTGCTGGCAGCCTACGAAATCCACGTGGCCGACTACTACCTGACCCGTCAGGCCTACGTAGCCGCCGCCAACCGTGGCCGTTATGTAGTGGAAAACTTCCAGGAAACCCCATCGGTCGGCGACGGCCTGGCGGTAATGACCGAAGCCTACCAGCGTCTGCACCTGGACGAGCTGGCGGCCACCAGCCTGGAAACCCTGAAGCTCAACTACCCGAATCATCCGAGCCTGAAAGACGGTCAGTTCGTACCGTCGGTCGCCGAAGCCGACAACCGTTCGTGGCTGAGCAAGGCCACTCTGGGCCTGATCGAATCCCGTCCGCCGCTGCCGCCGGGAGAGACCCGCGCCAACCAGGACGTACAGAAGCAGTTCCAGGACGCGAAAGACGCGATCCCGAACGAGCTCAAGCCTAAAGACGAAAACGGTGCAGTGATCGAAGAAGAAGAGCACGGCGCCGCTGGCAACAATGACGACCGCTCCTGGTTCAGCTACATGACTTTCGGCGTGTTCGACTGATCACAACGCAAGTACGAGAAAGGGAGATCTTCGGATCTCCCTTTTTTATTGCCGCGTTTTATTGAGCTGTGCGCCTGTCGAGTCCTTGGCTAAACTGCCGGATCATCAGTCAAAAAGCCGCCCATCATGCTTCGTCTACTTTTCTGGATCGCCCTGATCGGCGCCGCCGTCTGGCTCTGGCGCAAATTCAAGGCGCCTGTTGCACCCACGCAATCCCCTCGCGAACAGGATGCTGCACCCATGGTGCGTTGCGCCCACTGCGGTGTGCACCTGCCACGCGACCGCGCGCTGAGCCTTCGTCAACAGTGGTATTGCAGCCAGGCTCATCTCGAGCAAGGCCCCGGTTCCAGTGATCGCTGAGGCGACCGACGCCACTCGCAAACAGGCCCAGCGACTGCTGCGCCTCTATCACCTCTACCGCCTGAGCGTCGGCATCACCCTGGTGCTGCTGATCTCCAGCAACATGGACAACCGCCTGCTGACGTCGGCCGATGACGAGCTGCTGCGCAATGGCAGCTGGTTGTACCTGGTGCTGAATATCCTGCTGGTGGTGTTCCTGGAGAACATCCGCCGTCCGGCCCAGTTGTTCGGCCTGGCCCTGGTCGACATCCTGCTGCTGTGCGGCCTGTTCTACGCCGCCGGCGGCGTGGCCAGCCCGGTCGGTAATCTGCTGATCGTCTCGGTAGCCATCAGCAACACATTACTGAAACGCCGTATCGGCGTGCTGATCGCGGCCATCGGTGCACTCGGCATTGTCGGTCTCAGCTTCCTGCTGAGCTTCAGTCATCCCCTGAGCGCCAACGAATACCTGCAGGCGGGCACCCTCGGCGCCCTGTGTTTTGCCGGAGCGCTGCTGGTGCAAGGCTTGATCCGCCGTCTCGAAGTCAGCGAAACCCTCGCCGAGCAACGGGCCAGCGAGGTGGTCAGCCTCGAAGCTCTCAACGCCTTGATCCTGCAACGCATGCGCACCGGCATTTTGGTCCTCGACGAACAACGCCGGGTACAACTGGTCAACCACAGCGCCCGGACGCTGCTGGCGCAGTCGCCCCTTGAAGGTCATTTGATCGATGACTATTCGATCGCGCTGGTCGAGCGCCTGAATCTGTGGCTGAACAACCCGACCCTGCGCCCGCAGAGCCTGAAAATCGCCACCAACGGCCTGGAACTGCAACCGAGCTTCATCGCTCTGGAGCAGAGCCCGAACCGCCAGACCCTGGTGTTTCTCGAAGACCTCGCGCAAATCGCCCAGCAGGCTCAGCAACTGAAGCTCGCCGCGCTCGGGCGCCTGACCGCCGGCATCGCCCACGAGATCCGCAACCCGCTGGGCGCCATCAGTCATGCCGCACAGTTGCTGCGGGAATCCGAGGAACTCGACGGCGCGGACCGGCGTCTGACGCAGATCATCCAGGATCACTCCCAGCGCATGAACCGAGTCATTGAAAACGTCCTGCAACTGTCCCGCCGCCAGCAGAGCGCGCCGCAACGGCTGGATCTCGAGCCATGGCTCGAGCACTTCGTCGAGGAAAGCCGCGAACAGGCCAGCGATCACCAACGGATTCATCTGAACATCGAATCCGGGGATTTCCGGACCCTGATGGACCCGGGGCAACTGACGCAAATTCTCGACAATCTGTTGCGCAACGGTTGGCGACACAGCGCCCTGCTACACGATCCGGCGCAGGTCTGGCTGCGGCTGTTCATCGACCCCGAGAGCCAGCTGGCCGTGCTCGAAGTCCAGGACAACGGCCCCGGCGTGGCGCTGGATCAGCAGGCGCATCTGTTCGAACCCTTCTTCACCACCAGCAGCCAGGGCACCGGCCTTGGGCTTTATCTGTCCCGTGAGCTGTGCGAAAGCAACCAGGCCCGCCTAGACTTCAAACCACGCCAAGGCGGCGGCTGCTTTCGCATCACCTTTGCTCACGGACGGAAACAAAGTTGAACACGAGCCCACGGCAAAAAATCCTCATCGTCGACGACGAACCGGATATCCGCGAACTCCTGGAAATCACCCTGGGACGGATGAAACTCGACACCTTCAGCGCACGCAACCTCGGCGAAGCCCAGGCGCTGCTGAACCGCGACACCTTCGACCTGTGCCTGACCGACATGCGCCTGCCGGACGGCACCGGGCTGGAACTGGTGCAGCACATCCAGCAACGCTACCCGCAATTGCCGGTGGCGATGATCACGGCCTATGGCAGCCTGGAAACTGCGATCAACGCCCTGAAAGCCGGGGCTTTCGACTTCCTGACCAAACCGGTGGACCTCACCCGACTGCGCGAACTGGTCGCCACCGCGTTGCGCATGCCGGCGACCGGCGGTGTCTGTACCTCGATTGACCGGCGCCTGCTCGGTGACTCGTTGCCGATGCGCAACCTGCGCAAGCAGATCGACAAACTGGCCCGCAGTCAGGCGCCGGTTTATATCAGCGGCGAGTCCGGCAGCGGCAAGGAACTGGTCGCCCGCCTGATTCACGAGCAGGGCCCGCGCGCCAGCCAACCGTTCGTACCGGTGAATTGCGGGGCGATTCCTTCGGAACTGATGGAGAGCGAGTTCTTCGGTCACCGCAAAGGCAGTTTCACGGGGGCGGTGGACGATAAGCCGGGCCTGTTCCAGGCTGCCCATGGTGGGACGCTGTTTCTCGATGAAGTGGCGGACTTGCCGCTGTCGATGCAGGTCAAGTTGCTACGGGCGATTCAGGAAAAAGCCGTGCGCAGCATCGGCGGCCAGCAGGAAACCGTGGTCGATGTGCGCATTCTGTGTGCCACCCACAAAGATCTGGACGCAGAAGTCGCCGCCGAACGCTTTCGGCAGGATCTGTATTACCGGCTCAACGTAATCGAACTGCGGGTTCCGTCCCTGCGTGAACGTCGTGACGATATCGAGGCATTGGCCAGCCATGTGCTCAAGCGTCTGGCCCATGGCACTGGCCAGCCGGCGGCGCGCCTGCATCCACAAGCGCTGGAGGCCTTGAAGAATTACCGCTTTCCGGGGAATGTGCGGGAGTTGGAGAACGTCCTCGAGCGCGCGCACACCCTTTGCGAAAACCGCATGATCGAGGCCGACGACCTGCGCCTGAGCGAAGGCAACTGCGCAGCCGAGGGCGGTATTGCCGATCTCACGCAGATCGACAACCTCGAAGACTATCTGGAAAACGTCGAGCGCAAACTGATCCTGCAGGCGCTGGAGGAAACCCGCTGGAACCGTACGGCTGCGGCCCAGCGGTTGAATCTGTCATTCCGTTCGATGCGCTACAGGCTCAAGAAGCTCGGCCTGGATTAAATGCGCCCGGTCGGGGCATACGGCGCCGGATCGATGATCGGCGCTCGCCCCAACATCACATCGGCAAACAATTGACAGGAGGCAGGTGCCAGCACCAGTCCGTTGCGGTAATGCCCGCAGTTGAGCCACAAACCATCGAAGCCTGGCACCCGGCCAATATAGGGAATGCCCTCCGGCGAACCGGGACGCAACCCGGCCCAGTGCCCCACCACTTCGGCATCCGCCAGCGCCGGAAGCAACTCCACAGCCGACGCTTTCAGGCTTTCCAGAGCGTTGTCGGTCGGAGTCTTGTCGAAACCTTCATGCTCCAGCGTACTGCCGATCAGGATGTGCCCGTCGCGACGCGGAATCGCATAACGTCCCTTGGCCAGCACCATGCTCGGCAGGAAATCCGCCGCACACTTGTAGAGAATCATCTGGCCTTTGACCGGCTCCACCGGCAGCGACAGATTCAGCGTCTTGAGCAGCTCGCCGCTCCACGCCCCCGCCGTCAGCACCACCTGGTCGCCGTTGATCACGCCTTTCGACGTTTGCACACTGACAACCTTCTCGCCCTCACGGACAAACCCGCTGACCTCGCACTGCTCGTGAATCGTCACGTTCGGCAATGCCTGCAACGCGGCTTTCAACGACTTCACCAGCCGCGGGTTGCGTACGTTGGCCACGTCGGCCATGTAGATCGCCCGGGAAAAACCACCGCCAAGTACCGGCACCGCATCATGGGCCGCCGAGATATCCACAGCGCGCAGCGGACGGTTTTCCCGCTCGGCCCAGGCCAGCGCTTCGGCCTCATCATCCAGATCCAGCCAGTACAGGCCGGTGGTATGGACTTCAGGATCGACGCCGGTGTCGGCGAACAGGCGCTCGCCCAGCTGTGGATAAAAGTCCTGCGACCAGTGCGCCAGTGCCGTGACTGCCGGGCTATAACGCCATGGATACAGCGGAGAAACGATGCCGCCGCCGGCCCAGGACGACTCCTGGCCGACGTTCGAGCGATCCAGCAGCACCACGCTGCGCACTTCGGAGGCGAGGTTGTACGCGGTCAGCAGGCCAATCACCCCGCCACCGACAATCACCACTTGCTGTTGCCTGGTCATGTTTTTTCCAACCGTAAAAAAGACAGTGGGCGCAAAAGGCACCCGAATGAAAGCGGCTCAGCGGCCCCAGCAATCCTTGGTGGCAAGCCCGGCAGTCGCGTTGATCATGCTGCGCACACCGGTGTTGGTGAGGGTGAAGTCCCCGCACTTGTCGCCGGCCATGGTCGTGCCGGCCTTGCGGGTCGCGGTCAGCAGGTAAGTCTGGTCAGCGATGGTCGGGGTGATGGTGTAGAAATCATTGCCCGTGCTGAGCCCGGTGACACCGGTGTAAACATTGTTGCGGGTGTAGAAGCGTTCGAGGGTCTGCGCCTGCTCGTTCAGCAGCGAGGCCACTTCGGCGCGGCGGCCCTTCTTCAGGTATTCGGTATAGCTCGGTGCGGCAATGGTGATGATGATCCCGATGATCGCAATCACGATCATGATTTCGATCAGGGTGAACCCGCGGATGGATCTGCGCATGCCTCAACTCTCGCTTACTGTATTTGTCGCCACATGATACGACGGCTGCCGCCGCCGGATTTTTCCACCAGGGTGGTGATCCCGCCACTGGAATCGTTCACGATCTTGCGCGATGCGCCGTTGACGATGGCGTTCAGGGTGGGAATGCCGCCACTGAACACCACACCGCTGGATATCGTGTCATTGGTGTCGACCACGCCGTCGGCGTTGGTATCGAGCACCGCATAGTTGAGCATCTTACCGCTGAACGCATCGAGTTCGACCAGTTTGCCGGTACCGAAGCTGGAGCACGGGTCGGTGGTATCGACACTGGCCGTGGTGAACACGATACGCCCCAGCACCAGACTGGCCTGATTGATCACCCGCTCGCCGGTCAATACGTTGTTGTACACCAGCGGCAGATACCAGCCCTTCTCTGCAGGATAAGTGGTGTCGTTCTGGGTGGTGGTAATGAACTGCCCTGAACTGCCCGAGAACACACCGGTGATGGCCTGCGCCTGCAAACTGCTGACCGTCAGTTGCCCCGAACCGCCATCGGCATCCCACACCGAATAGAACGCCTGCAGATCCTTGTTGGTCTTGTCGGCGGTTTCGTTGAACTTGCCGGTGCCGACGAATATCTGTTTGCCGCCCAATGAATTATCCGCCAGCAGCGGTTGCGCAGTGATCGGTTGAGTCGCCCCGCCCGCCGTCGTGAACAGTGGCTTGCCGGAGAATGCCACACCCCAACCGTCGGTGGTGGTCGCACTCAGGTCGAACTTCCAAAGGCGCCCCTTCAAATCCCCGCCGTACGCAGCCTGCACCACATTCTGCGAATTGACCTTGAGCTTCACTGACGACAGTCCGTTGGTGGTTTCGGTACTGTCGATAACTATTTTTTTGATCAGCGAACCGTCGCGCACATCCAGCACATATAACGCAGCCACCCCCGAGTTGCTGCCATAGCCATTGGCGATGAAAGCCGCCCAGCGACCATCGGCCAAGCGTGCCACTTCCGGACGGGCGTAGGCATAACCCAGATCATTGAAAGCGTTCGCGGTGCTGGCAGTGGCCGGTGCACTCACTTCCCACAACGCATTGAGAATGTTACCCGCCGAGGCGTCGAACAACTGCAAGGCATAGAACGTCTTGCCGCCGGCCCCGGTGCCGCCGATGGCCAGGGTTTTCCAGGCCGTGCCGAACTGCGCGTCATAGACACCGACCTGCCCGTCCACCAGAAACTTGTGGCTGACGCCGTTGATGTAGTTGGGGTCGGCGATCAATCGCAACGACGGCAGCACGCTCGATGGCATATAGGCGTAACGGCGCGTGCCGTTGGCCGGGTTGATGACGCTGACGAAACCATCGTTGCCGTTCACCACCAGGTTGGCATTCATGTTCGCGGCCTTGGTGGTCAGGTAACTGGTGTAAGTGGTGTCGCCCGACAGGTCGGAGGCGGTCTTGTCCGTGGGCGAGGCCAGCACCAGCGGCGAGTTGATGATGTCGCCCAGCAATACGCTGCGAACCTTGAGCCCGGTCTTGTTGGTGCCCTTGCTCCACTCCACCAGGTCGCTGCCACTGATGCCGCTGGGCAGGCTCTGACCGAGCGTTGTCTGCTGCGCTGCAGAGAAATTGCCGTAAGCCAGTGTCACTGCCGCGTTGCTCAAGGTATTCCACGATTGATAGGTCGGTGCCGTGGCACCGGGGACGATGGCGGTGTCGGTCGTCCACAGCACCGTCGAGGTGTTGACTGTCCCGCTCGAGGTGAAGCCGAAGGACTTGATGGTGCCGCGCCAGTCCCGGGGGTCGTAACTGGTCTGGAAATAGCTGCTGCCGCTCACCAGCGTCGTAGCGCTGGTCACCCCGCTGCCGCCGGAGCCGGCCTTGGAGGTGATGTCGCTCAATGCCGATGACAACGCCGTGTTGAGGCCGGCACTGTCGGTGGCCTGGTAATACTTGCCCTGGCCATAGCTCGCCGCGTCCGACAGCATGTCATTGGCGGCGGTGAAACCGACGGTATAGGTATTCATGTTCTGCTTGGGAAAGTCCGGAGAGCTCCAGCTCTTGCCGGCCGCATCGACTCCGGTCGAACGCATGTCGATATCGAAGGCGAACTTGGCGATGTCGTCCAGGTACAGCGTGTCGCCCTCGTTATCGCCGTTGAGATTGTTGCCGTCATTGTTGATGCCGTCCCAGTTCGGCAATCGGCTGCCGCCCAGCGGGTCGTTGGTGGGGAACGTGCGGTCGTAGGTCGGCAGACCGTCGGTGATCACCACCCCGTAGTTTTTCTGGCAGCGGTACTGGATCGGACTGGTGTAGGTGCTCGGCGTGGTGTTGTAGTACGGCGTCATGCCGCGCATGTAGCGGGTGATTTCGTAATAGGTTTCCGCCAAGGGTGTATTGGCCACGGCGCTCAGGCCGCTGATCGCCGAGATCAGTGCGTTGTAGTTACTGTCGGCCTGGGCCTGGGTCACGCTGCCGCTGACCGGTGCCAGGTCGCTGACGGACCGCGCGATATAACCGCCGTTGCCCGGGTTGTTGCTGGTGGCCGGGTTGAATGTCGACAGGCCGAAACGCAGGTTACGGTTGCTGGTCACCAGTGCGGTGGAAACGTTGCGGGCGACGTTGATCCGGTAGTCGTTGGGAATCGCCCCGGTGGTGAAATCACGGGTGCCGTTGCTGATGGCGAGGCCGACCACGTAAGCGATGTAATCCCCGTAATACCGGGTATTGCCGCCGCCGACCGGGTCCGGCAGTTTAAGGCACAGCGGCGCCAGGCTGTTGTTGTAGAACGCATAGGCACCGCCGGAGCAGCCGGAGGTCGGCAGGCTCGACAGAAACACCGGATCGCCGGTGATAGCCGTCGAAGACAGGCACAACCCGAGCACCGCGTTGCACTGCCGGGCCGGTGTGCGAGTGACCGTAGGATCGAAACCCGCAGCGTAAATGATGCTGTTCATGCTGCCCGAGTCGTCGATCAGCAAGATGACATTCGGCGGCACGGCGGCGGCACTGAGCAATGGCGAATCAGACGGCGTAAACGCATACGCCGGCGCGGCCAGATACAACCCCGCAAGAAACCCCGCCAGCCACGGCCGCCAGCCAGAGCGTCGTTCAGTACTTCGCATAGACACTCTCCACCACACTGCGTGAGCTGCCGACAATGCCGACGGCCGTGACCCGGTACAGCGTCGCCGAGGTGTTGCTCGGAACGTTCACTGCGGTGAGCGTGGTGCCGATGTTCTGTACCCCGTAGAAACCGTTGCCGGCAGCGATCCATGTAACTCCGGATGTCGAGTTGAGCCCAGCAGCAGTCACGACCGTGGACTCAGCCGGCGGTGCGCACTGAGTGGTATTGGCGCACACCGCCAGCGAATACGTGCTTAGTTGCACGGCACTCTCGCCGATACGCAGCGCCGCCTCGGCAGTCTGGAACGACTGATTGCGCAGGCTCACGCTGCCGGCCATCTTTTCCTGCAGGTTGGCACTCTGCATCGATGACAGGCCGATCACCGTCAGGAGCAACAGAAACACCAGGCTGACCAGCAGCACCATGCCACGTTGGGTTCTTCTTTGATGGAGAGAAACATTCATCGGCCGGCCCTCACTGCAAGCGGTTGCGCAGAGCGGCAACCACGTTGAAGGTCTGGTTGGCGACCCGGTTGTTCGGGTCGGTGAGGGTCAGGGTCAGGCGTACGCTGCGGATGCGCGCCGGATCGCCGGGGTTGCTGCTGTAGGTCGAGGCAGAGACATCCGTCGCCGAAGTGGCGAGCCCGAACATCACCGTAAACGCATTGACGTTGTTCACCAGTACCTGCTGGGTCGGCGTTCCGCCACCGGTACCCATCAGAATCTGGTTGTTGCTGAAGCTGTAGACCAGACGGCGGATGGGGAAGGCGATTTGCCCGGCCGCCGGAGTCTGCAGGTTGCTGTAGGCCGTTGCACTGTTGCGGCAATCGGAGACCACCGTCCAGGTCGGTGTTCCACCGCCGCTGCCGACATCGGCAGTGACCAGCGTCAGTTTGAGATTGGTGTTGTCCCAACTGATCGGTGTGATCTGTGCGGCGTTGAAATCGCCGCTGGTACTGGCGTCGGCAATGGTCCCGAGGCAGCCGAACATCCCGACCATGCGAATTTCCTGGATCATCTTGCTCAACACAAACCGCGCATCTTCCTGCATGGCCGCCGAGGTGTTCTGGCTGACGTAGGTATTCTTCGCCGCGAGAAAAGTCTGCACGACGCCCAGTACGATGATCAGCCCCAGTGCCAGGGCGATGAGCATTTCGATCAGGCCGAAACCCTGGTTATGCTGCTTCATGGCGTGGCCACCGGATCGACCGTGGCGCGACTGGTCAGGACAAAACTGCGCGGGGCGCTCGCGGTGTTGGCGGCTCGCGCGTCACTCCAGTTGATGGTGATGGTGTACACCCGCTGATTGAGGGTGATGCTGCCGGTGGCGCTCGGCCCGCCGAAATTGACGATGTTGGTGGTGAAATCGTAGAGATCCTGGTCCCGGGTAACGCTCAGGTTGCCCGAGGTCGGCGGCGTGACGGTGTAGTCGGCGCCGGAATTGGCGCGGATGCGGTCCATCATGTCGTAGGCGATGAAACTTGCCTGACTGGTCATCCGCGAGCTGTCGGTGTACTTCAGCGCATTGAGCTGAACCGCCGCCGCCCCCAGCAACCCGACCGTCAGCACCAGCAACGCGACGAGGATTTCGATCAGCGACATGCCTTCCTGTGCAACTCTGCTCCCTGCCCTCATCCGCAGCTTCCACCCGATTGAATTCGTCCGTTCAGACACACGTTCAGCGTCCTGCTTTGCGTTCCCAGCGTATAACTGAACACCACCGCCGTGGACGGTGCCGCCAGACCACCCAGATTATTGAAATCCAGCGTGGTCACTCCTGAGGTTAGCGTCAGAGTCGCGCCACTGCTCATCGCTGGAACAACCCGCAATACATTGGCCGAAGTGCCAGTACTGTCGTAGACCGACAACTCGCCCGTCCAGACGCTGCCCCCGGCAGTCGGCCGCAACCGGATGGTGGTCCCGCGATCGATGGCTTCCAGTCGCGCATAGTTGAGCGCCCGCTGCAGGTCGCCGACTTCGGTGTCGGCCTTGCTGCCCTGTATCGATCGGGTAAACGCCGGGACGGCCATCGTGATCAGGATCACAACCAATGCGACCGCCACCAGCACCTCGATCAGCGTGAAACCTTTTGTACGATGATCCATCGATGCCCTCCGTTGCCGTCGGCTATACCTGCTCTGTAAACCTAGAACATTCGGCCGGCTTGCGTCGGTTGATTTGCCCTGCCCGGCGCACGGATCGCGTCGAGCCCCCTGCTTCAAGGAGGAAATGCTCATGCCGCAACAGGGATTCAGTCTGGTCGAACTGCTAATGGGACTGGCGATCGGCGCAATTGTTCTGTCGCTGGTCAGTCCGGCGCTCGCTACGCTGAAGGAGTCGAACCAGCGGCAACAGGCCGCGGAATCGCTGATCAGCGGAATCCGCAATGCCCGCAGCCAGGCGATCACGCGCAATCAGAGCGTAGTGATTCACGGCATCGACGGGGACTGGAGCCAGGGCTGGCGGATCATTCTGGATGTCAGTGGCAAGGGCGCGGAGGACAGCAGCAATCCGCTGCTGGTCGAGCACGCCAGTGATGGGCAAGTGCCCATTGTCGGCAACTGGTTTGTCAGTCGGTACATACGGTTCAGCAGTCTGGGGCAACCGCTGATGCCCGGGCGGGCGTTTCAGGCAGGAAAACTACACATCTGTTCGACCCGCGAACCGGTCAGCCAGCTTCAACTGGTGCTGGCAGCGACCGGTCGCGTGCGCCTGGCCAGCGAAAAGGCTGAACAGGCGCTGTGTCGAAAGGATAAAGCGATCAGATCGAGCGGACGCGCAGCTCTTTAGGCATCGAGAACGTGATGTTCTCTTCACGACCGGCCAGTTCGTCGGCACCGGTGGCGCCCCAGGCCTGCAATTGCTGGATCACGCCACGCACCAGCACTTCCGGCGCAGAAGCACCGGCGGTGATGCCGATGCGCTCGACGCCATCGAACCAGCTCTTTTGCAGGTCCTCGGCACCGTCAATCAGGTACGCCGGCGTGGCCATGCGTTCGGCCAGCTCGCGCAGGCGGTTGGAGTTGGAGCTGTTCGGGCTGCCGACCACCAGGACCACGTCGCACTCGTCGGCCAGTTGCTTGACCGCGTCCTGGCGGTTTTGCGTGGCGTAGCAGATGTCGTCCTTGCGCGGCCCGCCAATGGCCGGGAAACGCGAGCGCAAAGCATCGATGACCCGGCTGGTATCGTCCATCGACAAGGTGGTCTGGGTGACGAAGGCCAGTTTTTCAGGGTTGTGCACCTGCAGTTCGGCGACATCATTCTCGTCTTCGACGAGGTAGATCGCACCGCCGTTGCTGGCGTCGTACTGACCCATGGTGCCTTCGACTTCCGGGTGACCGGCGTGGCCGATCAGGATGCATTCACGGCCGTCGCGGCTGTATTTGGCGACTTCGATGTGCACCTTGGTCACCAGCGGGCAAGTGGCGTCGAACACTTTCAGGCCACGACCGGCGGCTTCGGTGCGCACGGCTTGCGAGACGCCATGGGCACTGAAGATCACGATGACGTCGTCCGGCACCTGATCCAGTTCTTCGACGAAGATCGCGCCACGACTGCGCAGATCCTCGACGACGAACTTGTTGTGCACCACTTCATGACGCACATAGATCGGCGGCCCGAAGACTTCCAGGGCGCGGTTGACGATTTCGATCGCCCGGTCCACGCCGGCGCAGAAGCCACGGGGGTTGGCGAGTTTGATTTGCATGCTGTGCCTCGTGTCTTGCGCGCGAAAAATTCAGATCAATGCGGGGGCCGGTCCGGCCCCTCGCAGAACAGCGTTTACAGCGCTTTGACGGAGAAGATTTCCACGTCAAAGGTCAGCGTCTTGCCGGCCAGCGGGTGGTTGAAGTCGACGGTCACTTGCGCGTCGTCGAACTCTTTCACCACACCCGGCAGCTCAGTATTGGCCGCATCGTTGAAGATCACCAGCAGACCCGGCGACAGCTCCATGTCCGCAAACTGCGAACGTGGAATGACCTGCACGTTCTGCGGGTTCGGCTGGCCGAATGCGTTTTCCGGCTCGATGGTCAGGGTGCGCTTGTCACCCGCCTTGAAGCCGAACAGCGCCGCTTCGAACCCCGGAAGCAGGTTGCCGTCGCCGACCTTGAAGGTCGCCGGGGCCTTGTCGAAAGTGCTGTCGACCGTGTCGCCGTTCTCCAGGCGCAATGCAAAATGCAAAGTGACTTCCGTGTTCTGGCCGATGCGTTGCTCAGCCAATACCTGTTCAGTCATGAACGGTTTCTCCGGTTTTTTTACTTTTGAACATGTCCAGGGCCAGCATCACCGCGCCAACGGTGATGGCGCTGTCGGCGAAGTTGAACGCCGGGAAGTACCAGCGGTTCTGCCAGTGCACCAGAATGAAGTCGATCACATGGCCCAGGGCAATGCGGTCATACAGATTGCCCAGTGCACCGCCCAGCACCAGCGCCAGCGCGATGGCCAGCCAGGTTTCGTTGCGGCCCAGGCGCTTGAGCCAGACCACCAGCACCGCACTGACCACCACCGCGATCAGGGCGAACAGCCAGCGCTGCCAGCCGGAGCTGTCAGCCAGGAAGCTGAATGCCGCGCCGGTGTTGTAGGCCAGGGTCCAGCTGAAGTAATCGGGAATGATCACGATCTGCTGGTACATCTCGAGCTTGCCTTCGAAGTAGAACTTGCTGGCCTGGTCGATGACCAGGACCAGCAAGCTCAACCAGAGCCAGCTCAGCCGTCCGAAACGGCCAACGGCGTTAGGCATAATGACGAACCTCGCCGGCGCCATCGATGTTGTCCACGCAACGGCCGCAGATTTCCGGATGCTCCGGGTTCACGCCGACGTCTTCACGGCAGTGCCAGCAACGGGCGCATTTCGGGAAGGCGGACTTGACGATCTTCAGCTTCAGGCCGCTGACTTCGGTGGCAACAGCTTCGGCCGGAGCCTGCACGAACGGCGCAACGCTGGCCGTCGAGGTGATCAGTACAAAGCGCAGCTCGTTGCTCAGCTTGGCCAGGTCGGCGCTCAGGGCGTCTTCGGCGTACAGCGTCACTTCGGCTTGCAGGTTGCCACCGACGGCCTTGGCCGCACGCTGGATTTCCATCTCTTTGTTGACCGCCACCTTCACTTCCATGATGCGATCCCAGTACTCGCGACCCAGCTCGAAGCCTTCCGGCAACTCGGTCAGGCCTTCGTACCAGGTGTTGAGCATCACCGATTCATTGCGCTCGCCCGGCAGGTACTGCCACAACTCGTCGGCGGTGAAGGCCAGGATCGGTGCGATCCAGCGCACCAGCGCTTCGGAGATATGGAACAGCGCGGTCTGGCACGAACGACGGGCCTTGCTGTCGGCGCCGGTGGTGTACTGGCGGTCCTTGATGATGTCGAGGTAGAAACCACCCAGCTCCTGCACGCAGAAGTTGTGGATTTTCGAGTAGACGTTCCAGAAACGGTATTCGCCGTAGTGCTCTTGCAGCTCGCGTTGCAGCAGCAGGGTACGGTCCACTGCCCAGCGATCCAGCGCCAGCATGTCTTCGGCCGGCAGCAGGTCGGTGGCCGGGTTGAAACCGGTCAGGTTGGAAAGCAGGAAGCGCGCGGTGTTACGGATACGACGATAGGCATCCGCGCTGCGCTGCAGGATCTGCTCGGACACCGCCATTTCGCCGGAGTAGTCGGTCGACGCGACCCACAGACGCATGATGTCGGCGCCCAGGGTGTCGTTGACTTTCTGCGGCGCGATCACGTTGCCCAGGGACTTGGACATCTTGCGGCCGGACTCGTCCACGGTGAAGCCGTGGGTCAGCAGCTCGCGGTACGGCGCGTGGTTGTCGATGGCGCAACCGGTCAGCAGGGACGAGTGGAACCAGCCACGGTGCTGGTCGGAACCTTCCAGGTACAGATCGGCGCGCGGGCCGGTCTCGTGACCCATCGGGTGCGAACCGCGCAGGACGTGCCAGTGCGTGGTGCCCGAGTCGAACCAGACGTCGAGGGTGTCGCTGATCTTGTCGTATTGCGGCGCTTCATCGCCCAGCAGTTCGGCAGCGTCCAGCTTGAACCAGGCTTCGATGCCTTCGACTTCGACGCGCTTGGCGACTTCTTCCATCAGTTCGACGGTACGTGGGTGCAGTTCACCGCTTTCCTTGTTCAGGAAGAACGGGATCGGCACGCCCCAGTTGCGCTGACGGGAGATGCACCAGTCCGGACGGTTGGCGATCATCGAGTGCAGGCGCGCCTGGCCCCAGGCCGGAACAAACTTGGTGTCTTCAATGGCTTTGAGCGAGCGCTGACGCAGGGTGTCGCCGGATACCGGCTCTTTGTCCATGCCGATGAACCACTGCGCGGTGGCGCGATAGATCAGCGGGGTCTTGTGACGCCAGCAGTGCATGTAGCTGTGTTCGATGACGGTGGTGTGCATCAACGCACCGACTTCGGTCAGTTTGTCGACGATGGCCGGGTTGGCCTTCCAGATAAACAGGCCGCCGAAGAATTCCAGCGACGGCACGTAAACGCCGTTGCTTTGTACCGGGTTGAGGATGTCGTCGTTGACCATGCCGTACTTCTTGCAGGTCACGAAGTCGTCCACGCCGTAGGCCGGGGCGGAGTGAACCACGCCGGTGCCGGCGCCCAGCTCCACGTAGTCGGCCAGGTATACCGGCGACAGACGGTCATAGAACGGGTGACGGAAATTGATCAGTTCCAGCGCCGAACCCGGCGCGGTGGCCAGAACGGTGCCTTCAACGCCGTAACGGGTCAGGCAGGACTCGACCAGTTCTTCGGCCAGAACCAGTAGTTTGTCGCCGATATCGACCAGTGCGTAGTTGAATTCGGGGTGGACGTTCAGCGCCTGGTTGGCCGGGATGGTCCACGGGGTGGTGGTCCAGATCACGATGGCAGCAGGTTTGGCCAGCGATGGCAGACCGAATGCGGCAGCCAGTTTGGCTTCGTCAGCGATCGGGAACGCGACGTCGATGGTCGAGGACTTCTTGTTCTCGTACTCGACTTCCGCTTCGGCCAGGGCCGAACCGCAATCGAAGCACCAGTTCACAGGCTTCAGGCCCTTGAACACGAAACCGCCCTTGACGATTTCGGCGAGAGCACGGATTTCACCGGCCTCGTTCTTGAAGTCCATGGTCTTGTACGGGTTGGCGAAGTCGCCCAGCACGCCGAGACGGATGAATTCGGTCTTCTGCCCTTCGATCTGCTCGGTGGCGTAGGCACGGCACAGCTCGCGGGTCTTGTCCGCGCCCAGGTTCTTGCCGTGGGTCACTTCAACCTTGTGCTCGATCGGCAGGCCGTGGCAGTCCCAACCCGGAACATACGGTGCGTCGAAGCCCGACAGGGTCTTCGAGCGGATGATCATGTCCTTGAGAATCTTGTTCAGTGCGTGACCGATGTGGATCGTACCGTTGGCGTACGGAGGGCCGTCGTGCAGGACGAACTTCGGACGATCCTTGCCAATCTCGCGCAACTTTCCGTACAGGCCAATACTGTCCCAGCGCTGCAGGATCTGCGGTTCGCGCTGTGGCAGGCCGGCCTTCATTGGGAAGGCGGTGTCCGGAAGGTTTAGCGTGGCTTTATAGTCGGTCATTTAAGGCTCTTCATTAGCGATGGGCGCTAGGTGCGGCTAGTGCACGGGCGGCGGCGACATCCGCGCTGATCGCCGTTTTCAATGCCTCCAGGGAGGCGAAACGCTGCTCTTCACGCAGCTTCTGGTGGAAAACCACCGTCAAACGCCGGTCATACAGATCGCCGGCAAAATCCAAAAGATGTACTTCAAGGTGGGCCTTGCCATCACCTTGCACCGTGGGCCGCACGCCGATGTTGGCGACGCCGGGCCAGGTCTTGCCGTCGATGTCGACGTCGACCAGGTAAACCCCGGTGAACGGCACGCGACGGCGCTTGAGTTGAATGTTCGCCGTGGGCGTACCCAACTGGCGGGCCAGTTTCTGGCCATGCAGCACGCGACCGGCTATCCGGTACGGGCGGCCAAGCAAGCGTTCAGCCAGGGCAAAATCGGCGGCGGCCAACGCGTTGCGCACCTGGGTGCTGCTGACACGAATGCCGTCCAGCTCGACGGTTTGCGCGGCTTCCACGGTAAAACCGTGAACCTGCCCGGCCTGCAGCAGAAAATCGAAATCGCCGAGGCGGTCGCAACCGAAGCGGAAATCGTCACCGACTTCCAGATGCTGCACGCCCAGGCCATCCACCAGAATCGTATCGACGAATTCACTGGCGCTGAGCTTGCTCAGGCGCTGGTTGAAGGCAAGGCACAAGACCCGATCGACGCCTTCGGCGGCCAGCAGTTGCAGCTTGTCGCGCAACCGGGCCAGACGCGCCGGCGCGGTCTCCGGAGCAAAGAATTCCCGTGGCTGCGGCTCGAAAATCACCACGCAGCTGGGTACGCCCAACTCGAGCGCACGCTCACGCAGTCGGGCCAGGATGGCCTGGTGACCACGGTGAACACCGTCAAAGTTGCCAATAGTGGCGACGCAGCCCCGATGCTGGGGGCGCAAGTTGTGAAGGCCTCGAACCAGCTGCATAACGCGCTTCTTGCTCATAAAGTGGCCGATTATAACCACACCCGGCGGCAGACGACAGGCAACACCGTAACCCAAAGTGAACGAGCCGACAAAACTGCCGGCCCGCGCCCGTCTTTCAAGGGTGAAACCTCAGCTCAACGCCTTGCGATTGAAGTCACGCAGGCGGAAACCGAGCAACAGCAACATGCCGAAATAAGCGACCACGCCGGCAACCACCAGCACGCCCAGGCGCAGGAAGCGCTCCAGCATGTGGCCCTGATCCCACGCCGGCATGAAATGCATGCCGACCAACAGCACGGCCGACATCACCGCCACCGCGAGCAGCAGCTTCAAACCGAATTTCAGCCAGCCCGGCTGCGGCTGATACATCTGCTGCTTGCGCAGTTGATAGAACAGCAGCCCGGCGTTCAGGCACGCACCGGCACTGATTGCCAGGGCCAGACCGGCATGGGCCAGCGGACCGATCAGCATCAGGTTGAACAATTGCGTGACCACCAGGGTGAAGATTGCGATTTTTACCGGTGTGCGGATGTTCTGTTGCGCATAGAAGCCTGGCGCCAGCACTTTGATCACGATAATCCCGAGCAGACCGACAGAATAGGCAATCAACGCCCGCTGGGTCATGGCCGCGTCAAAGCCGCTGAACTGGCCGTACTGGAACAGCGAAACCGTCAACGGCTCCGCCAGAATCCCCAACGCCAGCGCGCACGGCAGCACCAACACAAAGCAAAGGCGCAGGCCCCAGTCGAGAATCCGCGAGTATTCGTGACGGTCCTTGCTGGCGTAGGTCTTGGCCAGGGTCGGCAGCAGGATCGTGCCCAGTGCCACGCCCAGCACGCCGGATGGCAGTTCCATCAGGCGGTCGGCGTAGTACATCCACGACACCGAACCCGCCACCAGAAACGAGGCGAAAATGGTGTTGATGATCAGGGAAATCTGGCTGACCGAGACACCGATGATCGCTGGCAGCATCTGCTTCATCACCCGCCAGACACCCGTGTCACGCAGGTTCAGGCGGGGCAGCACCAGCATGCCGATCTTTTTCAGGTGCGGCAGTTGGTAGAGCAACTGCGCCAGGCCACCGACCAGCACCGCCCAGCCAAGGGCCATGACCGGTGGATCGAAGTACGGCGTCAGGAACAGCGCGAACACGATCATGCTGACGTTCAGCAGGGTCGGCACGAACGCCGGTACCGAGAAGCGGTTCCAGGTATTGAGGATCGCACCCGCCAAGGAAGACAGGGAGATCAGCAATATATAGGAGAAGGTCACTCGCAGCAGATC
Source organism: Pseudomonas sp. UV AK001 (assembly GCF_046097675.1). Classification (NCBI taxonomy): domain Bacteria; kingdom Pseudomonadati; phylum Pseudomonadota; class Gammaproteobacteria; order Pseudomonadales; family Pseudomonadaceae; genus Pseudomonas; species Pseudomonas sp. UV AK001. The sequence goes on from NZ_JBJUVZ010000010.1 coordinate 76,443, forward strand.
GGAGGTCAGCTGGAATTTTTCCGGCGTATCGGTAAAACCGGGAGCCGTGGCCCAGATCACCCAGGGCGCGGCGATCATGCCCAGCGCGGTGACCAGCGCCAGAACCAGCGTCAGCAGCCCTGTCACATAAGCAATAAAGGTACGGGTCGCCTCCTCGCCCTTCTGACTTTTGTATTCGGCAAGAATCGGCACGAACGCCTGTGAAAACGCGCCCTCGGCAAAGATTCGCCGCAGCAGATTGGGCAGTTTGAAGGCGATGAAGAAGGCATCGGTCGCCATTCCGGCGCCGAAGGTGCGGGCAATGAGCGTGTCGCGGACAAACCCGAGAATCCGGGAAAGCATCGTGATAGAGCTGACGGCGGCCAACGATTTGAGCAGATTCATTGAAGGAATTTGTGCCTGTCGATAAACAGCAGGCGAACAATGCGCCCACTTGTGCGATACTCCGCGCCGCAACAGCACAGAGCCAAAGCTCGCGAGTTTACAGGTCAAGCGCCGGAAATAAATATCCCGCCTCTTTATACCTACCACTTAGCGGAACGTCTCAAGCGCCCTTGACAAGACATCTCTTCATCGGCATGATTCGCGGCCTATTTTGTTTGCTATTTCCTAAAAAGTCTTTCGAGGAGCTCGACGGTGGCCAACTCACCTTCCGCCAAAAAACGTGCAAAACAGGCTGAGAAGCGTCGCAGCCACAACGCCAGCCTGCGTTCCATGGTTCGTACCTACATCAAGAATGTAGTTAAAGCCATCGACGCAAAAGACGCTGAAAAAGCTCAAGCTGCATACGTTCTGGCTGTGCCAGTTATCGACCGCATGGCCGATAAAGGCATCATCCACAAGAACAAGGCTGCTCGTCATAAGAGCCGCCTGAATGGCCACGTCAAGGCACTGAAAGAAGCTGCCTAAGCGACGTAGTCATTAAAAAACCGACCTCCGGGTCGGTTTTTTATTGCCTGCGATTTGCCGAAAGCAACGCAAAAAAAGAGGAGCCAACCGGCTCCTTTTTTTATTTACGCCCAAATCAATGGACTGGCGCCCACGGCAGAATCGGGATCGCCGTCACCGCATTCTGCGGACTGCCCTCGATCAGGCGGTCGCTGTAGACCAGATACACCAGGGTATTGCGCTTCTTGTCGAGGAAACGCACAACCTGCATGGTCTTGAACACCAGCGAAGTGCGCTCCTTGAACACCTCTTCGCCATCCTTCAACTCACCCTTGAAGTTGATGGGACCGACCTGACGACAAGCAATGGACGCCTCGGCACGATCCTCGGCCAGACCCAAGCCACCTTTCACGCCACCCGTCTTGGCGCGCGACAGATAGCAGGTCACACCCTCGACCTTTGGATCGTCGAAGGCCTCGACCACGATCCGGTCATTCGGCCCGACAAATTTGAACACCGTCGACACCTGGCCGATTTCCTCGGCCGAGGCCAGCAATGGCAACGCCATCAGCAAGCCCAACAATCCTTTTGCCATGAGCATTGCGCTTTTCCTCAGACCAGAATCAGGTTGTCACGGTGAACCAGCTCCGGCTCAGCCATGTAACCCAGCAAACCGACAATCGCATCCGACGACTGACCGATGATTTTTTGTGCCTCCAGCGCGCTGTAGTTGGCCAGGCCACGGGCAATCTCACGACCGTCCGGCGCCACGCAAACCACCATTTCACCGCGACGGAAGCTGCCCTGAACCAGTTTGACGCCGACCGGCAGCAAACTCTTGTGACCTTCCGACAACGCAGAAACCGCGCCATCATCCAGCACCAGCGTGCCACGGGTCTGTAGATGCCCTGCCAGCCACTGCTTGCGCGCCGCCAGCATGCCGCGCTCAGGCGACAGCAGCGTACCGATGCGCTCGCCCGCCTTCAGACGATCCAGCACCCGCTCCAGACGCCCACCGACAATAATGGTGTGCGCACCGGAACGCGCCGCCAGACGCGCCGCACGCAGCTTGGTCTGCATACCGCCACGACCCAGCGCACCACCAGTACCGCCCGCCACCGCATCCAGAGCCGGATCATCGGCACGCGCTTCGTAAATCAGCTGCGCATTGGGGTTGTTACGCGGATCAGCGTCGAACATACCGTCGCGATCCGTCAGGATCACCAGCAGATCGGCCTCGACCAGATTGGCCACCAACGCAGCGAGCGTGTCGTTGTCGCCGAAACGGATCTCGTCGGTAACCACAGTGTCGTTTTCGTTGATCACCGGAATGACTTTCAGCTCGACCAGCGCACGCAAGGTGCTGCGGGCGTTCAGGTAGCGCTTGCGGTCGGACAGGTCGTCGTGAGTCAGGAGAATCTGCGCCGTGTGCCGGCCATGCTCGGCAAAGCTCGATTCCCAGGCCTGCACCAGCCCCATCTGACCGATTGCCGCGGCAGCCTGGAGCTCGTGCATCGCACTGGGTCGTGCGGTCCAGCCCAAACGGCTCATGCCGGCCGCCACTGCCCCGGAGGACACCAGCACCAACTCGACGCCAGCCTCATGCAAAGCCACCATCTGCTCAACCCAGACGCCCATCGCCTTGCGATCAAGACCCTTGCCATCCGCTGTCAGCAAAGCGCTGCCGATCTTCACGACCCAACGCTGCGCACCTGTCACCTTGCTCCGCATCATCTTCAACCTTAGCTTGAGGACAGCGCGACCCAGCGCTGCCCGTGACGTTATTCGTGATTACTCGTGACCAACAATCGATTTCCAGATACCAAAACGCCGCTCGATTGAGCGGCGCTTAAGTTTACTTCAACGAATCAGTCACGCACGTAAATGATTTCCGGACCGTCTTCGTCATCCACATCTTCTTCGTCCCAGTCATCGTCGCCGATGTCGTGGACCGACTTCACGCCGCTGCGACGCAGGGCACGCTTGTCATCCAGAGCCTGCAACTGGGCACGGGCTTCGTCTTCGATGCGCTGATCGAGATCGGCCAGCTCTTCCTTGTAGGCCGGGTCATTGGCCAGGCGATCGGCACGATCTTCCAGGTAACGCATGATGTCGCGGGTCAGGCGCTCGGTGCCTTCTTTGGCAATGGCCGAGATCACGTAGACCGGACCTTCCCACTGCAGACGCTCAACGATTTCCTTGACGCGCTCTTCGTGCTCTTCCTCAAGGATCTGGTCGCACTTGTTCAGCACCAGCCAGCGATCACGTTCCGCCAGGGACGGGCTGAACTTGATCAGCTCGTTGACGATCACTTCAGCAGCGTCCGGCGCACTGCTTTCGTCCAGCGGCGCCATGTCCACGAGGTGCAGCAGCAGACGGGTACGCGCCAGGTGCTTGAGGAAACGGATACCGAGACCCGCACCGTCGGAAGCACCTTCGATCAGACCCGGGATGTCGGCGATGACGAAGCTTTTCCAGCGGTCGACACTGACCACACCCAGGTTTGGCACCAGGGTAGTGAACGGGTAATCGGCGACTTTCGGCTTGGCGGCCGAAACGGAACGGATAAAGGTACTTTTACCGGCGTTCGGCAGACCCAGCAGACCGACGTCAGCCAGAACCTTCATTTCCAGTTTCAGATCACGCTGCTCACCCGGCTTGCCCGGCGTCGTCTGACGCGGCGCACGGTTGGTACTGGATTTGAAACGGGTGTTGCCCAGACCATGCCAGCCGCCCTGCACCACCATCAGTTTCTGACCGGACTTGGTCAGGTCGCCGATGACTTCCTGGGTAGCAGAGTCAATGATCGTGGTGCCAACCGGCACGCGCAGAACCAGGTCTTCACCCTTCTTGCCGGTGCAGTCGGTGCTGCCACCGTTGGAGCCACGCTCGGCATCGAAGTGCCGGGTGTAGCGGTAGTCCACCAGGGTGTTCAGGTTTTCGTCGGCCATCATGAAGATGGAACCGCCGTCGCCGCCGTCACCACCGTTCGGACCGCCGTTTTCAATGAATTTTTCCCGACGGAAACTCATGCAGCCATTGCCGCCGTCGCCAGCCTTTACGCGGATCGATACTTCATCAACAAACTTCATAACCAACGCCTCTCGCCGTACGGACGAGCCGAAAAACAATCAAGACATAAGACTCTTGCAAAAATGAGCGCAGCGACCCCAATCCACGACCTGCATCGCACGCCGGCAGCCCATACAAACAGCTTTGCAAGAGACTCACCCCACAAACGAAAAAGCCCCGTCGCAAGACAGGGCTTCTCCAGCACTCTCGCAGTTAGGCTGCGACAACGCTCACGTAACGACGACCGAAGGCGCCTTTTACTTCAAACTTGATCACGCCTTCGATTTTCGCGAAGAGGGTGTGATCTTTACCCATGCCAACGCCGTAGCCAGCGTGGAATTGGGTGCCGCGCTGACGCACGATGATGTTGCCGGCCTTGATGACCTGGCCGCCATACATCTTCACGCCAAGGCGTTTGGCTTCTGAGTCGCGACCGTTACGGGTACTACCACCAGCTTTTTTGTGTGCCATGAGTTCAATTCTCCTAGTGAGGAATTAGGCTGTAATTAAGCCTGAATACCGGTGATTTTGATCTCGGTGAACCACTGGCGGTGGCCCATACGCTTCATGTGGTGCTTACGGCGACGGAACTTGATGATGCGGACTTTATCGTGACGACCTTGGGAGATCACTTCAGCCTTGACGGTTGCGCCAGCAACAACAGGTGCGCCGATGTTCACGTCGTCGCCATTGGCGACCAACAGAACGCGGTCAAAAGTCACGGATTCGCCAGTAGCGACTTCCAGTTTTTCGATCTTCAGGTATTCACCTTCAGCGACCTTGTATTGCTTACCGCCGGTAACGATTACTGCGTACATGGTATTTCTCCGATAATCCTGCTCACCCAGCTCTTTATAAGAAGAGGTATTGGCTGGCATGGCTGCATGGGGCTGGAACGGCCCAAGTGCAATTGCGTAAGGCAGGTGCTGCCCAGGAAGTTCAGGGTGCGCGATTGTACGCAAGCTACAAGAGTCATGCAAGGGGCCGTCCATCGCGCCTTGACAGGCCCGGACGTGGGTCCTAGCATGCCGCGCAACCCTTCTGGAGCACCTGTCGCTGATGCAACCCCAAGCTTTCTACCGCGCGGTGGCGGACGATTTTAGCGCCGTCGACGGCATCATCAAGAAGCAGCTGACTTCCCGAGTGCCGCTGGTATCGAAAATCGGCGATTACATCACGTCGGCCGGCGGTAAACGCCTGCGTCCTTTATTAGTGCTGCTGTGCGGCAAGGCCCTCGGTCGCGAAGGCGACGACTTGCGCCTGCTGGCCGCCACCATCGAATTCCTGCACACCGCCACCCTGCTGCATGACGACGTGGTCGACATGTCCGGCATGCGCCGTGGCCGCTCGACCGCCAACGCCATGTGGGGCAACGCCCCGAGCGTGCTGGTCGGCGACTTCCTGTACTCGCGCTCGTTCGAAATGATGGTCGAACTGGGTTCGATGCCGGTGATGAAGATCCTTTCCCAGGCCACGCGCATCATCGCCGAAGGCGAAGTGCTGCAGCTGTCCAAGGTCCGTGACGCCAGCACCACCGAAGAAACCTACATGGAAGTCATCCGCGGCAAGACCGCGATGCTTTTCGAGGCCTCGACCCATAGCGCCGCAGCGCTGGCCGGTGCTACCGCCGAGCAGAGCGAAGCCCTGCGTACCTTCGGCGATCACCTCGGCGTGGCATTCCAACTGGTCGACGACCTGCTCGACTACAAGGGCGACGCCGAAACCCTGGGCAAGAACGTCGGTGACGATCTGGCTGAAGGCAAGCCGACCCTGCCGTTGATCTACACCATGCGCGAAGGCACGCCAGAGCAGGCCGCACTGGTACGCCAGGCGATCCAGAAAGGCGGGATCGAAGACCTGGAAAGCATCCGCATTGCCGTGGAAGCGTCCGGCTCGCTGGAATACACCGCGCAACTGGCTCGCGACTACGTGGCCCGTGCGATCAAGTGCCTCGAAGCGCTGCCGGCCAGCGAATACCGCGATGCGCTGGTTGAACTGAGCGAGTTCGCGGTCGCCCGCACGCACTGATCAACATCGCACAATCAAGAAGCCGCAGCCTCTCTCGGAGCCTGCGGTTTTTTGTTGCCTGCCATCCACGGTTAAAACCCTATACAATGTGCGACTTTTAGCGATCCCCTCTCCAAGGAGCCTTAGTGAGCACGTTGCCACCCTGCCCGAAATGCAATTCCGAATACACCTACGAAGACGGCACCCAACTGGTGTGCCCGGAGTGCGCCCACGAGTGGTCTGCCGGCGGCGAAGCCGAAGTGGCGTCCGATGATGCCGTGAAGAAAGATTCGGTCGGCAACGTCCTGCAGGACGGCGACACCATCACCGTGATCAAGGACCTGAAGGTCAAGGGCACCTCGCTGGTGGTCAAGGTCGGCACCAAGGTGAAGAACATCCGCCTGTGCGACGGCGACCACGACATCGACTGCAAGATCGACGGCATCGGCCCGATGAAGCTCAAATCCGAGTTCGTCAGAAAAGTCTGAGTCTGCTGCCATCCATCCCGCGCCCGCCGTGGGATGGAGCTTCGCCCTCCCCCGCTATCCCCAGCAAAACCACGCAGTAGCCAAACGCCAGCCGTTTTGACCTTACGCAATCTTTACCCATAAAAAATCGCGAACCGCCAATAGGCGCTTGCTATTTGACTAATAAGAATTATTCTCATTGAAACCCTTTCAATGGAGATGAGAACCATGACTTATTTGATCGACGCCTGGCTGGATCGCCCGCACCCGTACCTCAGGATCCTGCATCGGGAAACCGGTGAAGTCTGCGCGGTACTGGAAGAAGAAGCCCTGCATGAATTGCAGGATCAAGGGGATCTGGACGTCAGCGGCCTGAGTTCCAGCGAACCGATGGTGCTCAAGGAGCTGGTACGCAATCTGTTCCTGTTCTGCTATGCCCGGGCGTTGCGCCCGACCAGTGAGCTGCATCACAAGATCGAAGTATGAGAACGGCGGAGAAACCCTGCACAAGCCACGCTTGTGCAGGGTAACGGGATTACAGAACGTCGAGCAGCTCGACGTCGAACACCAGAACGCTGTGCGGCGGGATGCTGCCAACGCCTTGAGCGCCGTAAGCCAGTTCGCTCGGCACGTACAGACGCCATTTGCTGCCGGCATTCATCAGTTGCAGGGCTTCGGTCCAGCCGGCGATCACGCCGCCAACCGGGAATTCTGCAGGCTGGCCGCGCTCGTAGGAGCTGTCGAACACAGTGCCGTCGATCAGTGTACCGTGGTAGTGAGTACGCACGTTGTCTTCACGGGATGGCTTGGCGCCTTCGCCCTGAGTCAGCACTTCGAATTGCAGACCGGAAGCCAGGGTGGTGATGCCGTCTTTCTTGGCGTTTTCAGCCAGGAACGCACGACCTTCGCCAGCGGCGGCTTCAGCCTTGGCAGCGGCTTCGGCTTGCATGATCTCGCGGATCACTTTGAAGCTGGCGGACAGCTCTTCCTGACCCACACGGCTTGGCTTGCCGGCGAATGCGTCGGTCAGACCGGCCAGGATGGCGTCCAGGCTGACACCCGGTGGCGGGTTGTCGCGCAGCTGGTCACCCAGCTGACGGCCGATACCGTAGCTGACGCGGGTTTCGTCGGTGGACAGATTTACTTCGGACATGACACTGCTCCGCTGTGCGGACGGCCTCAGGACATGCCGTGCGTGCACAGCGCGTCCCGGCGCGCCCGGAACCAAAAGGGCGAGCAGACTAGCACAGATGTTCCGCCATTGATCAGGCCCTCGGGCCTACAGTGCCGAGCGCCAGGCCAGCGGGACTTTCAGGCTTTCTTCCGCACTGGCACCAAGTCCGCACATTTCGTCGTGTACCGAGGTGTGGACCAGGTTGAACGGCAGCACCGGAAAGTTGTGCAGGACATCCCGGGCATGCTCCACCGAACGCAGCATCAGCATCTTGCCCTGGGGATCGCTCAACGGGTACGCCGCGCCGTGCATCCGCGCCTCGAGCAGGTAGATTCCGCCCTCCATGGAGATCAGGTTCAGCTCATCGACCTTCCTGGCGATGGCAAACGCATTCAACTCTTGCAGGTTCATGAACGCACCTCACGCTGTGGCGAGCCGGGACGCCTACAGGGATATGCCTCGGCGCACCAAAGCACAAGCCACAAACGACACCGCCCGTCTGTTTCGCAACAGACGGGCGGTTTTGTTACAGCTTTCGACAACTCATCAGTGCTTGGTGAGCTTGTCCAGGTAACCCATGGCAAACGCCGAGACCACGAAGGTCATGTGGATAATCACGTACCACATCAGATGCTGGGGATCGACGTTCTTGGCGTCCATGAAGATCCGCAGCAGGTGGATCGAAGAAATCGCCACGATCGACGCCGCCACTTTCATCTTCAGCGACGAGGAGTCCATGGTGCCCAGCCAGCTGAGTTTCTCTTTGCCTTCGTCGATGTTCAGCTCGGACACGAAGTTCTCGTAGCCGGAAATCATCACCATCACCAGCAAGCCGCCGACCAGCGCCATGTCGATCAGCGACAGCAGCACCAGAATCAGCTCGGACTCGGCCATGGAGAACACGTTGGGAATGACATGAAACACTTCCTGGAAGAATTTCAATGCCAGCGCCAGCAGCCCGAGGGACAGCCCGATGTAGATCGGCGCCAGCAGCCAGCGCGTGGCGTACATTGCATTTTCGATAAAGCGTTCCATTGACTCTCACACAAGGGGGGTTGTAATCGGCGGCGAGTATACCAGCCCCCCATGACAGCCAGAAACCGCCCGAAAATCCGCCACCTGCGTGTGTGTGTCAAAGTTTTTCTGCTAGTGTCCAAACCATTGACAGCCCAGCGACAGTGGACAGGACGACTGGAAATGGATGTGCGATTGCCGTTAATGACTGCCGGAATTTGCCTCGCCTTATCGGTCGGAGGCTGCTCACCCGGTGAAGAAAAAAAACACCCGCTCAGCCTCGAACAGAAGACCGCGCAGTTCGAACAGTCGCTGGACGCCATTACCGACCCCAAGCTCAAGGATGCCGTGACCGAACTCGGCGGCTCGCTACTGCTGCTGGAGCGCGCGCAGCAACGTCTCGACAACAAACCGCCAAGGACCGAATACGGTGAAGACGCCCTCGGCGTCCTCAAGCATTACCCGACGCCTCAAGCGCTGGTCGACACCTTCATCAACGGTCTGTTCGTGCTGCACAAGGACGCCAGCTCCGACTATCTGACCGACCTGCAGCCGGTGTTCCCCTTCAACCTCAACATTCCGGGCGGGTTCCTCTTCCCCCATGGCGTGGAATGGCAATCGGTAACCCTGAGCAACAAACGGGTCATCGCCTACCAGCCGGAATGGTCGGAAACCGATCCGGGCATCCAGCTGAGCCCGTCCAGCTCCAACGTCACCAACCCCGATGACCTGACCGTGACCTACCCGTTCATCGAAGGTCTGGACGTCGACAAGAAAACCCGGCCGCGTCCCGTAAGCCTTCAAGGTCAGGTGGAAGTCATCGCCCCGAAACGCCTGCACAGTTTCGATCTGGGCCAAAAAGATGTCGGCCAGACCCGGACCGAAGCCAATCTCAGCGTGAAATTGCTGAAGCTGGAAAAGAACTACGCCGAAGTCGAATTCAGCAACAGCCTGCCGCTTGCCCCGGAAGTCGCCAGCACGCCGCTCAATCCGCTGATTGTCCAGGCCCGCGATACGACCGGGCAATATCTGGTGCGCGCCGGCGCCATCAACGAGAGCCCCGAGCAGGTCGGCTTTTACCAGAAGCAACTGGCGCACCTGCAACAGCAAAAGGCCTGGAGCGAGGATCTCGAGAAACAGCTGAACGACGACCAGCGCACCTTCGAACAGCAGCATACGCGCCGCTACAACAAGGTTTACTTCAACGGCCCGATCGACACCCTTGAAGTCAGCGTGCTGGACTTCTCCGAGGCGACCGTCACCCGCAAGCCACTGGACCTGCCGATCCGCGAATTCGATTCGCACACCACGGCGAAAACCGTGCAGCCGCTGGATCTGGCGATCACCGTCTACGACGACCAGGCCCCCAACTGGCTCAAGGGTGCGTCATTGACCGAGGACGACCTGAAGAAAAGCATCCATATCCGCCAGTCAGTGGAAGAACCCAGCGCCGCGCGCATCGAGTTCGATCACCGCAAGACCTTCAATGACGAACTGCTGGGCGACGACCTGGCTCCCGGCGAAAGCCCGGTGACGTTCTTCACCGAAAGACACAACGGCAAACTCGACGAGCCGATCGAACTGCCGGCCGAGGCGTATCAGGTGGATCCGCTGCAAGCGACCATCACGTATGACTTGAACCTGTTTCCGGAAACCCCGGCAGTGGCCGTCGGTTCGATGCCCCTGTTCCTCGCCACCGTGGCGAAGCAGTCCTACGAAGCCAGGGCTTTGCCCAAAGGCCTGGAAATCAGGAACAACGAACTGGTGGTGGACCTGAAACTGTTTCCGGCCAGCGAATGGCGATTCTTCGTCAAGGACGACAGCGGCAACTACCTGAAGCAGATCCTTTCGGTCAGCCACGACGCGGGCGCAGAAGGCCCGGCGTTGTTCGGCGTGCACTATTTCTACGGCCGCCCGACGCAGGTGGAAACCTATCAGCGAACCGACCTCGCCACCGTGCAGTACGGCTTTGAGGTCAAGCTCGAGAAGGCGCAGACCCAGGGCGCTGCGCCTTGATCGGTGCTAATGATCGAAAACGCCGAGATTGCGTCCGCGCCCACCGTTGATCTGCCGCAGCTGGGCTTGCAGGTGCAAGGACCAGATCTGCGGATCATTGGCCAGTTCGTAGCCGTGCATCGTCAGGCTTTCGACGATGGTATCGAGGATCGATTCGGCGGCGACCGGCCCGTGGAACGGGCCCTGGGCCTTGATGGCGGAAGGTTGTTCACCGGCCATGCCGGCGGCGAAGAGTAAAGTCCACATGCCGGTATCGCCGGCCAACGGCTTGATGGCGCATTCGATTCGGGTCACGAGACCCAGGCACTGACGGGTGAGGCAGAGGTTGCGCGACATGGCGGCGACCCTCGGTAAAGCCGGTGTTCAGCCCTTGCTGAAGGACTGTTTCGATCCCGTGATACTGTCGATGTCCTTGAGCTGAGAATAGAAGAAAAGTCCGCCGCGCCAACCGTGCAGAACCAGAAGGCGCCGAATGGTCATTGTGTGGATATTGACGCCAGAGTGATGGCACTTTTGCCGACGTTCGCGACAAAACAAAATGGGAGCACAAGGCTCCCATTTGTCTGACGATGGCCCAGGCTTACGCCGGCTTGGCCTCGGCCAGTGCCTCCTGCGCCAGTTCCTTCTCGGCTTCTTTCAGGTCTTCTTCGCTGATCATTTCGGCAATCACTCGCAGACGTTCCACTACGCGCGCGTTGACGCTGCCTTCCGGGAACTCGCCCTCCTCGTTCGGCTCACCGGCAGGCTCGCCCACCAGCAGGCTCAGCGCTTCATCCGCCTGACGCACCGCGTAAACGTGGAACTGCCCGGCACGCACCGCCGCCAGCACTTTCTCGTCGAGCATCAGCGTGGCGACGTTGGCGTGCGGAATGATTGCGCCCTGCTCGCCGGTCAGCCCGCGCGCTTCACAGAGGCGGAAGAAGCCTTCGATCTTCTCGTTGACCCCGCCCACCGCCTGCACTTCACCGAACTGGTTGATGGAACCGGTGATCGCGAAGCACTGCTTGAGCGGGGTTTTCGACAAGGCCGAAATCAGCGTGCAGGCCTCGCCCAGCGACGCACTGTCACCATCGACATAACCGTAGGATTGCTCCAGAGCGATGCTCGCGGAAATCGCCAGCGGGAATTCCTGGGCGTAACGGCTGCCCAGATACCCGGTGAGAATCATCACGCCCTTGGAGTGAATCGGCTGGCCGAGGTTGACCTCGCGCTCGATGTCGACGATACCGCTGCCGCCCGGGTACACCGTGGCGGAAATCCGCGCCGGCACACCGAACGCCGAATCGCCCACTTCCAGCACCGTCAGGCCGTTGCACTTGCCGACCGCCGCGCCGTCGGTGTCGATCAGGATGATCCCCGCCAGCATGTCGTCGAGAATCCGCGCCGATACACGTCCGGTACGGGTGGCCTTGGCTTTCAGAGCGCGCTCGATGTGGCCGGCGTCGGTCATTTCATCGTTGGCCAGGTGGCGGATGAAATCCGCCTCGCTGACCAACTGGAACAGATCGCCGATCCGCGCCGACAAACGCCCCTGGTGCTCGGCCAGACGTGCGCTGTAAGTCGCCAGACGCGCCACCGCGTCGGCGGTCAACGGCGCCATGCCTTCTTCCGAAGTGCGGGTTTTCAGCAGCTGGGCAAACTGCTCCAGGCTTTCGTCGACCATCGGGATGTCTTCGTCGAAATCCACCAGGACGCGGAACATCTCCTGGAAGTCCGGATCGAGGTCCTGCAGCGTGTAATACAGCTGACGCGCACCGATGATGATGACTTTGACATTCAACGGAATGAACTGCGGGTTGAGCGTCACGGTCGCGAAACGGCCCATCTCGCCCAGTGGCGATTCCATTTTCAGCTTGCGCGATTGCAGGGCGCGCTTGAGCGCATCCCATACGAATGGCTCGCCGAGCATCTTTTCCGCTTCGAGGATCAGGAAACCACCGTTGGCGCGGTGCAGCGCACCCGGGCGCAACTGGCGATACGTGGTGTAGAGCGCGCCCTGATCGGTGGTGTATTCGATTCGGCCGAACAGGTTTTCATAGGTCGGATGCGGCTCGAACACTACCGGCGCACCGCCGCTGGCCGGATGGCCGACCACCAGGCTCGGCGCGTATTGTTCTTCCAGCAGCTTGCGTGCAACGGCGTCGGTCTTGCTGTCGTCCACCAGTTGCTCGACCACGGTTTTCAGCAGATAGACCTGCACCGCTTGCAGATAACCGCAAACCGCGGCGTTTTCCGCGTACTTCTCCGACAGCGGTGCGAGCAAAGGCTGCAACGCCAGAGTAATGGTTTCTTCGTTGAGCTGACGCAACTGGTTGCTCGACTCGCGCTTCCACTGCGGCAGGCTGGCGAGTTCTTCGTTCAGGCGTTCTTCGAGGCCGGAAATGTCCTCGTGGAAACGCTCGCGCTCGGACTCCGGCAACTGGGCGAATTCAGCCTCGTCCAGCGCCTTGCCTTCGAGCATCGGGGTGAACGCGATGTTGCTGCTGTCGCGGTACAGGGCGACGTCTTTTTCCAGGGCCAGACGCTCGATGACGTCCAGTGCCTTGTCATAGCGCTGGTTGAAGGCGCGGTCGATGGCGCTCTTCTTTTGCTGGTAGGACGGGTGTTCGAACACCGCGGGAAATGTCGACAGCAGGTTGTCGATCAAGCCGTTGATGTCACCGATGAACGCCGCGGCGCTGCCCGATGGCAGTTCCAGGGCGCGGGGTTCGCGCGGCTCGTCGAAATTATTGACATAGACCCAGTCCGCCGGGGTCTGCAGGCGCTTGCCTTCGGCCTTCAGGTAGCGTTTGACGAACGAGAAACGGCCGGTGCCGGGCTCGCCCATGACGAATACGTTGTAACCGGGGCGTGGCATGGCCACACCGAACTGCAAGGCTTCGACCGCACGTTCCTGGCCAAGCACACCGCGAAAGGGCTCCAGATCATTGGTGGTAGTGAAGCTGAACTGTTCAGCGGAAAACGGACGGGTCAGCGCTTCGGGCGCTAGACGCAAGCTGGCAGCAACAGGATCAGGCATCGGGCTTCCTTAACAATCAGGCGGGGCAGATAGCGGCATTCTGGCGCTGCCCGTGCCCCACTGGCAAGGCGCGCCACACGACAAAGCATAGACAACCGGCCAACCCCGCGGCCGGCCCCGCAAAACCGGGCCGGATCACGAATATGCTGCAAAAAATCACGGAACCACGGGAACCTGCCTAAACTCCAAAATGCGCGGCTGGAACTAATACCGGCCCACTGGCGCCAGAAGGTCTGTACGAAAACTCGCCAAGTGGCGTTTTGATGTAGAGAGCGGGGCCAGAACCCTGTCCATTGGTACGCACATAAAAGAGAACAAAGCTATGAAACGGATTCTTCTCGGTACTCTCTTCACCGCTGTATCCATCAACGCCATGGCTCAGGCGCCAGGCGGTCCGGATTGCGGCTGGGGCAACATGCTGTTCGAAGGTCAGCGTGGCACCCCGGCTCACTTCCTGGCATCCACCACCAACGGCACCTCGGGCAACGCCACGTTCGGCATGACGTCCGGCACCAACGGTTGCTCCACCAACGCCTCGCTGACCTACGGCGGCAAATCCTGGTTTGCCATGAATGGCATGATGAACGAGCTGTCCGAAGACATGGCAAAAGGCAACGGCGAAGCGCTGACGACCTATGCCGTGGTACTGGGCGTTGCGCCGGAAGACCGTGCGCACTTCGCCGCCGTCACTCACGAGCACTTCCAGCAGATCTTCAGCAAGGCTGACGTGACCGCCGAAGACGTGCATACCAACACCCTGGCCGTGCTGAAAGCAGACCCTCGTCTGGCCAAGTACGCGACTCAGGCTTAAGCTCGACCCCACCCGCTTCTTTCGGGAAGCGGGTTTTGTTTTTTCGGCCCGCCCTCCCTGGGTCTTTTGTTTCTTTCGACTTAAGTTGCCACCTATGCTCAAACGCCTTGCCTGGCTGGCGCTGTGTGTCTGCGCCCCGCTGTCCGCCGCGCCCCACATCGACCCTCAACGTTTGCAGCAACTGGCCAACGACCGCTTCTGGATTTCCCTCGGCCATTACGAGACCGCCAAGCTCGGCGGCTGGCGCAGCTACGTCAGCGACAAAAAGTTCTTCCTCGCCGCCGACGGCAACGAACACCCCGACCATGAACTGGCGGCCACGGTCCAGGCGCTGTACGCCCCAGCCAGTCTTGGTGAGCAACACGCCCAATGCGTCTACCCGGCCCGCACCCGCTGGCTGAAAGATCAGCTCAACCTGACCGACCTGCCGACGCCGGACTGCGCCGAATTCAAGAAATGGTTCAAGGATGTTTCGCCCCACAGTGCGGTGATGATTTTTCCGGCGGCCTATCTCAACAGCCCGTCGTCGATGTTCGGCCACACCCTGCTGCGCATCGATCAAGCCGATGTGCAGAGCGACAAGACCTCGCTGCTCAGCTACGCGATCAACTTCGGCGCCTACATAGAAGGCTCGGACAACAGCATCCTGTATGCCTGGAAAGGCCTGATGGGCGGTTATCCGGGGCTGTTCGCTCTGGTGCCGTATCAGGAAAAACTCTCGGAATACCGCAGCCTGGAAAACCGCGATTTGTGGGAATACCGGCTCAACCTGACACAAGCCGAAACCGCACGCATGGTCGAGCATGTGTGGGAGCTCAAGCAGATTCAGTTCGACTATTTCTTCTTCGACGAAAACTGCTCCTATCGCCTGCTCGAACTGTTGCAGGTCGCGCGTCCGAGCCTGCGTCTGACCGAACAATTCCCGCTGACCGCGATTCCCACCGACACCGTCAAAGCGGTGAAAGAAGCCGGACTGGTCGAGCACATCGAATACCGCCCGTCCCGCGAGCGTGAATTGCTCAGCCGCGCCGAGCCACTGACCGGCGAGGAACAGGACTGGGTGCTGAAAGTCAGCGCCGACCAGCAGCAATTGCAGGACCCGGCCTTCAAGGCCCTGCCCCGGGACCGGCAAGCACTGATCGTCGACGCGGCGTATCGACTGGAACGCTACCGCGCCAACGGCCAGGAGCGCGATCCGCAGCGAGCGCAGCGCAGTTTCGAATTGCTGCGGGCGATCAACAAGAACCCGGCGCCGGAGCTGCAAATCCCGCAACCGGGGCTTCCTGAGGACGGCCACGAGTCCCGCACCTGGCAGGCCGGTCTCGGCACCCGTGGCGACCGCGCATTCGGCGAGTACGGCTTGCGCATGGCCTATCACGACCTAAACGACAACGCCGAAAGTTTCCCCCTCGGCGCGCAGATCGAAATCCTGCAGATGAAACTTCGCCAGTACGAAGGCAATCACTGGCAGTTCCAGCAACTGGATCTGGCGACCATCCGCTCACTGACGCCACGCAATGCGCTGCTGCACCCGTTGTCGTGGCAAGTCACCGGCGGTCTGGAGCGGGTGCCGGGCAAGCATGATGACGAAACGCTGGTCAGCCATGTCAACGGTGGCGGCGGTGGAACCTGGGCGCTGGGAGATGATGTACTGGGATTTGCCCTCGGCACCGTGCGCGTTGAACACAACAATGATTTCGCCGAATTCGTTTCCCCCGCAGGTGGTTTCAATACCGGCGTGTTGTGGAAAAACCCATTGGGCAATCTCAGCGTGGAGGCCAAGGGCGATTACTTCTTCAACGGCGAAGTGCGCCGCAGCCTGAGCCTGAATCAACAGTGGGAATTGTCCCGCAACCTGGGTTTGCGCCTGAGTGCCCAGCGTGAATTCAGCCATCTGGCAACACCGGAAACCGAGGTGATGCTGGAAGTGAAGTGGTATCACTACTGAGGTTTTGATCTTCCTTTCACACCCCGTCGACGAATCCGCTTCTAGACTTTCCCTGTAAGCCGGAGAACGGCGCGGGAGAGTCAGATGTGGCGGTGTGCGGGTTTGCTGGGTGTGTTGCTGTTGCTGGGTGGCTGTCAAAGCACCCACGAAGATCTGATCGCCAAGGGTTATCCACCGGCGTTCGCCGACGGTTTCGATGACGGTTGCATCAGCGGTCGTCAGGCGGCCGGTTCGATCAGCGGCGAGTTTCGCAAGAACGTGCCGCGCTATCTCAAGGATCCGCAATACGCCGAGGGCTGGAGCGACGGTTTCCGCCAGTGTCAGGCGATGCTGGAAAACAAGGATCGCGAGGAGTATCGCAACGAACACTGGGACGAGCGCGAGCGGGCCTGGCAGCAACAGAAAGATCAGGGCGCCGCGCGGGCTTATCGTTCGCAGTAGGTCGTTTCCAGACATCCGGCGAAACCTTTAGCCTGCGACCATGGCCCAACGGTTGTCACAGGAGGTCACCATGAGCCGTGCTTTCGTCAACGAAGACAACGCCGCTGCGCAAGCCGATCAGCCGGTCGAACGGCAGGTCAGCACGCAGCCCAATTACGTCACGCCGCAGGGGCTTGCCCAGTTGCAGGCGAAAGTCGCCGAGCTGCAGACGCTGCACGCCGAACAGACGGCCATGGGCGAACAGGCTGACAAACAGCGGCTGGCCGATCTCGAACGGGATTTGCGCTATTTCAATCAGCGGGTCGGCAGCGCTCAGGTTGCGCCAGCCCCGACTTCCAACGAAAAGGTGCAGATCGGCAGTTGGGTCACCTACGCCGACGAACACAACACCGAGCGCCGGGTGCAATTGGTCGGCGAAGACCAGGCCGATGCCGCCAACAGCCTGATCAACTGGGCGTCACCATTGGGCCGCGCGCTGCTTGGCGCGCGACTCAACGACGAAGTGCTGTGGCAGCGTCCGGCCGGCAATCAACTGATTGAAGTGATCCGCATCGATCGCTCTTGAACCACAGTGCTTAAACCACGCCCTGCGCCAGCATCGCGTCGGCGACTTTGACGAAACCGGCGATGTTCGCGCCTTTGACGTAGTTGATCCGGCCGTTTTCCTCACCGTAATGCACACAGGCGTGGTGGATCGACTGCATGATCCCGTGCAGCTTGCTGTCCACCTCACCCGCCGTCCACAGCAGACGCATGGCGTTCTGCGACATTTCCAGACCGCTGACCGCCACGCCGCCGGCATTCGATGCCTTGCCCGGCGCGAACAGAATGCCCGCCTCGATAAAGATATCCACAGCCTCGAGGGTGGTCGGCATGTTCGCGCCCTCGGCCACACAGATGCAGCCGTTGCGCAGCAGGGTGCGGGCAGCTTCGGCGTCGAGTTCGTTTTGGGTGGCGCATGGCAGTGCGATATCGCACGGCAACGACCATGGCAATTGACCGGCGCGGAACTCCAGGCCGAACGCGGCCGCCAACTCGCTGATCCGCCCACGCTTGACGTTTTTCAGCTCCAGCAGCGCCAGCCACTGCTCTTCACTCAGGCCGGCCTCGCAATACAGCGTGCCTTCGGAATCGGACAGGGAAATCACCTTGCCGCCCAGGTCCATCACTTTGCGGGCCGCGTATTGCGCGACGTTGCCGGATCCGGAAATCGCCACGCGCTTGCCTTCGACGGTCTGCTCGCGGCGCTTGAGCATTTCCTCGGCGAAATACACGCAGCCGAAACCGGTGGCTTCCGGGCGGATCAGGCTGCCGCCGTAGGTCATGCCCTTGCCGGTCAGCACGCTGGTGAACTGGTTGCTCAGGCGCTTGTATTGGCCGAACAGGAAACCGATCTCCCGTGCACCAACACCGATATCACCTGCCGGCACGTCAACGTCGGCGCCGATGTGGCGGTACAGCTCACTCATGAACGCCTGGCAGAAACGCATGACTTCAGCGTCGCTCTTGCCCTTCGGATCGAAGTCCGAACCACCCTTGCCGCCGCCCATGGGCAGCGAGGTCAGGGAGTTCTTGAAGGTCTGCTCGAAGGCGAGGAATTTCAGCACGCCCAGATTCACCGAAGGATGGAAACGCAAGCCGCCCTTGTACGGGCCGATGGCGCTGTTCATCTGGATGCGAAAGCCGCGATTGACCTGCACCTTGCCCTGATCGTCGACCCACGACACCCGGAACACCACCGCCCGCTCCGGCTCGCAGATGCGCTCCAGAATGCCCGAGGTCAGATAGTGCGGATTGGCTTCGAGAAACGGCCACAGGCTGCGCAGGACTTCTTCGACGGCCTGGTGGAATTCGGGTTGATCCGGATCGCGTTTTTTCAGACGGGCGAGGAAGGATTCGACGGATTCGATCATGGGAAAAGTCTCGGCAAATTTGTTGTCGTTGGAAGAGATTGAGCCGGACTGTAACAAACGATCTGTACACAGCAACAGACAAAAATGTCGCATTTATGAAAACAAATAGTACACACGCTATAAATCACGGCGGATTGCAGGCAAAAAAAAAGCGGAGCCCGAAGGCTCCGCTCTTTCATGCAACCAACCTGAAATCAGGCCAGTTTCTTGTGGCGTACCCGGTGTGGCTGGGCCGCTGCTTCGCCGAGGCGCTTTTTGCGATCGGCTTCGTACTCGGTGTAGTTGCCTTCGAAGAACACCGCCTGCGAGTCGTCTTCGTACGCCAGGATGTGCGTCGCGACGCGGTCAAGGAACCACCGGTCGTGAGAGATCACAATGGCGGCGCCCGGGAAGTCCAGCAGGGCTTCTTCCAGGGAACGCAGGGTTTCAACGTCGAGGTCGTTGGACGGTTCGTCGAGCAGCAGGACGTTGCCGCCCTCCTTCAGGGTCAGCGCCAGGTGCAGACGACCGCGTTCACCACCGGACAGGTCCTTGACGAACTTCTGCTGATCGCCGCCCTTGAAGTTGAAGCGACCGACGTAGGTACGCGACGGGATCTCGTAGTTGCCGATGCGGATCTGATCGGAACCGTCGGAGATCTGCTGGAACACAGTCTTGCTGCCGTCCAGGTCTTCGCGGCTCTGGTCCACACAGGCCAGTTGCACGGTTTCGCCGATCTCGATGCTGCCGGAGTCCGGGGTTTCCTTGCCCATCAGCATGCGGAACAGGGTCGACTTACCGGCACCGTTACCGCCGATCACGCCGACGATGGCGCCTTTCGGCATGGAGAACGACAGGTTGTCGATCAACACGCGATCGCCGTAGCCCTTGGTGACGTTCTTGAATTCGATGACCTTGTCGCCCAGGCGCGGACCGGCCGGGATGTAGATCTCGTTGGTTTCCGAACGCTTCTGGAATTCCTGCGACTGCATTTCTTCGAAGCGCTGCAGACGTGCCTTGGATTTCGACTGGCGGGCCTTGGCGCCTTTGCGCACCCACTCCAGTTCTTCTTTCATGGCTTTTTCGTGGGCCGATTGCTGCTTGGATTCCTGGGCCAGACGATCGGACTTGGCTTCCAGCCAACCCGAGTAGTTGCCCTCGTAAGGAATGCCCGCGCCGCGGTCGAGTTCCAGAATCCAGCCGGCGACGTTGTCCAGGAAGTAACGGTCGTGCGTGATCGCTACCACAGTGCCCGGGAAGTCGTGCAGGAAGTGTTCGAGCCACGCAACGGAGTCGGCGTCCAGGTGGTTGGTCGGTTCGTCGAGCAGCAGCATGTCCGGGGCGGACAGCAGCAGACGGCACAGGGCCACACGACGCTTTTCACCACCGGACAGGTGTTCGACCTTGGCGTCCCAGGCCGGCAGACGCAGCGCATCGGCGGCGACTTCCAGTTGACGCTCCAGGTTGTGACCGTCGCTGGCCTGCAGGATCGCTTCGAGCTTGGCCTGTTCGGCGGCCAGCTTGTCGAAGTCGGCGTCCGGGTCGGCGTAGGCGGCGTAGACCTCGTCCAGACGCGCTTGCGCATCCTTGATCACGCTGACCGCTTCCTCGACCACTTCACGCACGGTCTTGGTCGGATCAAGTTGCGGCTCTTGCGGCAGATAACCGATGTTCAGTTCCGGCATCGGGCGCGCTTCGCCTTCGAATTCGGTGTCGACGCCGGCCATGATTTTCAGCAGCGTGGACTTACCCGAACCGTTGAGGCCGAGTACGCCGATCTTGGCGCCCGGGAAGAAGGACAGAGAAATGTTTTTCAGGATTTCCCGCTTCGGCGGAACAACTTTGCCCAGCCGATGCATGGTGAAGACGTATTGAGCCATGGAGAACCTTGGGTCAGTGACTGATGAATGATTGGGACACAGGCAATGCCCGGCCAGACCGTGCGCGTCGTTCACTAGAAGATATCAATGCGTGCGCGCGGAAAGTCTAGGAGCTGGAACGCTCCCGCGTAACCGGCAAAGCTACCTTAATGACAGAAGGCAGTCCAGCCGAGCGGGGCTGGCACTTCGCCACAACTCAAGGCATGCTAGCCGCCCTTTGGGCGTCCGGCTTATAGTGCACGTCGCGCCAGTCCAGCCAAACCGCAGGATTACAGCTTGTCCAATGTCACTCCGCCAGCCTCTGTGAGCAGCACCCAACCGGCGCCCGGCTCGTCCCTGCGCGGAACATTGAAAGGCGCGCTGGCGACGCTGGTGCTGATGCTGCTGGCGTTGCTGTTCTGGCAACTGCTCGATCAACTGCGCGAAACCCAGAAAAACCAGCGTCAGTACACCATCGATTACACCGCCGATCTCGCCTCGCAAGTCAGCCTGAACATGTCGCTGAATGCGCAGATCGCGCTCAATCTGCTACCGATCGTCGAACAGCCGCAGTCTGCCGACGAACAGCAGGCGCTGCTGCGCAAGCTGCAGAAATCCCTGCCTGACCTGCAGAGCATGGCTTTGCTCAGCCCGTCGGGAAAAATCCTCAGCGACAGCGCCACCGACAGCAAGGACGCCGACTACCTCAGCGATCTGGTGCGCCGCAGCCACGCCCAGGCACATTATTTCAGCAACGCCGATGACGGCTCGGTGGTTCATCTGTTGCTGCATCAGGCCAGCGGCAGCACGCGCGGCTACTGGGCGCTGCGCCTGACCCCGACCTTCTTTGCCTCGCTGACCAAACAGGGCGAGACCGGCATCCGCCCGTTGTGGCTGGTGGAAAACCGCATCAATCACCAGATCATCAGCCGCGACGAAGGCCTTCCTTCCACCAAGGCCAGCACCCTGACACCCGAAGATCTGGCCAACAGCGTGCTGACCGTGCCCCTGAGCAGCAGCGACTGGCAACTGCGCGGGTTGTTCGACCGGCAACACGTACTCGAGGAACTTCTGCCGGCGTTCATCGGCAAATGCCTGCTGGGCCTGGCGCTGTCCCTGCTGCCGTTCATTGCCTTGCTGAACATGCGCCGCCGCCAGCGCCAGGTGCATGAAGGACGCCGCCGTTATCAGGACATTTTCGAAGGCACCGGTGTGGCCCTGTGCGTGCTGGATCTTTCGGGACTGAAACAGGTTTTCGAAAAGGCCCAGATCCAGACCAGCGACCAGCTCAAGGCCTGGCTCGACCAGCCGCAACAGCGTCAGCAATTGCTGCAGGAACTGCGAGTCACCGAGGTCAACCAGGTGGCGTTGCAACTGCTCAACGTCAATTCCTGCGACCACGCCTGGCAGCTGCTGATCGACGGTCACCCGCACAGTCAGTGCGCCATCGGCAATCAGGTGCTCGACGCCGTGCTCCAGCAACAAAAGCAGCTGGAACTGGAAATCAAACTGCCGGACATCAACGGCCGCGACCAGCACCTGTGGCTGGTGCTGCGCCTGCCTCATGAGCAACACGACTACAAAGCCGTGATTCTGAGCATCAACGACATCACCAGCCGCAAGCTGATCGAACTGTCGCTGCTGGAGCGCGAGGGCTTCTGGTCGGACGTGGTGCGTACCGTGCCGGATCACCTGTACGTGCAGGATGTGATCAGCCAGCGGATGATTTTCAGCAACCACCACCTGGGCCAGACCCTCGGTTACAACCGCAGCGAACTGCACCAGATGGGCGAGTATTTCTGGGAAATCCTCCTGCACCCCGAAGACGCCGACTATTACCACCGCTCGCGGCAGATGCAGCGTCACGCCGGTTACAGCCAGTTGCTGCAATGCCAGTTGCGCTTCCGTCATCGCGACGGCAAGTGGCGGCGTTTCGATATCCGCGAACAGGCGCTGGCCCGGGACAAACACGATCAGGTTACGCGGATCATCGGTGTGGCCAAGGACATCACCGAGCAGATCGAAGCCAGCGAATCCCTGCGTGACAGTGAACAACGCTACCGGATGCTCGCCGAAAGCATCAGCGACGTGATCTTCTCCACCGACAGCAAGCTGTCGCTCAACTACGTCAGCCCGTCGGTGCAAGCGGTGCTGGGCTACGACGCCGAGTGGATTTTCCAGAACGGCTGGCAGTCGACCATCGCCAACCCGCAGCAACTCAACGGTATCTATCACCTGATGGACCGGGTCAGCAAAGCCCTGGACAAGCCCGAGCAACTGGCAATCCTGCGCAGTCAGGTGCAGACCCAGATGTTCCTGTTCGACTGCCTGCGCGCCGATGGCCGCAAGATCCCGATCGAACTGCGCCTGGTACTGGTGTGGGATGAGCACGGTGCGTTCGAAGGCGTGCTCGGTGTCGGTCGCGACATCAGCCAGCAGCGCCGCGCCGAAAAAGACCTGCGCATGGCGGCCACGGTATTCGAGCATTCGACTTCGGCGATCCTGATCACCGACCCGGCCGGCTACATCGTGCAGGCCAACGAAGCGTTCAGTCGCGTCAGCGGCTACGCGGTGAGCGAAGTGCTCGACCAGTTGCCGAACATGCTCACCGTCGACGAACAGCAGGATGCGCACCTGCGCTACGTGCTCAAGCAATTGCATCAGCACAGCACCTGGGAAGGTGAGGTCTGGCTCAAGCGGCGCAACGGCGAGCACTACCCGGCGTGGGTAGGCATCACTGCGGTGCTCGATGACGAAGGCGATCTGGCCAGTTATGTGTGCTTCTTCAGCGACATCAGCGAGCGCAAGGCCAGCGAACAACGGATTCACCGCCTCGCCTACTACGACGCCCTGACCCACCTGCCGAACCGCACGCTGTTCCAGGATCGCCTGCACACCGCGCTGCAATCGGCCGACCGGCAGAAGTCGTGGGTGGTGCTGATGTTCCTCGACCTCGACCGTTTCAAACCGATCAACGACTCCCTCGGCCACGCCGCCGGCGACCGCATGCTCAAGGACATGGCCACCCGGCTGCTAGCCTGCGTCGACGATGACGACACCGTGGCGCGGATGGGCGGCGACGAATTCACGTTGCTCCTGCAACACCGTTCCAGCCGCGAAATGGCACTGAACCGTGCGATCCACGTGGCCGAGCAGATTCTTGGCAGCCTGGTGCGGCCGTTCGTACTGGAGGGTCGCGAGTTCTTCGTCACGGCCAGTATCGGCATCGCCCTGAGCCCGCAGGACGGCAACGAACTCAGTCAGTTGATGAAGAACGCCGACACCGCGATGTACCACGCCAAGGAGCGCGGCAAGAACAACTTCCAGTTCTATCAGGCCGACATGAACGCCAGTGCGCTGGAACGCCTGGAACTGGAAAGCGACCTGCGCCACGCCCTCGAGCAGAACGAATTCGTGCTGTATTACCAGCCGCAGTTCAGCGGCGACGGCAAACGCCTGACCGGCGCCGAAGCCCTGCTGCGTTGGCGTCATCCGCGTCGCGGGCTGGTGCCGCCGGGGGATTTCATTCCGGTGCTCGAAGAACTCGGACTGGTGGTGGACGTCGGCGACTGGGTCATCAGCGAGGCCTGTCGTCAGCTCAAGACCTGGCACCAGAGCCGCGTGCGCGTGCCGAAGGTCTCGGTGAACATTTCCGCCCGGCAGTTCTCCGACGGCCAGCTCGGCACGCGGATCGCTACCATTCTCAAGGAAACCGGCCTTCCGCCGGCGTGCCTGGAACTGGAACTGACCGAAAGTATCCTGATGCGCGAAGTCAGCGAAGCGATGCAGATCCTTGCCGGCCTGAAGAACCTCGGCCTGAGCATCGCGGTCGACGACTTCGGCACCGGTTACTCGTCGCTGAACTACCTCAAGCAATTCCCGATCGATGTGCTGAAGATCGACCGCACCTTCGTCGACGGCCTGCCGTCCGGCGAGCAGGACGCGCAGATTGCCCGGGCGATCATCGCCATGGCTCACAGCCTCAACCTGGCGGTAATCGCCGAAGGCGTGGAAACCCATGAACAACTGGACTTCCTGCGCGAGCACGGTTGCGACGAGGTTCAGGGTTATCTGTTCGGGCGACCGATGCCGGCCACCCGCTTCGAGGCGCAGTTCAGCAATGACGCGCTGTTCATGTTCGACTGAAAATCGGCGGGGCGGCCTTCGCGAGCAGGCTCGCTCCCACAGGGATTGATGTCGATCACGGAATCCTGCCGCCAACCCGGCTATTGTGCGAACCGGCTGGCCAGGAAAAGGCCGGCACGGACGCCACATATCTGGTCATGAACGCCACTTGTCTGCGACATGATGTCGTTTCATATGCCATCCAAAACCCGTTGGGTTAGAATGCCCCCCTTTTCTGCCCCCGATCCTTGAGGACCGCCATGTTCAGCCGTGATTTGACTATTGCCAAGTACGACGCCGATCTTTTTGCCGCCATGGAGCAAGAAGCCCAGCGCCAGGAAGAACACATCGAGCTGATCGCTTCGGAGAACTACACCAGCCCAGCGGTGATGGAAGCTCAAGGCTCGGTACTGACCAACAAATACGCCGAAGGCTACCCGGGCAAGCGCTACTACGGCGGTTGCGAGTACGTCGACGTTGTCGAGCAACTGGCCATCGACCGCGCCAAGGAACTGTTCGGCGCCGACTACGCCAACGTTCAGCCGCACGCCGGTTCCCAGGCCAATGCCGCTGTTTACCTGGCCCTGCTGTCGGCCGGTGACACCATCCTGGGCATGAGCCTGGCTCACGGCGGTCACCTGACCCACGGCGCCAGCGTTTCCTCCTCCGGCAAGCTGTACAACGCCATCCAGTACGGCATCGACGCCAACGGCCTGATCGACTACGACGAAGTCGAGCGCCTGGCTGTTGAACACAAGCCGAAAATGATCGTGGCCGGTTTCTCTGCCTACTCGCAGATCCTCGACTTCCCGCGCTTCCGCGCCATTGCCGACAAGGTTGGCGCATACCTGTTCGTCGACATGGCTCACGTGGCCGGTCTGGTCGCCGCTGGCGTCTACCCGAACCCGGTTCCTTTCGCTGACGTCGTGACCACCACCACCCACAAGACCCTGCGCGGTCCACGTGGCGGCCTGATCCTGGCTCGCGCCAACGCCGACATCGAGAAGAAGCTGAACTCTGCGGTATTCCCGGGCGCCCAGGGTGGCCCGCTGGAGCACGTGATCGCCGCCAAGGCGATCTGCTTCAAGGAAGCACTGCAGCCTGAGTTCAAGGCTTACCAGCAACAAGTGGTGAAAAACGCCCAGGCCATGGCCGGCGTGTTCATCGAGCGCGGTTTCGACGTGGTTTCCGGCGGTACTGAAAACCACCTGTTCCTGCTGTCGCTGATCAAGCAGGAAATCTCCGGTAAAGACGCCGACGCCGCTCTGGGCAAAGCGTTCATCACCGTGAACAAGAACTCCGTGCCAAACGATCCACGCTCCCCGTTCGTCACTTCCGGCCTGCGCTTCGGTACTCCGGCTGTGACCACTCGCGGCTTCAAGGAAGCAGAGTGCAAAGAGCTGGCCGGCTGGATCTGCGACATCCTGGCTGACCTGAACAACGAAGCGGTGATCGACGCCGTTCGTGAGAAAGTCAAAGCCATCTGCAAGAAACTGCCGGTATACGGCGCTTAATTGCGACGTTAAAACCGCAGCATGAAAAACCGGCCAGTGATGGCCGGTTTTTTTTCGCCCGCAAAAAAGTTTCGGACTGCGAATGGCTCAAGGTCGGGGCATTACGCCCAACTGGTCAGACCGGTCATGCCAATTCGTCATTTTTCACTTGCGATCCGTAAAAAACAGCGCCTAGACTGCACCCGCACTGGACATACCGGTAAGACCACAATAATTAAGTCCTGAATCTGATGCGCCCCGCGCACGGCAGCCAGGACACCGACCAGGATTCCTCCCATGCTCAGATGGTGCTCGCGTTCAATCTTCCTCCAAGTGGTTCTCGGACTGGTGCTCGGCATCGTCTGCGGGCTGACCCTTCCTGAATATTCGGCCCAGCTCAAACCGCTCGGCGACGGTTTCATCAAACTGATCAAGATGCTCATCGGCCTGATCGTGTTCTGCGTGGTGGTCAGCGGCATCAGCGGCGCCGGCGACCTGAAGAAGGTCGGACGCATCGGCCTCAAGTCGGTGATCTACTTCGAAGTGCTGACCACCATCGCGCTGGTGATCGGTCTGGTGTTCGCGTTCAGCACCGGGATCGGCAGCGGCGCCAACATCCATCTGGAGCAGCTGTCCGCCGCTGACATGGGCGACATCGCCGAACGCGGCCAGCACATGCACACCACCACCCAGTTCCTGATGGACCTGATCCCGACCTCGGTACTCGGCGCCTTCGCTGACAACAACATCCTGCAAGTGCTGTTGTTTTCTGTACTGTTCGGCAGCGCGTTGAATCTGGTGGGCGAGGCGGCATCCGGAATCTCGCGGCTGATCAACGAGCTGAGCCATGTGATCTTCCGCATCATGGGCATGATCGTGCGTCTGGCACCGATCGGTGTGTTCGGTGCCATCGCCTTCACCACCAGCAAATACGGCCTCGACTCCCTGCAACATCTGGGCAGTCTGGTCGGCCTGTTTTATCTGACGTGCATCGCTTTCGTCAGCGTGATTCTCGGTCTGGTGATGCGCGCCTCCGGCCTGCGCATGTGGCCGCTGCTCAAGTACCTGCGCGAAGAACTGCTGATCGTCATGGGCACCGCATCCTCCGACGCCGTGCTGCCGCAGATCATGCGCAAACTGGAACACCTGGGCATCGGCAGCTCCACCGTCGGGCTGGTGATTCCGACCGGTTACTCGTTCAACCTCGACGGTTTTTCGATCTACCTGACCCTGGCCATCGTGTTCATCGCCAACGCCACCGGCACGCCGCTGGCCATGACCGATCTGCTGACGATTCTGCTGGTGTCGCTGATTACCTCGAAAGGCGCCCACGGTATTCCCGGTTCGGCGCTGGTGATTCTCGCCGCGACGCTGACGGCCATCCCGGCGATTCCGGTGGTCGGTCTGGTGCTGGTGCTGGCGGTGGACTGGTTCATGGGCATCGGCCGGGCGCTGACCAACCTGATCGGCAACTGCGTCGCCACCGTGGCCATCGCCCGCTGGGAAAAGGACATCGATGTGCAACGGGCGAACAAGGTGCTCAACGGCGAGCAGGGCTATAACTTTCAGCCGAGAAAAACGGCCGCTCAAGCGGCGGCCAAAGAATTCTGAATGACCGCCGTGCCTGCGCAAATGCAGGCACGGCTCATGGAGCGAACACGTGATTACTACATCAACCGTCGTCAACTCAGTGGTCGAAAAACTCCGGGCCGCCCTCGCCCGTGGCCAGTGGCGCTCCGGCGAGATGCTGCCGGGCCAGCGCGAACTGGCCGAACAACTGGGCATCAGCCGCCCGAGCCTGCGCGAAGCGGTGATCGTGCTGGAAACCCTCGGCCTGGTGCGTTCGATGCCGGGCAAAGGCGTGGTGGTGCTCGACGCCCAGGCCAGTGACAGCCAAAGCCACGACAGCGCCGTGGCCGGTGCCAGCCTCGAAGACGTGCTGCAACTGCGCTACACCCTCGAACCGTTCATCGTCGGTCTGGTGGCGCAGTCGATCAGCAGCAAGGAAGTCGGGCAACTGCGCCTGACTTTGATGGACATGCGCGAGGCCCTCGAAGCCGGCGACAGCGAGGCCGGGGTCAGCGCCTACATCGCCTTCCACGAAGAACTGTTCACCCTGACCTCTAACCCGATTTTCCAGAGCGTGGTGCAACAGACCAGCAACGCCCTCAAACAAAGCGCCGAAGTGCTGCGCAACTCGCCTGAACATCTGGCCGAACGCCTAGAGGAAAACGAAGCCGTGGTGCGCGCGATCCGCAGCAAGAACAGCGCTCAGGCCAGCGCCGAAATGCGCCGGCACATCCTGCGTGAAGGCCAGCGCATGGGCATCGAACTGAATATTCCGGATGACAACCTGAACACCTGAAACGCCTCACACTGGAGACCGGCCATGAACAGTCTTGCCACGCCGTCGCACCCTCGCCAGACCTCGGCGGCCCTGCCCTTCTCCCGCCTGCAAGCGCCGGTGGAGGATCTGTATCCGCGACTGTTCGACGCAATCCTCGAACAGCGCCTCGATGCCGCCAGCCGTTTTACCGAAGAGAGCCTGAAGCACATGTTCGGTGTCAGCCGCGCCGATGTGCGTCGGGTGCTGACCCAACTGTCCCATGAGCAGATCATCGTGCTGCGGGCCAACCATCGACCACGGGTTGCCGCACCGGACGCCGAGCAGACCCGTCAGGCCTTGCACGCCCGGCGTCTGGCCGAGAACACGCTGGTGCGACTGGCTTGCCAGCATGCGCAGGCTGAAGATCTGAAGCGCCTGCGAACCTTGATCGAACGCGAGCGCCAGGCTGTGGATAAAGACCGACGCGGGGCGGCGATTCGCCTGTCCGGGGAGTTTCATTTGCAGTTGGCGAACATGGCGGGGAATGCACCGTTGGCGCATTTTCTCGGCACTCTGGTGCCGTTGACCTCACTGGCGATTGCGCGATGCACTGAAACCACGCACAGCTGTTGCGGCTGGCAGGATCACGCCCGGATCGTCGAGGCGATCGAGCGTGATGACGCCGCCGAGGCGGTGTCGCTGATGAACCGTCATCTGGATCATCTGGAACAGACGATTCTCAGCGGTTCCATGCACTGAGACAGCGGCGGACTCAGTTCGCCGCTACCCTGGCAAACCCCGCCCGGATTTTCTCTTCCGGCAAATCGTCGGCGATAAACACGATCACGCTTTCCCGCGCCTCGCCTTCCGCCCACTCGGTGTCCCAGTCGAAGCCATACAACTTCAGTACACCCTGGAACACCAACCGCCGATCTTCCCCGGCGATGTTCAGCACGCCCTTGTAGCGCAGCAGTTGCTTGCCGTGTTCTTCCAGCAATTCGTTCATGAACTCGCTGAGCTGATCGATATCCAGCGGCTGATCGGTACGCAGCACCAGGCTGGAAATCCGGTCGATGGACGGCGCCTTGCTGACCGGCCGCAGACTCACCCCGCCGCCCAGATCGGCATTCAGGTTGAAACCGCGCACATCGAGCAATTCGGACAGATCGATATTGCCGTGTTCGACCACGCGGATCGGCGCACGACGGTTGATGCGCGTCAGGCGCTCGCTGAGCGCGGTGAATGCGGCCTCGTCCACCAGATCGGTCTTGCTCACCAGCAAGCGGTCGGCGAAACCGATCTGCGCCTGGGCGATGGTCTGGGTCAGGTGCAGCTCGGCGTGAGCGGCATCCACCAGGGTAATGATGCCGTCGAGCAGGTAACGCTCGCGCAGTTCTTCGTCGATGAAAAACGTCTGCGCCACCGGGGCCGGGTCGGCCAGGCCGGTGCACTCGATGACCAAGCGATCAAAGGCGATTTCGCCGCTGTCCAGCCGTTCGAGCAACAGGTACAGGGCTTTGGTCAGGTCAGTGTGGATGGTGCAGCAGACGCAGCCGTTGGCCAGGGTCATGACCTGCACCGGCTCGTCGCCCAGCAGTTGGGTGTCGATGCCGGCGTCGCTGAATTCGTTTTCGATCACGGCGATTTTCAGACCGTGCTCGGCTTTCAACAGATGACGCAGCAAGGTGGTCTTGCCGGCGCCGAGGAAACCGCTGAGCACCGTGACCGGGATGGGAGAAGACAAACTCGATCTCCTTCAATTGCACAAATAAAAATGGGAGCAGGCCGAAAGACCTGCTCCCACCTCACTTCTGGTGAACCGCGATCAGCGGCTCAACAGCACTTCGGCCCACCCTTGCCACCGTAACGGGCTTCCTGACGTTCGCGAAAGAACATCTCGTAGCTCATCACCGGTTTGTCCGGGTGCTTGGTTTGCATATGCTCGACGTACGTGTCGTAGTCGGGCATGCCGACCATCAGGCGCGCGGCCTGACCGAGGTATTTACCGAGGCGACTCAGGTCATTGAACATGGTGCAATCCTCTGGTTACGCGTCCGGCAGGGCCTGGAATGGCGATTCTTTATCCGTACGCTCTTTTTTGCCCCAGGCAGCGATGCCGACCTTGAGCGCATAGAACAGGATGCCGAATACCACGAACAGGAACAGCGCGGTCAGCGTTGCGTTGGTGTAAGCGTTGAAGATCACGTGCTGCATCTGCTCGACGCTCTTGGCCGGTGCTATCACTTGCCCTGCGGCCAGTGCATCGCTGTACTTCTTGGCCAGCGACAGGAAGCCCACGGCCGGGTTGGCGTCGAACAGCTTGATGAAGCCTGCGGTCGTGGTGCAGATCAGCAGCCAGGCGGCTGGCAGCAGGGTGACCCAGATGTAGCGCTGGCGCTTCATCTTGATCAGGACCACGGTGCCGAGCATCAGCGCGATACCGGCCAGCATCTGGTTGGAGATACCGAACAGCGGCCACAAGGTGTTGATGCCGCCCAGCGGATCGATCACGCCCTGATACAGCAACCAGCCCCACATCGCCACACAACCGGCGGTGGCGATCAGGTTGGCGGTCCAGGATTCGGTACGTTTCAGTGCCGGTACGAAGGAGCCGAGCAGATCCTGCAGCATGAAGCGCCCGGCACGGGTGCCGGCGTCTACTGCGGTCAGGATGAACAGCGCTTCGAACAGGATCGCGAAGTGGTACCAGAACGCCATGGTGTTTTCACCCGGCAGGACACTGTGCAGTATCTGCGCGATACCGACCGCCAGGGTCGGGGCACCACCGGCACGGGCCAGAATGGTGGTTTCGCCGATGTCGTGCGCTACCGCTTGCAGCGCATCCGGGGTAATTGCAAAACCCCAGTTGCTGACAGCGGTCGCCACGGCCACCACATCACCGCCGACCACGGCAGCCGGGCTGTTCATGGCGAAGTACACGCCCGGCTCGATCACCGAAGCGGCAACCATGGCCATGATCGCCACAAACGACTCCATCAGCATGCCGCCGTAACCGATGTAACGGGCGTTGGTTTCGTTATCCAGCAGCTTCGGCGTGGTGCCGGACGAGATCAGTGCGTGGAAGCCCGATACCGCACCGCACGCGATGGTGATGAACAGGAACGGGAACAGACCACCCTTCCATACCGGGCCGGTGCCGTCGACGAACTGGGTCAGCGCCGGCATTTTCAGCTCGGGCATGGTGACCAGGATGCCGATCGCCAGGGCGATAATGGTACCGATCTTCAGGAACGTGGACAGATAGTCACGCGGGGCGAGGATCAGCCAGACCGGCAACACAGCGGCAACGAAGCCGTAACCGATCAGCATCCAGGTGATTTGCACGCCGGTGAAGCTGAAAGCCTTGGCCCACACCGGGTCAGCGGCAATCTGCCCACCGAGCCAGATCGAGCCGAGCAGCAGAATCACGCCGATCACCGAGATCTCGCCGATGCGGCCCGGGCGGATGTAGCGCATATAGATGCCCATGAACATCGCGATCGGGATGGTCGCCATCACGGTGAAGATGCCCCACGGGCTCTCGGCCAGGGCTTTTACGACGATCAGCGCCAGCACCGCGAGGATGATGATCATGATCAGGAAGCAGCCGAACAGGGCAATGGTGCCGGGGATGCGGCCCATTTCTTCACGCACCATGTCGCCCAAAGAACGACCGTTGCGACGGGTGGACATGAACAGGACCATGAAGTCCTGCACCGCGCCCGCCAACACCACGCCGGCGATCAGCCACAGCGTGCCGGGCAGGTAACCCATCTGCGCCGCCAGTACCGGGCCGACCAGTGGTCCCGCGCCGGCGATGGCCGCGAAGTGGTGTCCGAAGAGAATGTGTTTGTTGGTCGGCACGTAGTCCAGACCGTCGTTGTTGAGCACGGCGGGGGTGGCCCGGCGTGGATCGAGTTGCATCACATTGTTAGCGATGAACAGACTGTAGTAACGGTACGCAACCAGATAAATGGCCACCGCGGCGACCACGATCCACAAGGCGTTGATCGCCTCGCCTCGGCGCAATGCCACTACGCCCAGGGCGCACGCTCCTACGATTGCCAGCACTAGCCAGGGTAAGTGGCGCAGCGGGCTATTATTATTTTTCATTTTATTATTCCAGCCAGGGTGGACAAGAAAGACAGCCACCCCGAGTTTAGCGCTACTGGCGGCAAAGGCCATACCCCGACATTGGTCGGACGCCCTGCCTGACTGGCAACACTCGACGTGGCGGGTCTATAGTCAGCGAACCGTCCAGAGGATTGCGCCATGAGCGAGCACCCGTCCGAGCGTCGCCGCTTCAAACGTATCGCGTTCGATGCCAGAACCGAATTGAGCCAGGGCGAGTACATCTGGCCGGTGAAGCTGATCGACCTCTCGCTCAAAGGGCTGCTGATCGAACGGCCGGAGCCGTGGCTGGGGGATGAAACGCAGGACTTCAACGTCGACATTCACCTGAGCGACGACACCGACATCCAGATGGATGTGCAACTGGCGCACGACAATCACGGCCAGTTGGGCTTCCAGTGCCGGCACATCAGCCTGGAATCGATCCAGCGCCTGCGTCGCCTGATCGAGCTCAACCTCGGGGATGAGGCCGAGCTCGAACGGGAGCTTGGGGCATTGATGGAGCTTTGATCACTCGAAGAGTGAATCCAGCGCCTGCTCCAGGCGCGTCACCGCAATGATCTGCAACCCTGCCGGCGCTTCCTTCGGCGCGTTGCCCTTGGGCACGATCGCGCGCTTGAAGCCGTGCTTGGCGGCCTCCTTCAAACGCTCCTGACCACTCGGCACCGGGCGCACTTCGCCAGACAGGCCGACTTCACCGAACACCAGCAGATCGTGGGGCAACGGACGGTTGCGCAGGCTCGACATGACGGCGGCCATCAACGCCAGGTCGGACGCGGTCTCCAGCACTTTCACCCCGCCGACCACATTGAGGAACACATCCTGATCGTGGGTCGGAATGCCGCCATGCCGATGCAACACCGCCAGCAACATCGCCAGACGGTTCTGATCCAGACCCAGCGTCACCCGACGCGGATTGGCCAAGTGACTGTCATCCACCAGCGCCTGGACTTCCACCAGCATCGGTCGGGTGCCTTCCCACGTTGCCATCACCACGCTACCCGGGACTTCCTCCTGAGCGCGGGTGAGAAAAATCGCCGAAGGATTGGAGACTTCTTTCAGGCCCTTGTCGGTCATGCCGAACACGCCCAATTCGTTGACCGCGCCGAAACGGTTTTTCACCGCCCGCAGCAGGCGCAACCGGCCATCGGACTCGCCTTCGAAATACAGCACGGTGTCGACCATGTGTTCCAGAACGCGCGGGCCCGCCAGTGCGCCTTCCTTGGTTACGTGGCCAACGAGGAAAATCGCCGTGCCGCTTTGCTTGGCGTAGCGCACCAGCAACGCCGCACTTTCGCGCACCTGGGACACGCCGCCCGGTGCAGATTGCAGTTGTTCGGTGAAGATCGTCTGGATCGAGTCGATCACCATCACCTTGGGTTTTTCCTGGCGGGCGGTGGCGATGATGGTTTCGATGCAGGTTTCGGTCATGACCCGCAGTTGATCCTGCGGCAGCCCAAGTCGACGTGCGCGCATGGCGACTTGTTGCTGGGATTCCTCGCCGGTGACGTACAGCGCCGGCATGCTCTTGGCGAGGTTACACAGGGTCTGCAGCAGAATCGTCGATTTGCCGATGCCGGGATCGCCGCCGATCAGCACCACCGAACCGTCCACCAGACCACCGCCGAGCACTCGGTCGAGCTCGCCGGAGGCTGTGGAAAAACGCGGAATCTCTTCGATGCTGACTTCGGCCAGGGTCTTGATCTGGGCCTGCTGCCCGGCCCAGCCGGTGCGCCCGCTCGGGGCGGCGGCACCGCCGCTCTCGACCATGGTTTCGGTCAGGGTGTTCCAGGCGCCGCATTCGCCGCACTGCCCGGCCCACTTGGGAAAGGTTGCGCCGCACTCGGTGCAGCCGTACATGCGCTTGGCCTTGGCCATCTGAACCCCCGGCAAAAACCGCGATGATAACGCAGCCTTCACCGATCAGCGCGGCGCAGCGGTACGGATTTCCCCGCTGGCCAGACGCGCGGCGCTGTTGTCGATCAAATCCCGGCGATTGCCGGGGTTTGAAAGGGGCACTGTCAATCGACCAGTTTGGCCGCCAGCGCCTTGACCCGATCCAGGTCACCCTTGGCCACTTTGGTCACACCGGCGCCGTACTCCGGATCGGCCTTGTAGAGGAAGGAAAGCATGATGTGCTTGCTCTCGTCATCGGCGCTTGCCAGCGAACCGCCGAAACTCTCGATCAGATCCTGGCGCTCCTTCTTGCTGAACGAGCGATACAGATCACCGGCCTGCCTGAAGTTCTGTTCGCGCTGGATCTTCGCCTGTTGTGTGCTGCCCTGCAGAGCGGTCTGGCTGTATCGCGCACCTGGCGTTTCTTCACGCGGGTGCAGACGGCTTGGCTGGTAGTTGACACCCGAATGGCTCGCGCCGGTGTTCATCGCGCCATCCTGATTGCCATTATTGACGGCGGTTTTGGCAGCATTGATCGGCAATTGCAGGGCATTGGCGCCAAGGCGATACATCTGGGTGTCGGCATAGGCAAATATCCGGCCTTGCAGCAGACGGTCTTCAGATGGCTCGATTCCCGGCACAACATTCGAGGGTGCCATGGCCACTTGTTCAGTTTCCTGGAAGACGTTCGAAGGATTACGGTTCAAGACCATTTGTCCAACTTTTCGCTCCGGAATACCGGGCCAGATCTTGGTTGCATCAAGAGGATCGAAATCAAACTTTGACAAGTCTTGCGGTTTCAGAACCTGAATGTACAAGTCCCACTTCGGAAAGTTGCCATTGTAAATATTTGTTACCAAATCATTGGTCATATGACTGTAATCACGACCCTGAACTTTCGCGACCTGCTTTGGATCGAGGTTTTTTATCCCCTGCAAACTTTTCCAATGAAACTTCACGTAATGCACATCGCCTTTGGCATTGATCAGCTTGTAGGCGTGCACACTGTTACCGTCCATCTCCCGATAACTGGCCGGGGTTCCGGAGTTGGAATACAACTCGGTCAAGGTGCGGGTAGCTTCCGGTACATGGGAGAAGAAATCGAAGCGGCGCGAGTCATCGTCCAGGTTGGTGCGCGGATCGGGCTTGAAGGCATGCACCATGTCCGGGAATTTGATCGCATCGCGGATGAAAAACGTCGGGAAGTTGTTACCCACCAGATCCCAATTGCCATCGGCAGTGTAGAACTTGGTCGCGAACCCCCGTGGGTCACGCAGGGTTTCCGGGGAGTGGTTGCCGTGAACCACCGCAGAGAAACGCACGAACACCGGAGTGACCTGGCCGACAGAGAACACCCTGGCCTTGCTCAAATCACTCAAGTCGTTGGTCGCGGTGAACGTGCCATGAGCACCGGTACCCCGGGCATGCACGACGCGTTCGGGAATGCGTTCGCGGTCGAAGCGTTGCAGCTTCTGGATCAGTTGCACGTCCTGCAACAGTACCGGGCCGTTGGCGCCGGCAGTTTGCGAGTTCTGGTTGTCGCCAACCGCCGCACCGTTGTCACGGGTCAGCGGTGCGGCATTCACGGAAAGGGTCAACAGACCGGCGGCCAATACGCCGACAGTACGGCGATAGGGAATAATCCCTGAACCAAGTGTGGAATTCATTTCAGGTTCCTCTGTTTTTTGAGGCGCATCCAGGTGCGCCAGACAGAGGCTAGAAGCTCGATTCGCCAAACCTAAATAGAAAGATCACAACGCCGTGATTGAATATTTTTTCTTCGGAATCAGCGGCTTGAGGCGTATTCCGCGCGCGATTAGTGGCACTTTGCAAACTAATTGCGAATTGATGTGTCGATAAAAACGGGCTTTGTAAGAAGGTGTTGCGCGCAGGACGCGTTTTGCTGATTTACACTGCGTACACCAAACTCATCTGTAACAAGGAAATAACTATGGGCGTGCTCAGCGAGTTCAAGGCCTTCGCGGTCAAAGGCAATGTGGTCGACATGGCCGTCGGTATCATCATCGGTGCGGCCTTCGGCAAAATCGTGTCGTCGTTTGTCGGTGATGTGATCATGCCGCCAATCGGCCTGCTGATCGGCGGGGTGGACTTCAGTGACCTGGCCATCACCCTCAAGGCGGCTGAAGGCACAGCCCCTGCGGTAGTGCTGGCATACGGCAAGTTCATCCAGAGCATTCTGGATTTCATCATCGTCGCCTTCGCGATTTTCATGGGCGTCAAAGCCATCAACCGCCTGAAACGCGAAGAGGCCGTCGCTCCGACCCTGCCGCCAGTGCCAACCAAGGAAGAAGAGCTGCTGGGTGAGATCCGCGATCTGCTCAAGGCCCAGAACAACCGGCCTTGAAGACTGAAACGGCGCCTGGAGGCGCCGTTTCCTTACCAGTAGTTTTCCACCGCCACCTGCCCTGGCCGCCGCGTCAGGCTGAGGCTCATGCCCCGCTCTTTGAGCAGTGCCCGGGTGTCATCGATCATCTGTGGATTGCCGCAGAGCATGACCCGCGAATGGGCTGGATCCAGTGCCACACCTGCCGCCTGCTCCAGCTCCCCGTTTTCGATGAGGGTGGTAATGCGCCCGTTCAGGGCTCCGGCATGTGACTGGCGCGTCACCACGGGGATGAACTGGAACTTGTGAGCGTACTCGGCCAGGTAGTCACGCTGCATGAGTTCGGCGATCAGCTGCTGATAAGCCAGCTCCCGCGCCTCCCGCACGCTGTAGACGAGGATGATCCGTTCGAATTTCTCCCACACTTCAAAGTCCTGCAGGATCGACAGAAACGGCGCCACCCCGGTACCTGTGGATAACAGCCAGAGATCCCGGCCGTCCACAAAACGATCCAGCGTCAGATAGCCGAAGGCCTGGCGGTCCACCAGCAACGTATCGCCTGCCTTGAGCCGGCTCAGCTCACTGGTGAACTCCCCGCCGGGCACCACGATGGAAAAGAACTCGAGGAACTCATCGAACGGCGAAGACACCATGGAATAGGCCCGCCATACCGTAGTACCGTCATCCTTGGTCACTCCCAGCCTGGCAAACTGCCCGGCGCGAAAGCGAAAGCCAGCGTCTCGGGTCGTACGCAATGTGAACAGGCTCGGAGTCAACGGCTGTACATCAAGCAAGGTCTGGCGACTGAATTTTTCTGCGCTGGCGGTCATCGGCAACTCCTTGGGCTATGACCATAGTGTCACGCAATGGTGTTTGATAAAAAACCTACAAACTGTAGTGATTAAACGCTCATTCAAGTTCCCAATGAGAAACTAACGCAAAAAATTACTGGCACACTGACACAATTCAGATCTTTAAATGATGAATTGCATTTAATAAATATATACGGCTAATCACAAACGATTAATTTAAGCCCACTGTAAGAGCAAAAAGTTCCAAACGCCTGGATAGGAAACGTCCTACACTCGTTTTCGTGCACGACTCTTGGATCCAAGATCGCACCCCTGCGGAAAATCTCGGAGAATCTTCAAATGGAAATTTGGAAGGAGTCGCAGATCAAGCAGCTG
This sequence comes from Pseudomonas sp. UV AK001, assembly GCF_046097675.1. Taxonomy (NCBI): domain Bacteria; kingdom Pseudomonadati; phylum Pseudomonadota; class Gammaproteobacteria; order Pseudomonadales; family Pseudomonadaceae; genus Pseudomonas; species Pseudomonas sp. UV AK001. The sequence continues at coordinate 114,553 of NZ_JBJUVZ010000010.1, forward strand.
ACTTTCGCCACGAGAGTCGACACTGCTTACCCGATTCTGCTGACATTTGCCAAAAACATAGGCTTCCAGTTTTGTGGAGTTTCAGTCAGCTCGCCTGATCGAAACACACTGCCAAAGCCCTTGCGTATCAATAACTACCCTCAAGCCTGGAATAAGCAATATGAAGAAGAAAAGCACTACGAATTTGATCCGGTAGTAGCACACTGCAACCATTCAATGCTGCCCATTACATGGAGCAAAGAACTATTCTCAAAAACACCAGAGTTGTGGGAGTCGTTAAAAGAACAGGGACTGGAACACGGCTGGTCGCAATCCTTTCATCACGAAGAAAGCGGTCTGTGCAGCATTCTCAGCCTGGCCCGGCCTCACTGTCCGATCACGTCGATCGAGTTGTACGAACATTTTGGCTATATGTTTTACGTCACCAGTCATCTGAGCGAATTGTTCGCCCGTACGCTTCCTTCGCGACCCGAGAAAGCCAAGCAGCCTCGTCTGTCTGCGCGGGAGATCGAAGTGCTGAAGCTCTGTGCGCTCGGCAAGACAGCCGAAGAAGTCGGGAAAATCCTGAGCATTAGCCCGCGGACCGCTTACTTTCATATTACTCAAGCAGCAGAAAAACTGAACGTCTGCAACAAGATTTCCGCAGTCATTGCTGCCGCCAAGGCCGGGATCATCTAGTCGCCCCCCTTAAATCAAACAAGTATTGCCGTCGAAAAAAAAGTACCATTTGCGACCTTCCTGAGTGATGACGCGTATCTTCGCGCCGCTGTCCACTCGGACGGTTCCGCCGCACGATACCCTGGGCCGCGGGACACCCGTCGATTACCCAGAGTCCCCGCCCCATGCCTTTGCTCGATACGCCCTTCGCCCAGCTTGATCTGATCCGCCAGCCCGAACAGCAGAACGAACCGCTGCAAGCCTTCGATGCGGCTGACGAATACCTGCTCAATCATCTGGCTGAACAGAATCTGCCGGTCGAGACACGGGTTCTGGTACTCAACGACAGTTTCGGCGCGCTGGCCATCAGCCTCTTGGGCAAAGTGCAGGTCAGCACCAGCGGTGATTCGTTCCTGGCGTTTCAGGGCCTGGAAAAGAACCTGTTGCGCAATGGCCAGGCGTTCGATGCTCTGCACGGCATTCCCGCCAGTGAGCCGTTGATCGGGCCATTCGACCGGGTGCTGATCCGTGTACCGAAAACCCTCGCGCTGCTGGAAGAACAACTGATCCGCCTGCAAGGTCAACTGGCGCCCGGTGCACAAGTTGTGGCGGCAGCGATGGTCAAACACTTGCCCCGTGCCGCCGGTGATCTGCTGGAACGCTACATCGGCCCGGTTCAGGCTTCGCTGGCGGTGAAGAAGGCACGCTTGCTGATCGCCACGCCCGAGGCCAAGGCACCGGCTGTCTCGCCTTATCCGACCCGTTATCGCCTCGACGAACCGGCCATCGAACTGCTCAACCACGCCAACGTGTTCTGCCGTGAAGGGCTGGACATCGGCACCCGCGCCTTCCTTCCACACCTGCCGAAAAACCTCGGCTCAGCGCGAGTCGCGGATCTTGGCTGCGGTAACGGCGTGCTGGCCATTGCCAGCGCCTTGCAAAACCCCGACGCGCATTACACGCTGGTGGACGAATCGTTCATGGCCGTGCAATCCGCCGCCGAAAACTGGCGCGCGGCGTTGGGCGAACGTGACGTAACCGTGCGCGCCGGCGACGGTCTGGCCGGGCAGGAAGCGCAGTCGCTGGACGTGGTGCTGTGCAACCCGCCGTTCCACCAGCAACAGGTGGTCGGCGACTTCCTCGCCTGGCGCATGTTCCAGCAGGCCCGCGAAGCGTTGGTCGTTGGCGGTGCGCTGTACATTGTCGGCAACCGTCACCTGGGTTATCACAGCAAACTGGCGCGGTTGTTCCGGGGTGTGGAGCAGGTCGCAGCCACGCCGAAATTCGTGATTCTCAAGGCACGCAAATAATCCGGGCAAAAAAAACCCTCCAGCCGGAGGGTCAAAAATCCGTGCCGCAAGGCGACGGGATGGGAAATTTCAGTGCGTGGTCAGGCCTGCGGCGTTCATGAACATGCGCATCAGGCTGGCGACGATGAACAAGGCACCGACGCTGCCGACCCAGATCATGGCCAGCCAGCCGAGCCGCTGCCACAGCGGCTTTTTTTCGGCTTCTTCAATGTCGTGCAGGGAGTGTTTGCCGCTCATGCTTGCATCCTCCGGTTGAGGGAGATGGCGCCGCGGTCGGCGCCATCGTGATCAGCCCTAGTGATAGCCGTCTTCATGGGTGACCTTGCCGCGGAACACGTAGTAGCTCCAGAAGGTGTAACCCAGGATGAACGGGATGATGAACAACGTGCCCACCAGCATGAAGCCCTGGCTCTGCGGCGGTGCGGCAGCGTCCCAGATCGAGATCGACGGCGGCACGATGTTCGGCCACAGGCTGATGCCCAGACCGCTGTAGCCGAGGAAGATCAGCACCAGGGTCAGCAGGAACGGCATGTAGTTGGCATTGCGTGCCACGGCGCGAGTCAGTCCGTACATCGTCACCAGCACCAGGATCGGCACCGGCATGAACCAGAACAGGTTCGGCATGCTGAACCAGCGTGTCGCGATTTCCGGGTGGGCCAGTGGCGTCCAGAGGCTGACGATGCCGATCACTGCCAACAGCACGAAGGCCAGCGGGCGCGCCAGGTCATGCATCTGCTCCTGCAGCTTGCCTTCGGTCTTCATGATCAGCCAGGTGCAACCGAGCAAGGCATACGCGACCACCAACGCAGCGCCGCAGAACAGCGTGAACGGCGTCAGCCAGTCCAGTGAACCACCGGCATATTGCCGGTTGACCACGGGCAAGCCGTCGATGAACGCGCCAAGCGCCACGCCCTGGAAGAACGTTGCCGCCACCGAACCACCGATGAAGGCCTTGTCCCACAAGTGGCGCTTGGCGTCTTTGGCCTTGAAGCGGAACTCGAACGCCACGCCACGGAAAATCAGCCCGATCAGCATGAAAATCAGCGGCAGGTAGAGCGCCGACAACACCACCGAATAGGCCAGCGGGAACGCGCCAAACAACGCCGCACCGCCCAGTACCAGCCAGGTTTCATTGCCGTCCCATACGGGGGCGACGGTGTTCATCATCACGTCGCGGTCGGTCTTGCCGGGGATGAACGGGAAGAGAATCCCGATGCCCAGATCGAAGCCGTCCATGACCACGTACATCATGATCCCGAAGATGATGATCACGGCCCAGATCAGCGGAAGATCAATACCCATGATTCAAATCTCCTTGGTCAGGCTGCGGTCGTGTTCGGCGCCATCATCGTCGGCAGCGGACAACGGACGGGCCGGTGTGCGTTTCTGGCCAGGACCACCGTCGTTGGTTTCCTTGCCTTCGTCGGTCTTCGGCCCTTTGCGCACCAGGCGCATCATGTAGCCCAGACCCGCACCGAACAGCGCGAAATACACCACCACGAACATGATCAGCGTGATGCTCATCTGCATGAAGCTGTGATTGGAGGACGCATCCGCCGTGCGCATCAAGCCGTAGACCACCCACGGCTGACGACCGATTTCCGTGGTGAACCAGCCCGCCAGGATCGCGATCAGGCCGGACGGCCCCATCCACAACGCCAGGTACAGGAACGGCCGCGACGTATAGAGCGTGTCGCGCTTGCGCAGCCACAGGCTCCAGAGGCCGGTGAAGATCATCAGGAAACCGAGGCCGACCATGATCCGGAACGACCAGAACACGATGGTCGAGTTAGGCCGGTCTTCAGGCGGGAATTCCTTGAGCGCCGGGACTTGCTTGTCCAGCGAGTGGGTCAGGATCAGGCTGCCGAGGTACGGGATCTCGACGGCATATTTGGTTTTCTCTTCTTTCATGTCCGGCCAGCCGAACAGGATCAGCGGCGTCGCTTCGTTACCGACGTTTTCCCAGTGGCCTTCGATCGCGGCGATTTTCGCCGGCTGATGCTTGAGGGTATTGAGGCCGTGGAAGTCGCCGATGACTGCCTGGATCGGCGCAACGATCAACGCCATCCACATCGCCATCGACAGCATGGTACGGATCGCCGGGTTGTCCTTGCCGCGCAACAGATGCCAGGCCGCCGACGAGCCGACGAAGAACGCCGTTGCGACGAACGCGGCAGTTGCCATGTGCATCAGGCGATACGGGAACGACGGGTTGAACACGATTGCCAGCCAGTCGGTCGGGATCACCTGACCGTTGACGATCTCGAAGCCCTGAGGCGTTTGCATCCAGCTGTTGGAGGCAAGAATCCAGAACGTCGAAATCAGAGTGCCGATGGCAACCATCACCGTGGCGAAGAAGTGCAGTTTGCGTCCGACCTTGTTCCAGCCGAACAGCATCACTCCGAGGAAACCGGCTTCGAGGAAGAACGCCGTGAGCACCTCGTAGGTCAGCAATGGTCCGGTGACGGAACCGGCGAAGTCCGAGAAGCGGCTCCAGTTGGTGCCGAACTGGTAGGCCATGACCAGCCCCGAGACCACGCCCATGCCGAAGTTGACGGCAAAGATCTTCGACCAGAAATGGTAGAGATCGCGGTAGGTGTCGTTGCCGGTTTTCAGCCACAGGCCTTCCAGAACCGCGAGATAGCTCGCAAGACCGATGGTGATTGCCGGGAACAGGATGTGGAACGAGATGGTGAACGCGAACTGGATTCGGGCGAGATCTAGTGCCTCTAAACCGAACATAAGCTTTCCTCTATCAGATAACGGTTCCAAGGCTGGCGGCCTTGAACCACTGCCCCCACGGGTATGGAGTGCGGCGAACTCGGATTCGTTCTTCTTTTTACAGGCATCGCGACGCAGGGAGTCTGCCGACGGGTCCGGGATCGGTTCCGCGAAGGGTCTTGATCTGGATCAATCAACGTAGAAAGAGTAGTCCCATTTCCGACGGGGAACCGCGTGGTCTTTTGCCGCGTGACAAGTTGCCTCACAGTTCTGGCAACGCCCTGAAATACATCCCTGGCCGGGTCAGGTATCCGGGTCCGGAAAAATCGATGTCTGGCTAACTAATTTTTTTGTCATAGCAACTTCCTGTTACAAACTGGTGATAATCTCGCGATTCCCCTCGATCAAGACCGGCCCGCAGATGCCCAGCCAAGAGCCCTTGCTGTTACGCCACCATCGTCCTTTCCTTGCGTTCTGGTTTGCCCGGATCTTCACCGCCAGCGGTTTCCAGATGCTCACCGTAGCCATCGGCTGGAACCTCTATCAACTGACCGGCAACGTGCTCGACCTTGGCCTGGTCGGTTTGGTGGAATTCGCCCCACGGGTGCTGTTCATGCTGCACACCGGCCACGTTGCCGACCGTTACGACCGGCGCAAGGTCGCAGCAATCTGTCAGTCGTTGCAGGCGTTGATCGCCCTGGCACTGGCCATCGGCAGCGCTACCGATCACGTCACCCGGGAAATGATCTTTATCCTGGCGTTCCTGCTCGGCGCCGCGCGCTCGTTCGAGATGCCAACGACTCAGGCCCTGTTGCCAAGTATCGTACCCAGCGCATTGTTCCCACGGGCGGTCGCCGCCGCGCAGTCGGCGCAGCAATCGGCAACCATCGTCGCCCCGGCGCTTGGCGGTCTGCTTTATGCCTTCGGCAGCGTCTGGGTGTATGGCCCGACCGTCGTTCTGTACGTGATTGCCTGCACGTTGATGCTCAACCTGCCCGCACGACAGACCCCGTTGAACAAGGGCAAGGCGACGCTGGACTCATTGCTGGCGGGGATTCGCTTTATCCGCAGCCGCCCGGACATCCTCGGCGCGATCTCGCTGGATCTGTTCGCCGTGCTGCTCGGCGGCGCCACGGCGTTGTTGCCGGTGTTCGCCAAGGATGTTCTGCTGACCGGTCCGTGGGGCCTCGGGTTGCTGCGTTCGGCGCCGGCGGTGGGGGCGTTGATGATGTCGCTGTTCCTGGCGCGCTTCGCCGTCGAACGCAACGTCGGCCGGGTGATGTTCACCGCTGTCGGCGTATTCGGTGTGGCCACCATTGCCTTCGGTCTGTCGACGTCGTTCTGGTTCTCGCTGGCGGTGCTGGTGGTGCTCGGCGCGGCGGACATGATCAGCATGGTGATCCGCGCCTCGTTCGTGCAACTGGAAACCCCGGACGAAATGCGCGGCCGGGTCAGCGCGGTGAACGGCCTGTTCATCGGCGCCTCGAACCAGTTGGGTGAATTCGAATCCGGCCTCACCGCCCACTGGTTCGGCACCGTGCCGGCGGTGGTGATGGGCGGGATCGGTACGCTGGTGGTGACCGGGACGTGGATCAAACTGTTCCCGACCCTGGCCAACCGCGACCGGATGCATGTGCCGGTGGAAGAGGTGAAGGCCTGACCCTCTCAGGCCAGCAACTCTCCCGCTACCTTCGATCTGGCGGCCTTGCCCGCCAGTTGCTCGACCAGCGTCAAGGCAAATGCCAGCGCGGCGCCGGAACCCTGGGCGGTGATGCAATTGCCGTCGACCACCACCGGTTGATCAACAAAGGTGCAACCGGACAATTGATGGCTGGTTGTGGGCAGGCAGGTCATGCGGCGTTGGCGTAATACACCGAAGCTTTGCAGGGCGACCGCCGGGGATTCGGCAATGGCGGCGAACAGGCGTCCAGCGCTGGCCTGGTCTTTGAGCAATTGTTGTAGAGGCTGGTGCGCGGCAAGGTGTTGTGCGCCGACCGCTCCGCCGGGCAGGACGATCAGGTCGAAGGTCTGGGCCAGCACATCAATGAGCATGCCGTCGGCGGTCAGTCGAGTGCCTCGGGCGCAGGTCAGCATGCGCCGTCCCTCGATGCTGGCCGCCATCACTTCGATACCGGCCCGACGCAGCACGTCGATCAAGGTCACGCTTTGCAGATCATCGATGCCCTCGGCGAAGGTAATCAGGGCTCTAAAGGTCATGGGCGCCATCCGCTGGGTGATCTTTAAAGCGTAGTCAGCTTTGCCCTGCCCTGTTCGCGGCAGCCGTTACTTGATGTAAAGCTGGGTCGACATGGTGTTGCGCGGAGCGTTGATCGAGGTATTGCTGAACGTGAAAGTGCCCTCCTGCCGACCGGCCAGATCGAAGGTATAGAGAGAGCCGACGGTTTTGCTGCCGGGCGTGCACTCGGTCAGATTGCCGTTATCAAAGGCGCATACCGGGCTTCGCGTGCCGTTTACTTCAAAGCCGTCCAGTGCAGCCTGGGGCTGGCTCTGGCCGTAGCCGATTTCCAGCACATAGACCTTGATGCCCGGGCCGCTGTGATCGCAACGGGTCTGCACCTGACCATCGGTAATGTCTTCGAGCCCGCAAGACGCTGACTGCACCTTGATGACTTTCACTTCGCTCAGTGGCGCCGCCGATGCCGCGAGCGCTGCGGGAGCCCCGGCCAGCAACAGTACGATCAATCCGCCAGCCTTCATCCAATGCTTGTTCATGCGATCCATTCCCCAAAAATCAGCGCGCAGTATGGCGGGTTTGGCCGCGACACAAAACTTCGCCGACGATCGAGCCCAACATCCGCCATATTCCTCACGCTGCTGGTATGATGCGCGGCTTTTTCCGGCCCACCACAATTTTCCAGGCGCTTGCGACGGTCTGTGCTTTGCTGTTGAGGTCGATACATTCACGGCGCCACGCGCGCCACGGGGAGCAGACATGCTGGAAAGGCTGTTTCAACTCAAGGCACACAACACCAACGTGCGGACCGAGATTCTGGCGGGCGTCACGACCTTCCTGGCCATGGCCTACATTCTGTTCGTCAACCCGAGCATCCTCGGCGAGACCGGCATGGACAAAGGCGCGGTGTTTGTCGCCACGTGCCTTGCGGCTGCCATCGGCTCCACGGTGATGGGCCTGATCGCTAACTACCCGATCGCCCTCGCGCCGGGCATGGGCCTGAACGCCTTCTTCACCTACACCGTCGTGCTGCATATGGGCCACACCTGGCAAGTGGCGCTGGGCGCGGTGTTCATCTCGGCCGTGTGCTTCTTCCTGCTGTCGATCTTCCGCATCCGTGAATGGATCATCAACAGCATTCCGCTGCCGCTGCGTTCGGCGATTGCCGCCGGTATCGGCCTGTTCCTGGCGCTGATCGCCCTGCACAACGCCGGTATCGTGGTCAGCAACCCGGCGACCATGGTCGGCCTCGGTGACCTGAAGCAACCGGCTCCGATCCTCGCCACCCTCGGTTTTGCCCTGATCGTTGCCCTTGAAGCCCTGAAAGTGCGCGGCGCGGTGCTGATCGGCATTCTCGCGGTGACCATCGTCTCGATCGTGATGGGCTTCACCCCGTTCGGCGGCGTGACCTCGATGCCACCTTCGCTGGCCCCGACCTTCCTGCAACTGGATATCAAGGGCGCACTGGACATCGGTCTGGTCAGCGTGATCTTCGCCTTCCTGTTCGTCGATCTGTTCGACAACTCCGGCACCCTGATCGGCGTCGCCAAGCGCGCCGGCCTGATGGGCAAGGACGGCCACATGCCGAAAATGGGTCGTGCGCTGATCGCCGACAGTACGGCGGCAATGGCCGGCTCGCTGCTGGGCACCTCGACCACCACCAGCTACATCGAATCCGCTGCAGGCGTGAGTGCCGGCGGCCGCACCGGCCTGACCGCTATCGTCGTCGCGATCCTGTTCCTGCTGGCGCTGTTCTTCTCGCCACTGGCTGCCAGCGTGCCGGCCTTCGCCACCGCGCCTGCCCTGCTGTTCGTCGCCGTGCTGATGACTTCGGGCCTGGCGGAAATAGACTGGGAAGACATCACCGTTGCCGCGCCGGTCGTGGTCACCGCCCTGGCGATGCCTTTCACCTATTCCATCGCCAACGGTATCGCCTTCGGCTTCATCGCCTGGACTGCGATCAAACTGCTGTCCGGCCGCGCCCGTGAGCTGAACCCGGCGCTGGTGATCCTGTCGATTCTGTTCGTGATCAAGCTGGGTTGGTTCAACGCATGACTTTCGATTCCCAGGCCTACGCCGCACAACTCGAAGACAAGGTCACGCGCCTGCGTGATCTGCTGGCCCCGTTCGACGCACCGGAGCCAACGGTGTTCGACTCGCCTTTGCAGAACTTCCGCCTGCGCGCCGAATTCCGCCTGTGGCGCGAAGGTGGTGAGCGGCATTACGCGATGTTCTCGCAGGATGACAAACGCACGCCGATCCTGATCGAAGAGTTCCCGATCGCCAGCCTGCGCATCAACCAGTTGATGCCGCAATTGAAGGCGGCCTGGCAGGCCAGTGCGGCGCTGAGCCACAAGCTGTTTCAGGTGGAGTTTCTGACCACCCTGGCCGGCGACGCGATGATCACCCTGTGCTATCACCGCCCGCTGGACGAGCACTGGCACGCGGCGGCCACCAAGCTGTCGGCGGACCTGGGCGTCAGCATCATCGGTCGCTCCAAGGGCAAGCGTGAAGTGCTCGGCCTTGATTACGTGGTCGAGAAGCTGGAAGTCGGCGGTCGCACCTTCAGCTATCGCCAACCGGAAGGCGCGTTCACTCAGCCCAACGGCACCGTGAACCAGAAGATGCTCAACTGGGCATATGAAGCACTGGGCGATCGCAGCGACGATCTGCTGGAGCTGTACTGCGGCAACGGCAACTTCACCCTGCCGCTGGCGACCCGCGTGCGCAAAGTGCTGGCCACCGAAATCAGCAAGACCTCGGTCAACGCCGCGTTGAGCAACCTGGCCGAAAACGCTGTGGATAACGTCACCCTGGTGCGCCTGTCCGCCGAAGAGCTGACCGAAGCCCTGAACGAAGTTCGCCCGTTCCGTCGCCTGCACGGCATCGACCTGAAGAGCTACGAGTTCGGCAGCGTGTTCGTCGATCCGCCACGGGCCGGCATGGACCCGGACACCTGCGAGCTGACCCGTCGCTTCGACAACATCCTGTACATCTCCTGCAACCCGGAGACCCTGGCGGCCAACATCGCCCAACTGCACGACACGCACCGCATCACCCGCTGCGCGTTGTTCGACCAGTTCCCGTGGACCCACCACATGGAATCCGGCGTGCTGTTGACCCGACGTTGATCGCAGGTGCCAGAAACAAGAAAGCCGTCCTGACCGACGGCTTTTTTGTGCCTGTTCATGGCACGGGATCGACTTTGCGCGGGCGCCCGCCCTTCCTGCCGTTGGCCCGTGCGGCTTCAGCTTTCGCGGTGCTGCTCTGGCGGCCATTTCGGGAAGCGATCACCGAGGCTGCCATGGCCATCAATGGCTGGCTGGCCGAGATCATGCCGGCGATAGAAACCTGCAGGTCCTTGCCGTCATGGCACAGCGCGGTACCGGCAAAGCCGATGTTCAATCCGGTGAAGTCTTCCGGTTCGAAATCATCGAATTCGCGGTAGAGATTCACCGGCAGCAGCACGCCGCTGTCGTCCTCGAAGTGAATCACCAGACACGGTTTCTGAAAGACCACCGACACGGCTTGCAGGCTGCTGCGACGACGCACGCCGCCACGGTCGACGGCCTCGTCCAGACGTTTTTCCGTGACGGGGCGATCCGCGTGCAAGCCGGCTTTGACTGTTTTCATAGTTCGATCTCCACACCTTCCCGAGCACCGACCAGGGCCAGCAGGGTTTTGTTTTCTTCTGGTTCGTAATACGCCGATCCGATTCTGAAAGTCGCACCGGTGACTTCACGCATGACGGCCACTTCGTTCGAGTCCCCGTCCCACCATTGGTTATCGAGACACGCCGTCTGCAAACGAGACCACCAGATTCGGCGGGCCCGCCGCAGATGATCCGTTTCACGCAGCGACTGACGCAGCCCCTCAAGCAATGCAATCGGTGGCCGTCGCGACAGGGGCACTACATCCCATAACTCCACGCCGTTGTGCCAGAAGCTGAATTTGAAGCGGGCACTCCATGCACCTGAATCTACGTGCGCATGAGGCGGACAATGTTCGTCACGCAACATGATCACCACAGACAGCCCTTTGTAACTGCATACCTTCATGCTAACCCATCCGTTAGGTTTAAGAGTTTCAACATTTGCCATTCCCTGGCAAATCCGACCACCGGTGCCAACGCCTGCTGTGGCCGTTACCTTTCGAGACTAGTGCGGGAGCCGCAAAAGCCGCGGGCAAAATGGTAAGCAGTTCTTTCGCAGAGGCCGCGCATTTGCTACATACGAAGACTCATTCCCCGGTGTAATCAATCATGCAGCGACACTTCGACGATCTTCAGCTGGGCAGCATCGAGTTGTTTTGTCTGGCGGCCGAATGCGGCAGTTTCACCGCTGCGGCGCAGGCGGCTTCGGTGACGCCGGCGGCGGTGAGTCGCTCGGTTTCGCGCATGGAGGAACGCCTGGGTGTGCGGTTGTTCGCGCGCACTACCCGCAGCGTGAAACTGACCGACAGCGGCCGGCGCTATTACGAAGAATGCCGTCAGGCACTGGCGCAACTGGTGGAGGCGCAACGGGAAGTCATGGGCCAGCAGCAGGAACCGTCCGGCACCCTGCGTATCAGTATTCCTACAACTTACGCCCATCACCGGATCCTGCCGCTGCTGCCGGCCTTTCGCGCGCGCTTTCCGCAAGTGAAGGTCGAGATGCACATCAGCAATCGCAACATCGACTTCGTCGGCGAGGGTTACGACATGGCGATCCGCGTGCGGGCGATTCCCGATTCGGGTCTGATCGCCCGACACCTGGAAGATGCGGCGCTGGTGATGGTCGCCAGCCCCGATTACCTGAAACGCGCCGGCTCGCCGCAGACCCTCGAAGACCTCGAACAGCACGAGTGCATCCAGTACGAATTGCCCAGCAGCGGGCGGCGGATTACCTGGCTGTTTTACGAAGAGGACGCGCCAAGGGAAGTCCTCGGCGAGGGTAATTTCTGCTGTTCCGATGACGTGCTCGGTGGCGTGACCCTGGCCAGACACGGCGCCGGGTTGTTCCAGACGTATCGCTTCATCGTCGAAAAAGAACTGGCCGACGGCTCGCTGGTGGAAGTGCTCAAACCCTACAGCGGGCGCTCGCGACCGTTCACTCTGCTGTACCCGCAGAATCGCCATATGCCACTGCGCGTCAGGGCCTTCATCGATTTTCTGGTCGAGCAATTGCCGCGTTAATGTCCGATGACCGAACACAAAACGGCGCAGCGACCGTTGATCAATTGATTAAAGTAACCATCTAGTACAATTTAACTCCACAGGTCGAAACCCTCGGCCCAAGCCAAAAACAATAAGTGGAGTTTGCCCTCATGCCCCCTATCGTTCTGGTGCTCAACGGCCCGAACCTGAACCTGCTCGGCACCCGTGAACCGGCGACCTACGGTCACGAAACCCTGGCCGACATCTCTGCCTTGTGCGGGCGCGCCGCCGAAGAATTCGGCCTGGCCGTGGAGTTTCGCCAGACCAACCACGAAGGCGAGTTGCTCGACTGGATTCACGGCGCCCGCCAGCGCTGCGCCGGCATCGTCATCAACCCGGCTGCCTGGACACACACCTCGGTAGCGATCCGCGATGCCCTGGTCGCCAGCGAATTGCCGGTGATCGAAGTCCACCTGTCCAACGTCCACGCCCGTGAGCCATTCCGTCATCACTCATTCGTCTCGGCCATCGCCACCGCCGTGATGTGTGGCTTCGGCAGCCACGGCTATCGGCTGGCCCTGGAGCATTTCAGCCAGCGGTTGAAGGGGTGATCCGCATGAACCGCAACAACGTGATACTCGCCGGGCTGATCGGCGCCGGCATTCAGGCCTCCCGCACTCCGGCGCTGCATGAACATGAAGGTGATGAACAGGGCCTGCGTTACCTGTATCGACTGATCGATCTCGATCAACTGCAACTGGACAGCAACGCCCTGCCCGACCTGCTGCTGGCCGCCGAGCGCATGAACTACACCGGGCTGAACATCACTTTCCCGTGCAAGCAGGCAATCATCCCGTTGCTCGATGAGTTATCTCCCGAAGCGCGGGGCATCGGCGCCGTGAACACGGTGGTGTTGAAAGACGGCATACGCGTCGGCCACAACACCGATTGCCTGGGTTTCGCCGAAGGTTTTCGTCGCGGCCTGCCAGACGTCGCCCGCGAGCGTGTAGTCCAGATGGGTGCCGGTGGCGCCGGTGCAGCGGTAGCTCACGCCTTGTTGAGCGAAGACGTACAGCAACTGAGCATTTTTGATGTGGATTTCGAGCGGGCCGAAAGCCTGGCCAACAACCTCAACCAGCATTTCGGCGCTGGTCGGGCCTTGGCCGGACACGATCTGACTAGCACGCTGAGCCACGCTGACGGGCTGGTAAACACCACGCCGATGGGCATGGCCAAACTGCCGGGCATGCCCGTGCCGGCAGCATTGCTGCGGGCGGAGCTGTGGGTGGCGGAGATCGTGTATTTCCCGCTGGAAACCGAACTGCTGCGCAACGCCCGCGCCCTGGGTTGCCGAACCCTGGATGGTGGCATCATGGCGGTGTTTCAGGCGGTGAAAGCGTTTGAACTGTTCAGCGGCGTGGCGCCGGATGCGCAACGAATGCTGGCGCACTTTCAAAGCATGAAAGGATAAAACCGTGAGGGGGCAGCGCCCCCTCGACGCCGGTCAGGCCTGCAGGTAGCGCAGCACCGATTCGCAAATCATCTCGCGATGACGCTGTTTGATGGTTTCGTCCGGCAGGTCGATCTGAAAGATCTCACCAAAGGTGTGGCGGTTCGACACGCGATAGAAGCAGAACGAACTGATCAGCAGATGCACATCCAGCGCATCGAGCCCGGCCCGGAACAGGCCTTCAGCAGCGCCCCGCGCCAGAATCTCACCCAACGAATCAAGAATCGTATTGTTCATCGCCTTGATCGCATCGGAACGCTTCACGTACTCGGCGTTGTGGATGTTTTCGATGCAGACGATGCGCACGAAATCGACGTTGCGGTCATGGTGGTCAAAGGTGAATTCCACCAGACGGCGGATCGCCTCTACCGGTGGCAGCTCGGCCAGGTGCAGACGGTTTTCGGTGCTGCGGATATCGCCGTAGAGCTTCTCCAGTACCTCGACGTACAACTGCTCCTTGCTGCCGAAGTAGTAATAGATCATGCGCTTGGAGGTGTGGATACGCTCGGCAATCGCATCGACGCGGGCACCGGACAGGCCCTGCTGGACGAACTCGACGATCGCTTCCTGCAGGATGTTCTCGCGGGTTTTTTCCGGGTTGTTCTTGCGACTCTTGCGCGGCTCTACCGCTGATGAAACGGGGGCTGCGGAAAGTTCTGAAGTCATTGTCATTGCGGGCTCACGGCCATCACTGCACAGGCTGGCGATTATGGGCCGCGCGGCACAGTGAAGGAAGCCGCGAGGCCCGTGTTTAATCCCGCGTTTACGAATTTCCTACAACTTCGCCTGGCGAACAGCGCCACTGCGTGCTTTGGCCATCGCCGCCAGTCGAACCGCGACGTTGGCCGCGCCATAACCGGCGTAACTGTTCTTGCGCTGGATGATCTCGAAGAAGAAGCGCCCTTCGAACGGTTCGGTGTAGACGTGAAACAACTCGCCGCCCTGAGCATCGCGGTCGTAGAGCACGTTGTAGTACGCCAGCTCGCTGAGGAACTCGTCATCGAAATCGAAACGCGCCGCGAGGTCATCGTAATAGTTGAGCGGAATATCCAGCAGTGGCACGCCCGCCTCTTTCGCACGACTGACCTGCGCAAAGATGTCGTCGCAATCGAACGCGATGTGATGCACCCCGGAACCGCGATAACTCGACAGCGCGTGTGAGATCGCGGTGTTGCGGTTCTCGGAAATGTTCAGCGGCAGACGGATCGAACTGTCGCGACTGCGCAGCGCACGACTCTTCACCAGACCGTACGGATCGGGCAGCACCACTTCGTCGTCAGCCTCGAAATCCAGCAGGCTCTTGTAGAACAGCACCCAACTGTCGAGGCTGTCCGCCGGCAACGCCATGGCCATGTGATCGATGCGTTTGAGCCCGCCACTTGTCACCGCGCCCGGCAGCAGATTGAAGTCGGTGCCGTAGACATCCGCCTCTTCATCCACCAGATAGATCAGGCTGCCATCCGGCGCACGCACTGCTGCCAGCTCCAGTTCATTGGGGCCGACCAGTCCGCGATACGGCTGACCTTTATAGGCAACGGCGCGGGCCAGCGCACTGGCGCTGTCCTTGACTCGCACGGCGGTGGCACACAGCGACGGGCCGTGGGCCTCGAAGAAACTGTGGCCGAACGAATAAGGCTCGGAGTTGAGGATCAGGTTGATATCGCCCTGCCGCAGCAGACTTACACTTTTCGAACGGTGCTGCCCGGCCTTGACGAAACCCAGCCGCTCCAGCCAGTTCGACAGCTTGGCACCGAGGGCTTCGTCGACGGCGAACTCCAGAAACTCGACGCCGTTGTACTCGCTGGCCTTCGGCGTTTCGAAGAGGATTTCGCGGTTATCCACAGGGCGGATTTCCTGCTCCAGACGCTGGCGGGTTTTCTCCTCCAGATACAGCAGCGAACGCAAACCGTCGGCGGCATTGGCCCGAGGCGGCGCGGCACGGAAGCCATCGTTGAAGATTTCCAGCGACAGCGGCCCGGTGTAGCCACTCTGGATGATCGGCGCGAGGAAACCCGGCAAATCGAATTCGCCCTGCCCCGGGAAGCAGCGGAAATGCCGGCTCCACTCCAGCACGTCCATGGCCAGGATCGGCGCGTCGGCCATTTGCACGAAGAAGATCTTGTCGCCGGGAATCTCGGCAATCGCCCATGGATCTCCCTTGAGCGACAGGGTGTGAAAGCTGTCGAGCAACACGCCGAGGCTTGGGTGATCGGCCTGACGCACGATGTCCCAGACCTGTTGATAAGTATTGACGTGACGGCCCCAGGCCAGAGCCTCGTAACCAATGCGCAAGCTTCGGGCACCGGCGCGCTCGGCCAGCAGACGCAGGTCGTCGATCAAAATCTGCTGATCGCCGACACTGTCGGGAGAAGCATTGCTGCAGACCAGCACCAGGTCGGTGCCCAGTTCCTGCATCAGATCGAACTTGCGTTCGGCCCGCTCCAGATTGCGCTCCAGCCGATCGCGGCGGCAGCCTTCGAAATCGCGGAACGGCTGGAACAGGGTGATGGCAATCCCGAGGTCGGCGCACATCTGCCGGATTTCCCGGGGGCTGCCGTCGTAATACAGAAGATCGTTCTCGAAAATCTCCACCCCGTCGAACCCGGCGGCGGCAATGGCTTCGAGCTTTTCCGGCAGGGTTCCGCTCAAGGAAACGGTGGCAATGGATCGCTGCATGTTTCAACTCCCGGTGGAGACGTCGGCTACGGGGATTGCGCCGCTTTTATAAGGTGAGCGAATTATTGGTCCCGGTTTTTCTTTGAGCAATTTAAACTGTACTACCCGGTTAGTTTTTCGTGCGATTATCGAACACAATGCCGGTTTGGCGAATTGACGATTTTTCGCCCACTGCCCAACATCCCTTTCACCTTGAGTCCGGATCTGAACCACCGGTCGCAGCGTGCACAAGAAAGCACACCAAATAACAAATCCAAAAACGGGTGGAACACATGATTCCTTCACAGACTTCCCGCATGGCCCCTGCCATGAGCACTGCCACGGGTGGCATCGGCGACAAGATCCGCGGCGCCATGGCCGTCGGCAAGACCCGTTGGGGCATGCTGGCACTGGTGTTTTTTGCCACCACCCTGAATTACATCGACCGCGCCGCCCTCGGCGTCATGCAGCCGATCCTCGCCAAGGAAATGAGCTGGACGGCGATGGACTACGCCAACATCAACTTCTGGTTTCAGGTCGGCTACGCCATCGGCTTCGTGCTGCAAGGACGGCTGATCGACCGGGTGGGCGTGAAACGCGTGTTCTTCTGCGCGGTGCTGCTCTGGAGCCTGGCCACCGGCGCCCACGGCCTGGCGACCTCGGCGGTGGGCTTCATGGTCTGCCGGTTCATCCTCGGTCTGACCGAAGCGGCCAACTACCCGGCCTGCGTGAAGACCACGCGCCTGTGGTTCCCGGCCGGCGAGCGTGCAGTGGCCACCGGCATCTTCAACGCCGGCACCAACGTCGGTGCGATGTTCACCCCGATGCTGCTGCCGTTGATCCTGCATGTGTGGGGTTGGCAGGCCGCGTTCCTGTGCATGTCGGCACTGGGCGGGATCTGGCTGCTGTTCTGGGGCCTGAAGTATTTCAACCCGGAAGATCACCCGAGCGTGAAACAGTCGGAGCTGGACTACATCCAGAAAGAAGTCGAACCGGAACAGGCCCGCGTGCCGTTCTCGCGAATCCTGCGCATGCGCGGCACCTGGGCCTTCGCCCTCGCCTACTCGCTGACCGCACCGGTGTTCTGGTTCTACCTGTACTGGCTGCCGCCGTTTCTCAATCAGCAATACAACCTGGGCATCAACGTCACCCAGATGGGCATTCCGCTGATCATCATTTACGTCACCGCCGACTTCGGCAGCGTGGGCGGCGGGATTCTGTCTTCGTTCCTGATCGGTCGCGGCATGAACTCGATCAAGGCGCGGCTGTTGTCGATGTTCCTGTTCGCCTGCTGCATCATCGGCGTGGTCATGGCCGCCGGCTCCGCCAATCTGTGGATCGCAGTGGCCGCCATCTCCCTGGCCATCGGCGCGCACCAGGCCTGGACCGCCAACATCTGGAGCCTGGTGATGGACTACACGCCCAAGCACATGATGAGCACGGTGTTCGGTTTCGGCGGCATGTGCGCGGCGATCGGCGGGATGTTCATGACCCAGATCGTCGGCCATATCCTGACCGTCACCAACAACAACTACACCGTGCTGTTCACCCTGATCCCGGCGATGTACTTCATTGCGCTGACCTGGATGTACTTCATGGCACCGCGCAAGATTCCTACGGTCACCGAATAACCTTCCTGCACTGACCGGCCTGATTTCAGGCCGGTCACGCCTTCAGCGTCGGCTTTGCTGCCACGCCGCCGCCAGTCCGCTGCAACAGATCACCGCGATCCCGATCACCGTCATCAGGGTCGGCGTGTGCGCGAACAGCAACCAGCCCAAAAGCCCCGCAAAAACGATCTGGCAATAACCGAACGGCGCCAGCAACGCCGGCGCCGCGTGGCGGAACGCCTGGGTCAGAAATAGGTGTGCCGTCATCCCGCACGTGCCCAGCGCCAACATCAAAAAAGCGTGCCCAAGGCTCGGCACCTGCCAGAAGAACGGCACCAGCGCACTCATCACCAGCGTGTTGCACAACCCGGCGAAAAAGTTGCTGGTGGTCGGGCTGTCCACCTCGCTGAGCTTGCGGGTGAGCAGTTGATAGAAGCAGAAAAACAGCGCCGAGCAGAACGGCAACAGAATCGCCGGGGTGAACAATTCGCCACCGGGATGGACGATGATCAGCACGCCGACAAACCCGCAGATCACCGCGATCCACTGGCCGCGCGTCACCCGCTCCTTGAGCAACGGCACCGACAGCGCCGTCACAAGCACCGGCGCGAGAAAGTTGACCGAAGTGGCTTCGGCCAACGGGATGTACAGCAGCGCCGTAGTGAAAAACAGACTGGTGCCCAGCAGGCACAACGCCCGCGCCAATTGCCATAACGGGCGTTTGGTGCGCAGCACACGCAACCCGGACTGCGGCAGGAAAATCCCCGCCATCAACAGCGTGTGCACCAGATACCGCGCCCACACCACCATGACGATCGGATAAAAACCCGAGAGGTATTTCGACAGCGCATCGTGGCTGGAGAACAGGAACGTCGCCACGACAATCAGCAAAATCCCCTTGAAGGGTTGGTTGACGCCGGAAAGCGGTGTGCTGACGGTCATTGGCGATCTCTGGAATTCAAAATGAGGAAAGAGCCTCCAGCGATAATTTAGAACCCGGTTCCAAATTCTCACACCCTTCAAGCCAAATTCTGTGCGATCAACGCACAGCTTTACAGACAACCCGATCTCGCTTGCCGTTGCACGGCTAAACGAACAACTCCGAAGCCAGGCTCGCCGCCGATAACTCTTCGGTAAACCTCAACAACAGCGGCGCCAGTTCGTGCAACCTCGCCCTCGGCAGCCGCGCACTCGGCCCGGCAATGCTCAACACCCCAATCACCCGGCCATCGGCAGGATGCCGCACCACGGCAGCAATGGCCGATGTGCCCACCGCCGAGCTTTCTTCAACACAGGCGTAACCCTGTTCCCGCGCCACCCGCAGATGTTCGAGCAATTCAATGTTGGTTCGCGGTGCATTCGGTCCGATATCCGCCGGCATTTCGGCGGCCTGACGTTCAACCAGCGACAGGGCCTCGGCATCACTCATGCTCGCCAGCCACGCATGGCCGGACGCGGTGTAGAACAGCGGTGCGTCGCGGCCCATGTCCGGGTCGTAGCGCAAACCGCTGCGCGCGCCCTGTGACTTGGCGATCCAGGTCTGGCGCTCGCCATCAGTGACGCCCAGCCGCACCAGTTCGCCGGTTTCCTGCGCCAGTCGATCAAGCACCGGCTGCACGATATCGGCACCGCTACTCGACAAATAACGAAAACCCATCGCCACCAATTTGGTCGACAAGTGATAACGCAGGGTTTCCGGGTTCTGCCGCACATAACCCAGCCGGGACAATTCGGCGAGCAAGCGGTGGGTCGCACTTTTCGGAATCTCGATTTGTTCCGCGAGAGTTTGCAGCGGCAGTCCGCGCGGCTCGTGGGTAAGGCTTTCGAGCACGCTGAAAACCCGTTCGATCTGACTGCCGGCCATGGTGCGATCCCAGTGAAATTTTGCCGATTCTAAAATACATATCACTGATTGCGAAATCTGGAACCGATCGCTCGATAATCGCCCCCTTTCTCGGCTGACGAGTTGCTGATGCAGGCCGGCGTTGTTTAGTTTTCGGAATCCCATTCTGAAACCCATCAATGCAGGAAGCGCCGACCATGCAGCACATCGTCAACCAACACGGACTGAACCTGCCGAAACTCGGCCTCGGCACCTGGCCGATGCTCGGCGACGAATGCACCCGCGCCGTGGAGCAGGCACTGGAACTCGGTTACCGACACATCGACACGGCAGCGGCCTACAACAACGAAGACGCCGTCGGACAGGCACTGGCGAATACACCGACACCCCGCGAGCAGATCCACGTGACCACCAAGGTCTGGTGGGACCAGTTGCAACCGGATGCCATGCGTCACTCGCTGGAGCGCAGCCTCAAGGCGTTGCGCAGCGAGTACATCGATCTGTTCATGATCCATTGGCCGACCACCGACTGGGACTTGCCGCGCACTCTCGAGACCCTCGCCTCGTTCAAGGAGCAAGGACTGGCTCGTAACATCGGCGTGGCGAATTTTCCGCTGCCGTTGCTGCGCAAAGTCGTCGAGGACTATGGCATTCCTCTGTCAGCCATTCAGGTCGAGTACCACGTCCTGCTCGGACAAAACGCCCTGCTCGACTACGCCCGTCAACACGACCTGGCACTGACGGCCTACACGCCGCTGGCACGCAACAAGGTCTCTGAGGTTGAGCAGATTCAACAGATCGCCGAAAAACACGGCGTGCTGCCGACTCAGGTCGCACTGAAGTGGTTGCTGGATCAGGACAATGTCGCGGCGATTCCCAAGGCCAGCAGCAAGACCAATCAACTGGCCAACCTCGCTTCACTGAATGTGGATCTGGACGATGACGACCGCGCACTGATTGCCGCGTTGTCGAAGCGCGAGCGTCAGGTCAGCCCGGACTTCGCGCCGGTGTGGGACGCCTTCGACCGCTGACCCGGCGAAAGAAATCCGCCGACGGATTGAATTCCCGGCGCTCATGCTCGTCAATTACAGGCCCGACCTCGTCCCCCGAGATCGGGCCTGTTTGCCTGTGTACGAATGGACGGACGACCGGACTGGCGCCACACTCACACACCAGCAACACTCATCACCAGGTTCAACCAGAGGATTCCCGCATGCTATGGAGAAAAGGCCGACGCAGTGACAACGTCGTCGATGCCCGTGGTGATGACGCAGGCGGTGGTGGCGGCATGCGTTTCGGCGGCGGCAAGGGCCTGAGCCTCGGCGCGATTCTGCTGATCGTCGGCATCGGCTGGATCACCGGGCAGGACCCGTTGCAGATCCTCGGCCAGCTCACCGGGCAGATGACCGAGCAATCGGCCCCTGCTTCGCAAACCCGTCAGGCACCGCCGGCCAACGATGAACAGGCCGAATTCGTGCGCTCGATCCTCGGCGACACCGAAGACACCTGGGGCGCGATCTTCCAGCAGGCCGGCCGCCAATATAAGGATCCGACCCTGGTGCTGTTCAGCAACCGGGTCAACTCCGCCTGCGGCATGGCCACCTCGGCCACCGGCCCGTTCTATTGCCCGGCAGACCAGAAGGTCTATCTGGACATGGCGTTCTTCCAGGAAATGGCCCAACGCTTCAAGGCCGCCGGCGACTTCGCCCAGGCCTACGTGATCGCTCACGAAGTCGGACACCATGTACAGACGCTTCTGGGTGTCTCGGCGAAAATTCAGGCCGCCCGCCAGCAAGGTCGGCAGATGCAAGGTGACGGTGGTTTGCTGGTGCGTCAGGAACTGCAGGCCGACTGCCTGGCCGGTGTCTGGGCCTACCATGCGCAGAAACGCCTGAACTGGCTGGAGCCGGGCGACATCGAAGAAGCCTTGAACGCGGCAAACGCCATCGGTGACGATCGCTTGCAACAACAGGGTCAGGGCCGTGTGGTGCCGGACTCGTTCACCCACGGTACGTCGGCGCAAAGGGTGCGCTGGTTCAAAACCGGATTCGCCCAGGGCCAGGTCGGCCAGTGCGATACCTTTGCGGCGAAAAACCTGTAAATGCATAAATGGCTGTTGGCTTTACTGTTCATCGGTGGCACCGCGCAAGCAGCCGGCGTCGACGCGATCAGTCCCGGACGCCTGCAACTGCAGGCCGGCGAAATGGCGGTGGGCATCGGCCCGGCGCCGGCGAAAATCGAGCGGGTGCTGATCGTCATTCATGGCAAGCTGCGCAACGCCGAGACCTATCGCAAGAGTGGCGAGAGCGCCGCCGAACTGGCCGGGCAAACCGCCAATACCCTGGTGATCGCTCCCCAGTTTCTCAACGAAAGCGATGTCGCCCTCTACTCGTTGCCCGCCAGCGTGCTGCGCTGGAAGGGCAATGAGTGGATGGGCGGCGGATTATCCACAGGGCCAAACCCACTCAGCTCCTATGCCGCCCTCGACGAGATCATTGGTCGACTGAGTGATCGCAAGCAGTTTCCGGACGTGAAGCAGATCGTGATCTTCGGCCACTCCGGCGGCGGTCAGGTGGTGCAGCGCTATGCCCTGCTCGCCCGCGAACAACCGGCGCTCAAGGCTGAAGGCATTCGCTTGCGGTATGTGGTGGCCAACCCGTCGTCCTACGCCTACTTCAACGAGCAACGACCGGTGGCGTTCGATCATGCGCAGTGCCCGGGCTTCAATCGCTGGAAGTACGGTCTGGTGGATCCGCCGATTTACTCCGGTGGGCAAACGCCCGCACAGCTTGAAGGCAGTTACGTCAAACGCGAGGTGATTTATCTGCTGGGCCAGCAGGACACCGACCCGCAACACCCGGCGCTGGACAAGAGCTGCGCCGCCGAAGCCCAAGGGGCTTATCGATTGGAGCGTGGGAAGATGTTTTTCAGCTATCTGCTGCGTCGGCATCCGGAAGGGGTGAATCAGCGGCTGGTGGAAGTGCCCGGCGTCGGGCATAACGGCGACGGCATGTTGACCTCGCCGGAAGGTCAGAAAGCAATCTTCGACCAATAAAAAACGGGGGCCAAAGCCCCCGTTTTTTTTCAAGCGAACAACATTCGCCGCAACTCTACACAATCCTTCGCATGCCAGTCGGTCAGCTCGGGCCAGGGATTATCCGGCAGGTTCACCAGCACCGTGTGCGCCCCCGCGGCCCGGCCGCAATCGAGGTCGAATCGGTAATCACCGACCATCACCATCTCGCTCGCCGGCACTTGCCAGGCATCGGCCAATTTCAGCAAACCGCCCGGGTGCGGTTTCGGCGGTGCTTCATCGCGGCCCAGCACATCCTCCACCGCGAAGCAGTCCGCCAGGCCGATGGCCTCCAGCGTCACATGGGCCAGTTCCCGCGCATTACGGGTCAGGATGCCGAGCCGATAACCCCGGGCGTGCAGCTCGCGCACCAGTTCCACCGCGCCGACTGCCGGGGTCGAGCCAAGCGCCAGATCCCGCTCATGCTCCAGCAGCCAAGCGTGTTTCGCCGCCGCTTCCTCGGCGGGCAACGCCGCGAGGTGCGTGAGGATGTCGTCCTCCGGCGGGATCGACAGCGCCACGCGGATCGCCGCGAAATCATGCACGGCGACGGTCAGGGTGCCGTCCATGTCGAACACCCAGTGCCGCACGTCCGCGAGACTCATGCCCAGTCCTTGCGATGACGAATCAGGCCTTCCTGAGTCACCGACGCTACGAGTTGCCCGGCGCGGTTGAACACGCTGCCACGGGAGAAACCGCGAGAGTTGCCGGCCCACGGGCTGTCCATGGCGTAGAGCAACCAGTCATCGGCGCGCAGGTCGTTGTGGAACCACAACGCGTGATCGAGGCTGGCGACCTGCATGTCTTTCTGCCAGACCGATTTGCCATGGGGCAGCATCGAGGTGGTCAGCAGACCGAAATCCGAGGCGTAGGCCAGCAGGTATTTATGCAGCGCCGGAATGTCGGCCAATGCACCGTCGGCACGGAACCACACGTACTTGATCGGATCCGCCGGTTGCGGGTTGTACGGGTCTTTTTCAGTGACCGGGCGTACTTCGATCGGTTTCGGGCACAGCAGCTTTTCACGCATGTGTTCCGGGATCAGGTGCGCGCGTTGCTGGGTCAGTTCCAGCTCCGAAGGCAGGTTTTCCGGACCGACCACTTGCGGCATCTGGCTCTGGTGTTCGAAGCCTTCTTCGTCGTACTGGAACGAAGCGCTGCAGGTGAAAATCGGGTGGCCCTTCTGGATCGCGGTCACGCGACGGGTGCTGAAGCTACCGCCGTCACGCACGCGGTCAACCGAGTAGACCACCGGCAACTTGGCATCACCCGGACGCAAGAAGTAGCCGTGCATCGAATGCACATGACGCGTCTCTTCAACGGTCTGACTGGCCGCCGACAGCGACTGGCCGAGTACCTGGCCGCCGAACAACTGGCGAAAGCCCAGATCCTGACTGCGACCACGGAACAGGTTTTCCTCGATCGGTTCGAGGGTCAGCAGATCCACCAGATCTTCCAACACTTGGCTCATTCAGACTCTCCTCACACAACGCTATGCCGCGCAGTCTCGGCTGCGGCGGCCAATTCAGGTTCTGGCGCGAGCCATGATCGCGCCATTGTAAACGTCCGTGTCGGCTTAGCCATGCAGGGTCTGCAGCCATTGCTCCCTGGTGATTCGGTACAACAGATGTCGACGCAACGGGTGATCGACAGCCAGTTTCGGGTGATCGAAATCATGGGCCGGGTCGTGATGCATGCCGATGGCCTGCATGACCTTTTCCGACGGCAGATTGCTCTGCGCCGTGAAGGACACGATCTCTTTGAGCGCCAATCGGTCAAAGCCGCAACGCAGCGCGGTCCACGCCGCCTCGCTGGCATATCCCAGGCCCCAGTGCTCCTTCGCCAGACGCCAGCCGATTTCCACCGCCGGAGTGAACGGCGCCTCGAAACCGACCACGCCGAGCCCGGTAAAACCGATGAATTCGCCAGTGTCCTTGCGCTCCAGCGCCCACAGGCCGAAGCCGTGTTCGGCGAAATGGCCGCGCACACGGCCGATCATTGCGGCACTTTCCAGCCGGCTCAACAGCCCGGGAAAATAGCGCATCACCTGCGGATCGGCGCACATCGCCGCAAATGCCGGCAAATCCGCGTCCTGCCATTGACGCATCAGCAGTCGCGCGCTTTCCAGCTGCAGTATCGGCTCCATCGTGCCCCTCCGTTTCCATGCCGCCAGTCTACATCGCTGGTAGGCTTTGCACTCTTTCCTACAGCCTTTATGAATAGTCCGCCATGCCATTGCCGTTGATCTACCACGAAGACTACAGCCCCGAGTTTCCGGCGGATCACCGCTTTCCCATGGACAAGTTCCGCCTGCTGCGCGATCACCTGGTGGACAGCGGCCTGACCCGCGACGAAGACCTGCTGCGCCCTGAACTGTGCCCTGCCGACATTCTCGCCCTGGCCCATGACCGCGGTTATATCGAACGCTACATGAGTGGCGAGTTGTCCCGCGAGGACCAGCGGCGTCTGGGTCTGCCGTGGAACGAAGCGCTGGCCCGGCGCACGGTGCGGGCGGTCGGCGGTTCGATTCTGGCGGCAGAGAAAGCGCTGGAACATGGTCTGGCCTGTCACTTGGCCGGTGGCACCCATCACGCGCACTACGACTACCCCGCCGGGTTCTGCATCTTCAATGACCTGGCGATCATCAGCCACTACCTGCTGCAAAGCGGCCGGGTGAACCGGGTGCTGATCTTCGATTGCGACGTGCATCAGGGCGACGGCACTGCACGGATTCTGCACAACACCCCGGAAGCGATCACCGTTTCCCTGCACTGCGAAAAGAACTTTCCTGCACGCAAGGCCGAAAGCGACTGGGACATTCCGCTGCCCAACGGCATGGGCGACGCCGATTACCTGAAAGTGATCGACGATGCGCTTAACTACCTGCTGCCGCTGTATCAGCCGGATCTGGTGCTGTACGACGCCGGCGTCGATGTGCACAAGGACGACGCCCTCGGTTATCTGCAACTGACCGACGAAGGCGTTGCCGCCCGCGATGAAAGCGTCATGCGCCATTGCCTGGGCCGCGATATTCCGGTGGTCGGCGTAATCGGCGGTGGCTACAGCAAGGATCGCCAGGCCCTCGCCCGTCGCCACGGCATCCTGCATCACAGTGCGCAGCGCGTCTGGCAGTCATCCGGTTGTCATTGAGTTGTGCTGCGTTACCCACAATGGCTGTGGAACGGCCTGTGGATAACCTGAGCGAAAGGGACTACAGCCCACGCTAAACATGGCCTGCAGCGCACTGGTTGTTTTTTGATCAGGCCTGACGCCGGCCGCTGCTGCTAGAATGCGCGGCTTATTCCGCCACGCTATTGCCGCTGCCATGACCCAGACTTCCGCCGCCCTTCCCGCTCACGTCGCCATCATCGGCGGTGGCCCCGCCGGCCTGATGGCCGCCGAAGTGCTGAGCCAGGCCGGAGTCCGCGTCGATCTGTACGATGGCATGCCTTCGGTGGGCCGCAAGTTCCTGCTGGCCGGGGTCGGCGGCATGAACATCACTCACTCCGAAGCCTACCCGGCGTTCCTCTCGCGCTACGCCGAGCGCGCCCCGAACATCGCCCCGCTGCTGCGCGCATTCGACGCCGACGCACTGTGCCGGTGGATTCACAAACTGGGCATCGAGACCTTTATCGGCAGCTCCGGCCGGGTGTTCCCCACCGACATGAAAGCCGCGCCATTGCTGCGCGCCTGGCTCAAGCGCCTGCGGGACAGCGGCGTGGTTATCCACACCCGCCACCGCTGGCTCGGCTGGGATGAAATCGGCGCGTTGCGCATCGACAGCCCGGAAGGCGAGAAAACCCTCAGCCCCGACGCCACCCTGCTGGCCCTCGGCGGCGGCAGCTGGTCGCGGCTGGGTTCCGACGGCGCGTGGATGTTGCCGCTGGAGCAACGCGGTGTAGGACTGGCGCCGTTGCAGCCAAGCAATTGCGGCTTCGAGGTGCAGGCCTGGAGCGAAGTAATGGTCAGCAAATTCGCCGGCGCGCCGCTGAAAAATATCGCCATCGGTTTGAACGACGATGTTCCGCGTCTGGGTGAATGCGTGATTACCGCGACCGGGATCGAGGGCAGTCTGATCTACGCCCTGTCGGCGCCGATTCGCGAAGCGATCAATGTGCACGGCGCCGCGACTGTTCACATCGACCTGCTGCCCGGCCGACCTGTGGATAAATTGCAGGCGGCGTTGAGCAAACCACGAGGTTCACGCTCGATGGCCAAGCATCTGCACAGTCAGGTCGGGATTGATGGGGTGAAAGCGGCGTTGCTGCGTGAACTCACTGATGCCGCTACCTTTGCCGATCCCGCGCTGCTGGCCCGGGCGATCAAGGCCTTGCCGCTGACGCTGGTGAAAACCCGTCCTTTGGATGAAGCGATCAGCAGCGCCGGTGGCGTGACGTTCGAGGCGATGGATGAGCGATTGATGCTCAAGGCATTGCCGGGGGTGTTCTGTGCGGGGGAAATGCTGGATTGGGAAGCGCCAACTGGCGGGTATTTGCTGACGGGGTGTTTTGCCAGTGGCCGGGCGGCGGGAGCTGGAATGCTGGATTGGTTGAAACAGCGCCACTGATCGTTCCCGCATTGCGCGGGAACGATCCGATCTGACGCTTAAGGCTTACGCTTGCGCGGCCCGGTATTGAAGACCGGCACCTTGCGCACAGGCTTGATCGCCACCTCCGGCGCCGGGGTATCCCCGCTGTCCACCCACTTGCCCAGATTGCGCTTGCCACCGCCGCCACCGGAAACCTTCGGCTTCTTAGGTTTCTTCGGCTTCTTGATCACCTGACCACTGGCATCAGTGTCCGGCACGCGATGCTCCGGCACGAAGTCCGGCTCAACCTCGCGCTTCAAGGTGCTGCGGGTCAACATTTCAATCGCCGACAACATGTTCACTTCATCAGCGCACACCAGCGAGATCGCCTCACCGGTCGAACCCGCGCGGCCAGTCCGGCCGATACGGTGAATGTAATCCTCAGCGACGATCGGCAGATCGAAGTTGACCACCAGCGGCAGGTCTTCGATATCCAGACCACGGGCAGCAACATCGGTGGCCACGAGAATCTGCACTTCGCTCAGTTTGAAACGGTCCAGCGCCCGCTGACGGGTCGCCTGCGGCTTGTCGCCGTGGATGCCGTCGGCGTTCACGCCCAGGCCCTGGAGCTTCTCGACCAGCGCGTCCACACCGTTACGGGTCTTGGCAAACACCAGCACCTGCTTCCACTTGTTCTTGCGCATCAGGTGCACGAACAGTTCCGGCTTGCGCTTCTTGTCCACCGTCACCACCCACTGCTTGACGGTGTTGGCGGCGACGTTGCGCGGGCTGACTTCGATGCTCTGCGGATCATTGAGCATCTGCCCGGCCAGCAGGCGGATGTCATCGGAGAAGGTTGCGGAGAACAGCAGCGTCTGACGTTTCTTCGGCAGCGCGCGGTAAATGTTCGCCAGTTCCTCGGAAAAGCCCAGGTCGAGCATGCGGTCGGCTTCGTCCAGCACCAGGGTTTGCAGCTGGTTGAACTTCAGCGCGTTCTGGCGGAACAGGTCAAGCAGACGGCCCGGCGTCGCGACCAGCAGATCGACGCCGCCGCGCAGCTTCATCATCTGCGGGTTGATGCTGACGCCGCCGTACACCGCGTAAGTGCGCAATGGCAGGTTTTCGGCGTACTGGCGCACGGCTTCGTGGACTTGCTCGGCCAGCTCGCGGGTCGGCACCAGAATCAGCGCACGCACCGAGTTGGCGGTGACTTTCGGCCCTTCCATCGCCAGCAGTTGCAGCAGCGGCAAAGCGAAACCGGCGGTCTTGCCGGTGCCGGTCTGGGCCGCGGCCATCAGGTCGCGACCGGCCAGCACGGCCGGAATGGCCTGCGCCTGCACCGGCGTCGGGGTCTGGTAGCCGAGCTTCTCGAGGGAGCGCAGCAAGGGTTCGATCAGGCCAAGGGTGGCGAAAGTCATGGGAGTACCGTAGGAAAAAATCAGTGCACGTGTGCGATGGCGCGCAGTTTACCCTAATTCGCACGCTGCTCCGTCGGAATGGCCGTCGTTGCGGCGGCAGGCTCGCTGACCACCGGCGGCTGCCGAGGGCGGCGCCACTGCGGCAGGCCGATCAGCACCACCGCGCCGATGATCACCAGCATCGCCAGCGCCTCTTCGATGCCGATGGTCTCGCCGACAAACACGATCCCCAGCAACACCGCCACCGCCGGGTTCACATAGGCATAACTGGTGGCCGCCGCTGGGCGAACGTTTTTCAACAGGTACATGTAAGCGTTGAAGGCGATGATCGAGCCGAAGAAGATCAGGTACGCCAGCGCCAGCCAGCCTTCCAGTGGCGGCATGGCTTGCAGGTGTTCACCGCTGGCCGCGCTGCCGATCAACAGCACCACGCCGCCAACCAACATCTCCACGGCACTGGCCATTGCGCCCTGAGGCAGCGGCAAGTGTTTGCTCCACACCGAACCAAACGCCCAGCTCGCCGCCGCGAAAATCAGCAACGCCGCGCCCAGCGGACTCGATTGCAGGTTGGACCCCATGTTGAGCATCGCAATGCCGATAATCCCCATCGCCACCCCGGCCCATTCCAGCCGCGTATTACGTGCGCCCCAGAAATAACCGCAGAGCAAAGTGAACAACGGCACCGTCGCCACCGCCAGCGCGGCAACACCCGACGCCACGCCGCTGTGCTCGGCCAGCGTCACCGCGCCATTGCCGAAACTGAGCAACAGAATCCCGATGATCCCCGCCGCTTTCCACTGCGCCCAGGTCGGCGCCGGTGCCCCGCGCCAGCGCAGGAACGCGTACATCAGAGTGCCGGCAATCACGAAGCGCACGCCGCCGAGCATCAGCGGCGGCCAGTATTCGACGCCGATACGGATCACCAGATAGGTCGATCCCCAAATCACGTACAACGCAAAAAACGCAGCGATCAATGGCAAGGAAAAACGGCGCAAGGCAGACATGGGCAGCTCGAAAGTCAGACTCAGGGGATTGGTTATTCTAGAAAGGCCAACCGCTAAAAATAAGTTACAAAACCTGTTTATAGCGCCGGTACACTTTTGAAAACACGGAGATCGACGGCCAAAACCGCGATTTCGAAAGTCTGGCATTTTCAGGAGTCCGACCTTGGACAAATACGACCGCATGCTGCTCAGCGCCCTGCTCGAAAACGGTCGCGCGTCCTACGCCGACCTCGCCCGCAAAGTGAACCTCTCCGCCCCCGCCGTCGCCGAGCGCGTGGCCAAACTCGAGGCGGCCGGAGTCATCACCGGGTATCAGGCGAACATCGACCTGTCGAAAATCGGCTTGCCGATCCAGTGCGTGATCGAATTGCGCCTCCACCAGAACGGCAGTCAAAAGGTCTACGACGAACTGGTGAAAATTCCGCAACTGACCGAGTGCTTTCGAGTGACGGGCGATCCGTGCGTGATCATGAAGGCCGCGGTGGGTTCGATGCCGGAGCTGGAGGACTTGATCAACCGGGTGGCGAAATTCGGGTTCAGCAAGACGTCGATCGTGTTGTCGAGTGCGATAGAGAAGCGGGTGCCGTTGGGGCATATCGAAGGTAGCAATCTATAACGGCAGGCGCCCACTTTGCTGACCGCCCCGCAAATGGCCGTCCGCAGCTTGGGTAAATGTGACGGCATGGATAACATGCAGCCCTTTACCCTGCGGAGCGACTCGGTTCACGGCCCGCAACGACCGCCAATTCACAAGGAAAGAGAATGCGCCTTTCGCAATACAGTAAGGGACTGCGTGCCAGCGAAATTACCCCCCTCCTGCAGTTCTTCCTCTCAGGTATCCTCGCCGGCGAGGCCTGGGCCATCGGTCGGATCATAGGGGTTCTGTTAAACAAACATCTCGTTTCGTTGCAGCTGAATTTCTGGATCCTCATGCTTGCGACATTGACTGTCGTCGCCTCTTGTCTGATCTATGCCGCCAGCCGAGGCGCCCTCGAGACATCGTGCAAACTGATCAAAAGCTGCCGGCTCGACTTGCTGCTCGTCACGCTGCTCGGTTTTTACCTTTCGTTCAGCAGCGACGGGTTCGGCAACGAATTCTATGCAAAGCACCTGGAAAAACTGAATTTCTCTCAACTCGCCTGCATGTCTGCTTCTCCTGTGCTCATCGCGTGGATGGCAATGATCAGAGCCTTCCTTCAGACGTTCAAGAAAGGCGAAGCTCACCCCTATTTCATCAGCGATCGTGTGATTGAGGAGTCTGAAGAGGATTTGCTGAACGTAAAGGAGCAGGCCGACATCTTTGCCGAGCGAGTGCTCAATGGAGGCTCATCCGAAAGTCTGGTGTTCGGCATCGATGCACCTTGGGGTGCGGGAAAGTCGAGTTTCGTGAAGCTCTGTTGTAACTACTGGGAAAAGAAGGAGGGACAAAGCATCATCGTTCATCACTTTGAGCCCTTGCGCTACGAAGACGGCACAGACCTCACAGAGAAATTCGTCGACGATCTCATCAGCACCATTCAACAACATGTTTTCGCGCCGTCGTTACGCCCGCTGTTCAAGCGTTACGAAAATCTGGTCAAGGACAAGAAGAAAACTTCTTTGCTTGACATAAAAACAACACTCTCTCTCAACAATGACTCGATCGACTCTACCCTTGAGGAAATGGAGTATGTCTTAAACAATATCAACACCAGAATTATTGTCATCGTTGACGATCTTGACCGAATGCATTGGTCATCGGCAAAAAGCATTTTGTTTTCAATAAAACGCAGTTTCAGACTTCCCAACATCAGCTACGTTATCTGCTATGACACCTCAAAAATAAACATCACACCGGAAAACCCAGACTCCGAAAAGACCCAGGAATTCCTCGAAAAATTCATTAACATCAAAACAAGTATCTTCCTCGGCGCCCAAGACCTCACGGCCTTTGTGACACGCTATTTTGATAGCGTACTGAGCAAAACACTGAACGTTTCCAGTGACGGCGCTGAAGAACTCAAACTGCTATCCCTTGAGCTGATCAATCTGTTCAACGACAAGGATTTTCCTCAGTACACGCCTTTCATCGGTGATATTCGAAAAATCAAGCGACTCATCAACACATTGGTACTGCTGGACATCGACAAAGTCGACTTCCACAACAATGACTTCAACAAACGTGACCTCGTTCATCTGATCTTGATCCTCATCTACTCGCCATCAACATTCCGGAAGATCTATGAGAGCGAGACCAGCGGAAAGTCCGGCGCGTTCAGCTGGATTCAACAAGGCAACAGTCTGAAAAACTCTAAGTTTTACGACTCCTTCAAAGCGAAGCTTTCCGAGACCCCGAACATAGAGTTCCTACTATCCAGACTGTTCGACGCACCACCAGAGAGCGCCGACCATTTTCCAGAATCCGAGAAACGCTCCAGGGCAGTATTTCAGGACAAGTACCGCCCTCTGGAAAAGCACCTCCATCTCATCGCCAAGCTTTCCAAACCTATTTCATGGGAATCCCATCATTTTCTCTTGAACAAGAAAAACGAACTGTTCGAGGCCGACCCCATCAAGCCCTATCTCGATCAAATATCAAAGCTTCCGCCTTTGGACAATGAGTCAGGGCTACATGAATTCTGGCGAATCGTGACAAGCCATAGCGGCGCTCTTGAGACAGACAAAGCCGTTATGATCATTGAGTACCTGATCGATACGTTGCCCAACCACTCCCTGCTCAACGTTGATGAACTCAATGATTTTCGCAGCACCGCCGTCCGGTATATCGCGAAGTTCCTAGACGAAAACATCACTAGCCTGGAAAAAAGCTCCGTTTCACATCTTTCCCCGGCGGAGTACGCCATCATCAAACTCGTGTATGGGGACGACAATGGAAGCATCGGGATCATCGCGAAGCTGGCCTCTCCAGAGCGCGGTGCCTTGGGCCTGCATGACCTGATGACATTCAGACACTACTGCACAATCAAGTTAAAACGCGAACGACTTTGGCAAGCCCTTATGTTGCACGGCAATGAAAGGCCTTCGTACTCAGGTCGTGTCGAAGAGACGAAGGACCAAGCCCGAGAGATTAGCCAGTTCATATTCGGCCTGTTCAAGCGACAATACATAGAAAGCGGCAGAAACATACTCGACGAGATCGGCTCCATAGACCCACTCGCCCTCGTCGGGCGTTATAAAAACATCCTCACCGATTCAAAAGACACTCAAACCTGGCAGGAAAAAGCCAAGCGCAAGAAGCACGAAATAAAAGACACCATCACATCCAAACTTGGGAACGTAAACATTGAAGATTTTGGGGGCTTCGACGAAAACGGCCTTGAAGACAAACATGGCATCTCCAAAGCCTTTTCGGAGTATCTGTTTTCGATTTGCTTCGACCCGAAAAGCCCCGACGGCCTACTTCATTTCGCCGAATATCTATTGAACTTCGCAAACAACACGCTCCAAGACATCAACAATCCAGAGGATAAGTCCGGTCTCTCGGCTCTCTTAAACAACCTCGACAATGAACAGCTTGGAAAGTATTGGAAAAACAACCATGAGGCCATAAAAGCCAAAGCGGCCGAAGAGAAAGACAGGGTGATCTACAAGACCTACTCGCAACCGACCTTCCATAGCGATCTGCGACTTGCCTTCCGCGCGCTGGACAGCCTGTTCCTGCCCGAGAAAATCACCGGGAGGGGAAACCCTGTAACCTAATCGAACTTCCGCTGCGCTACCGCACCCTATAGCGCTGAAGATGGTCACCCACCTTCGCAGCCGGCACCTTCTGTAACTTACACAACAATTCATGGGACAACTCGCTCACACCGTGTTTGTCCCGCAGCTCACCCGCCAAGTGCACCATCAAATTCGCCGCCATTTCCGCATCCGCCATCGCCCTGTGCGCCTGACCGGTATGCGGAAGTTGGGCGAAGGTAGTGAGCGTACCGAGCTTGTGGTTCGGCGCCGCCGGCATCAGGCGGCGGGCCAGCAGCAGCGAGCAGGCAAAATTTTGCAGGCGGGTGCGTTTGATCCGGCCCAGTTCGAAGTCCCAGAACTTCTGGTCGAATGCGGCGTTGTGCGCCAGCAGCGGCGTGCAGCCGACGAATTCGTTGACTTCGTTCATCACCTGTTCGGCCGAAGGCGCAGTGCGCAGCATGGCGTTGCTGATGCCGGTGAGTTGTTCGATGAAGGCCGGGACGCGGACGCCGGCGTTCATCAGGCTCTGGTAACGCTCGACGATGCGGCCGTTTTCCAGCATGACCACGGCGATTTCCGTGGCCCGGCAACTGCTGCTCGGCGAGATGCCGGTGGTTTCAAAGTCGATGACTGCAATGCGTTCCAAACCGGGTTCAACTCCGTTCAAATCAATTCTTCAGCAAAAGTGCGCCTTCGATCGGCACGTAACGGCTGGCGGCGCGGATCAACGAGTTGGCGGTCAGGCCGGGAACGCCGTAGGCCACCGCTTGTACGCCGTGCTTGTTGATGATGCGTTCGAGCAGCATGTCGAAGTCGCCATCACCGGAGGCCAGGACGATTTCGTCGACGTGATCGGCGGCGTCCATGATGTCGAGGGTGATGCCCACGTCCCAGTCGCCCTTGGCCGAGCCGTCGCTGCGCTGGATGTAGGGTTTGAGTTTCACGGTGAAACCGAGGTTGCGCAGGATCTGCTGGAACTGCTGCTGCTTGCTGTCGCCCCGGTCGATCGCATAGGCGTAGGCCTCGACGATCTGCCCGTGCTGGCTGACATCCGCCCACAGCGCCGCGTAGTTGAAGTGGCAACCGTAGGCCTGGCGGACGGTGTAGTAGAGGTTCTGCACATCGGCGAACACTGCGATTTTTTTCACCGGAGTTCCTGTGAGCGCTGACGCGCATGAGCCGGATCAGGCACCAGGCCCGAAAAAGGCGCTCAGTATGCCAGCCCGAAGGAAGGTTCCGCGAATAATCGGCCCGGGGCGCTCAGGCGCCCCGGACGAATGGTGAATCAGACGAAGGAATCGTCGTCATCGAAGAACGATGAGTTGTCATCGCTGTAGTCGGTGTCGCTGAAGCCACCCTGGTTGTTGCCCCAGGAATCGTTGTTGGCCATGCGCTGGTCATCGCCCCAACCGTTGTTACCCTGATCGTTGACCTGGGCCGGCTCTTCCTTGATCACCTCAACGATTTCCTGCGGCTGCTGGTTTTGATGGAACAGGCTGCTGATGCCTTGTGCCAGCATCACGCCGCCCGCCACACCGGCGGCGGTTTTCAGGGCGCCGCCGAGGAAGCTGCTGCCGGCCGCCGGGGCCGCTTGCTGCTGGCCATAACCCGGTGGTGGCGCGCCGAAGTTCTGTTGTGGCGCAGGGGCACCGAAGTTCTGCTGCGGAGCCGGTTCACGCCAGCCGCCGGTGGAGGCCGGGGCGCTCTGGGCCGGCGCCGGGCGCGGGCTGCTGCTACCGAAGATGCTCGACAGGAAACCGCCGCCACTCGACGCCGGGGCGGCGCTTTGCGCCTTGGCCGATTGCAGTTCGGCCTGCAGTTGCTGAACCTGTTGAGTCAGTTGTTTGTTCTGTTCGTCGAGGCTCTTGATCGCGGCCTCCTGCACCAGAATCGCCTGGGTCATGAAATAGCCTGCGGCCGGCTGGCGCGTCAGGTGTTCCTTGATCCGCGCTTCAGCCAGGGCGTCACGCGGGGCTGCCTCCGTTTCGGCCTGTTGCAGCCGGGAAAACAGTCCATCGATCAGGGTTTGCTCTTCGCTGTTCATGGCGACCTCGTAGACTGCCGGGGATAACGTTGCCCTCGTCCACAGTGGAGGAGGCGCACCTACGTAATGGAGGCAGCGACAGAATGTTTCAATGGTCTTTACCGAACGTTTACGTTTGCGCCCGGCAGCACATCATCGGTTAAAGTGAGCCACTGTTTTTGACCTGCGATACCGACTGATGAATGCCTTCGATGTGCTGCGTGACTCGCTGTATTTCTTTAAACGCAATCTGGCGCGGATCGTCCAGCTGTGCCTGCCGCTGGTGATCTTCGAAGCCGCGTTGCAACAGGTGGTCGATCACACAAGCGACCCGGACGGTTATTCGGCCATCAGCGTGATCGTCGGCCTGCTGGTCTACCCGCTTTACACCGCTGCGCTGATCCTGTTTCTCGACGCCCGCACCCGTGGCGAATCCCCGCAAACCCTAGATTTGCTGGCGATGGCGGCGCGCCTGTGGCCGCGTTTTGCCGTGCTCACTGCGCTGAACACCTTGCTGATTTTGCTCGGTCTGTCCCTGTATTTCCTGCCAGGCCTGTGGCTGATGGTCACCCTGGCCTTCGGTGAATACCTGCTGGTGCTACGCGGCTACGGCCCGTTGCAGGCCATGAAGGAAAGCCTGCGCCTGAGCCGTGGGCATTTCCTGCGGATTCTGGTGTGCATCCTCTGTGTGATGGGGCCGTTGTGGCTGCTCAAGGGCCTGACCCTGCAGGTCTACCCCGATCCGCAGAATCCGCTGATCGCCATTTTGATCGACAGTGGCCACAGCTTCCTGCAGCTGTTCACCAGCGTGGTGCTGTTCCGCCTGTTCATGTTGATCAGCGAATTGCCCGACAAACGTGACGGGATAGTCTGACCGCTCTGCGCTTGGGTGATGCGGGGGTCTCGTATATGCTCGGGACCACTTCCGTATCGCTATAAGCCGAGCCATGACCCGTCTACTGCGCTACATCCTGCTTTGCATGCTGCTGGCCGTCGCCCTGATCGGCGCGATGATTTTCAGCCTGACCTGGCGCCCCGACGCCCGGGAGACCCTGCCGGTCAGTTGCAGCGGGCAACCGCCGACGCTGGTGCCCGGCCAGGCGCTGAAGGTCATGACCTGGAACGTGCAATACCTGGCCGGCAAGCGCTACGTGTTCTGGAATGACCTGGCGCAAGGCGACGACGAAGCCCCGACCCCGGAAGACATGGCCTTCAGCCTCGACGAAGTAGCCCGGGTGATCCGCGACGAGCAGCCCGATGTGGTGCTGATTCAGGAACTGGATGATGGCGCCAAGGCCAGCGACTATCAGAACCAGCTCAAGCTGCTGCAGGAACGCCTCACCGACCTCTACCCGTGCAGCGCCCACGCCTTCGACTGGAAGGCCGATTTCGTCCCGGATCCGCACATTTTCGGCAGCGTCGGCCGGCAACTCGCGACCCTCAGCCGCTTCCGCATCGAACACGCCGAACGCCTGCAATTGCCGGTGCAGCCGCTGAATATCATCAGCCGCCAGTTCCAGCCGAAAAACGCCCTGCTCGCCACCACCCTGCCGTTCAGCGATGGCGGACAACTGGTGGTGTTCAACACCCATCTGGATCGTGCCATGCAACCGGACGAAACCTTGCAGGCGCAGGTGACGGCGGTGGCCAAGGTGCTCGACAAACACGAAAGCCACGGCACGCCGTGGCTGATCGGGGGCGACTTCAATCTGTTGCCGCTCGGCCAGTACCGGCGCCTGCCGGTCGAACAGCGCACGCCCTACTCCGTGGACAGTGCGCTGCACCTGTTGTGGGACAAGTACCCGATGATCCCGACCAACAACGAAGCCAGCGGCATCGACCGCGCCAAGTGGCTGACCCACTATCCCAACGACCCCGGCCTCAACGGCCCGGACCGCACGGTCGATTACCTGTTCTACAGCCCGAAGATCAAACGGGTCGAAGCCACGGTGCGGCAGGACGATACGTTGCGCATTTCCGATCATTTGCCGGTGATTGCGAAGTTCCTCCTGCCACCCAACTGATCTCAGTGAGCCTCTTCAAGATCGTCGTGCAACAGCCCGAAAATCTGCCGCTTCATGTCGATGAACGAGCGCTCCATCACCATATCCAGGGTGCGTGGGCGTTCGATCGGCACATCGAGAATCTGCTTGATCCGCCCAGGCCTGGCGCCCATCACATACACCCGGTCGCCGAGCAGGATCGCTTCGTCGATGTCGTGGGTGACGAACAACACAGTCTTCTTGCTGTTGCCCCACACCCGCAATAACAACTGCTGCATTTGCAGGCGGGTCTGGCTGTCGAGGGCGCCGAAGGGTTCGTCCATCAGCAGGATCTGTGGATCGTTGGCCAGCGCCCGGGCAATCGCCACCCGCTGCATCATGCCGCCGGACAACTGCTTGGCGTAGTTGTCGGCGAACCCGGACAGGCCGACTTCGTGGACATAGTGATCGACGATTTCCTTGCGTTTGGCCGCCGGCATGCCCCGGCGTTTGAGGCCGAACTCGACGTTCTGCCGCACCGTCAGCCACGGGAACAGCGTGTAGCTCTGGAACACCATCCCGCGATCCGCGCCGGGGCCCTGCACCTGCTGGCCGCCGACGTAGATCTCGCCGGACGTCGGCTCGGCCAGACCGGCGGTGAGGTACAGCAGGCTCGACTTGCCACAGCCCGACGGCCCGACCAGCACCGCGAATTGCTGGTCCGGCACTTCGAACGACACTTCTTCCAGCGCGGTGAATGTACCGCCGCCGGGCTTGGTGTAACGCAGGCTGACCTTGTCCACCTGCAGCCTTGGCGCAGCGTGTGCCGGTACGGCGACCGGCTCGATGAAACGACGGTTGGCAGCGGTTACTGAGCCCATGCGGCAATCCTCAAACGCAAGAAGCGGAACAGTTGATCGGTGACCAGGCCCAGCAGGCCGATGATCGCGATGGCGAGAAAAATCACGTCGACCTGAAAGCCGCGCATGGCCTTGAGGCTCAAGTAACCGAGGCCACTGGAAGCGGCGACCAGTTCGGCGACCACCAGATAGGTCCAGGCCCAGCCCATGGTCACCCGCAAGGTATCGAGCACACCGGGCAACGACGCCGGGGCGATCACGTGCAGCACCGCGTCACGCCGGTTGGAACCGAGGGTGTAGGAGGCGTTGATCAAGTCCTTGGAGATGCCTTTGGACACGTCCGCGACCATCACCAGTTGCTGGAAGAACACGCCGAAAATGATCACCGACACCCGCTGCTCCAGACCGATACCTATCCACAGGATGAACAGCGGCACGAACGAGGTTACCGGCAGGTAACGGATGAAATTGACCATCGGCTCGAGGAACGCCTGGACGATGCGGAAGCTGCCCATCAGCAAGCCCAGCGGCACCGCCACCAGCGACGACACAATGAAACCGACCATCACCACTTCAACACTGGCCCAGACATGCTGGCCAAGGGTGCCGTCGCGGCTCAGGCGCACGGCGGCTTCAACCACCGCGCCCGGTGTGGGCAGGAACATCCCCGGCACGATGCCGCCGTAGGACAACCCGGCCCACAGGCCGACCAGCAACACCCAGGCCAGACCGCTGGCGCTCCACACCACCGGCACCGGCAATCCGGTTTTCGGCGTGATGCAGCGGCTCAGCCATGAATTGCGCTTGAACATGACCAGTCTCCTAGAGCGGGCTGACGAAACGGTTATCGACCAGATCGTCGTTGCTGACGTTGTAGGGCTTGCCCTGCAATTCGCTGGCGGTTTCGTTGGCCAGTTTGATCAGCGGCTCGCTGTCACCCGGCGCGCCCGGTTTACCCAGCAGCTTCTCGCTCATGGCCTGATCGTAGAAGCGCACGCCTTGCGCGGCGGCGGCCAGTTCCTTCGGATCGGACAGGTAACCGCCGACGCCCTTGGCCATGATTTCATAGGCTTTCTGTGGATGATCCTTGGTGTACTGCACCGCTTTGTAGAGACCGGCGACCAGCGCCTTGACGTCTTCCGGCTGCTTCTCGATCACCGTGCAGTTGAGCGCCACCACATCGACGATCACGCCCGGCGTACTGCTGCTGTCGATCAGCACTTTGCCTTGCTGCTTGTCGCGCACCATCGACAGATGCGGCTCCCAGGTCACGGCGGCCGGCACGCGACCGGCGATGAACGCGGTGGCGGCATCGTCGGCGGTCATGTTCTGCACGGTGATGTCGCTCATGCGCATGCCGTTCTTTTTCAGCAGGTACGACAGCCAGAACTGCGAGGTCGAACCTTCATTGACGGCCACGGCCTGGCCCTTGAGTTCTTGCAGGCTCTTCACGTTTTTACCGACCAGCACGCCGTCGCCGCCATGGCTGTCATCCAGTGCAGCCACGGCCTTGAAGCAGAACTGCGGGCGGTACTTGAGCACTTCGTCGATGGTCGAGGCCGAGCCGGACAATTGCCCGGACGCCTGGGCGGCCATGTACATCGACGCTTCTTCGACCACCGGCAATTCGACGGTCAGGCCGTTTTCCTTGAAGTAGCCCAGATCCTGGGCCAGGTACAGGGTGCCGTAACCGACCCACGTGGTGTGGCCGATCGACAAGGTGCCGGCCTGGGCGGCGGTGACTGAAAGGGCGGAAATCGCCAGAGGACAAGCAAGACGGGTAAACAAGGACTTGTTCATGGAGCACTCCCAACGCTGTTGATTTAGTTGTCATGGGCAGTACGGCCAGCCGGGGTCTCGCGATTGCACACTGCGGTCTCTGTCGGACTCTGGCGGGCAATGCCTTGGCTGGCGAAATCGATGTTGACCCAGGCCCGGCGTCAGGAAAACGAGGAAATAGTTAGACGCGAACGATGAAAAAACTGGGTAGTGCGCACCGCGAAAGGGCGCGCCGGGCGGGGGTGCCCGAGGTGGGTGCAAAGCCAAAAAAACCGCAGCCAAAGGCTGCGGTTTTTAGCGGTTCATGCTGGGTTTTGATCAGAGCCGGCCGTATTCCTGCGCCGTACGATCAACCGCTTTCAAGGTCTTGCCCACCAGCTCGTCAATCTCTTCACGACTGGCAATCAACGCCGGCGCCATGATCATCCGCCCCAGGGTCGAGCGAATGATCACCCCCTCCTCAAAACCGATCGTGCGGCAGCGCCAGGCCATGTCGTTCTCATTGGCGAAGCGCTTGCGGGTGGCCTTGTCCTCGGCCAGTTGCAACGCCGCGACCATGCCCGTGCCTTGAATGTCGCCCACCAGCGGGTGATTGCCGAACACCTCGCGCAGGCACTGTTGCAGATACGGGCCGATGTCATCCTTGACCCGCGTCACCACGCCTTCATCGCGCAATGCCTTGAGGTTGGCAATCGCCACAGCCGCCGCCACCGGGTGCCCGGAATAGGTCAGGCCGTGAGCGAACACACCGCCCTGCTCCACCAGCACGTCAGCCATTTTCTTCGACAGGATCAAGCCGCCCATCGGGATGTAACCGGAGGTCAGACCCTTGGCGATGGACAGGGTGTCCGGCTCGAAACCGAAGTATTCGTGGGCGAACCATTCGCCGGTGCGACCGAAGCCGCCGATCACTTCATCGGCACACAACAGCACGTCGTATTTGCGGCAGATGCGCTGGATTTCCGGCCAGTAGCTTTCCGGCGGGAAGATCATCCCGCCCGCGCCCTGGAATGGTTCGGCGATGAAGCCGGCGACCTTGTCGGCGCCCAGCTCGAGGATCTTCGCTTCCAGTTGCTGCGCCGCCCGCATGCCAAATTCAGCCGGCGTCAGGTTGCCTTCGTGGGCGAAGAAGTACGGCTCGTCGATGTGCGCGATGTCGGGAATCATCCCGCCCATTTCGTGCATGAACTTCATGCCGCCGAGGGCCGTCGCCGCGAGCGTCGAACCGTGGTAGCCGTTCCAGCGGCCGATCATGATCTTCTTCTCGGGCTTGCCCAGCACCTGCCAGTAACGGCGCACGGTACGGATCAGCACCTCGTTGGCCTCGGAGCCGGAGTTGGTGTAGATCGCATGGCTGTAGTGCCCCGGCAGCAGGCTGAACAGCAGCTCGGAGAGCTCGATCACCTGCGGGTGGGTGGTGTGGAAAAACATGTTGTAGTACGGCAACTGCTCCAGTTGCCGGCTCGCGGCGGCGTTCAGATCCTTGCGCCCGTAACCGAGGTTGGTGCACCACAGCCCGGACATGCCGTCGAGGTAGCGCCGACCGTCGTTGTCCCACAAGTGCAGGCGTTCGCCGCGCACCATCACCCGTGGGCCTTCGTCGTTGAGGGCCTTCTGGTCGACGAACGCATGAATGTGGTGCGCTGCATCGGCGGCCTGGTAGTCGCGGGTTTCACGTGAGGTGGTCATCGCCGGATCTCCTTTCTTGTTGTGAGCGGCTGTCATGAGCGCAGTTGAAACCAGGTGGTTTTCAACTGGGTGTATTTGTCGAACGAGTGCAGCGACAGATCGCGACCGAAACCGGATTGCTTGCGACCGCCGAACGGTACGGTCACATCCAGCGCATCGACGCTGTTGACCGACACCGTACCGGCTCGCAATTGCCGCGCCACCCGATGGGCGCGGTGCAAATCGTCAGTCCACAGCGACGCCGCCAGACCGTAGACGCTGTCGTTGGCCAGTTGCAAGGCGTGGGCTTCATCATCGAACGGAATCACCGCCAGCACCGGGCCGAACACTTCTTCGCGAAACAGGGTCATGTGCGGCTGCACGTCGGTGAAAATCGTCGGCTGAATGAAGTTGTCCGAACCGTTAAAGCTCAGCTGTCGCCCGCCGCAGACGCGGGTCGCGCCTTCGCGTTCGGCCTGATGGATGAAGCGCAAGATGCTTTCGGTCTGACGGGTGTCGACGATCGCCCCGGCGGCACTTGCCGGGTCCAGCGGATCGCCCGGCTGCCAGCGTTCGGCCTGAGACTTCAGTCGCTCGACGAACTCGTCATGAATCGAGCGCTCCACCAGCAACCGCGAGTTGGCCGAGCAGACTTCGCCCTGATTGAAGAAGATCCCGAACGCGGCTTTCTGCGCCGCCAGGTCCAGATCCTTGCAGTCGGCGAACACCAGATTGGCGCTCTTGCCGCCGCACTCCAGCCACACCTGTTTGAGGTTCGACTGCGCGGAGTACTGCATGAAATATTTGCCGACCTGGGTCGAGCCGGTGAACACCAGACAATCGACATCCGGGTGCAGGCCCAAGGCTTTGCCGGCCTGTTCGCCGAGCCCCGGCAGCACGTTCAGCACGCCGGCCGGCAATCCGGCTTCCAGCGCCAGCTCGGCCAGACGCAATGCAGAGAACGGCGATTGCTCGGCGGGTTTGAGAATGACCGAATTGCCCGCCGCCAACGCCGGCGCGAGTTTCCACGCGGCCATGTCCAGTGGGAAATTCCACGGCACCACGGCGGCGACCACGCCCAGCGCTTCGCGGGTGATGGTTGCCAGCACATTCGAGGCGCTCGGTGCGACCTGATCGTAGAGTTTGTCGAGGCTTTCGGCGTACCAGCGGAACACCCCGGCGGCGCCCGGCACGTCGATGTTGTAAGCATCCATCACCGGTTTGCCCATGTTCAGCGAATCGAGCAGCGCCAGTTCTTCGCGATTGGCCAGAATCAGATCCGCCAGACGCAGCAGCACTTGCTTGCGCTCGGTCGGTGAACGCCCGGCCCAGATGCCGGCCTCGAACACCTGCCGCGCATTCTTCACCGCCGCGTCGACGTCTTCTTCACCGCACGCGGCGACGTTGGCCAGCAGCTGGCCGGTGGCCGGGTTGATCGCAGCAAAGGTCTGCCCCGACTGCGCCGCACGCAGTTTGCCGTCGATCACGGCCTGGTACGGATAGCTCATTTCAGCGGCCTTGCGCTGCCAGTCTGCAAGTTCGAACACGGTGGATGCTCCTTGGACTTTTATTCTTTTATAAACAGCTGCAGTCGATAGTCGCTCAGGCTGGCGCGAGCCAAAACCAGTAAAAATGTCTTCGCAGACAATAAAAAAGGTAACCAGCCGATGGCCCCCTCGCGCGCGTATGGGGCTATTGTTCAGGGACAAAAAAACCGCCGACAGAACGGAGGCCGGCGGCGTACAAATTGCTTGGATGTGGAATCCGTTCGCTTTGAGGTTCACCGTGGCTGCTTACAACCTGCGTCAGTTGAAATACTTCATCACCACCGTCGAATGCGGCAGCGTCGCCGAAGCCTCGCGCAAGCTGTACATCGCGCAACCGGCGATTTCCACGGCGATCAAGGGGCTGGAAGACAGCTTCGGCGTGCAACTGCTGATCCGCCATCACGCCCAGGGCGTGTCCCTGACCCCGAGCGGCGCGCGCTTTTTCCGCAAGGCCCAGGAACTG
Organism: Pseudomonas sp. UV AK001; assembly: GCF_046097675.1. Taxonomy (NCBI): domain Bacteria; kingdom Pseudomonadati; phylum Pseudomonadota; class Gammaproteobacteria; order Pseudomonadales; family Pseudomonadaceae; genus Pseudomonas; species Pseudomonas sp. UV AK001. Next base: position 158,213 of record NZ_JBJUVZ010000010.1, read on the forward strand.
CTGCGCATGGCCAAGGAGTTCGAACAGAACGCCCTCGCCGACAACGACGTGGTGGCCGGGCAGATCGATATCGGCTGTTTCGAAACGGTAGCGCCACTGTACCTGCCGCAACTGATTGCAGGCTTCTCGGCGCTGTATCCGGGGGTGAAGATCCGCATCCGCGACGGCGAACAACAGGAACTGGTGCAAGGCCTGACCTCGGGCACTTTCGACCTGGCGATCCTGTACAAGCACGACCTCGACGCCACCATCGAAACCGAGCCGCTGATGCCGGCGCAACGGCCTTACGCACTTCTGCCGGCGGACCACCGCTTCGCCCAGCTCAAGCAAGTGTCGCTGCGGGACTTGTGTCTGGAGCCGATGATCCTGCTCGACGTGCAACCGAGCCGCACCTACTTCGTCAGCCTGTTTGAAGAACTCGGCCTGTCGCCGCGCATCGAATTCAGCTCGCCGTCGATCGAAATGGTGCGCGGCATGGTCGGCCAGGGTTTCGGCTTCTCGATCCTGGTCACCCGCCCGCATTCGGAATGCACCTACGACGGCAAAAAAGTCGTGTGCGTGGACATCGTCGAAGACGTCACCGGCTCAGGCCTGGTGGCGGCGTGGCTCAAGCGCGGACAACTGACCAAACCGGCGCAGTTGTTTGCCGATTATTGTCGGGAGCAGCTGACTGCGAAGGCCAGCCGCTGACCCTTACGTACCGCGTGGCTTGGCCCGGGCAGTGGCTTCAGCCACCAGCGGATCATCCGGCCAGTAATGCTTCGGATACCGCCCCTTCAAATCCTTCTTCACCTCGGCATAGGTGCTGCGCCAGAAGTTGGCCAGATCCTGCGTCACCTGCACCGGCCGCCGCGCGGGGGACAGCAGGTGCAGCTTGACCACTTGCCGGCCACCGGCGATTCGCGGCGTGTCAGCCAGGCCGAACAACTCCTGCAAGCGCACGGCGAGAATCGGTGGCTGCTCGCTGTAGTCGAGGCGAATCGACGAGCCTGACGGCACGCTCAAGTGATGCGGTGCCTGTTCATCGAGTTGCTGTGGCAGCGGCCACGGCAGCAGATTACGGACGATGCTCGACAGGTCGAGGTTGGCGAAATGGCTGAGGCGCGAGACCTTGCCCAGATAAGGCATCAGCCAGTCTTCGAGGGTTTTCAGCAGCGTCGCGTCGCTGACATCCGGCCATTGGCTGTCGCCCTTGGCGTCCAGATCGAGCTGGCGCAATAAGGCGACTCGCGCCTGCCACTGGCGCAGTTCCGGGGTCCACGGCAGCAGCTCCAGACCTTTGCGCCGCACCAGATTGACCAGTGCCTGACTGCGGGCGTTTTCGTCGAGACCGGTCAGCGGTTCGCGGCTGAGGATCAGTTCGCCGACCTTGCGCTGACGCTCGGCGCGCAGCACGCCTTCGCGTTCGTCCCAGTCCAGTTGATCGACGTTGTGCACCTGCTCGGCCAGCACTGAGTCGAACAGCGCTGGATCGAAATCCGCCGCTAGATAGATCCGTTCTTCACGCTGACCTTGGCGGCTGCCGAGGTCGGCGATCACGATCCACGGTTCCTTCATCAGGCTGTCGGCTTCGGCGAACAACGCCGCTCGGCCATTGGCCAGACGATATTCGGCACCACCGACACGCCGCTGCTGGGCGACGCGATCCGGGTAGGCCAGCGCCAGCAGAGCGCCGAGCCAGCGCGGGTGACCGGGATCGCTGACCGGATCAGTCGGCTGCCCACGCAGATAACCGCGATATTGCCGCGCCAGTTGCCGGGCGCGCTGCACGCCGCCCTGGGCACCACGCGCCGCACGCTCTTCGCCGGATAGCAGCACCAGACGACTGTGCAGATCCGCCCCGGCGCCGCGCAAGATATCCCGCTCGCCGAGCAGTGCGGCGACATCGCACGCCATGTTCGCCAGCCCCAACGCCTGACCGCGCAACAGCAAATGAGCGATGCGCGGGTGCGCCGGCAATTCGGCCATGGCCTGACCGTGACGGTTGAGGCTTTCGCCGTCCAGCGCACCGAGGCGTTGCAACAAGTCTTGAGCCTGTGCATAAGCGGCCGCTGGCGGCACGTCCAGCCAGATCAGATCACTCGGCGCTACGCCCCAGCGTCCGAGTTGCAAGGCCAGGCCCGCAAGATCCGCCGACAGAATTTCCGCACTGCCATAGGCCGCGAGTTGTTCGTGCTGATCCTGCGACCACAGGCGATAACACACGCCCGGCTCCAGACGCCCGGCCCGACCCGCGCGCTGGGTGGCGCTGGCTTTGGAGATCCGTTGAGTGTCGAGGCGAGTCATGCCGCTGCCCGGATCGAAACGCGGCACCCGCGCCAGTCCAGCGTCGATCACCACGCGCACACCGTTGATGGTCAGGCTGGTCTCGGCGATGTTGGTGGCCAGCACCACTTTGCGCTGGCCCGCCGGGGCCGGATCGATGGCAGCGCGTTGGGCGTTCAGGTCGAGTTCGCCGTGCAACGGGCAGAGCAACACGTCGCTGCGCTCACCGATGGCGTCCGCCAGTTGCTGATGCACACGGCGGATTTCCGCTTGCCCCGGCAGGAACACCAAGAGGCTGCCGGTTTCATCGTGCAGGGCTTCGAGCACCGTTTGCGTGACGCGCTGATCGATGTATTCGCCGGGCTGGAACGGCCGGCCCCAGCGCATCGTCACCGGGAACATCCGGCCTTCGCTGCGCAGGATCGGCGCATCGTCGAGCAAACCGGCCAGACGTTCGCCTTCGAGGGTGGCGGACATCAGCAGAATCTTCAGCGGTTGTTCAGCTCGAAACAGTTCGCGACCGTTCAGACTGAGGGCCAGCGCCAGATCGGCGTCGAGGCTGCGTTCGTGAAATTCGTCGAAGATCAGCAGGCCCACGCCCTCCAGCGCCGGGTCGTCCTGCAAACGCCGGGTGAGAATGCCTTCGGTGACCACTTCGATGCGCGTGTTCGGGCCGACCTTGCTGTCGAGGCGGATGCGATAACCGACGGTTTCACCGACCTTCTCGCCCAGCTCGCTGGCCAGCCGTTCCGCTGCTGCGCGCGCGGCCAGCCGACGGGGTTCGAGCATGAGAATGGTCTGCCCGTTCAGCCACGCTTCATTGAGCAAGGCCAAGGGCACGCGGGTGGTTTTACCGGCGCCGGGCGGTGCTTCAAGCACGGCTTCGTGGCGTGTCGCGAGGGCTTCACGCAGGGCGGGTAAAACGTCATCGATCGGCAAAGAAATCATGCTGGCTCCAAAACAGAGGGCCGAGTATAACGGCGAACTGCCAGGCGTTCGTCAGGGTCTTAACTTCACACGATGACGCTTCGTTAACAGATGACTCAGGAGATTCCCATGCGCTTACCTTTTCGCCTGATCGGCGGTGTTCTGGTTGCCACCCTGCTCACTCAGATCACTGCGTGCGGTTCGATTTTCTATCCCGACCGGCGCGGCCAGATCGACGGCAAGATCGACCCGGCGATTGCCGTGCTCGATGCCGTGGGCCTGTTGTTCTATATCCTTCCCGGCGTGATCGCGTTTGCCGTGGACTTCACCACCGGCGCGATCTATTTCGAACCGGGCCGTACGGCGCAGGTCGATCCGGCCAAGCTCAAGCAAGCCATCGGCCCGGACGGCCAGGTCGATAACCTCAAGTTGCAGGCTATTCTCGAAACAGAACTGGGCCGCAACCTGCCACTGGACGACCCACGTCTGATCCAGCACAAGGGCAGCACCCAGCAACTGGCGATGTTCGGCCTGCAACCTGCCGCATAAGGAATCGACGCACCCATGACCTCCAGCCCCGAACACGCCCGCCTGCTGCGGCTGGCGACCCGCGCCTCGGTGGCGGTGGCCTGTACGCTGATCATCGCCAAAGCCATCGCCTGGTGGCTGAGCGGTTCGGTGAGCATGCTCGCCGGCCTCACCGACTCGGCCCTCGATGGCGTCACTTCGTTGCTCAATCTGCTGGCGGTGCACTACGCGCTGCGCCCGGCGGATGACGATCACCGTTATGGCCACGGCAAGGCCGAATCCCTGGCGGGCATGGCGCAGGCGCTGTTCATTGGTGGCAGCGCGGTGCTGATCGCGTTTCAGGCTTATGAGCGCATCCAGCAACCGGAACCGCTCAACGCGCCCTGGATCAGCATCGGCGTGATCGTGTTTTCCCTGCTGCTGACGGCGGCGCTGTTGATGTTGCAGCACCGGGTGATCAAGCAGACCGGCTCCAACGCGGTGCGGGCGGACTCGCTGCATTACCGTTCGGACATGTTGCTCAACGGCAGCATCCTGATCGCCCTGATCCTGGCAGGTCTGGGCTTTCATCAACTGGATGCGTGGTTCGGTCTGGGGATTGCCGTGTACATCCTCTGGAGCGCCATCCAGATCGCCCGGGAAAGTTTTTCGGTGTTGATGGATGAAGAGCTGCCGGTGGATGTCAGTCAGCACATGCTCGAACTGGCCTGTGGTGTGCCGGGAGTGCTGGGCGCCCATGATCTGCGCACGCGGATTTCCGGCAATCACTGGTTCGTGCAGTTGCACCTGGAATTGCCGGGGGAGCTGACGCTGTCAGTCGCCCACGGCATCAGCGATCAGGCCGCCGATGCGATCCACGCTGCCTACCCGCGGGCCGAAGTGCTGGTGCACGCCGACCCGCAGGAAGTGGTGAAAGCCGCCCGGACTCAGTAGTTGACCTGATATCCGCGACTGCTCAGGCAATTGCCCTGGGCCTGACGGTAGGCCTGCACCACTTCGGGTGCGGGCTGGTAGGTCGCGGTGCGCGGATCGAAACCGCTTTGCTGCACGGCGTATTGGTAGCACTGGTAGCCGTCCTGCTGGACCTGCTCCGGCGACTGGCCGTTGGCCGGATAGGCTTCCACGTCATAACCGTTGCTGGTCGGTTGCGGAGGCTGCTGCACCGGCGGCTCGACCACTACGTAATCCTGGGTCGCTTCCTGATAGGCGTAATACGAGCCTGCCGCCAGGAACAACAGCGAACCGCCGATCCACACTTCGCGGGCGTAATCCGGCAGGTACTGGATGCGGATCCCCCGTGGCGGCTGAACCACGACATATCGGGGACCTTGCGGGCGATACCAGTAGCCGCCGGAGAAGAAATAATCCTGGCCACGATACGGAACGCGGAAGTCACGATCCGGGAAGCGGTCGATCACATGGCCCGGTCGGTATTGCGGGCCGGGGCCCCAACCGTTGCCATGCCCGTCCGGACGTCCCGGCCAGCGATGGTCATCGGGCCGGTTGCCGGTCTGCCAGTTCTGGTGGTAGCCATTCTGCGGACGCTCGTCGCGGTAGTAGCCCTGACGCGGTTCCTGGGTCTGGCGCACAGTGTCGGGCCGTGGCTGGATCGGCAGATTGTTGACCGGTGGCGGCGGCTGATGAACCGGCGCAGGTTGAACAGGTGGGCGATTCTGGTTCTGCCACTGCCCATTGTTGTGCTTCTGACCGTTGTGCTCGAACTGGCGGCTGTTGTCGCCGCGAATGATCTCGTTGTTCTGCGGCCGCGGCTGATTCTGCTGCGGCTGGTTTTGTGGACGTGGCTGGTTGTTGCCTTCACGGCCTTCGTTGTGGCCCTGATGTTCCCGCTCGCGACCGCCACCCTCGGGACCGCGATTCTGCGGCTCATCGGCCAGCACCTGCGCACAGACACTTACACACAACAAACCTACACTGGCCAGACGCCAGATACGCGACTTCATGAAATTCCTCACTGCGGGCCGAACCCTGAAATTAAGAAGGGCTTGTAGCTAAGACCGGGAAGTTGCACACCGGGTTCTGCAACAGGTTATCAGTCACGCCATTTATTTATTGAGCGAACGAGGCCAAATCGCGGGCAAGAAAAAAGGGAGACCCGTCGGCCTCCCTTCTAGAGAACTTCGTCCTGGCTCGACGCTTTTGACGTCGGCTCACCTCACGCCGTCTTCTGGACAGTGTGCAGCTCGGGGGCCGGCACGTCCCCGGTGGGGGCGGCGGCCGCGGCGGGCCTGATTGGGCGGGCCGCAGTGGACTGTGTTACCGAGCAGTGATTCTGGTGATAAGAATAGGCCTGAGGCCGCGACAGATGATTGCGAAGATTGCTCAATTAAACACCACTTGCGCAATTTTTAACCCTGGATAGATAATCCGCCGCAATAGTTAGAACCAAGGACCGATTGATGAGCAAACTCGACCGTTACGACCTGAGCATTTTGGCGGAATTGCAGCGCGACGCCCGCATCTCAAACCAGGAACTGGCCGAGCGCATCGGTCTGTCGCCCTCCCCGTGCTCGCGCCGGGTCAAGCAACTGGAGGACGACGGCTACATCTCGCGCCAGGTGGCGCTGCTGGACCGCAAGATGCTCGGCCTGAGCCTGACCGCCTACGTGCTGATCGGCATGGACCGGCACACGCCGGAGCGTTTCGAGAACTTCGAAGCGGCGATCCGCACCTTGCCGCAGGTGCTTGAATGCAGCCTGGTGACTGGCGTGGATGCCGACTATCAACTGAAGGTCGTGGTGCCGGACATGGATCACTATCAGAAGCTGCTGCTGGGGCACCTGACCCGCATCGAAGGCGTGACCAGCGTGCGCTCGAGTTTTGTGCTGAATCAGGTGCTCAACAGCACCGAACTGCCGCTGACTCATCTGCGTAGCTGAAATCGACGAATGACTGCGGCACACCGACGCAGGTCAATGCTGCGTCGCTCGCCGCTGGCGTATACTCCCGCCCGCCCTTTCAGCCGCACAGCGCCGGAGATGCCCGATGGATCCAGCAGTATTTGAAGAGTGGATGATGACTGGCCTGGTCAGCATCCTGATCATTTTCATGGGGTTCATCGTCTGGGATCTGGCGAAGAAGTCCAAGGCCGGGCGCTTCGGCTCGTTCATTCTGTTCTTCGTGCTGGGCCTGGGCGTGGCCGCGTTCATCATCAAGAGTGTGGTGATCGGCCTGATCGAATCCGGCGCCTTATAAGCGCGCCGGCACTTCCTTCCACTGGCCCTGATCGAGCCCTTCGATCGTCCAGTCACCAATCCTGACCCGCACCAGCCGCAACGTCGGCAACCCCACCGCCGCCGTCATCCGCCGCACCTGGCGGTTGCGACCTTCGCGAATCACCAGTTCCAGCCAGGTGGTCGGAATCGTTGCGCGAAAGCGTACCGGCGGATTGCGTGGCCACAGCTCGGGCTCATCCAGTTGCCGCGCTTCGGCGGGCAGGGTCATGCCGTCATTCAATTCGACACCGTCACGCAGGCGCTGCAACTGCTCGGCCGTCGGCACGCCTTCGACCTGCACCCAATACGTCTTCGCCAGCTTGTGCTTGGGGTCGGCGATCCGTGCCTGCAACTGGCCGTCGTTGGTCAGCAACAGCAAACCTTCGCTGTCACGATCCAGCCGCCCGGCCGGGTAGATGCCCGGAACGTCGATGTAATCCTTGAGCGTCGCCCGCCCTTCGCCGTCGCTGAATTGCGTCAGCACATCGAACGGTTTGTTGAAGAGAATCAGCTTCGGCTCGGCCGGTGGCGCCTTGGCGACACGGCGCGGGGCTGAAGAGGACGGCTTCGCGCCGGGGCGGCGGGAAGGTGGACGCGGGGGACGGGACATAAGAGAGAAGACATTTAGCGATCAGGGCTGACAATGCTAGTGCCCCGACCGCCAAATGACCACGACAAACCGTTAGCGGAACGGCGGCTCGTCGAAGCTGCGCAGTTTGCGCGAGTGCAGCGAGTTGAGTTCGGTGCGCAGCAGGTCCACCGCTTCGATACCGATCTTCAAGTGCTGGCTGACCGCGCGCTCGTAGAACGCGTTGGCCGAACCCGGCAGCTTGATTTCACTGTGCAGCGGTTTGTCCGAAACACACAGCAACGTGCCATACGGCACCCGCAGGCGATAGCCCTGGGCAGCTATGGTGCCGCTTTCCATGTCCACCGCCACGGCGCGGGACAGGTTGATCAGCGGTCGCTCCTGGGCCCAGCGCAATTCCCAGTTGCGGTCGTCGTAGGTCAAAACGGTGCCGGTGCGCAGGCGTTTTTTCAGTTCTTCGCCTTTTTCGCCGGTGATGTTGGCCGCCGCTTGCTGCAGCGCCAGTTGCACTTCGGCCAAGGCCGGGATCGGAATGTTCGGCGGTACCACCCGGTCCAGAATCCCGTCGCGACGCATGTAAGCGTGAGCCAGCACGTAGTCGCCGATGGTCTGCGACTGACGCAGGCCGCCGCAGTGACCGATCATCAGCCAGCAATGCGGACGCAGCACCGCCAGGTGATCGGTGATGTTCTTGGCGTTGGACGGGCCGACACCGATGTTCACCAGGGTCACGCCGTGGCCATCGCTGGCGATCAGGTGATAGGCCGGCATCTGGTAGCGGTGCCAGACCACACCGGCGGCAATGGCCGAGGCTTCGCCGTGATCCATGCCCTTTTCGATGATCACGTTGCCCGGCAACACCATGCGCACGAAACGCGGGTCGCGGCGCAATTGCTCGAGACCATGGACGATGAACTGATCGACATAACGGTGGTAGTTGGTCAGCAGAATCCACGGCTGCACATGGCGCCAGTCGCTGCCGGTGTAGTGCACCAGACGACGCAGCGAGAAGTCGACGCGGGCCGCATCGAACAGTGCCAGCGGCAGCGGATCGGTGTTTTCCCAGTCGTAGAGACCGTCGGCGATGCCATCGGTGGCGGCGGACAGGTCGGTGCTCGGGAATACTCGCGCCAGCACGGCGGCGGTGACGCCGGAGCCGGCCAGTTCATCGCCCTGCTCGACCACGTACGGGTACGGAATGTTCTGCTCGCTGACCCCGACTTCCACGGTCACGGTGAAGTCGTGCATCAGCGGCGTGAGCTGCTCCAGCAGGTATTTGCGAAACGCCGCCGGGTGGGTGACGGTCACGCTGTAGGTGCCCGGCAACTGCACCTTGGCGTAGGCGCGGGTGGTTTGCGGGACTTCGCCCTGGCAGTGGTAGGTCAGACGCAGTTCGGGATAACGGAACAGGGCACGTTGCTCGGCGTCGGGCTCGACGCGATCCTTGAGATAACGCTTGAGCGCCGAGTTCAGCGCCGTGGTGGCCCGCTCATGCAGCTCGGCCAGACGATCCACGGCCTGTTCGGCGGTTTGAACGACAATAAACGCTTCGGTCACGATCAGCTTCCTGTGTTCTGACTTGCAGAGCTTCATCTTGCCTGCATCGTGGCTTCACGGAAACAGTGGCATGTTGGCTGTTCAGCAATCCGTCAGCGGCGGGAGCCTGGCTGGCTGCTCCCACAGTCGATTCGCATGAAGTCAGAAACCTTGCGGCGTCGAGCGGGCAACGATGACTTCGACATCCAGCCCGCGCGGCAACGCGCCGTAGACCCGGCCGCCCCCGCTCAGACGACTGGCGATAAAGGCATCGCTGACCGCCGAATTCCCGGCCTCCAGCAACAGCTTCGCTTGCAGCCCCAGAGCGATGTCTTCGGTCAGTTGCCGCGCCCGATATTGAATGTCGCTGGTGTCCTTGAATGACGCCTGCAACTGCTGGATATGCGCGGCCAGACGTCTGTCGCCATGGCCGTCGCCCAGTTCGTTGAACAGCACATCGAGCACGCCCGGTTCCTTCGACAGCGCGCGCAATACATCCAGACATTGCACGTTGCCGGAGCCTTCCCACGTCGAGTTCACCGGTGCTTCGCGGTACAGCCGCGGCAGGATGCTGTCTTCGACATACCCCGCGCCACCCATGCATTCGGCGGCTTCGTTGATCATCCCCGGCGCACGTTTGCAGATCCAGTACTTGCCCACCGCCGTCACCAGCCGGGCGAACTGTGCTTCGTGGCGATCATTCAGATGATCCAGCGCCTTGCCCATGCGCAGGCTCAACGCCAGCGCGGCTTCGCTTTCCAGCGCCAGATCGGCCAGCACGTTCTGCATCAGCGGTTGTTCGCTGAGCAGTTTGCCGCCGACCTTGCGGTGGGCGCAGTGATGGCTGGCCTGGGTCAGCGCCTGACGCATCAGCGAGCTGGAACCGACCATGCAATCGAAGCGGGTCATGGCCACCATCTCGATGATGGTCGGCACGCCGCGCCCTTCTTCACCGACCATCCACGCCAGCGCGCCACGGAACTCCACCTCGCTGGAAGCGTTGGACTGGTTGCCGAGTTTGTTTTTCAGACGCTGGATGTAGAACTGATTGCGCGTGTCGTCCGGACGATGGCGCGGCAGCAGGAAACAGGTCAGGCCCTTGTCGGTCTGCGCCAGCGTGAGGAACGCATCGCACATCGGCGCCGAGCAGAACCACTTGTGGCCCACCAGCTCATAAGCCTGACCCGGGCCGCTGGCGCCGACCGGATAAGCCTTGGTGGTGTTGGCGCGCACGTCGGTGCCGCCCTGTTTCTCGGTCATCGCCATGCCGATGGTGACGCCAGCCTTGTGGGCCATGCCGACATTGCGCGGATCGTATTCGGTGGCGAGGATTTTCGGCAGCCACTGTTCGGCGAGATCAGGTTGCAAACGCATCGCAGGGACACTGGCAAAGGTCATGGTCAGCGGGCAACCGCTGCCGGCCTCGGCCTGACTGTGCAGATAGCTCATGGACGCGCGGGCCACATGGGCGCCATCCTGTGGATGGGCCCAGGGCAACGACGTCAGGCCATGTTCGATGGCCGTGCGCATCAGCTCGTGATACGCGGGATGGAACTCCACCAGATCGATGCGATGACCGTAGCGGTCATGGCTGGCGAACACCGGCTTGTTCTGGTTGGCGAGGAACCCGGCCTCCATCAGCGGCCCGCCGGCCAAAGCGCCGTAGGCATCGATCCGCGACTCGGCCCAGCCGGCGCCGAACCGCCGCGACCACTCCTGCAGCGGCAGGTCGATGCGGTACAGGTTGGTGCCGTCCAGCGACGGTGGCTGGTTGGTCACTTCGTGGGTTTCGGCGAACTGATGCAGGTTCATGACGGGGCTCCTTGATCGGCCAGAGCTTCAGTTAAGCACCGCCCCCGGACCGATCAAAGTGTCATATCGGCCTAAATGCCGGCGCTTTCACCCTGTCAGCAACTCAATACCCGCCGCTGCATCGCGACCTGCAAGTCTTCGAATTTCACCGGTTTGCTCAGGTAATCGATCGAGCCGGCTGAGGCGCAATGCTCTCGATCCGCCCCCAACGCGATCACGAACACCGGCAGGTTGGCACAGCCCGGCAGGTCGTGGATCTGGCAACACAGCGACGCACCATCGAGCGGCGGCAACTGGCAATCGATCAGCACCGCATCGAACGGCTCGCGCTGCAGGCATTCGATGGCTGCGGCACCGTGGTCAGCGGTGCGCACGCGGAAACCGAGCTTGAGCAACATCCCGCGCATCACCAGTTGATTGACGCTGTTGTCGTCCACCAGCAACACGGTGCAGTCCTGCGGTGCGCGTATGGCATCGCGAACAGGCGTCGGCGCGGCTTCGACGGCCGGCAATTCAAACTCGACATCCAGTTGAAAACGACTGCCGCGTCCCGGCTCGGAACGGTGCGTGAGTTTGCCGCCGAGCAGTTCCACCAGTTGTCGGCAGATCGCCAGACCGACGCCCAGGCCGCCGTACTCGCGAGTCATCGAACCGTCGAGCTGGAAGAAACGCTGATACAGCGTGGCTTCGCCCAGATCGGTAAAACCGATGCCGGTGTCGATGACCGCAAAGGACAGCGCCAGACGATTGTCCGTCGACGGTTTACCGGTAACCCGCAGGGCGAGGCCGCCGACGCGGGTGAACTTGATCGCGTTGTCCAGCAGGCATTCCAGGCATTGCGCGAGTTTGGCGCTGTCGCCATGCAGGCGGTCCGGCAGGGTCGGCAGTACGTCGACCTTGAAGTCCAGCGACTTGCTCGAGGCGTTGCCATCGAACTGCACGCGCAGCGCCTCAACCACAGCGCGCAGGCTGAAACTGCCCGGCGTGGCCTTGAGCTTGCCGGCCTGCAACTCGGTCAGGGTCAGGATGCCGTTGACCATGCGCATCATGTCCCGGGCCGAACCGGCGGCGGTCTGCTGGTATTGCTCCAGTTCCGGGTCCAGTTCGACGGTCTGCATCAGTTCCAGCGAGCCGATCACCCCGTTCATCGGCGTGCGCAGTTCGTGGGTCAGGGTCGCGAGGAATTCGTCCTTGAGCTTGTTGCTGTGGGCCAGTTGCTGGTTGAGCACTTCGAGTTTCTGGCCGGCGTCGAACAGGGTCTGCGCCTGTTGTTCGCGCATAGCATTAATGCGGTCGGCCAGTGCCAGCGACAGCAGCGCCACCTCGATGGCCGAGCCGATCTGGCTGGCGTACATGGTCAGGAACACGTTCGGCAGCAAGCCCAGAACCATCATCGTGTTGACGATCCCGCCGAGCAGAAATGCCGACCAGGCAATGATGAAGTAGCGCGCCACGCGCAGACCCCGCCACCAGGCGAGGATCCCCGCGGCGAAAATCACCACGGTAAAGGTCAGTGCCAGTGTCGTCGCCAGGCGCAAGGCCAGGGCGTAACTGGTCATCAGCGACAGGCCGATCACCAGCGCACCGAACACGATCAGGGCGATCAAAAGCCGGTCGAGCCAGCGGCTGTGGTTCTTGGTCTGCAGGAAACTGCGGGCGAACTGGCTGCCGAACAGACCTGCGCAACCAATGAAGAATGGCGTGGCGGCGTTGGCCCACCACGGGTTGTCCGGCCAGAAATATTCGACCGCCGCGCCATTCACTGACAGCTGGTACAGGCCGAACGACGCGATATAGAAGATGTAATAGAGATAACTGGTGTCGCGCACGCTGAGGTAGATGAACAGGTTGTAGACCAGCATCCCCAACAGCACGCCATAAATCAGGCCCAACACGTACAGGCGCACCGGTTGGTCTTCGAGGTACGCGGTGCTCGACCACAACGTCACCGGCGCCTGGATCGAGCCTTCACTGGACAGTCGCAAATAGACGGTCTGCTGCTGGTCAGGCTTGAACGTGAGGTTGAACAGGTAGTTGTTCTGCCGGATCTCGCGACTGGCGAACGGCAACGCGTCTCCGGTCTGGCGCACCAGGCGATAGTCGCCGGCGGCATCGGGCAGATACAGGTCGAGGTGATCGAGCGGCGGATAGGCCAGCTCCAGCAGCCAGGTACGCTGCGCCACCGGATTGCTCGGACGGTAATGCAGGTCGATCTTCAGCCAGAACGCCGAGCGCGAGTAACCGGCATTGAGCGTGGCTTTATCGTGTTTTTTGAATTGTCCGGCAGCAGCCTGCGCGCGGACGTCGGCAATGCTCGCCTGACCGCTCGGGTCTTCGAACACTTGCAGGGATCGACCCAGGGGGAGGCTCTGGGTGAACTCGTCGAACTCGACGGCGTTTGCCAGGAGGGGCAAACAGAACAGCAACATCAACAAATAGCGCATTGAAGCCCCAGCGTGGCTTGTCCGGTTGTGTCAGGAAGCCCCCCATTCCCTTTGAGATGACGTAAAACCGGTATTACCTGTTATTGGTTTGGATCCACTCTAGCATAGCCGTTGATGGCCATTGAGCACCATGGAAATTTTTCCGACAAAGGCTCTAGAACGGGCGTTTCAGAGCAAAACGCCGAGCTAGAGCTGTTGAGTCGGTCAGATTGCGAGAACCCGTGTGGTTCCGGTTATCGAGGTTATCGGCCAAGCGCTGCGCCACAACACCCGAAAAACAGGTTTGGTGGTAAGCTCGCGCACCATGAATATCTACAGCTCACGCCCCGTTGTCCTCTGTCTCTCCGGCCACGACCCCAGTGGTGGCGCCGGCTTGCAGGCAGATATCGAAGCCCTGCTCGCTCAGGGTTGCCATGCGGCTCCGGCCGTCACCGCCCTGACCGTGCAAGACACCGTCAACGTCACTGACTTTCGCGTCCTCGACCGTGAGTGGGTACTGGCCCAGGCCAATGCCGTGCTCAACGATTCCGAAGTCGCGGCAGTGAAACTGGGCATGCTCGGTTCCCTGGAAATGGTCGACACCGTTGTCGAACTGCTCCAGGCGCACCCGCACTTGCCAGTGGTCTGCGACCCGGTGCTGCGCGCCGGCGGCGGCGGACGCCTGGGCAAGGACGAGGTCGGATACGCCATGCGCGAACGTCTGCTGCCGCTGTCGATCATCGCCACCCCCAACCTTCCCGAAGCCCGGATCCTCGCCGAACTGCCAGAAGGCACCGCGGACGAGTGTGCTGAAAAACTGTTGCCGTTCATCAAGAACCTGCTGATCACCGGCGGTCACGGCGACGAAACCGAAATCCACAATCGCCTGTACAGCCGTGACGGCCTGCGCGAAACCTTCAAGTGCCAGCGCCTGCCAGGCAGCTATCACGGCTCCGGCTGCACCCTGGCCAGCACCCTTGCCGGTCGACTGGCACAGGGCGAAAACCTGGCCAGCGCCGTGCGTACCGCGCTGGATTACACCTGGCGCACCCTGCGCGATGCCGAACAACTGGGCAAAGGCCAGTTCGTGCCGCGTCGCCTGCCGCTGGATTTCTGCTCGTAACGTCGTGAGGTCTGCCTGATGAAACTACGTGGCCTGTACGCCATTACCGACGGTCCGTTGCTGGCCGGCAAGTTTCTGCCGTACGTGGAGGCGGCGCTCGAAGGCGGCGTCACCCTCCTGCAATACCGCGACAAGAGCAGCGACGAAGCCCGGCGCCTGCGTGAGGCCGAGGCCTTGCGTGATCTGTGCGAACGCTACAAGACCCAGTTGATCATCAACGATGACGCCGAACTGGCCGCACGCCTGAACGTCGGCGTGCACCTGGGCCAGACCGACGGCCCGCTGTCGCCGACCCGCGCCCTGCTCGGCTCGAAAGCGATCATCGGTTCGACCTGCCACGCGCAGCTTGAACTGGCCGAACAGGCCGCCAAAGAAGGCGCGAGCTATGTCGCCTTCGGTCGCTTCTTCAATTCCAACACCAAACCCGGCGCGCCGACCTGCAGCCTCGACCTGCTCGACGAGGCCAAGCGCACTTTGCACCTGCCGATCTGCGCGATCGGCGGCATCACCCTCGACAACGCCGCGCCGCTGGTGGCCCACGGTGTCGATCTGCTGGCCGTGGTCCATGGCCTGTTCGGTGCCGACAGCACCGCCGAAGTGACCCGCCGCGCCCGCGCATTCAACGAATTACTAAAAGTCTGAGAGCCCGATCATGTCTCGTTCCGAAACCCTGTTTGCCAACGCCCAGAAACACATTCCCGGTGGCGTGAACTCGCCGGTTCGCGCGTTCAAGAGCGTCGGCGGCACGCCGCTGTTCTTCAAGCACGCCGAAGGCGCCTACGTCACCGACGAAGACAACAAGCGTTATGTGGATTACGTCGGTTCCTGGGGCCCGATGATCCTCGGCCACAGCCACCCGGACGTACTCGACGCTGTGCGTAACCAGTTGCAACACGGCCTGTCCTACGGCGCGCCGACCGCGATGGAAACCGAGATGGCCGACTTGGTCTGCTCGCTGGTGCCGTCGATGGAAATGGTGCGCATGGTCAGCTCCGGCACCGAAGCGACCATGAGCGCAATCCGCCTGGCCCGTGGTTTCACCGGTCGTGACAGCATCATCAAGTTCGAAGGCTGCTACCACGGTCACTCCGACAGCCTGCTGGTCAAGGCCGGCTCCGGCGCACTGACCCAGGGCGTGCCAAGTTCGGCCGGCGTACCGGCCGCGTTCGCCAAACACACTCTGACCCTGCCGTTCAACGACATCGACGCCGTTGAAAAAATGCTCGCCGAAGTCGGCCAGGACGTCGCGTGCATCATCGTCGAGCCGGTTGCCGGCAACATGAACTGCGTGCCGCCGGCGCCGGGTTTCCTCGAAGGCCTGCGCAGCCTGTGCGACAAGCACGGCGTGGTGCTGATTTTCGACGAAGTGATGACCGGTTTCCGCGTGGCCCTCGGCGGCGCCCAGGCTTACTACGGCGTGACCCCGGATCTGACTACTTTCGGCAAGATCATCGGCGGCGGCATGCCGGTCGGCTGCTTCGGCGGCAAGCGTTCGATCATGGAGCGCATCGCACCGCTGGGCCCGGTCTATCAGGCGGGCACCCTGTCGGGCAACCCGCTGGCGATGGCCGCCGGCCTGACCACCCTGCGCCTGATCAGCCGTCCGGGCTTCCACGCCGAGCTGACCGACTACACCACTCGCTTGCTCGACGGCTTGCAACAGCGTGCTGACGCGGCGGGCATTCCGTTCGTGACCACCCAGGCTGGCGGCATGTTCGGTCTGTACTTCAGCGGCGCTGACGACATCGTTACCTTTGAAGACGTGATGGCCAGCGATGCAGCGCTGTTCGGTCGCTTCTTCCACCTGATGCTCGAAGGTGGCGTGTACCTGGCACCGAGCGCATTCGAAGCCGGTTTCACCTCGATCGCCCACGGCGAAGCGGAACTGAAACTGACCCTCGACGCCGCCGAGCGCGCGTTCGCCAAACTGAAGTAATGGCTTGATCGCTGACGTTGGCCATTGCCAGCGTCAGCTTTCACCTACATTCCAGCGTTTTCTCCGACGCTTCTGCCAAAAATCTCCCGCAAACCGGGTGATATATTCCCCACACAGCAGAAAATCGAGTAAAGACTTTGTAAGGTGGCCCCTGCTTATTTCATAATGCGCGCTTATTGGATCCCTCGACGGGTCCGCGCGCCCTTCAGAGGTAAGTCGATTCCCATGAACCGCACCGGCCGCACCCTTGCCTTGGGCTGCCTGTTGCTCCTTCAGCCGCTGCTCGCACATGCACAAGCAGGCGGCAACTCGTTGTTGATCCCGGCGATGGGTCGCTGCACCCTCAATACTCAGCCGCAAGATGTCACGCAGGCCCTCGCCGCCTGCCAAAAGGCAGCGGATGAAGGGGATGCGCAAGCGCAATACGAGTTGGGTGAGTTCTACTACGACGGCAAGAATGCGCCGCGCGACCTCAATCAAGCCCTGAGCTATTTCGAAAAGGCCTCGCTGCAAGGCCACGCCCAGGCGCAATTCAAGCTCGGCACCATGTTCTTCCACGGCGAAGGCGTGCAGGCCAACAACATTCAGGCCTACATCGTGCTGAAGATGGCCGCGGTCAACGGCGCCGAAGACGCGCTCGACACCGCCGACGAAGTCTCCGAAAAGATGTCCCGCGAAGACCTGGAAACCGCAACCCAGGTGCTCGGGCAAATTTTCCGTAAATACCTGATGGAACTGCAGAGCGCCGACGGGCGTACGCCGTTCTCGCCCCTGCCGTAGCGCCTGTCGTAGCTCCTTTTCCCGCCCCGCTTACTTCTCGGGCATCGGTACCGGGAACGGCATCACATTGCCAACACCGCCACGGGCTTCGCTGATTTTCGGCGTGCCAAGGCGTTCCACTTCGTCGATGCGCACGATCGAATGCATCGGCACAAAGCTGCGCACCACACCTTCGAACTGTGCCTTGAGCTTCTCTTCGCTCGGGTCGACGACCACCTGAGTGCGCTCGCCAAAGACGAACTCTTCCACTTCCAGGAAGCCCCACAGATCACTTTGATAGATCTGCTTGGCGTACATTTCGAACACCTGGCCCTGGTTGAGGAAAATCACCTTGTAGATTGGAGCTTCGCGTTTGGTCATGGCGGGCGGACAACACATCGGGGTAAAAATGAGGGCGCGAACTATAGCATAGCCACTGGACGCGCAACGGTAGGAACCTGGGGACATGTTCCCTATAATGCGCGGTTCTTTGAACCACGTGACGACCCTATTCCATGGCCAAGAAGCTTTACATCGAAACCCACGGTTGCCAGATGAACGAGTACGACAGCTCGCGCATGGTCGATCTGCTGGGCGAACACCAGGCCCTGGAAGTCACGGCGCGGGCAGAAGACGCCGACGTGATTCTGCTCAACACCTGTTCGATCCGCGAACGCGCCCAGGACCGGGTGTATTCCCAGCTCGGCCGCTGGCGCGAACTGAAACTGGCCAACCCGGAGATGGTTATTGCCGTCGGCGGTTGCGTGGCCAGCCAGGAAGGCGCGGCGATCCGTGATCGCGCCCCGTACGTTGACGTGGTGTTCGGTCCGCAGACCCTGCACCGCCTGCCGGAAATGATCGACGCCGCGCGCATCAGCAAGCTTCCGCAAGTGGACGTCTCGTTCCCGGAAATCGAAAAGTTCGACCACCTGCCCGAGCCGCGTATCGACGGCCCTAGCGCCTACGTGTCGGTGATGGAAGGCTGCAGCAAGTACTGCACGTTCTGCGTGGTGCCTTATACCCGTGGCGAAGAGGTCAGCCGACCGTTCGACGACGTGATCGCCGAGATCATTCACCTGGCCGAAAACGGCGTGCGTGAAGTGACCCTGCTGGGGCAGAACGTCAACGGCTATCGCGGCCTGACCCATGACGGTCGGCTGGCGGACCTGGCGGAACTGATCCGCGTCGTCGCGGCCGTCGATGGCATCGACCGCATCCGCTACACCACGTCGCATCCGCTGGAATTCTCCGACAGCCTGATCCAGGCCCACGCCGAAGTGCCGGAACTGGTGAAGCACCTGCACTTGCCGGTGCAGTCCGGTTCGGACCGGATCCTGGCCGCCATGAAACGCAACCACACGGCGCTGGAGTACAAATCCAAGCTGCGCAAACTGCGCGCGGCCGTGCCGGGTATCTGCATCAGTTCGGACTTCATCGTCGGCTTCCCGGGCGAAACCGAGAAAGACTTCGAACAGACCATGAAGCTGATTGCCGACGTCGGTTTCGACTTTTCCTACTCGTTCGTCTACAGCCAGCGCCCGGGCACCCCGGCGGCCGATCTGGCTGACGACACCCCGGAAGAACTGAAGAAGGAACGCCTGAACGCCCTGCAGCACCGTTTGAATCAGCAAGGCTTCGAGATCAGCCGACAAATGGTTGGTTCGGTCCAGCGGATTCTGGTGACCGATTATTCGAAGAAAGACCCGGGCGAGCTGCAGGGGCGCACCGAGAATAATCGTATCGTCAACTTCCGCTGCGACAATCCAACCCTGATCGGCCAGTTCGCCGACGTGCACATCGACGCGGCACAACCGCACTCGCTGCGCGGCTCGCTGATCCAGTAACACCGCAAGGAGACCGCGCCAGAGGGCTGAATCGGTGCCAGGCTTTTTAAGAGCTTTCGCACCCACGCCACTGGCGTTATCCTTGATTTCATCCCAATTGCCCCAGGGCGGCTAAATACGACCTTGAACGCACCCATAGAACCTCATCGTTTCATCCTCGAGCCTTTTGAGGCTCGCCGCTTCGCCAATCTGTGCGGGCAGTTCGACGAACACCTGCGCCTGATCGAACAGCGCCTGGCCATCGAGATCCGCAACCGCGGCAATCAGTTCGAGCTGATCGGCGAACCCAAGCACACCACTTCCGCGGAAAACCTGATTCGCCGCCTGTACCGGGAAACCAAGGGTTCAGAGCTGTCGCCGGATACGGTTCACCTGTTCCTCCAGGAATCGGCCGTCGAGCAACTGGACAACCACGCCCCCGCCGAAGCCTCCGTCGCCCTGCGCACCAAGAAAGGCATGATTCGCCCACGCGGCTTGAATCAGTTGCGCTATGTGAAAGAAATCCTCGGCAACGACATCAACTTCGGCATCGGCCCGGCCGGTACCGGCAAGACCTATCTGGCCGTGGCCTGCGCCGTGGATGCCCTGGAACGCGAGCAGATCCGCCGCATCCTGCTGGTGCGTCCGGCGGTCGAAGCGGGCGAGAAACTCGGCTTCCTGCCCGGCGACCTGTCGCAGAAGATCGACCCGTACCTGCGCCCGCTCTACGACGCCCTCTATGAAATGCTCGGCTTCGAATACGTGGCCAAGCTGATCGAACGTCAGGTGATCGAAGTCGCACCGCTGGCCTATATGCGCGGTCGTACGCTGAACAACAGCTTCATCATTCTCGACGAAAGCCAGAACACCACCGTCGAGCAGATGAAGATGTTCCTGACCCGGATCGGTTTCGGCTCCACGGCCGTAATCACCGGCGACATCACTCAGGTCGACCTGCCGCGTGGCACCAAGTCCGGACTTCATCATGTCATCGAAGTCCTGAAGGATGTGCCGGGTATCAGCTTTACCCACTTCCAGCCCAAAGACGTGGTGCGCCACCCGCTGGTGCAACGCATCGTCGAAGCCTACGAGCGCTTCGAAACGCGCCTGGCCGATGAAGCGCCAAAGGACACTCGCCACGATGCTTGAGCTTGACCTGCAAATCGCGACCGAAGCGTCTGCGCCGACCGAAGTCGAATTCCGCCAGTGGTGCGAACTGGCCCTGCGCCAGCGCACCGCCGACTCGGAAATGACCATTCGTCTGGTCGACGAAGAAGAAGGCCGCGAACTGAATCACACCTGGCGCCACAAGGATTACGCGACCAACGTCCTGTCCTTTCCCGCCGAAGTGCCCGACGAGTTTCTCGACATCCCGCTGCTGGGCGATCTGGTGATCTGCGTGGCAGTGGTCGAGCGCGAAGCCGCCGAACAGGGCAAGGAACTTAACGCCCACTGGGCACATCTGGTCATTCACGGCTGCTTGCATCTGCTTGGTTACGACCATATAGATGACGAGGAAGCCGAGGAAATGGAAGCACTGGAACGCGAGTTGCTTGCCGAATTGGGTTATCCCGATCCGTACGCGGACGACGAAACCGAAACATCCCCTATCGTTACAACAAAGGATTCAGAGTAATCGCTATGAGCGAAGATCGATCGAGCAACGGGCAGAAGTCCTGGCTGGGTAAACTGACCCAGGCTTTTGCCCACGAGCCGAAGAACCGCCAGGAGCTGCTGGAGCTGCTGCGCGATGCACATCAGAACAAACTGCTGGACAGCGAAGCGCTGGCCATCGTCGAAGGCGCCATCCAGGTGGCTGACCTGCAAGTACGCGACATCATGGTGCCGCGCTCGCAGATGATCAGCATCAAGGCGACCCAGACACCCCGCGAATTCCTCCCTGCCGTGGTCGACTCGGCCCACTCGCGCTACCCGGTCATCGGCGAAAGCCATGACGACGTGATGGGCGTGCTGCTGGCCAAGGATCTGCTGCCGCTGATCCTCAAGGAGAACGGCGACAGCTTCAACATCAAGGACCTGCTGCGCCCGGCCACCTTCGTGCCGGAGTCCAAGCGTCTGAACGTGTTGCTGCGTGAATTCCGCGCCAACCACAACCACATGGCCATCGTCATCGACGAATACGGCGGCGTGGCCGGTCTGGTGACCATCGAAGACGTGCTTGAGCAAATCGTCGGCGACATCGAAGACGAGCACGACGTCGAAGAAGACAGCTACATCAAGCCGCTGCCCAGCGGTGATTTCCTGATCAAGGCCCTGACGCCGATCGAGAACTTCAACGAGTTCTTCGACAGCGAATTCTCAGACGACGAGTTCGACACCGTCGGCGGGCTGGTGATGAGCGCGTTCGGGCACTTGCCAAAACGCAACGAAATCACTGAAATCGGCGCCTATCGTTTCCGCATCCTGAACGCCGACAGCCGTCGGATTCATCTGCTGCGACTCACGCCAATCGCCCGGTAAATTTAAGGACTGAAATGCGCTGGACAACCCGCCCCGGCTGGCCCGGTAACCTGCTGGCCGTGGCGGCCGGTGCAATCACCACCTTCGCTCTCGCGCCGTTCGATCTCTGGCCGCTGGCTCTGCTGGCGGTCGGCCTGTTCTACGCGGGCCTTCGCGAGCTGAGCCCGCGCCAGGCGCTGGGTCGTGGCTGGTGCTTCGGTTTCGGCCTGTTCGGCGCCGGCACCAGCTGGATCTACTACAGCATCCACCACTTCGGCGGCGCTTCGGTGCTGCTGGCCGGGTTCCTGATGCTGATTTTCACGGCGGCCATTGCCTGGTTCTTCGCCCTCCCCGCCTGGCTGTGGGCGCGCTGGCTGCGCCGCAACGAAGCGCCACTGGCCGATGCCCTGGCCTTTGCGGCGTTGTGGGTTGGACAGGAAGCGTTCCGTGGCTGGTTCCTCACCGGTTTCCCGTGGCTGTATTCCGGTTACAGCCAGCTCGATGGCCCGCTGGCCGGGCTCGCGCCGGTGGGCGGCATGTGGCTGGTGTCGTTCGTCCTGGCGCTGACCGCCGCGCTGATCTACAACGCACCACGCCTGCTGCAGAGCGGTCGCAAAGGCTTTATCGCCGCCGGGCTGGTGTTGCTGGTCGGCCCATGGGCGGCAGGCATTGCCTTGAAGGGACATGCCTGGACCAGTCCGTCCGGCGCACCGCTGACCGTTGCCGCCATTCAAGGCAACGTCGCGCAAAGCATGAAATGGGACCCGGCGCAGCTCAACGCGCAACTGGCGCTGTACCGTGACCTGAGTTTCCGTTCGAAACCGGTGGATCTGCTGATCTGGCCGGAAACCGCCGTCCCGGTGCTCAAGGAGTCCGCCGAGGGCTACCTGAACATGATGGGCACCTTTGCCGCCGAGCGTAAATCGGCGCTGATCACGGGTGTGCCGATCCGCCAGACGGTGCGTCACGAAAAACGCTTCTTCAACGGCATTACCGTGGTCGGCGAAGGCGACGGCACGTATCTGAAGCAGAAGCTGGTGCCGTTCGGCGAGTACGTGCCGTTGCAGGACGTGCTGCGCGGGCTGATCGCGTTCTTCGATCTGCCGATGTCCGACTTCGCCCGTGGTCCTGCCGATCAGCCGCTGTTGCAGGCCAAGGGTTATCAGATTGCGCCGTTCATCTGCTACGAAGTGGTGTACCCGGAGTTCGCTGCAAGTCTGGCCGCACACAGCGATCTGCTGCTGACCATCAGCAACGACACCTGGTTCGGCACCTCCATCGGCCCGCTGCAACACCTGCAGATGGCGCAGATGCGCGCTCTTGAAGCCGGGCGCTGGATGATTCGTGCGACCAATAACGGCGTGACCGGCCTGATCAACCCGTTCGGGCAGATCACTGAACGCATTCCACAGTTCGAACAAGGCGTGCTGTACGGCGAAGTGGTGCCGATGCACAACCTGACGCCGTATCTGCAGTGGCGCTCGTGGCCGCTGATCATCCTGTGCGTGGTGCTGTTTGGCTGGGCGCTGATGACCAACCGGATGTCCAAGACCCTCTGACAACTGAAGGGCTTCCGCGCCTTGCGAAAGCCCTCAGTCTCCGCTGTCGCCTGCCCGGTAGAACAACGAATAGCCGATCTGTCCCACCGCCTCGTTCATCAATTGCCCGCTCTGCCAGATCGACTTGAACTCCGGCAGCCAGCCGCCGAACGGCCGGGCATTGTCGGTGCCAAGGAAACCGACCGGCGCCGGCACCACTTCGAATCCGGCCTGTTGATAACTCCACACCGCCCTCGGCATGTGCCAGGCCTGGGTCACCAGCACGATACGTTTGATGCCTTCCGGCAGCAGCATTTTGGCGCTGAAGGCAGCGTTTTCCCAAGTGGTGCGGCTCTCCCCTTCCTGCCAGCGCACCGTCACACCGAAATCATCGCGCAACGAATCGGCCATCAACTTGGCTTCAGTCGGCGGCGTACCGTAATGCAGGCCACCGCTGGTCAGAATCGGCAACCCTGAGGCCTTGGCCAGACGCGCCGCGTAACGCTGTCGCTCAAGTCCGACACCGGTTGGCTGATCGTCGCCCCAGGCCAGATCGCCACGCTCGCGCCCGGAGCCCAGCACCACAATCGCATCAGCGCGTTGCGCAAGGCTTGTCCATGAATCCCGGGCCAGCGGCGGCTCGCGTTCCAGGGCCTTGGCGCCCCATTGCACGACCACCGGCAGGCTCATCAGCAGAAAGCCGCCAAAACCCAGAACGAAGCACAGCCCGGCCAGTCGCGGCCGCGAACGTCGCAACCACCATGCGACGAGCAACAGCAGCAAAAGAAGGCCGGGCGGCAACAGAAGTTGTTTAATGAAATAACGAAAAGGCATCGAGCATCTCCAGAGATGCCCGAAGCCTAAGTGGGTAGATACAACGCGACAACCAGTAGGGTCGGATCCCGTTGAAAAAGATCCGCTTTTTGACCTGCCATGCGCTTACTTGGCCTGCAGGGTTCGCACTTTTACGGTCTCTCTGCCCGGTGCCTTGTCCTTGAGCCAGATGACCTTGGCCGAATGGGCTGCATCGAGTTGCTTCACTGCCTGTGACAGGTATCCGTGGGTTTCACGCTCACTGCGATCCAGGTAAGCCTTGACCAGATTGAACTCGGCGGGGCTCAAGCCACGCAATTCCAGCTCCAGGGGGCGCTCGTCGCGCAGCCGTCCAGCGGTTTTTGCCGCGTCCAGGGCCATTCCCAGACGATCGATCAACCGCTCGTACAACTCGGGTTTGGTTATGTTTCTTTGCTGTGACTCCACCATCCCTCACCTCATTGAAGATAAGACTCACTCCCCAGTTAGAGCTTAGCTTCGCTGCACAAACCGGCTGCACGCCGCGACCAACGGCCCTCGCCGCGATTTCAACGGGTCAAACGGCTGCAATCAGGGTTTCCCTAGGCCAAGCGCGGTCATGTATGCTACGGCGCTTCCTGTAACTCCACTTCCAGCCCGTCCGGCCCGCTCCGGATGTCGCATTGAAGAGGATTAGGCCACCCCTATCCAGTACAAAAGTAGCCATGCACGAACAATATCAGCCCCGTGAAATCGAAGCCGCCGCCCAGTCGTTCTGGGACGAGCAAAAGTCCTTTGAAGTCAGTGAACAGCCAGGCAAGGAGACTTACTACTGCCTGTCGATGTTCCCTTACCCCAGCGGCAAGCTACACATGGGGCACGTGCGCAACTACACCATCGGCGACGTGATCTCCCGCTACCAGCGCATGCTCGGCAAAAACGTCCTGCAACCGATGGGTTGGGACGCCTTCGGCATGCCGGCGGAAAACGCCGCGATGAAGAACAACGTGGCCCCGGCCAAGTGGACCTACGAAAACATCGCCTACATGAAATCCCAGCTGCGCAGCCTGGGCCTCGCGGTGGACTGGTCCCGCGAAGTCACCACCTGCAAGCCGGATTACTACCGCTGGGAACAGTGGCTGTTCACCCGTCTGTTCGAAAAAGGCGTGATCTATCGCAAGAACGGTACCGTGAACTGGGACCCGATCGACCAGACCGTTCTGGCCAACGAACAGGTGATCGACGGTCGCGGCTGGCGCTCCGGCGCGCTGATCGAGAAGCGCGAAATCCCGATGTACTACTTCAAGATCACCGCCTACGCGGATGAGCTGCTGGAGAGCCTCGACGAGCTGACCGGCTGGCCTGAGCAAGTCAAGACCATGCAGCGCAACTGGATCGGCAAGTCGCGCGGGATGGAAGTGCAGTTCCCGTACAACGTCGATTCGATCGGCGAAAGCGGCACCCTGAAAGTCTTCACCACCCGTCCGGACACCCTGATGGGCGCAACCTATGTTGCCGTGGCTGCCGAGCACCACCTGGCCGCTCTCGCCGCGAAGAACAACCCTGAGCTGCAAGCGTTCATCGCCGAATGCAAGGGTGGCAGCGTTGCCGAAGCCGACGTCGCTACTCAAGAGAAGAAAGGCCTGCCGACCGGCCTGTTCGTCGAGCACCCGCTGACCGGTGAAAAACTGCCGGTGTGGGTCGCCAACTACGTGTTGATGCACTACGGCGACGGCGCAGTGATGGCTGTGCCGGCGCACGACGAGCGCGATTTCGAATTCGCCCACAAGTACAACCTGCCGGTCAAATCCGTGGTTCGCACCAGTTCCGGTGAAACCAACCCGGCTCCGTGGCAGGACGCCTACGGCGAGCACGGCACGCTGATCAATTCCGGCGAGTTCGACGGCCTGGACTTCGCCGGCGCGTTCGACGCCATGGAAGTCGCCCTGATCAAGAAAAACCTCGGCGCCTCGCGCACCCAGTTCCGCCTGCGCGACTGGGGCATCAGTCGTCAGCGCTACTGGGGCTGCCCGATCCCGATCATCCACTGCGATACCTGCGGTGACGTGCCGGTGCCGGAAGACCAGTTGCCTGTCGTACTGCCGGAAGACGTGGTGCCGGACGGCGCCGGTTCGCCGCTGGCGCGCATGCCCGAGTTCTACGAGTGCACCTGCCCGAAATGCGGCCAGCCTGCCAAGCGTGAAACCGACACCATGGACACCTTCGTCGAGTCGTCCTGGTACTACGCCCGTTACGCCTCGCCACACTTCGAAGGCGGTCTGGTGGAAAAATCCGCAGCCGACCACTGGCTGCCGGTGGATCAGTACATCGGCGGTATCGAACACGCCATTCTTCACCTGCTCTACGCACGCTTCTTCCACAAGCTGATGCGCGACGAAGGTCTGGTGAGCTCCAATGAGCCGTTCAAGAACCTGCTGACCCAGGGCATGGTGGTCGCCGAGACCTACTATCGTCGTGAAGCCAACGGTGCCTACACCTGGTTCAACCCGGCGGACGTGGAACTGGAGCGCGACAGCAAGGCCAAGGTCATCAGTGCCAAACTGAAATCCGACGGCCTGCCGGTGGAAATCGGCGGCACCGAGAAGATGGCCAAGTCGAAGAACAACGGCGTCGACCCACAGTCGATGATCGATCAGTTCGGCGCCGACACCTGCCGCCTGTTCATGATGTTCGCTTCGCCGCCTGACATGAGCGCGGAGTGGTCCGACTCCGGCGTGGAAGGCTCGCACCGCTTCCTCAAGCGCGTCTGGCGTCTGGCTCAGGCCCACGTCACCCAGGGCCTGCCGGGCAAACTGGACATCGCCGGCCTGAATGACGAGCAGAAAGTCATTCGCCGTGCGATCCACCAGGCGATCAAGCAGGCCAGCCACGACGTCGGCCAGAACCACAAATTCAACACCGCCATCGCCCAGGTGATGACGCTGATGAACGTGCTGGAGAAAGCCGCCCAAGCCACCGAACAGGATCGCGCACTGATCCACGAAGGCCTGGAAGCCGTGACCCTGCTGCTGGCACCGATCACACCGCACATCAGCCATGAACTGTGGAACCGCCTGGGCCACGCCGACCCGGTGATCGACGCCGGCTGGCCAGTGCTGGACGAAAGCGCGCTGGTGCAGGACAGCCTGACCCTGGTCATCCAGGTCAACGGCAAACTGCGCGGCCAGATCGAAATGCCGGCCGCCGCCACCCGCGAAGAAGTCGAAGCCGCCGCCCGTGCCAACGAAAACGTGCTGCGCTTCGTCGACGGCCTGACTATTCGCAAAGTGATCGTAGTGCCCGGGAAACTGGTCAATATCGTCGCCAGCTAATTGGATCGGACGCCGGGTCTGCCTGGCGTCCAGTAAAACCTTTCGGGCCGCAGGGTCGGCCCACATGGTTTCAAGGGGAGCAACACAATGATCAAACGCAATCTGCTGGTGATGGGCCTCGCTGTCCTGTTGAGCGCCTGCGGTTTCCAGCTGCGCGGCACCGGCACCACCGAACTGACGATCAAGGAGCTCGATCTGAGCGCCCGCAACGCCTACGGCGAAACCGTGACGCAACTGCGTCAGGTGCTGGAGGCCAGCGGCGTCAAGATCGTCTCCGGCGCACCGTACAAGCTGTACCTGGCCGATGAGCAGGAAAGCCAGCGCATCCTCAGCTACGCCGGTGCCGGCCGTACTGGCGAGTACCAGGTGACCACCGTGCTCAACTACGACATCCGTGGCGAAAAAGACCTGCTGCTCAAAAGCGACAAGCTTGAAGTGCAGAAAGTGTTCATCCACGACGGCAACAACCTGGTGGGTTCCGACCAGGAAGCCAACGATGCCCGTACCGAAACACGCCGTGAACTGGTACAGCGCATGATGCTGCGCCTGCAGCAACTGACGCCGGCCCAGCTGGATGCCCTGCAGCAGACCGCCAACGCCCGGGCCAAGGCAGAAGCCGACGCACTGGAAGCGGCGCAGAAGGCTGAAGCGGAAACCCCGCGTCAGTCGCCGCTCGAACTGCCGCAGCAGTAAGACGTCCGGGGCGCTCAGGCGCCCCGTTCGCCTTCTCTTATGAAGCTCGCTCCCGCCCAACTCGGCAAACACCTGCAAGGCGCCCTTGCGCCGGTCTACATCATCAGCGGCGATGACCCGCTGCTGTGCCAGGAAGCTGCCGACGCCATTCGTTCCGCTGCCCGCCAGCAAGGTTTCGACGAACGCCAGGTGTTCGCTGCCGACGCCAATTTCGATTGGGGTACGCTGCTGCTGGCCGGGGCCAGCATGTCGCTGTTCGCTGAAAAGCGCCTTCTGGAACTGCGCCTGCCGTCCGGCAAGCCCGGTGACAAGGGTGCCGCCGCGCTGATCGAATACTGCTCGCGCCCCGCTGAAGATACGGTGCTGTTGATCAGCTTGCCCAAGCTGGACGGTAGCGCGCAGAAAACCAAGTGGGGCAAGGCGCTGGTCGAAGGTCCGCAGACCCAGTTCATCCAGATCTGGCCGGTGGATGCCAACCAGTTGCCCAGCTGGATTCGTCAGCGACTGTCTCAAGCCGGATTGTCGGCCAGCCAGGACGCGGTCGAACTGATCGCCGCTCGGGTCGAAGGCAACCTGCTGGCAGCCGCGCAGGAGATCGAAAAGCTCAAGCTGATGGCCGAAGGCGGACAGATCACTGTCGAAACCGTACAGGCGGCCGTGGCCGACAGTGCGCGTTTTGACGTGTTCGGCCTGACCGACGCGGTGCTCAACGGCGAACCGGCTCACGCACTGCGCATGCTCGAAGGCCTGCGCGGTGAAGGCGTCGAACCGCCAGTGATCCTCTGGGCCCTGGCTCGGGAGCTGCGTCTGCTGGCCAACATCTCCCTGCAGTACAGCCAGGGGACGCCGCTGGACAAGTGCTTCAGTCAGGCGAAACCGCCGGTCTGGGACAAGCGCAAACCGCTGATGAGCAAAGCGCTGCAACGCTACTCGGCGCAACGCTGGGCGCAGTTGTTGCTCGAAGCCCAGCGCATCGATGCGCAGATCAAGGGCCAGGCGGCCGGCTCGCCGTGGATGAGCCTCAGCCGTCTGGCGCTGTTGATGGCCGGTCAGCGTCTGACGCTTCCTGCCGAGTGAAACCCGGGATCGCATACTGCGATCCCTTTTTTTGCACAGACCATTTCCTACAGAACATCCCGCCTTCAGTCCTATAGACAGACGCCCGACATCGGCAGATCATTTGCCGCGCAAAACCTACTCACTTGCGAGAACCCTCATGAGCAAAAAGCCATCGAAACATGGCCACAACAAGGCCAAATCCATCGTCGCCCAACCCCTGTTCCGCAGCCGCCAGGAACGACCATCCAAGGGTAAAGGCAGCTACCGCCGCGAAGCCTTCCAGTCTGACAGCTGGGAGGCTTCTTACTTTCTGGCCGCTTGAAGCGCAGCACCCCTTCCTCATGTTAAGGTCTGCACCTGATTCGTATCCCCTGGACCTGTGCATGCCCCTCAGTCTTTCCCGTCGTTGGCCCGTTCGCCAACTGATCGCTGCCACAAGTTTCATACTGCTTGTCGCCTGCGCGGAGAAACCCACCGCCGCCGACGCGCAACCGCTTCAGACTGCTCCCGTTACCACGGCCCCTGCGGTCATCCCGCCGGTAGTGCCGTCCGGTGACGACCTCGATCTGCAACCGACCCAGACTTTCGCCGAGTGGCAGGCAGGTTTCCGCAAGGACGCCCTGGCCGCCGGTATCCGCCCCGATGTGTTTGATCGCGCCTTTGCCAACGTGAGCTTCGATGCCAGCGTGATCCGCGCCGACCGCAGCCAGCCGGAGTTCGCCCGGCCGGTGTGGGAATACCTGGACGGCGCCCTGTCGCCGCTGCGGGTACGTAAAGGCCAGGCGCTGATCAACCAGTACGCCGATATCCTGCAACGCATCGAGCAACGTTATGGCGTCGATCGCCAGGCGCTGGTATCGGTGTGGGGGATGGAAAGCAACTTCGGCCAGTTCCAGGGCACCAAATCGGTGATCAACTCTCTGGCAACGCTAGCCTATGAAGGTCGCCGCCCGGCCTTTGCTCACGCGCAACTGATCGCGGCGCTGCAGATCCTGCAACAGGGCGATATCACGCCAGAGAAAATGCTCGGTTCCTGGGCCGGCGCCATGGGCCAGACCCAGTTCATCCCGACGACCTACAACACCCATGCGGTGGATTTCGACGGTGACGGCCGCCGCGACATCTGGGGCAGCCCCGCCGACGCTCTGGCCTCCACCGCTCACTACCTGCAAAGCTCCGGCTGGCAGCGTGGCCAGCCATGGGGCTTCGAAGTGCAGCTGCCGAGCGGTTTCAATTACACCCTGGCCGATGGCGCGATTCGCAAGAGTGTCGCCGAATGGCGGCAACTCGGTGTGATCCTGCCCAACGGCGGCCAGGCTCCTGCCGGCTCCGAACAATTGTCGGCTGCCCTGCTGTTGCCGGCCGGCTATCGTGGCCCGGCGTTCCTGATCCTCGACAACTTCCGGGCGATCCTCAAGTACAACAACTCATCGTCCTATGCCCTGGCCGTCAGCCTGTTGTCCGAGCGCTTCAACGGCGCAGGCCTGATCAACGGAACCTGGCCAAAGGATGACCTGCCATTGAGCCGCACCGAGCGCATCGAGCTGCAAAACCTGCTGACCGCGCGCAACTACGACGCGGGCACCGCTGACGGCATCATCGGCGCCAATACGCGCAAGGCGATCCGCAGTGCGCAGCAGTCCTTTGGCTGGCCCGCAGACGGCTACCCGACACACAAGCTGCTGGAAAGCTTGCGTAGCCAGTAAAAACAAAACCGCCGCCTCTTCAGGCGGCGGTTTTTTTGTGGCTCGTTTAACGAATCACCACATCCTGCTCCAGCATCAATTCCTTCTTCCCCGCATCCAGTCGAACCAGCGCGCCCAACGGCAGCGTCAGGTTCGGATCACAGTGCCCGCTGCGCCATCCTGACAACACCGGAATCCGCAGCGGCTCGAAGGTCTGCTTGAGCAGGCGATTCAGCGCATCGACATCCACCCCCGCAATATCCCCGACCAACACGCCACGCAATCGGGCCAGCTTGCCGGCCAGACGCATCTGGGTCAGCAAGCGGTCGATCCGATACAGCGGCTCATTGATGTCCTCGATGAGCAGGATCACCCCTTCGACATCGATTTCGTAAGGCGTGCCCAGGGTCGAGGCGATCATCGCCAGATTGCCGCCCAGCAAGCGCCCGTGAGCGATGCCGGGCTCAACCGTGGTCAGTGGATAAGCCACTGGATGACTCAGCACACTGCCGGCCTTCAATTGACCGCGCAGCATGGAGAAGAACGACGTCACCGTCAGCGGCTCCTTGTCCCCCAGCAGGTCGGCGTTCAACAGTGGCCCGTGAAAGGTCACGAACCCGGCGTAGCGACTGATGGCCAGGTGCAGCGCGGTGATGTCGCTGTAGCCGACGAACGGCTTGGCATGGCGGCTCAGCAGATCGTAGTCGATCCGATCCAGCAACCTTGGCGTGCCGTAACCACCGCGCAGACAAATGATTGCATCCACCTCCTCGTCAGCGAACGCCGCGTGCAGATCGTTGAGCCGCACCTCGTCGCTGCCGGCCAGATAGCCATCCTTCTCGTAGACACCAGGAAACACCCGCAAACCGTAACCCCGGGCGCGCATCCATTGAACAGCCTTTTCAGTATCCAGCGTGCCGGGGCCGGCTGGCGCAATGACGCCTATCAACCCTTCCGACGGCAGCGCCGGCACAGGTTTGTGCGGGAAAAGGGTGTGAGTCGGTCGAACGGTCATCCATGGATCTCCCTGTGTGAAGTCATGCACACACAGTAGTCAGGAACGGCGACAAACAGAAGAGGCCCGGTCGCGCCGCAGATTGCAGGAAAAATGAACAACGAGTGTAGTCCGGGCAAAAAAATGCCCGCCGGGCGGTAAACCCCGGCGGGCATTTTCTCATTCAGCGCTGAATCAGGAACCGAGCAGCTCGGCCTTGACCAGTTTCGCCTGCTCGTCGGCGTGGTACGACGAACGCACCAACGGGCCGGACGCGACGTTCTTGAAGCCCATCTTGTAGCCTTCCTCGGCGAACCAGGCGAAGGTGTCCGGGTGCACGAAACGCTGCACCGGCAAGTGGCTGCGGGACGGTTGCAGGTACTGGCCCAGGGTCAGCATATCGATGTCGTGTTCGCGCATGCGCTTCATGACCTCGATAACTTCGTCGTCGGTCTCGCCCAGACCCAGCATCAGGCCGGATTTGGTCGGAATGTGCGGCATCATCTGCTTGAAGCGTTGCAGCAGGGTCAGCGACCACTGGTAATCCGAACCCGGACGCGCAGCCTTGTACAGGCGCGGCACGGTTTCCAGGTTGTGGTTGAACACATCCGGCGGCTCGGCCGCGGTGATTTCCAGGGCGATGTCCATTCGGCCACGGTAGTCCGGGACCAGGGTCTCGAGCTGTACGTTCGGCGACAGTTTGCGGATTTCGCGGATGCAGTCGGCAAAGTGCTGGGCACCGCCGTCACGCAGGTCGTCGCGGTCAACCGAAGTGATCACCACATACTTGAGTTTCAGGTCGGCGATGGCGATGGCCAGGCTTTCCGGCTCGTTGACGTCCAGTGGTTTCGGACGACCGTGACCCACGTCGCAGAACGGGCAGCGACGGGTGCAGATGTCGCCCATGATCATGAAAGTCGCGGTGCCGCCGGAGAAGCACTCGCCCAGGTTAGGGCAGGACGCCTCTTCACAGACGCTGTGCAGCTTGTGCTTGCGCAGCAGGCTCTTGATGCGCTCGACTTCCGGCGAAACCGGGATGCGCACGCGGATCCAGTCGGGTTTCTTCGGCAGTTCGGTGGTCGGAATGATCTTTACCGGGATGCGTGCAACCTTCTCGGCGCCGCGCAGCTTGACGCCGGCTTCAACCTTGGGACGCGGGGCCGGGCGCTCGGTCACGTCGAGCGTCGGGATCATGGTTTGCACTGCATCAGTAGTCATATCAGTCGATTCCGCCCGTCAGGGTCGTCTGCTCAGCATAGTCGAGGTGTTTGACGAGCTGCGCGCGCAGCCGGGCACTTACCTCGGCAAATTCAATCGATCCTGCGTGATCGCTCAGCTGGGTCATCGCCAGCCCGGCATAGCCGCAGGGATTAATCCGTCGAAACGGCTCCAGGTTCATATCCACGTTCAGGGCCAGGCCATGAAAGGAACAACCGTGGCGAATCCGCAAACCCAGAGAAGCGATTTTCGCTCCGTCGACATAGACGCCGGGAGCATCTGGCTTGGCCACGGCGGTCACACCATAGCTGGCCAGCAGTTCGATCAGGCAGCGCTCCATGCGCGTGACCAGGTCGCGTACGCCAAAACCCAGTTTGCGTACATCCAGCAACAGGTACGCCACCAGTTGGCCGGGGCCATGGTAAGTCACCTGCCCGCCGCGGTCGACCTGAACCACCGGAATGTCTCCCGGCAGCAACAGGTGTTCGGCCTTGCCGGCCTGCCCCTGAGTGAACACCGGCGGGTGTTCGACGAGCCAGATTTCGTCGGCGGCATCACTGCCGCGTTCGTTGGTAAAGCGTTGCATGGCATGCCAGACCGGCTCGTAAGCCATCTGGCCAAGTTCGCGAAAGCCCAGCGTGCCCGGCATCACAACACCATGTGTACGAAGCCGGTCGCCCGCAGTTCGCTGTTGATGTTGTACAGCTGATCCTGGTCGGTCGCGACGATGTGCAACTGGATGGTGGTGTACTTGCCGTTGCTGCTTTGACGCTCGTCGACACGCTCATCGTTGATCTTTGCGTGTTTCTTGACGATGTCGATGATCTTGTCTTTGTTGCCGACGCCCGTATCGCTGATCACCTTAACCGGATAATCAACCTGCGGAAATTCGATCTTTGGCGCCTTTACTTCGGTATCGGTCATGGCGTAACGGCCTCGTAAGCGTAAGCCCGGTAACGAACAAGGCCCCGCTCCGGAAGGGAACGGGGCCATGCAGGTCAACTCGAATCAGTTGAACAAGCCGTAGAAGAATAGACGGATGCTATCCCACATGCGGCGGAAGATACCACCCTCCTCGACAGCGTCCAGGGCGATCAGGTCGGCGCTGTGCACCACCTTGTCGTCCAGTTTCACTTCGACTTTACCGATCACGTCGCCCTTGGCGATTGGCGCGGTCAGTTGCGGGTTCATGGTCATGCTGGCAGCGAGCTTCTTCAGCTGGCCTTTCGGCAGGGTCATGGTCAGGTCTTCAGCCAGGCCGGCCTTGACTTGACTGGTGGTGCCTTTCCACACCGGGGCCTGAGCCAGTTCGGTGCCCTTCTGGTAGAAGGTCTGGGTTTCGAAGAAACGGAAACCGTAGGTCAGCAGTTTCTGGGTCTCGGCGGCGCGAGCCACTTCGCTGTTGGTGCCGAACACCACGGCGATCAGGCGCATGCCGTCACGTACGGCCGAGGACACCATGCAGTAGCCGGCTTCGTCGGTGTGACCGGTTTTCAGACCGTCGACGGTCTTGTCGCGCCACAGCAGCAGGTTGCGGTTAGGCTGCTTGATGCCGTTCCAGAAGAACTCTTTCTGCGAGTAGATCGCGTAGTGAGCCGGGTCTTCGTGGATGATCGCGCGCGCCAGGATCGCCATATCGTGAGCCGACGAGTAGTGCTCAGGGTTCGGCAGACCGGTCGGGTTCATGAAGTGGGTATTGGTCATGCCCAGATCGGCGACAGTCTTGTTCATCAGGTCGGCGAAGGCGTCTTCGCTGCCGGCGATGTGCTCGGCCACCGCGACGCTGGCGTCGTTGCCGGACTGAATGATGATGCCGTGCAGCAGGTCGCTGACAGTCACCTGCGAGCCAACCTTGATGAACATCCGCGAACCGCCGGTGCGCCAGGCGTTTTCGCTGACGGTCACCGGATCGTTTTCACCGATCTGGCCACGACGGATTTCCAGCGTAGCGATGTACGCGGTCATCAGTTTGGTCAGGCTGGCCGGTGGCAGACGCTGGTCACCGTTGTTCTCCACCAGCACGTTGCCGCTGCTGGCATCCATGAGCACGTAGGCTTTTGCGGCCAGTTGAGGTGGCGACGGCATCATCTCGGCCGCGAAGGCGGCTGGCGAGAGGAGCAGCGGGACTAGCAGACACAGGCGTTTGGCAAAGGTGGTGATGTTCATCCGTCTCTCGAAATCGCTAATGGAAACTGCCCTTGCGGGCAAAATTAATCAGATGACTTTCTAACGAGTCATCGCGTGTTCAGTTGCTCACTCCAGTCACCCTTTGCCGGGCTTTTGTTCTTCGACGAGCCAACAACCTGATTCACCCCCCAATCGCTGGCGAACCGTCAATCAAGTGCTACGTATTACTTACTCGGTGACCACACTTGGCGAACCAAGGTTGGCCAGGCGCACACTGTTCTGCACCTGGGCAATTTCACCCGGCGAACCGATCGGTCCCAGGCGTACCCGGTGCAGGGTCTGCTGATTGCGCACGATCGAGCTGATGAACACCGGAGCGCTCACCATCCCGCTGAGCTTCGACCTCAGGAGTTCTGCAGCGTCCGGGTTGGCGAACGCGCCCACCTGCAGATACTGGCCAGACGCTGGTGCAGAAGCGTTTTTTTTTGCGCCGATCTGTACAGGTGCAGTGTCGGAGGCGTGTTGTTGCGGCGGTGGAGTCCACTGCTCGATCGTACCGGCCGAAGCCGTGATCACCGGCGCAGTATTCTGCGCGACTTGCGGCTCGTTAAGCATCAAAGGCGCCGGACGGCCCTTCGCAGCCCACCACTGTTGCGGGTCGATACCCTCGACCTTGACTCGCGCGGTGCCGATTTCGGCATAGCCGAGCTTTTTGGCCGCCGCGTAGGACAGGTCGATGATCCGGTCCGAATAGAACGGCCCACGGTCGTTGACCCGCAGAATCACGCTCTTGTTGTTGTCCAGGTTGGTCACCCGAACGTAACTTGGCAGCGGTAAGGTCTTGTGGGCGGCACTCATGCCGTACAGGTCATAGACCTCGCCATTGGCGGTGTTCTGACCATGGAACTTGGTGCCGTACCAGGATGCGGTGCCCGAGGCCACGTAGGTCTTGGACTCCTGCAACGGGAAGTAGGTCTTGCCCAGCACGGTGTAAGGGTTGGCCTTGTACGGGCCGGTGTGCAGGGTCGGCGTGGCATCCGGAATACGCGATACATCGACGTCCCACCATGGCGCACCGTCCTTGTGGGCCCGGTTGATGTCCAGACCCGGTTGGGCACGAACGGTGTTCGAGGCGTATTTCTGGGTCGGCGCCCGGCTGGTCGAGCAACTGGCGACCAGCACCGCCAACGCGGCGAATGCCACCAGCTTCAGGGGTTTGTTGATAGGCAATGCCTGCATTACTTGACGCCCCGTGCTTTTACCAGCTCTTCAGACAGTTGATGTACGGCCATGGCGTACATCACGCTGCGGTTATAACGCGTGATCGCGTAGAAATTCTTCAGGCCCATCCAGTATTCCGGGCCATTGTCGCCTTCCAGGCGAAATGCAGTAACCGGCATATCATCGCGCAGCGCATCATGACTTGACCAGCCCAGCGCTCGCAACTCCCCGACGGTTTTCGTCGGTTCGATGCCGGTGGTCAGGCCTTCATCCACCTGCTCGCCGCGCACATCGGCACGACTGACCACCGGCTCGCCGGCCACCCAGCCGTGACGCTTGAAGTAGCTGGCGACACTGCCGATCGCATCATCCGGGTTGTTCCAGATATTGATGTGGCCATCGCCGTCGAAATCCACCGCATAGGCGCGAAAGCTGCTCGGCATGAACTGCGGCAGGCCCATCGCCCCGGCGTAGGAGCCCTTGAGGGTCAGCGGGTCGACCTGTTCTTCGCGCGCCAGCAGCAGGAACTCACGCAGTTCCTTGCGGAAAAATTCGGCACGGGGAGGATAGTCGAAACCCAGCGTGGACAAGGCATCGATCACCCGGTAATTGCCGGTATTACGTCCGAAAAAGGTCTCGACGCCGATGATCGACACGATCACCTGGGCCGGAACGCCGTATTCCTGCTCGGCGCGGGCCAGTACCGCCTCGTGCTGGCGCCAGAAGTCCACACCCCGGGCGATGCGCGCGTCGGTGATGAACATCGGCCGGTATTCTTTCCACTGCTTGACCCGTTCGGCGGGTTTGGAAATCGCGTCGAGAATCGCCTGCTTGCGCTGGGCCTCGCGGAACACCGCCATCAGTTGCTCGCCGGCGAAACCGTAGTCGCGGGTCATTTCACCGACGAATTCGGCCACCTGGGGCGAGCCTTCGTAATCGCCGGCCAGCGCTTCCTGCGCGCTGCCAAGGATGCCTACCAGGCCGAGCCACGGTGCGTATCGTGTCGCCCAGTCACGCATTACTTGCATTGAACTCTTCACCTTATTCAAACCTGTGCGATCCACTTGCGATGTGTATGGATCGACATCAAAACCCCAAACGCTGACAGCAGCGTCACCAGCGAAGTTCCGCCGTAGCTAATGAACGGCAACGGCACTCCCACCACCGGCAACAGGCCACTGACCATACCGATGTTGACGAAAACATAAACAAAAAACGTCATGGTCAAGGCGCCGGCGAGCAATTTGCCGAACAGCGTCTGCGCCTGGGCGGTAATCACCAGGCCACGACCGATCAGCAGCAGATAGATCAGCAACAGCGCGCAAATGCCCACTAGCCCGAACTCTTCGCCCAGCACCGCAATAATGAAGTCGGTGTGGCTTTCCGGCAGGAAGTCCAGGTGCGACTGGGTGCCCAGCAGCCAGCCCTTGCCGAACACGCCGCCGGAACCAATGGCGGCCTTCGACTGAATGATGTTCCAGCCGGTGCCCAGCGGATCGCTTTCCGGGTCGAGGAAGGTCAGGATCCGTTGCTTCTGGTAGTCGTGCATGATGAAGAACCACATGGCGATCGCCACGGGCACGGCGGCGGCCAGCACGCTGAGGATCCAGCGCCAGCGCAATCCGCCCATGAACAGCACGAACGCACCGCCGGCCAGAATCAGCAGCGACGTGCCCAGATCCGGCTGACGCACGATCAGAATGAACGGCACACCGATCAACATCAGGCTGATCCCGACATGCTTGAGCTGCGGCGGCAACGTTCGCTTGGACAGATACCAGGCAATGGTCGCCGGCATCAGGATCTTCATGAATTCCGACGGCTGGAAGCGGATCACCCCGGGAATGTTGATCCAGCGGGTCGCGCCCATGGCGTTGTGGCCCATGATGTCCACCACCATCAGCAACACCACCCCGACCACATAACCGAGCGGCACCCAACGGGCCATGAACCTCGGCTCGAACTGGGCGATGACGATCATCGACACCAGGCCGATGCCGAACGACGTGGCCTGTTTGGCCAGCAGGTCCCAGCTCTTGCCGCTGGCCGAATACAGCACGAACAGGCTGCCGGCGGCGAGGATCAGCAGCAGGACCAGCAAAGGTCCGTCGATATGCAGGCGTTGCAGCAGCGTCGCGCGGCGACGCATCACATCCTCGCTGGAGAGCATGCGATCGAAATTATTCTTCACGGGCCGTAGCCTCCGCACTGATTGGGCTGGCGTATTCGGCCTTCAAGCGTCCGTCCTGATCCAGCAGCCAGGCGTCCATCACCTGACGCACCACGGGCGCAGCGACACCGGAACCGGACTCACCGTTCTCGACCATCACCGACACCACGATTTTCGGGTTGTCGGCCGGTGCAAAACCGACGAACAGAGCGTGGTCGCGGTGGCGTTCCTGCACCTTGGAGCGGTCGTACTTCTCGCCTTGCTTGATCGCGACCACCTGGGCCGTACCCGACTTGCCGGCGATCCGGTATTGCGCGCCGATCGACGCCTTGCGCGCCGTACCCCGGGCACCGTGCATCACCTGCTGCATGCCGTGGTTGACCTTGGTCCAGTCCGACGGATCGCGCAGGACGATGTCCGGCATCGGGTTCTCATCCTTGGGCTTCTCGCCCTCGATGGTCTTGGCCAGGTGCGGACGGTTCCACACGCCCTTGTTGGCCACCAGCGCGGTGGCCTGGGCCAGTTGCAGCGGGGTCGATTGCATATAGCCCTGGCCGATCCCGAGAATCAGGGTCTCGCCCGGGAACCAGGCCTGCTTGCGGGTCGCACGTTTCCATTCGCGGGACGGCATCAGGCCCGGGGATTCTTCGAACATGTCCAGCGAGACCTTCTGGCCGATGCCGAACTTGTTCATGTAGGCCGACAACCGGTCGATTCCGAGCTTGTGCGCCAGGTCATAGAAGTAGGTGTCGTTGGACCGCATGATCGCCGTGTCGAGGTCGACGAAGCCGTCCCCGGTGCGGTTCCAGTTGCGGTACTTGTGATCGTAGTTGGGCAGCATGTAATAACCGGGGTCGAACACCCGGCTCGACGCTGTCACCACGCCCGCATCGAGACCGGCAATCGCCACCGCCGGTTTGATCGTCGAACCCGGCGGGTACAGGCCGCGCAACACGCGGTTGAACAGCGGCCGGTCGATGGAATCGCGCAGCTCGGCGTAAGCCTTGAAGCTGATGCCGGTGACGAACAGGTTCGGGTCGAAGCTAGGCTGGCTGACCATTGCCAGCACTTCACCGGTGTTCGGGTCCAGCGCCACTACTGCACCGCGTCGTCCGCCCAGTGCGGCTTCGGCGGCTTCCTGCAATTTGATGTCGAGGCTCAGGACGATGTCCTTGCCCGGCACCGGATCGGTACGTTTGAGCACCCGCAGCACACGGCCCCGGGCGTTGGTCTCGACCTCTTCGTAACCTACCTGCCCGTGCAGCTCGGCTTCATAGAAGCGCTCGATGCCGGTCTTGCCGATGTGGTGGGTGCCGCTGTAATTGACCGGATCGAGGGTCTTCAGCTCTTTCTCGTTGATCCGCCCCATGTACCCCACCGAGTGCGCAAAATGCGCGCCCTGCGGGTAGTGACGTACCAGCTGCGCGACCACTTCCACGCCCGGCAGGCGGAACTGGTTCACCGCGATCCGGGCGATCTGCTCTTCGGTCAGCTCGAACAGGATCGGCACCGGCTCGAACGGCCGGCGCCCCTGTCGCATGCGCTTTTCGAAGATCACCCGGTCTTCCGGCGTCAGCTCCAGAACTTCGACGATCACGTCGAGCACCTGCTGCCAGTCGCCGGAGCGCTCGCGGGTCATGCTCAGGCTGAAGCTCGGACGGTTGTCCGCCACCACCACGCCGTTGCGGTCGTAAATCAGGCCACGGGTCGGCGGAATCGGCTGGACATGGACGCGGTTGTTTTCCGAGAGGGTCGAGTGGTACTCGTACTGGATCACCTGCAGGAAATACAGCCGGGCAATCAGCACACAGATCAGCAGCACCACCGCAATGGCCCCGAACACGACGCGGCTACGCACCAGGCGGGCGTCTTTTTCGTGGTCCTTGATGCGGATCGGCTGGGACATGAGGGCAGGATTACTTGTGGTAAGGGTGGCCGGACAACACGGTCCAGGCACGATACAACTGCTCGCCGATGAGGATGCGCACCAACGGGTGCGGCAGCGTCAACGGCGACAACGACCAGCGCTGGTCGGCGCGGGCACAGACTTCCGGCGCCAGCCCTTCCGGGCCGCCGACCATGAAATTGACCGTGCGCGAGTCCAGCCGCCAGCGGTCGAGTTCGACCGCCAGCTGCTCGGTGCTCCAGGGCTTGCCGTGCACTTCGAGGGTGACGATCCGCTCGTTGTGCCCGACCTTGGCCAGCATGGCTTCGCCTTCCTGACGGATGAAGCAGGCTACGTCGGCATTCTTGCCACGGGTGTTGAGCGGAATTTCCACCAGTTCCAGCGCCAGCTCGGACGGAAGACGCTTGGCATATTCATGCCAGCCTTCTTCCACCCACTTGGGCATGCGTGAACCGACGGCGATCAGTCGCAGTCGCACAGCGCGTCCCTTACAGCTGGTCTTTGTTGAGCTTGGTGAAGTGCTCGTGGGTGTTTTCCGGGCTGTGGTGCTTGGCATCTGCCGCACGGCTTTGCTCGGCACCGGCCCACAGGCGCTCCAGGTCGTAGAACTGACGGGCCGAGGCGGTCATCATGTGCACGATCACCAGGTCCAGGTCCAGCAGCACCCAGTCGCTGTCGCCCTTGCCTTCTTCGCCCAGCGGCTTGGCGCCCTGTTTTTTCACTTCTTCGCGAACCTTGTCCAGCATCGCGTTGATCTGACGGTTGGACGTACCGGTGGCGATGATCATGTAGTCAGTGATGCTCTGCTTGTCGCGCACATCGATGATCTGGATGTCCTGGGCCTTGACGTCTTCCAGGGCGGCCACGGCCACCTTGACCAGCTCGTCGCCTTTCAGCGGTTCGTTGGTGTTGGCGACTTCCGGCAGCGGAGCGCTCTTGAACGTGCCTTTGCGCTTTACTTTGGTTTGGTCTTTGTCAGTCATATAAAACTCGTTTTGCTCATGTATTCGGCGGCTCGTTCCACGATGATCGTGTTACTCGAGCACGCCTTGTTCAGTTCGACGCACGGTACAGACCGTGCGCATCGATGTAGGCCAGGACCGCGTCGGGCACCAGGAAACGTACCGACTTACCGCTGGCCAGCAGTTGACGGATCTGGGTGGCGGAGACCGCGAGCGGTGTCTGCCAGACGAATGCAATCTGTCCGCTCGGCCCTTTCAGGGCCAGCGGGTCGCTCACCGAACGCGCTGCCAGCAGGTTGCGCAAGGCATCCGGCGGTTCGCTGTCGGCGTCCGGGCGCTGTAGCACCAGGATGTGGCAATGCTGGAGCAACTCTTCCCAGCGGTGCCAAGTGGGCAGGCCGCAAAATGCGTCCCAGCCCAAAAGCAGAAAAACCTGGGTCTCGGCGGCCAGTTCAGCGCGCAGCGACTCCAGGGTATCGATGGTCCAGGACGGTTTGTCCCGCTGCAACTCGCGGGCGTCCACCACCAGCGGCGGCACTCCGGCCACCGCACACTCGACCATTGCCAGCCGATCCTGCGCCGACACCTGCGGGGTATCGCGATGGGGCGGCCGGGCGCTGGGCATCATGCGCAGCTCATCGAGCGCCAGCGCATCGGCGACTTCCAGCGCGCCGCGCAAATGGCCGACATGCACCGGATCGAAGGTTCCGCCCAGGACGCCAATGCGTCTGGGGCGAGACTTCCTGCCGGATTTCGGCGCTTTCGGCTCGAGGTCGGACAAGTCAGACCGTCGCCTGGCCGCGTAACTGGCCATCACCGACCACGACGTATTTCTCGCAGGTCAGTCCTTCGAGGCCCACCGGGCCACGGGCGTGCAGCTTATCAGTAGAAATGCCGATCTCGGCACCCAATCCGTATTCGAATCCATCGGCGAAGCAGGTCGGGGTGTTGATCATCACCGATGCCGAGTCGACTTCGGCCACGAACTGCCGGGTGTCGGCGAGGTTTTCGCTGACGATCGAATCGGTGTGGTGAGAGCCGAAATGGTTGATGTGCTCGATGGCCTGGTCCAGGCCGTCGACCACGCGGATCGACAGAATCGGCGCCAGATACTCGGTGCTCCAGTCTTCTTCAGTCGCCGCGACCGCCTCGATGATCGCCCGGGTGCGCTCGCAACCACGCAGCTCGACGCCTTTTTCGCGGAACTGTCTGGCCATCGACGGCAGGAAATCCTTCGCAACACTTTGATCGACCAGCAGCGTCTCCATCGCGCCGCAGATGCCATAACGATAGGTCTTGGCATTGAAGGCGATGCGCTGGGCTTTCGGCAGGTCGGCGTGTTCGCTGACATAGACGTGGCAGATGCCGTCCAGATGCTTGATCACCGGCACCCGGGCGTCGCGGCTGATGCGCTCGATCAGGCCACGGCCACCGCGCGGTACGATCACATCGACGTACTCGGGCATGGTGATCAGGGCGCCAACGGCGGCGCGGTCGGTGGTTTCCACCACTTGCACCACGGCGGCCGGCAATTCGGCTTCGGCCAGGCCACGCTGGATGCAGGCGGCAATCGCGCGGTTGGAATGAATCGCCTCGGAACCGCCCCGCAGGATGGTCGCATTGCCGGACTTCAGGCACAGGCTCGCGGCATCGATGGTCACGTTCGGACGGGATTCGTAGATGATCCCGATCACGCCCAGCGGCACGCGCATCTTGCCGACCTGAATGCCCGACGGACGGAAGCTCATATCGCGGATCGCGCCGACCGGATCCGGTAAGGCAGCGACCTGACGCAGACCGACGATCATCCCGTCGATGCGGGCCGGGGTCAGTTCCAGGCGCTCCAGCAGTGCAGGCTCCAGACCATTGGCGCGGCCTGCGGCCAGATCCTGTTCATTGGCTGCCGCAAGCTCGGCGCGGGCGGCGTCCAGCGCATTGGCGGCAGCCAGCAGGGCGCGGTTTTTCTGCGCGGTGCTGGCACGGCCGATGACCCGGGAAGCTTCGCGGGCGGCGCGACCCAATCGGGTCATGTAGTCAAGAACGGACTCAGTCATGGTCTGCTGGGGTCTTGGCAAAGAGGAAAGCGGCAGATTATAGCTGTCGCGTCCCGGGACTAACAGCGGTGACGGGCGGATGGTCGAAATGGACGGCGATTTGCCGATGTTCAGCCGTAATTAAGGCTCGGATTGTTATCATCACGACCTCTTTCGCCTGGATAAACACCGTTTGCCATGTCCAACCTGACCGTTCGCGCCCGTGCCGAGCGCCTGCCGCTGGGCCTTCCGGACGTTTTTTTCGACCGTGACGCTCAGACGCTTGCCCGCGATCTGCTGGGCAAAGTCATCCGTCACCGGGTCGGCGACC
Source organism: Pseudomonas sp. UV AK001 (assembly GCF_046097675.1). Taxonomy (NCBI): domain Bacteria; kingdom Pseudomonadati; phylum Pseudomonadota; class Gammaproteobacteria; order Pseudomonadales; family Pseudomonadaceae; genus Pseudomonas; species Pseudomonas sp. UV AK001. The sequence goes on from NZ_JBJUVZ010000010.1 coordinate 201,688, forward strand.
TGTGGCTGAGCGCCCGGATCATCGAAACCGAAGCCTATTACTGCGAAGAAAAAGGCAGTCACGCCTCCCTCGGCTACACGGAAAAGCGTAAGGCTTTGTTTCTGGATGGCGGCCACATCTATATGTACTACGCCCGTGGCGGCGATTCGCTGAACTTCAGCGCGCAGGGTCCTGGCAATGCGGTGCTGATCAAATCGGCCTATCCGTGGGTCGACGAGATCAGCGGCCCGGCCAGTCTGGCGCAGATGCTGCTGAACAATCCCGATGCTCAGGGCCGACCGCGGCCGTCGCAAAAGCTTTGCGCCGGGCAAACCCTGCTGTGCAAGGCCCTGGGACTGAAAGTGCCAGTGTGGGATGCCAAGCGTTTCGACCACGAAACCCTGCTGGTGGAAGACACCGGCCCCGCGCCAGGCCACATCATCCAGACCACCCGCCTGGGTATCCCCCATGGGCGCGACGAGCATTTGATGTACCGCTTCGTCGATGCGGCCTATGCCCAGTGGTGCACCCGGAACCCGCTGCGCCGGGGCCAGGTCGAAGGACGCGATTACTTTCTGCTGTGAACTTCCCCCTCTGCACTACGCCGACCAGGGACATCAATGAAATGGAGTGTGTTGTATGGGCCCATGGCTCGATAGCGTGACCGGATGGCTGGCCGCCAATCCGCAGTGGCTGGCTGCTGCGGTGTTCGTCGTGGCCTTTGTCGAATGCCTGGCGATTGCCGGGATCATCGTTCCCGGCACGGTGTTGCTGTTCGCCGTGGCGGCACTTGCCGGCAGCGGTGCGCTGTCACTGAGCGAGACCCTGTTGCTGGGCTTTCTCGGCGGGATTCTCGGCGACCTGGTTTCGTATTTCCTCGGCCGCCACTTCCATCAGAACATCCGGCGCCTGCCGGGCCTGCGTCATCACCCGGAGTGGATGGCCGGCGCGGAAACCTACTTCCAGCGCTACGGCATCGCCAGTCTGCTGGTCGGACGTTTCATCGGTCCGCTGAGGCCGATGCTGCCGATGGTCGCCGGGATGTGCGACATGCCCTTCCCGCGCTTCGTTGCCGTCAGCCTGCTGGCGGCGGCGGGCTGGAGCATCGCCTACCTGCTGCCCGGCTGGGCCACCGGGGCGGCGATTCGTCTGCCATTGCCGGAAGGCTTCTGGCTGCAGGCCGGGATTGTCGCCGCCAGCATTGCGGTGATGGTCGGCCTGAGTGCCAACAGCAGTCTGCGCCGTCACCGCCGGGCGACAATCTGGATCAGCAGCATGAGCCTGTTGATCCTGATCGCGCTGTTCATCGGTTACCCCTACCTGACCGCGCTCGATCAGGGCGTCATGACCCTCGTGCAGGAACACCGCAGCGCGGTGCTCGACGAGGTTGCGGTGGTCTTCACCCTGATCGGTGAATTCCGCAACATGCTGCTGTTCAGCATTTTGCTGACAGGCCTGTTGCTGCTGTGCCGCCAGTGGCGTCAGGCGATCTTCGCCGGCAGTACCCTGCTCGTCACTGCGCTGGCCAACACCGGGACCAAACTGTTTTTCGCCCGGGTGCGCCCGGAGGTGCTGACCGATCCGATCACCAGTTACAGCATGCCCAGCGGTCATGCGTCCGGATCGTTCGCGCTGTTCCTGACCCTCGCCGTGCTGGCCGGACGCGGGCAACCGCCAAGACTGCGCCTGACGTGGCTGCTGATCGGCTGCATTCCGGCGCTGGCGATTGCGCTGTCGCGGGTCTATCTGGGGGCACACTGGCCAACCGATGTGTTGGCCGGTGCGATGCTCGCCGCCTGTGTCTGCGCAGCGAGCCTGTGGCTGACTCAGCGCCAATCCCCCCTTGAAGCGATGCCGCAGAAAGTCTGGTGGCTGGTGCTGCCGGCACTGGTCGCCCTGTTCGGTTTCTTTGTACTGCGGCATCTGCCACATACCTTGTTGCGATATGCCTACTGAGCCCACGCTCAACGCTCATCGGCGCACCCGGCGCCGATGAGCGTCATCAAACATTTGGCAAAGCAAATGCTCATGAACAAGTCCGTGCCCCATGCCACATTCCGGCAGCACCACAAACGGACTTGTGAAAAGAACCATGACTTTGACCAATCAATTGAACCCTGCTTCACGGACTGACCGATCGTCAGCTCCGATCAAAATATCCGACCTGAACATCCACCCGGAGCCGCCGCTCAAACCCTCGGGTAAAAAACCCGGGCTTGCGGATCTCGACGCCCTTTTTGGCCCTCTGCGCATCGGAGAATTCAGTGTCAGCCGCCAGACGCTCCAGGCCCTGGGCGGCCGAATCGATGGGGAAACCCTCTCGGCGACCAACACCTACTTTTCCGAACCTGACCAAACATTCATCGATGCACTGGAATTCGATACGGCTCAGATCGAACAGCGCATGAGATCCGTTCCTTCACCGGAAAACGCTCAAATCCCGCCCCTGCTGTACGAAATCGTCACTCAGCGCTCCCCCGAAGCCCCACCACTCATGCGTGAGATGCCCACCGGTGAATTCGCTGACGCCATGAACAAGATCAACCACCTGCTGAACGCCACCCAACGCCTGGACATTCGTCGAAATCCGATGCCCGAGCATTTACCGGGCTGGGTCGACAAGGCCAAAAGCAGCTCAATGACCACCATGGGCGTCGGGTTGCAGGCATACGGGCTCTACTGCGCTTACGTCGGCGCCATCGACGCCCTGAAAAAAGGCGATTTGGGAGAAGCGATGATCAACGTAGGCGGAGGGCTCGCGGAAATCGTCTCATTGGGTTTGGAGTACGCATTAGTCAAGACCGGAGAGCACATGATCCGCCAGGGATCCATGGCCTTCGAACAATTCGGCAAGACCACCATGGGCAAATGGTTGTGTCGCGGAGCCGGATTGATCGCCAGTGCTCTGACGCTGCCCTTTGATATCTATACCGCCATCAAATCCTTCAACGATGCGGCCAAGGCTCAGGGCAAGGAAGCTCAGGATCTGTACGTCACCGGCGGACTGAGTGTATTCAGTGGCGTACTGTCCCTGGCCCTTGGCTGCGCAGCACTGGCGGGATTCAAGGCAGCAGGCCCGGTGGGTATCGCCGCTGCCGCAATCATGATTGTCGGAGCGAAAATCTATGGCGCCGTCCGGGCGGTCGACGACATTGACGACTACATCGAACTGACCGTGAACGAACGCTGGCGCGCTGGCTGGTTCGCATTCACCGGTCAGAATCAGGACAAGGCGCTGATGGATCGCTACCTGATTGCCAAGACCACCGCCGACTATGCCAAAGCCCTGAAGACCCGCAGCCTCGCCTGGCTCGACAATGAGTTCAAGGAAAGTGTCGACGTGATCGTCAATGGCCGGTTCGAGGTCAAGCTGCAGCCCACTCGCATCTATAACTACGACTGGAAAAAGGGCGAGTCGCCATACAAGACCGAAAACCTGCCGGTCATCGTTGACACCGATGACGTCTACGACGCGAGGGATGGCCTGCCGACATCGGACTCCATTGTTTCCAAAGCCCGGGCCGATTCGACCAAGGGCGTGTTCTGGAGTCTCGGCGGCGGCCATGACGCCGTACAAGGCGTGCGGGATAAAGCCAACTTCTTCAGCTATGGCACCGGCAGAAAAGTGCTGCATGGCGGCGAAAAAAGTGACTCCTTTATCTTTCAGTCGGCTTCCGAAGCACTTTCATACGATCCGATCAGGGCAAGCGAGCTGTCGGGAGGGGACGGTATCGATCTGTTGTGGCTGCAAGGCACGCACAGTCATCTGGATCATATCCCCGACCCGCCGCGTCATCTCGGCTATGACATCGATTTGAAAAACGGCACGCTGTCGTTGCGACCTGTGGACCCGAAACTCGAGCCAGTGCTGCACTCCACGCTCAGGTCCATCGAAAAGGTCGAGACGCTCGCCGGCGCGGTCAATCGTGTGACCGGCTCCGATCAGGCTGACATCATCGCCGCCAATGGCAACGACCACGTCGATGCCGGCGGCGGAGACGACCAGATTGCCGTGCGCGGCCTGCATGTCACGGTCGATGGTGGCCCTGGAAACGATACCTATCAGATCGACTCGATGAGTATTCAGGTTTCCGTCACCGAAGATGACCAGGAGCCCAGCAAGGTCTATTTGGGTGTACCGCTCGAAGCCATCCAGCGCTGGTACGTCCGCAATGACGCTGTGGTCATCGAATCACTGCGCGACGACGACGTGCGCTCGCCAAGACAGGAACTCGTTCTCGAAGCGGTGTACCGGACTGTCAATGGCAAGCGCTCGTTGCGCAATGATAAATGGACGTTCATCACCCAGGACGGTTACCACCTGCTACCGCAATGGCCTGCCGAAATCATGGATCTGAACGACCTGTCGATAAATGTCAGCATTCTGACTGCCGGCATCGCGAAAACCTCGCCGTTACCGCTTGATAATCGCCGTTACAAACTGTCGGGCATCACGCACTCGTACTATTTCGTTTCCAGGCATCTTTATCACACGACCCTGGTGGCCAGACAGAACGACAAACCCACCCGCAGCACCCTTTATGTCGATCATGACAGCACGGAAATCGATGAAGTCCGGGCCATATACACCGTTACAAAATCGGAACCCGGTGCGTTCACGTTCCTCCACTACTCGAATGTTCAGTTCACCATCACATTCAGGCACGGAGGCGGCATGCTTACACTTCTCGGTGCAGTGAGAGAGCATCCAGGCAGGAAAAGCGATGCAGGCGCCGGGATCATGGCCTCCGGCTGGCAAATGATTCACCCCGTGACGCTGATCATGCGTGACGGTATTTCCTATCACCTCGACGTCCCTCGCAACTCGTATCGCGAGGATGCGAAACTCGATGGCTACACCTATATCCAGAGCCACGCTTCATTGCGTGAACGGGCAGGCAAATACATTTTCGTCCGGCCTTCGGTCCAAAAGCACACCTTGAAGACAACGCCGCAACGAGTCGACTTTCAGGACACCGAACATCAGGCGACCTACTGGCTGGAAGGACGATCCTCGACTTACGAACTGTTTCCCGCCCCCCATGCTTCCATTCGGCTGTCCACCGCCGAAGCCGACGCCGGCATTTCGGGGTCATCCAGCTGGCACCTCCACACACAGCATCTGCAGGAACAGATCACTTCGCGCAACCTTGTCATCAAGGACAACCTGCTGAGGATCGGCAGCATCCTGATTCACCTGCCGGACAGCAACGACCCTGCGCTGCCACTGGAAACCGTCGAAGTCGTGGTCTCATCGGGAAACCGTTACCGGATCAACGCCTTGTTCGAGGTGATCGGTCTCTACGTCGTGGACGCCCGCGCCTATTCTTCAGTTGAGGCAATCATCCAGGACATAGAAGACCACCAGCAACGCGACGAACTCGAGACCTACCATGTGCAGGTACGCAATATTCGTCTGCGCGACGGGGCTCCCGGCAGAATCTTCTACAACACCGATACCCGTATCTGGAGTTCGGAAAGCGCTCCGTCCCGCTCGATACCAATCGAACACCTGTTCATCGTCAAGGAATGACACCATGCGACCCAAACCTCCCGCGCCGCCCAGCCCTCACAGGATAAACACGCCTGTCGAGCCGCCCGTTCAACCACCCCGGTTACGACCACTGCTTCCACAGTCGCCGCACTTTCCATCGCCCGACCCATTCACGCCACGCGGTCAAAACCCGGGGTATACACCCCCCGCAGTCGGCACATCCGAACCGCCACGAGTACAGATATCGGACCTGCCAGCAGGCTCCCGGCAAACAGCCACGGTCTTGAACGGCTACCTGCTGCCCCCCGGACTGTTGCGCAACATGCAACCGGCCAACGAAGAAGGCCTGCGTTACATCGTCGGGCGCCAGTTCGTCGATGTAAAAGGGGTCGGCACGGTATACGTGGAGTTCGATACCAACCTGGACACTTTCCGGGCAATGGATCTCTACAAGAAACTCGCGCCCGGCCCGGCCCTCTACCGAAATACCGGTGAGACAACCTGGAGCCTGTCCAGGCCGCTGAAACGACCGCACCCGACGGACACGGACAGCGCAGCGGTTGTATCAAGCAAGCAACCTTCGCCCGAACCGTTGACGGTGCAGTTGAAGGCCGCCACTACCGAGTTGTTGAACGAACACTTCAAGCGGCTGTATCCACAATTGACCCACGGTGAACGCGTCGTACTGTTGCGTTCCTACAATCTTTCCCCTCGCCAGCACGTGCGATTGCGCGACGACTTGATCACCAATCCGTCGATGCTTCCCCGCTGGGCGGACAGCCACAAGCTTCGCTCAATGGACGTAAACGATCCGACCCGCTTCGATGCGCTCCACCAGGAAATCGAACCGCTGCTCCTGCCATTGCGCAACGGCAAGCTGCTGCGCCACGGTCTGGGCGACTTCGATGAAAGTGTCAGCAGAGAGTTTCTCGAGGCCTTTCTTGCGAAGCTGGGTTATTTGCGCAACAGCAGCGACTGTCTGTACCGCACCGACATTCCCGCTCTGTTCAGGGGCGATGAGCGCACGCCTTTCGAGCTCTATAACGACAGCCGGATGCTGCCGCGCCTGAAGCATCCCCGTGGCGCGACAACGGAGAAACCGATCAGCGCCACGGTCAGCCTTGAGCTGGTCAGGGGATACGCCGGCCGCGGCACCGAGTCCCCCGATCCGGAATACCTGCGCTACAACAACCAGAAAAACAAATTCCCCGGCAGAAAGCCCGGCGAGCCGGATGTCGAGTCGGGCGAATCGGACAACGACTGGTCTGATGTATCCGACGTGGAACTGGACTCCGAGCGCAACTATGAAACGATCCGTCACAATCAGCAGTTCATATTCGCCTACGTCATCGACACGCGAAAGCTGGAAGTGGTCCTCAGGGAGGAGAACCACTTCCTCAATGACGCAGCCACCCGCAAGGGTGCGTGGTTTCCCGACGATGAACTCGAGGCACTGATATCGACCTCGAAGCGGGGCATCGAGTCGCAGCGCCTGTGGCTGCTCGACTCAACGTTCACTCGCGCAGCGAAGGTCGATGACATTGGCGAGCAGGCACAATACGGCGATTCCATTGAAGAGCGCACCCACAGTGGTGCATTCAACCGGCATGAGTATGACGCCCTGATCGACAAGGTTGCGTTGGCAGGCAAGCCGATCCTGACACTGGACAAGGGCAAAGAGTGGTTCGCCAACGATATCGTCTGGCCCGAGTAAGTCGCTCTAGGCGAACAACTCGCCCTGCAACTCATCGAGCAGCGCCTGGATCGCATCCAGTCGCTGCTGCGGGTCGTCGAGTTGCAGCAGGTCGATCTTGTCCTCTTCGGCGAACGGCAACAGGTAGGCCAACTGATTGGCCAGCGACTGCTGCCCTGCCGCCTCGATGCCCATGTTCAGCGCCTCGACCATCGGGTGCTCGGCGAGGGCCTTGAGCAAGGCCACCAGATCGGCATCTTCATCCTGCAAGGGTTGCTCGGGTTCTTCGTCCAGCCACTCGACCTCGGCGACGATCAGTTGATCACGCTGCACTTCGGTGCGCTGCACCAGAAAGCGGCGCCCGCCCTGCACCCGAATGCCCAGCAGCCCGTTGTCCTGCTGCTGGAAATCAGTGATCCGCGCTTCGCATCCGACCATGGCGAAACCTTCGGGGGCGGCGCCGACTTCATGGCCGTCGAGAATGCACACCACGCCAAAGCCGCCGCCCTGTTTCATGCAGCGACCGATCATGTCCAGGTAGCGTGCCTCGAAGATCTGCAAATCCAGATTGCAGCCGGGAAACAGCACCGTGTTCAGCGGAAAAAGCGGCAGACTCATAGACATTTCCTTACACCACCATCGACACCGCCAACGGCAGGAACACCGCCGTGGCCACGCCCATCAGACTCATCGCCAGTGCCGCGAAGGCGCCGCACTCGTCACTTTCCTGCAACGCCACCGACGTACCGACCGCATGCGCCGTCATGCCCAGCGCCATGCCGCGAGCCTCGGGACTGTGCACACCGAGGCGGGTCAACAACGCGGGGCCGAAGATCGCGCCGATCACCCCGGTGATCAGCACGAACACGGCCGCCAGCGCCGCGACGCCACCGATCTGCTCGGCCACCAGCATGGCGATCGGTGAGGTCACCGACTTCGGTGCCATGGTCATCAGGATCATGTGATCGGCACCGAACCACCAGCCCAGCGCCACGCCCATGCCCGTGGCGACCACCCCGCCTATCACCAGCGTAGTAAAAATCGGCCAGAACAATTGGCGGATGCGCCGCAGGTTCAGATACAGCGGCACCGCCAGCGCGACGGTCGCCGGGCCCAGCAGAATGCTGAGGATCTCGGTGCTCTTGCGGTACTCGACGTAAGTCAGGCCGCAACCGACCAGCACGCCGATCACCAGCAGCATGGAAACCAGCACCGGTTGCAGGAAAATCCAGCGGGTTTTCTCGAACGCCGCCAGTACCAGTTGATAGGCACCCAGGGTGATACCGATGCCGAACAATGGATGATGAATCACCGACGCCCAGGCACCTTGCCAATCGAACAGCATCAGGATTCCTCCGAATGCGGCGCATGGCGTTTTACCAGTCGTTGCATCAGCACCCCGGCAAAGGCCATGGACAGAATCAGCGACAACACCAGCGCCCCGACGATGGCCCAGAAATCCGCGGCAATCGCCGTGGCATAGACCATCACGCCCACCGCCGGCGGCACCAGCAGCAACGGCAGATAACGCAACAGACTGCCGGCAGCCAGGTTCAGCGGCTCGCTGACTTCACCGCGCACGATCAGGAACACCAGCAACAGCAATAGGCCGATGATCGGCCCCGGCAGCACCGGCAACAGCAAATGATTGAGGGCCGTGCCGAGCAATTGAAACAGCACCAGCCACGTCAGGCCGCGTAGCAACATCCGTCATCTCCGTCTTACTTTCCAACCCGCAAGTCGTCGGCATTATAAGCACGCCTGCGCTATGGATCGGCATTCGCCAAAAGCATGGTCGGTTGACCTGAGCAAATCGCCATGATGATCTACAGTGGTTCGCAGGGCGGTCAAATCCCCCACCTGAAAAACTATAAAACCGATGAACCCAAGGAGAGTCTCAATGCCCTATGTTCCAGTTGCAGAGCTCAAAGATTATGTCGGCAAGGAACTCGGACGTTCCGAATGGCTCACCATCGATCAGGAGCGCATCAACCTGTTCGCCGAAGCCACCGGGGATTATCAGTTCATCCATGTCGACCCGGTCAAAGCCGCGCAAACGCCATTTGGCAGCACCATTGCACACGGTTTCCTGTCGTTGTCGCTGATCCCCAAACTGATGGAAGACATCCTGATCCTGCCGCAAGGCGTGAAGATGGTGGTCAACTACGGCCTGGACAGCGTGCGTTTCATCCAGCCGGTCAAGGTCAACTCCAGGGTCCGGCTCAAGGTCGACCTCGGTGAAGTGACCGAGAAAAAACCCGGCCAGTGGCTGCTCAAGGCCACCGCCACCCTGGAGATCGAAGGCTCGGACAAACCGGCCTACATCGCCGAACCGCTGTCACTCTGCTTCGTCTGAGTGCCGGGATGCGAAACGGCTCACGCGGTTTCGCATCCACTCCTCTCTGCCGGCTGTATAAGGTCACATAGCTACGGCATACTCGGTCGCCTAATTGCCCGGATCCCGCTATGCGCCAACTTGCTGCTCTTGCACCGTTTGCCCTGACCCTGATGCTCACCGCTTGCGGCGACGGCGAATCGCTGCTGCCCCCGGACGCACGCCTGCCCGACGGCGGACGCTATCGCGGCGAACTGGTCAACGGCCTGCTGCAAGGCCAGGGCCGGGTCGACTACCCCAACGGCAGCTGGTACGCGGGCACGTTCGACAAAGGCCAGTGGCATGGCCAGGGCGAATGGCACGGCAGCAACGGCGAGGTCTATCGCGGCAATTTCCAGCAAGGCCTGTTCGATGGCCAGGGCACGCTGACCACTCACGGCGGCAGCTACACCGGCGGTTTCAAGCTTGGCCGGCGCGAAGGCGAAGGCACCCTCAAGGAAAACGCGATGACCTATCGCGGCGAATTCAAGGACGACCAGTATTCCGGGCTCGGTCGTCTGGAACTGGACGACGGCAGTTCCTATCAGGGCCAGTTCGCCCACGGCAAACCCAACGGTGAAGGCCAGCGCGGCGACGCCAGCGGCAATCAGTTCAGCGGCCATTTCATCAATGGCCAGCTCGAAGGCAACGGCACCTTCAACAGCGCCGACGGTGACATCTATGTCGGCGGCTTCAAGAACAATCAACTGCACGGCAAGGGCCGCTACGAAAATGCCGACGGCGACGTCTGGCTCGGCCAGTTCAAGGAAGGCGCACTGACCGGCAAGGGCGAACTGATCGGCGCCGACGGCAGCCATTACATCGGCTATTTCAACGACTGGCGTTTCAGTGGCCAGGGCCGTCTGAATCTGTCCGATGGCAGTTTCTATATCGGCGGATTCGACAGCGACAGCTACGCGGGACGCGGCACCCTGGTGCTGACCGACGGCACCGTGCTCAGCGGCACCTGGATCAATGGCCAGCGCGTGCGTGATGCCGACGGAAAATTGCTGCCGGACACACTCGAACTCGGCCTGCTGGCTCAGGGCCGCCTGCTCGACGAAGCGCTGGCCAATGTGCCAGCCTCGACTCCGGCGGTAGAGTTATACACCCTGACCCTCGGCGGCGACGGCAAGCAAAGCGTATTCCTGCGCGAATCCGACTACGTGGCCAACATGCTCGCCAGCCGTTTCGGTGCCTTTGGCCAGATTCGTCTGGTCAATCATCGTGACCACCTCGGCGACCGGCCGATGGCTACCCGCGAAAACCTGCGTCGCGCAGCACTGACCCTGGCCGAACGCACTGGCCCGGAAGACCTGGTGTTCATCTATCTGACCAGCCACGGCACCGCCGAACACGAACTGGTGCTCGACCAGCCGCGCATGGAACTGGCCGACCTGCCCGCCGACGAACTCGCCGCCGTGCTCGCACCGCTGAAGAACCGCGACAAGATCATTGTCATCTCCTCGTGCTATTCCGGTGGTTTCATTCCGGCACTTAAAGACGAACGCACGCTGATCATGACCGCCTCGCGCGCCGACCGCGTATCGTTCGGCTGCTCCGAAGAGGCCAACTTCACCTATTTCGGCGATGCCCTGTTTGCCCAGGCGCTGAACCAGACCGACGATCTGGAGCAAGCCTTCAAACTGGCCAAAGCCACCGTTGCAGAACGTGAGCTGGCGGACAACTTCGAAGCCTCGGAACCGCAGATCTGGGCACCGAAAACCGTGCTCGCACATTGGCAACTGCTGCGCAAACAACAAGCGAGAAAAGCGTTGCAAAGTGCTGCGTTGAACGACGGAGCGACAAACAGCAACTAAGCTGAACAGTATCAAGGGAGAGACACTATGTACTTGACGCCTCAGCATGTATTGCTTGCCGGAGCCACCGGGCTGACGGGTGAGCACCTGCTCGACCGTTTGCTCAACGAGCCGACGATCACCCGTGTCCTGGCCCCTTCACGCCGGCCACTGGCCGAACATCCACACCTGGAAAACCCGGTCGGCGACCCACAGACCTTCTTGCCGCAACTGGCCGGTCGTGTCGATATCGCCTACTGCTGCCTCGGCACCACCATCAAACAGGCCGGCTCCGAAGAGGCGTTTCGCGCCGTGGATCTGGACATGGTGGTGGCGTTCGCCAAGCGCGCCCGGGAAATGGGTGCACGGCACCTGATCGTGATCAGTGCCCTGGGGGCCGACCGCCGCTCCTCGATTTTCTACAACCGGGTCAAAGGCGAGATGGAACACGCATTGCGCGCGCAGGACTGGCCGCAGCTCACCATTTGCCGGCCTTCGCTGCTGTTGGGTGACCGCAGCGAACCACGTCTGGGCGAACAGCTTGCCGCGCCCTTCTCTAAACTGATTCCCGGCAAGTACCGTGGCATCGAAGCCTGCCAACTGGCCCGGGCCATGTGGCGCCTGGCACTGGAGGAACAGGACGGGGTGCGGATCGTCGAGTCGGATGAATTGAGAAAGCTCGGCAAGTAATCACGCCTGCCATGCGGTTCGACACGGGCTTTCCGGGCTGCTGGAGTAACGGTCGGAAGACTCGTGCCGAACGGCCCGCAGACGAAACAAGCTGAATCAACTCGGTACCCTCGCTCTACTTATTTACCACACCTCTCTTCCCTTCCATCGATAGGGTGCCTGCCTGCACCTGCGTCTGTTGTCGTCTCGCATATGGGATGACATTGCCTCAAACCTCAGACAATCAATGAAAGGATTCCTTGATGGCACCCAAAAACCCCATCCCGAAAAACCCTGGCGCCCCCCGTCACCCGATCGATATATCGGCTCCCCCGGCAATTCCGCGTCTTGAGTTTCCCGGGGCGATTCGACCCGCCGGTCCGGAGACCCGAGCGCCCGACCAACCGCTGGTGACGCTACCGGGTTCAAGCAACACGCTGTCCACAATACAGATTCAGGACCGGCTCCCCACAATCAGGGAAAGTGAGAGCCTCTCAACAAGAGAACCGCACCCGACCGAATCAATCCGTCACTACGGGCTTGCGCCACAGGTGCTGGCGCAACTGCCTGGCGCCAATGCCGAAGGACTACGTGTCCACAGGGGGCGCATTTATGCCGAGGTGCAATTCACCACGACCATGACTGTCATGGTGGAATGGGACGAGGGCGCTGGAACCTACCGGGCCAAGCGTCAACAGGAGTCGCGCCCCTCTGGCCCGCCACTGCACTTCGACACTCAAAGCAATACCTGGCGAGTCGGCGACCCGCCAGACACCAGACCTCTGATCGAGTCAGTGATACATCGGCAGGCCGACAATTCGCAAGACATCCCTGCGCAGGGACCCGCTCCCCAGGCATCATCGAACACAGCACTGGTTTACATCGACATCCGGAATTACGTTTGGGACAGCAGCACCACTCATCACCATGGCTATGTGGTCATGCACCGAAAAATGCGGAAGGACGACTCGGTCGGGCCTCCGTCACACCATGCCTTCAGGGACGATAGCGGAGCGTTTGTCCGTGTTGATCCACCCTCGTACCCCATCAATCAACCCGCCGAACTGCTACCTGCCTGGACAGACCGCGACATCTGGGATCTCTACGGCCTTCAGGGCGAAGACATCGCGCGCTTCCGCACCGAAGCCGAGCGCACCCACAAGAAACCCCAGTGGGCCACAGTCCGGACACAAAGGATGGAAAACGCCTACCTGTTTGAGGAGCTGTACCGCTGGTCAGGTCAGGATATGGATCGCGACATGTTCATAAGCCTCTTGGCGCATCAGAAACGCACACCCGCCGAGTGGGTGAAAAATCTTGAGTCGGTTACTTTGCACCGCAACGCTCCAGCTCCGCAGCCCCCGTTGTCGCGCCTGCCTGCGCCCGACACTCCACCGTCACGCCACCTGACACCCGATTCGCCCGAAACAACGGATAGCACGCCAGCGTACGGCGATCAGCGTTACTACACCTGGGATCTCGACAAACCGAACAATCACGGTTACGTCGAGATGAAGCGCAAGCCCGAGCTGGACGACAGCTACGGCCCGCTTACCCAGATGGCGTTCCCCGATGGTTCAGACCTGACCATCGTCAGGCCGATAAAGTACTCGGTCAGCCAGCGGGCATTTCGACCTTACTGGCGAGACATCGATATCTGGAATCTGTACCGGATCGAAGGGGAAGATATCCTGCGCTTTCGTCAGGACGTCGCGCTGCACTTGAAACAGCCTGAATGGGTGAAACAACGCGAACTTCCTTCCCGACGTGAAGAGATGCTCGAATACCTGCGGCTTTGGACCAACCCTGACTCTCCGCTCAAATCCCGAGAGCAGATCATTGATCGATTCCGCCCCTACAATCTGTCCATCCGGCAGCTCGTGCGACTTGGTACGGAGTTATCGCCGACAGGGCAGTTCAACAAACGGATAAATGATGAAGTCCCCAAATGGGTCGAGAACCAACAGGCTCGTACGCTGGTGGCGACCGACAAGAAACTTTTCGATCCGTTCCTGCCGGAGTTGCATGACGAAATCATCAGGCTGAGGAACATGGGGGAAGGCAACAGTCTGATGAAGGCCAGCCTGACACGACCCTTCTTCCAGGAGTTGCTGCTGCGCGGTGGTTTTAAACGTAATCGACAGGATTATCTCTACAGAACCGACATTCCCGCCATGTTCGCAATGAGTAACCGAACACCCTTCGAAATAGCCCGACCGGGCGCCCTGCTTCCGCAGACATTCTCGGTTGCAGGCACGACGAGTGAAGTGCCCTTCAGCGCGATGTTCAGACTCAGGACCGCCATGGATTTTGCCAATGAAACCATCAAAGTTGTCGCCCCCCGCCCAACAGCCCCGCAGACAGGGAACGAACCGCACCAGAAAGATAGCCGCCCCTCGACGCCACCGTCTCAACGCATCAGGTTTTGCTACCTGCTCGATACACGTGATCACGAGGTGGTTTCAGGACAGGATAATCGCGCCTACAACTCGGCACCGCTCAACAGAAGCCCCTCGGACAACAAAACAATGTTCCCGAGCATGAAAATGGAGGGCCATGTTTCGATGTCCCGCAACGGTTTCACGTCAAGGAGGGTCTGGATGGTCAACTCAGCCATGACGCGTGCGGCCCTGGTGGACGATGTCCATTTGCAGGCTGGTGAACAGGCGGCCGGCTCGAGTCAGGATCCTGTGACCGCCATCGAAGCACGCACGCGTGCAGGGGAATTGAACCGGCACGAATATGACGCATTGATCGATGAAGTAGCGAAGGCCGGCAAACGCGTTATCGCGTTGCCGGCGGGAAAAGACATTTTTTCCAACGACATCGTTTTCCCTGCGTAAACCATCACTCTGTAAATGACGGCCCTGGCTCCCCCTGTCTGGCGGAGCCGGGCGTTGTCACAATCCCCCCGTCGCCTGGAACCCCACACCAATCACCGTCAGCAACGACAACGGCAACAGCAGGGTATCGAGCAATGCGCTGGCCGGCAGATCCACGCCGGGATAGCTCGGCGCTTCGGCGCCAAACCGATCCATCGCACAACAGCCACCGTTCATGGCGTACAAATCCAGTCGCGTGCCGGAATAAACCACCGGTGCGCCGGGTTTGGCGGCATCCAGCGTGCGCGCGGTTGCGCAGCCGGTCAGTTGCACTATCAGCAGGATCGCCAGCAGCTTATTCATCGCTGCTCAGATGGTGCTCGCCCCAGCGCGGCAGCATGTCCTGGGGAATGCCCAGCAGATTGAGAATCCGCGCAACCACGAAATCGATCAGGTCATCGATGGTCTGCGGCTGGTGATAGAAGCCCGGCGAAGCAGGCAGGATGGTTACGCCCATGTTCGACAACTTGAGCATGTGCTCCAGGTGAATGCTCGAATACGGCGCTTCGCGCGGCACCAGAATCAACTGGCGACGCTCCTTCAACGTCACGTCCGCCGCCCGTTCGATCAGGTTGTTGCAGGCGCCAGTGGCGATGGCCGACAAGGTGCCGGTCGAACACGGCACCACCACCATCGCCGCCGGAGCGCCGGAGCCCGAGGCCACCGGCGACATCCAGTCTTCCTTGCCATACACGCGGATCTGCCCGGCCGCCGCACCGGTGTATTCGGTGAGGAACGCCTGCATCAACTGTGGCTTGGCCGGCAGCGACACGTCCGTCTCGGTGGCCATCACCAGTTGCGCGGCCTTGGAGATCAGGAAATGCACCTCGCGATCCTCGCGCACCAGGCAATCCAGCAGGCGCAAGCCGTACTGGGCGCCGGACGCGCCGGTCATCGCCAGTGTGATGCGTTCCGGGCCGCCGTCCTGAAAGCGAGTGTTCATTTCAGCGCCTCGGCGAGTTTGCCGTGCAGGCCGCCGAAGCCGCCATTGCTCATGATCACCACGTGGGTGCCGGGCCGGGCCTGGCTTTTCACGCGTTCGATGATACCTTCCAGCGAATCACTGACGATCGACGGCACGGTGCACAGCGCGGCAGTGCCCGCCAGGTCCCAACCGAGGTTGGCCGGGGCGTACCAGATCACCTGATCGGCATCGACCACGCTGTCCGGCAGGCCGTCACGGTGAGCACCGAGCCTCATCGAGTTGGAGCGCGGCTCGATGATCGCGATCAGCGGCGCATCGCCGATGCGTTTACGCAGGCCTTCGAGGGTGGTGGCAATCGCGGTCGGGTGGTGGGCGAAGTCGTCATAGATGGTGATGCCGCGTACTTCCGCGACTTTTTCCATCCGGCGTTTGACGCTCTTGAACGCGCTCAGCCCGGCAATGCCCATGGACGGCACGACACCGACGTGACGTGCTGCGGCCAGAGTGGCCAAGGCGTTGGCGACGTTGTGCTGGCCGGTCAATTCCCACTCGACTACGCCCTGGGAGACGCCTTCGAACATCACTTCGAACGCCGAGCCGTCATCCTTCAACAGCTTGACCTGCCACTGACCGCCGGCACCCGTGGTTTGCACCGGGGTCCAGCAGCCCATTTCGATCACGCGCTGCAAGGCCGGTTCGGTGGTTGGGTGGATCACCAGACCTTCGCTCGGAATGGTCCGCACCAGGTGGTGGAACTGGCGTTCGATGGCCGGCAGATCAGGGAAGATATCCGCATGATCGAACTCAAGGTTGTTGAGGATCGCGGTGCGCGGACGGTAGTGGACGAACTTCGAACGTTTATCGAAGAACGCGCTGTCGTACTCGTCGGCCTCGATCACGAAGAACGGCGTGCCGCCCAGACGCGCCGACACCGAGAAGTTCTGCGGTACGCCACCGATCAGGAAGCCCGGGCTCATGCCGGCATGTTCCAGCACCCAGGCGAGCATGCTGCTGGTGGTGGTCTTGCCGTGCGTACCGGCAACCGCCAGCACCCAGCGACCTTGCAGCACGTGATCCGCCAGCCACTGCGGGCCGGAGACATACGGCAGGCCTTTGTTCAGCACATACTCGACTGCCGGATTGCCACGGGACATGGCATTGCCGATCACCACCAGATCCGGTGCCGGATCAAGCTGCGCCGGGTCGTAACCCTGGGTCAGTTGAATGCCCTGGGCTTCGAGCTGGGTGCTCATCGGCGGATAGACGTTGGCATCGGAGCCGGTCACGTGATGGCCCAGCTCTTTGGCCAGAACCGCCATCGAGCCCATGAAAGTCCCGCAGATACCCAGAATATGAATGTGCATAGTCGACCTCGTAAAACATGGCCGCAGGTTAGCGCAGGGAGGGGGAAATCGCACTCTTTAGCTGATTGAGGGGTGGAGGTATGAATGTGTGTCCGACTTGAGATCGCGCCCCTCACCCTAGCCCTCTCCCAAGGGAGAGGGTTAGGGTGAGGGGCTTTTAACTGATACGCCGCTCGATCCCGTGCTTGCGCAATTTTCTATAGAGCGTATTTCGGCTGACGCCCAACTGCTGCGCCGTGTGGGTCATCTGCCAGCGCGTATGTTCCAGCGCATTGAGCAATGTCAGCCGCTCGGCATCCTCCAGCGGCTGCCCGGACGACGCTTCATCGGCTTTGACCAACAGCGGCTGCACCTGCCGGAACATCGCCGGCAAGTCATCCAGCCCGATCCGCCCTTCATCGCACAACGCCGCCAGCGTGCGCAGCACATTGCGCATCTGCCGCACATTGCCCGGCCAGTTGAACCCGAGCAACGCCCGGCGCGCCGGCTCTTCGATCAGGATCGTTTCTCCACCCGCCTCTTCGGCCAGCAGGAAATCCAGCAATTGGGATTTGTCACCGCGCTCGCGCAACGGCGGCAACGCCACTTCCAGCCCGTTGAGCCGGTAGTACAGATCCTCACGGAAACTGCCGTCCGCCACTCGCTCCAGCAGATTGCGGTGCGTGGCACTGATGATCCGCACATTGACCGCTTCCGGCTCGCCACCGATCGGTACCACTTGCCGGTCTTCCAGTACTCGCAGCAACCGGGTCTGCAAGGCCAGTGGCATGTCGCCGATTTCATCGAGGAACAACGTGCCGCCGTCGGCCTGCTGCAACTTGCCGCGCATGCCGTCCTTGCGCGCACCGGTGAAGCTGCCGCCGCGATAGCCGAACAGTTCGCTCTCGATCAGGCTTTCGGGGATCGCCGCGCAGTTGAGGGCGACGAAAGCCTTGCTCGCGCGCTGACTGGCGTTGTGCACAGCCTTGGCGAACGCTTCCTTGCCGGAGCCGGTTTCGCCGTTGATCAGCAGCGGCACGTCGCGCTCGAACACCCGCAAGGCCTTGCGGAAATCCGCTTGCAGCCCGGCATCGCCCAGACAAATGCCGGCAAGACGCGGTGCCTCGGAAACCGGCGGTTTGGGCAAGACGGGAGACGGCTTGCGTGCCTCTCCGCGCAACACCGCAAACAGATGCCGCCCGTCACGGGTGCGAAGCGGCCAGCTCGCGCTGGCATGGGCACTGGCGCGCCCGAGCAACTCATCAAGCGAACAATCGAAAAATGCCTCCACCGGTTTGCCGAGCAGGCCGCCACGAATGTGCCCCAGCAGGTTCAATGCGCTCTGATTGACCGCACTGATCCGCCCTTCCCCGTCAAACGCCAGCAGCCCTTCGCTGAACAGCCCGACGGATTCGGCCTGGAGATGGAAACGCAGCAGCCATTGATTATCGAAACAGCGCAGGAAATAGCAGCTCTCGATCATCTTCGCCGACAGATTGACCAGCGCCATGGTGTGGAACTGACTCTGCCGCGAAACGTCCGGCCGCGCCGAAGAGACGTCGAGTACAGCCAGAAGCTCGCCGTGGGGGTCGAACACCGGGCTCGCCGAGCAGGTCAGGCCGGTGTGGCGACCACGAAAGTGTTCGTCCTGATGGATGGTCAGGGCCTGGCGCTCCACCAGGCAGGTGCCGATGCCGTTGGTGCCTTCGCAGGCTTCGCTCCAGTCGGAGCCCAGCCACAGGCCGGCGCGTTCGAAAATCTTGCGTTCGGAAGGAGCCGTGACGCAATTGAGGATCACCCCGCGGGCGTCGGTCAGCAGCACCGCGTGGCCGGCGCCGGAAAGTTGTTGGTGCAGGCTGCTCATTTCATTGCCGGCGATCTGCAACACCTGCTGCAGGCGTTCGCGGCTTTCGAGGACACGACCGTGTTCGAGCACGGTCGGCGCCATGGTCAGGGCCGGGTCGAGGTGATAGTCCTCAAGACAACGCAGCCACGAGCGGGCGATCGACGGGTCTGCACCGGGGCCGTGCAGATGCGGCTTGCCCTGGGTGACGGTGAGAACCTGTCGGGCATGGCGACTCAAATGGTTGTCGTGCATTTCTTATTATTCTCCCCGAGGCTCATCGGCCCATGCGTGAAGTGGTGCCCAGCATCCTCCAGCCAACCGGTCTTTGCAATGCTGGCAAGACCGCCTGGTCACGGGTTGTGCCAGAAGCGGTACAAACTGTCACCCGAGCTGTACCGATACCGTCACAGACGCTTGCCACTTGTCCGACAAAAAAACACGCAAGGCCTTGATTTGCCTGACCTGCACGGCAGTGGCCCGACCTTTGCTCTACGCTTATAGCAAGCGCACATGCGCGTTTCTCTAATAAGTACAAAGCCAAGGAGAACATCATCATGCGTTACGCTCACCCCGGTACTGAAGGCGCCAAAGTCTCGTTCAAGAGCAAGTACGGTAACTACATCGGCGGCGAGTTCGTCGCGCCTGTCAAAGGTCAGTACTTCACCAACACCTCGCCAGTGAATGGCCAGCCGATTGCCGAATTCCCGCGTTCCACTGCCGAAGACATCGAAAAGGCGCTGGACGCCGCCCACGCCGCCGCCGACGCCTGGGGCTCGACCTCCGCCCAGGCCCGCTCGCTGATCCTGCTGAAAATCGCCGACCGCATCGAACAGAACCTCGAAACCCTGGCGATCACCGAAACCTGGGACAACGGCAAAGCCATCCGCGAAACCCTCAACGCCGACATCCCGCTGGCCGCCGACCACTTCCGCTATTTCGCCGGGTGCCTGCGCGCCCAGGAAGGCAGCGCCGCCGAGATCGACGGCAACACCGTGGCCTATCACATCCATGAACCGCTGGGCGTGGTCGGTCAGATCATCCCGTGGAACTTCCCGATCCTGATGGCCGCGTGGAAACTCGCCCCGGCCCTGGCCGCCGGCAACTGCGTGGTGCTCAAACCTGCCGAGCAAACCCCGCTGGGCATCAGCGTACTGCTGGAGCTGATCGGCGACCTGCTGCCGCCAGGCGTACTCAACGTGGTGCAAGGGTTCGGCAAAGAAGCCGGCGAAGCCCTGGCCACCAGCAAGCGCATCGCCAAGATCGCGTTCACCGGCTCGACCCCGGTCGGCTCGCACATCATGAAATGCGCCGCCGAGAACATCATCCCGTCCACCGTTGAGCTGGGCGGCAAGTCGCCGAACATCTTCTTCGAAGACATCATGCAGGCCGAGCCAAGCTTCATCGAGAAAGCCGCTGAAGGCCTGGTGCTGGCGTTCTTCAACCAGGGCGAAGTTTGCACCTGCCCGTCCCGCGCACTGGTTCAGGAGTCGATCTACGACGAATTCATGCAGGCAGTGATGAAGAAAGTCAGCCAGATCAAACGTGGCGATCCACTCGACACCGACACCATGGTCGGCGCCCAGGCGTCCGAGCAGCAATTCGACAAGATCCTGTCGTACTTGGAAATCGCCAAGGGCGAAGGTGCCGAACTGCTGACCGGCGGCAAGGTGGAAAAACTCGAAGGCAACCTGGCCTCCGGTTATTACATCCAGCCAACCCTGCTCAAGGGCACCAACAAGATGCGCGTGTTCCAGGAAGAAATCTTCGGCCCGGTGGTGAGCATCACCACCTTCAAGGACGAAGCCGAAGCCCTGGCGATTGCCAACGACACCGAGTTCGGTCTCGGCGCCGGCCTCTGGACCCGCGACATCAACCGCGCCTATCGCATGGGCCGCGCCATCAAGGCCGGTCGTGTGTGGACCAACTGCTACCACCTGTACCCGGCGCACGCCGCGTTCGGCGGGTACAAGAAGTCCGGCGTCGGCCGTGAAACCCACAAGATGATGCTCGACCACTACCAGCAGACCAAAAACCTGCTGGTGAGCTACGACATCAACCCGCTGGGCTTCTTCTAAAAAACCGGGCGGCGCCGAAATATCGGTGTCGCCCTCCAAATTGCTATCGCTGGCAAGCCAGCTCCCACAGGGATCTGCGCAAGTCCGAACACCACAGAAAACTGTGGGAGCTGGCTTGCCAGCGATGGCGTCCTCGATGACACAACACAAAGCCTGGCCGCTCTGGCACGGGCCTTGCGTACCCGTCATTCAGGATTTGTCTGAACACCGCCGCTGCGTGAACAGCATCCATTCACTCAACCGCTGCACCCGAAAGTCCAACAGATCGAACAATAAAAAAGACAGAGAGGACTTATGACTTCCACCACACAGCTCAAACCCACACTCGGCACCCTGCATCTGTGGGGCATTGCCGTCGGCCTGGTGATTTCCGGCGAATACTTCGGCTGGAGTTACGGCTGGGGCACCGCAGGCACCTTGGGTTTTCTGGTCACGGCCCTGATGGTCGCGACCATGTACACCTGCTTCATCTTCAGTTTCACCGAACTGACCACCGCGATTCCCCATGCGGGCGGGCCGTTTGCCTACAGCCGTCGGGCATTCGGCGAGAAAGGTGGATTGATCGCCGGGATCGCCACGCTGATCGAATTCGTCTTCGCCCCGCCGGCCATCGCCATGGCCATCGGCGCTTATCTCAACGTGCAATATCCGGAGCTTGATCCGAAAGTCGCGGCGGTCGGCGCGTATTTCGTGTTCATGACCCTGAACATCCTCGGCGTCAGCATCGCTGCGACCTTCGAACTGGTGGTCACCGTGCTGGCGGTTGCCGAACTGTTGGTGTTCATGGGCGTGGTTGCACCGGGCTTCAGCTTCAGCAACTTCGTGCTCAATGGCTGGTCGGGCTCCAGTGAGTTCAGCCTCGGCTCGATTCCCGGAATATTCGCCGCCATTCCTTTCGCGATCTGGTTTTTCCTCGCCATCGAGGGCGCGGCCATGGCGGCCGAGGAAGCCAAGGACCCGAAACGCACGATTCCCAAGGCTTATGTCAGCGGCATCCTGACCCTGGTGTTCCTGGCCATCGGCGTGATGGTGATGGCCGGCGGCGTCGGTGACTGGCGACAACTGGCGAACATCAACGACCCGCTGCCCCAGGCGATGAAAGCGGTGGTGGGCAACAATTCGACGTGGATGCACATGCTGGTGTGGATCGGCCTGTTCGGGCTGGTGGCGAGTTTCCACGGGATCATCCTCGGCTACTCGCGGCAGTTCTTTGCCCTGGCACGAGCCGGTTATCTGCCGAAAAGCCTGGCCAAACTGTCACGTTTCCAGACGCCACACCGGGCGATCCTTGCCGGCGGCGTGATCGGCATCGCCGCAATCTACAGCGACGGCCTGGTCAATCTGCAAGGCATGAGCCTCACTGCCGCCATGATCACCATGTCGGTGTTCGGCGCCATCGTGATGTACATCATCAGCATGCTCAGCCTGTTCAAGCTGCGTAAAACCGAGCCGAATCTTGAGCGCACCTTCCGCGCTCCGGGCTACCCGATCGTGCCGGGGATCGCGCTGTTTCTGGCGGTGGTGTGCCTGGTGGCGATGGCCTGGTTCAACACCCTGATCGGTGGCGTGTTCCTCGGGTTCATGGCCGCCGGTTACCTGTATTTCCAGCTGACCGCCAAGCAACGCTCCGAAGCACCGGCAGACGCTATGCTCGAAGGTATCTAGAAGTTGCACCGGCACCGGGCCTCAGGCTCGGTGCCTGCACTAAAAGCATTCATTCAGGAGGACCGCGCCCCATGGCCGCATTTGCCCATACCGTCGGCGCCCAGACCTACCGCTTCGACAGCCTCAAGGACGTGATGGCCAAGGCCAGCCCGGCGCGTTCCGGGGATTTTCTGGCCGGCGTCGCCGCGCTCAACGATGGCGAGCGGGTCGCCGCGCAAATGGCACTGGCTGACATCCCGCTAAGCCATTTCCTGCAGGAAGCGCTGATTCCCTACGAAGCCGATGAAGTCACCCGACTGATCATCGACAGCCATGACAAACAGGCCTTTGCGGTCGTCAGCCATCTCACCGTTGGCGGTTTTCGCGACTGGCTTCTGAGCGAAGCGGCCGACGAGTCCAGCCTGCGCGCCCTGGCCCCTGGCCTCACGCCGGAAATGGTCGCCGCCGTGTCGAAGATCATGCGCGTGCAGGATCTGGTGCTGGTGGCGCAGAAGATCCGCGTCGTGACGAAATTTCGCGGCACCCTCGGCCTGCGTGGAAGGTTATCCACAAGGCTGCAACCCAATCACCCGACCGACGAGCCGTCCGGCATCGCCGCGAGCATTCTCGACGGTCTGCTGTACGGCAATGGCGACGCGATGATCGGCATCAACCCGGCCACCGACAGCATCGCCTCGATCTGCGCAATGCTGGAAATGCTCGATGCGATCATCCAGCGCTACGACATTCCGACCCAGGCCTGTGTGCTGACCCATGTCACCACTTCTATAGAGGCGATCAACCGTGGAGTGCCGCTGGATCTGGTGTTCCAGTCGATTGCCGGCACCGAAGCGGCCAATGCCAGTTTCGGCATCAATCTGAACGTGTTGCAGGAAGGTTATGAAGCAGGCCTGAGCCTCAATCGCGGCACGCTCGGGCAGAACCTGATGTATTTCGAAACCGGTCAGGGCAGCGCGTTGTCGGCCAACGCCCACCACGGCGTCGATCAACAGACCTGCGAAACCCGGGCCTACGCCGTGGCACGCCATTTCAAACCGTTTCTGGTGAACACCGTCGTAGGCTTCATCGGCCCGGAATACCTCTACAACGGCAAGCAGATCATCCGCGCCGGCCTCGAAGACCACTTCTGCGGCAAGTTGCTTGGCGTGCCGATGGGCTGCGACATCTGCTACACCAACCACGCCGAAGCCGACCAGGACGACATGGATACCCTGCTGACCCTGCTGGGCGTGGCCGGGATCAACTTCATCATGGGCATCCCCGGCTCCGACGACATCATGCTCAACTACCAGACCACCTCGTTCCACGACGCGCTCTACGCGCGCCAGACTCTGGGCCTGAAACCGGCGCCGGAATTCGAGCAGTGGCTGGCGAAGATGGGCATCTTCACCCA
The DNA here is from genome assembly GCF_046097675.1 of Pseudomonas sp. UV AK001. Classification (NCBI taxonomy): domain Bacteria; kingdom Pseudomonadati; phylum Pseudomonadota; class Gammaproteobacteria; order Pseudomonadales; family Pseudomonadaceae; genus Pseudomonas; species Pseudomonas sp. UV AK001. The sequence goes on from NZ_JBJUVZ010000010.1 coordinate 225,825, forward strand.
GGCGGACGGCAAGATCCGCTTCGGCAACAACCTGCCGCCGGCGTTTCGCCAGGCGTTGGCGCAACTGGGATGAGTCAGATGGAAAAACCGCCCGTCGATCCACAGAACCCCTGGCTTGAGCTGCGTCGCCTGACCCCGGCGCGGATCGCCCTCGGCCGTACCGGCACCAGCCTGCCGACCCGTGCACAACTGGATTTCCAGTACGCCCACGCGCAGGCCCGGGATGCCGTGCATCTGCCCTTCGATCACGCCGGGCTCAGCGCCCAACTGGCCGAACGCCAACGCGACAGCCTGCTGCTGCACAGCGCGGCGACGGATCGCAACAGTTACCTGCAACGCCCGGATCTGGGGCGCAAGTTGAGCGATCAATCGGCGCAAGCCCTGCGCGAATACGCGCTGGCACATCCGGGCGGGGTGGATCTGGTCATGGTCGTGGCCGATGGCCTCTCGGCACTGGCGGTGCACCGCCACACCTTGCCGTTCATCTCCCGACTGGAAGAACAGATGACCGCCGACGAATGGTCAATCGCACCGGTGGTGCTGGTTGAGCAAGGTCGGGTGGCGGTTGGCGATGAAATCGGCCAGTTGCTGGGGGCAAAAATGGTCGTGATGCTGATCGGAGAGCGCCCCGGACTCAGTTCGCCGGACAGCCTCGGTTTATATTTCACCTACAATCCAAAGGTCGGCCTCACCGATGCCTACCGCAATTGCATCTCCAATGTGCGGCTTGAAGGCTTGAGCTACGGCATGGCGGCCCACCGCCTGCTGTATCTGATGCGCGAAGCCTGTCGGCGGCAGCTGTCGGGGGTCAATCTGAAGGACGAGGCGCAGGTTCAGACGCTGGAATCGGAAGCCGGTGCAGACATGAAGAGTAATTTCCTACTCGATCCGCCCCCGGCCTGAACCGTTTCCGCATTGCCTTACTGCGCCGGTTTCAGGCAGGATCGATGCACGGCCGCCCGGGTTTCCCATCGCCGTCAGAGCAGTTGAAGACAGCCACTTGAAGACGAGACCTATCATGCGGATTATTCAAGCGACCCTCGAACACCTGGACCTGCTGGCCCCGCTGTTCGTCAAATATCGTGAGTTCTACGGCGCACTGCCTTATCCGGACTCGTCCCGGGCCTTCCTCGAAAAGCGCCTGCGGCGCAAGGAATCGGTCATTTATCTGGCCCTGGCCGATGATGACGACAAGAAGCTCATGGGTTTCTGCCAGCTCTATCCGAGCTTTTCCTCGCTGTCGCTCAAGCGCGTGTGGATCCTCAACGACATCTATGTCGCCGAAGATGCCCGGCGTCAGTTGGTCGCCGACAACCTGATCCGCACCGCCAAGCGCATGGCCAAGGAAACCCAGGCCGTGCGCATGCGTGTATCCACCAGCAGCGACAACGAAGTGGCGCAGAAAACCTATGAATCCATCGGATTCAAGGAAGACACCGAGTTCAAGAACTACATTTTGCCGATCAGCGACGAACTCTGATTTTTTCTAACAATGCGGATGCAGGCCTTTGTGGCGAAGGTACAAACGCCCTCGCCACAAAGGCCTGCACCTCGCTCCCCTCCTCGAAATGCCCCGCTACAAAACCAACGCGCTTTTCACCTATCAGATCGTATAATCCTGTGCTTTCCGGCTTGTAAGAAAAACTACACCCGCTTGTAGGCTTACACCGAATCATCCGCACAGGCCTGCCGAGTCGGGCCATCACCACAGGTGCCCACATGGATTTCAACCCGATCGACATCATTCTGCATCTCGACGTCTACCTCGACATGCTGGTGAACAACTATGGGACCTGGATCTACGCCATCCTGTTTCTGGTCATCTTTTGTGAAACCGGCCTGGTGGTCACGCCGTTCCTGCCGGGCGATTCGTTGCTGTTCATCGCCGGCGCAGTGGCCGCAGGCGGCGGTATGGACCCGGTGCTGCTGGCGGGTCTGCTGATGCTGGCGGCGATTCTCGGCGACAGTACCAACTACGTGATCGGACGAACGGCAGGAGAAAAACTGTTCAGCAATCCGAACTCGAAGATTTTCCGTCGCGATTATCTGCAACAGACCCACGACTTCTACGACAAGCACGGCGGCAAGACCGTGACCCTGGCGCGTTTCCTGCCGATCATCCGTACGTTTGCGCCGTTTGTCGCCGGCGTCGCCAAAATGCCTTACCCACGTTTCTTCGGTTTCAGCGTGTTCGGCACCATCCTGTGGGTCGGCGGCCTGGTGACCCTGGGCTACTTCTTCGGCAACGTACCGTTCATCAAGAAGAACCTGTCGCTGCTGGTAGTGGGCATCATCCTGCTGTCGCTGGTGCCGATGATCATCGGCATGCTGCGCAGCCGCCTCGGCGGCGCCAAAGCCCAATCGCACTAATTCGATGTGGTCGTTGAGCGCCTGGCGACGCCGGCGCACTCTGGCGAAGCACCCGATTGCCGATGACATGTGGCAGCGGGTGCGTCACCACTTGAGCTTCCTTGACGGCATCAGCACCACGGAAGATCAGTGGTTGCGCGAAGCCAGCGTCCTGTTCCTCGAAGACAAACACCTGACGGCCCTGCCCGGCGTAGAACTGCATCAGGAACAACGCCTGCTGCTCGCAGCCCAGGCGCAATTGCCGCTGCTGCACCTTGGCGATTTGAACTGGTATCAGGGCTTCCACGAAATCATTCTGTACCCCGACGACTTCCTCAGCCCCCAACGCCACCGCGATGCCAGTGGCGTTGAACATGAGTGGGACGGCGAACACAGTGGTGAGGCCTGGCAACAAGGGCCGGTCATCCTCGCCTGGCCCGGGGTGATGGCCAGTGGTGGCTGGGAAGGCTACAACCTGGTGATCCACGAGCTGGCGCACAAACTCGACATGCTCAACGGCAACGCCAACGGCCTGCCGCCGCTGCACGCCGACATGCGGGTCAGCGACTGGGCCGAGGTCATGCAAAAGGCTTATGACGACCTCAACCGCCAGCTCGACCGCCATCCGGACGTCGAAACCGCCATCGACCCGTATGCCGCCGAGAACCCGGCGGAGTTCTTTGCCGTCACCAGCGAATACTTTTTCAGCGCCCCGGATCTGCTGCACGAGGCTTATCCACAGGTGTATGCGCAGCTGCAGCTTTTCTACCGACAGGATCCGCTGGCCCGACTGAAGCAACTTCAGGCCACCGACCCGGTCTATCAGGCACACGAGTAAGGCCTGGACGACCTTCGGTGCATGGCATCGCGGGTGGAATATGCCTATAATCGCCGCCACTTTTTGGTCAATCCGGCCAAGTGTTTTGGTCTACTAACGGGGGCAACGCCCAATGAGCTACAGCAAGATTCCGGCTGGCAAAGACCTGCCGAACGACATCTACGTCGCGATCGAGATCCCGGCCAACCACGCGCCGATCAAATACGAAATCGACAAAGACAGCGATTGCCTGTTCGTTGACCGTTTCATGGCCACCCCGATGTTCTACCCGGCCAACTACGGTTACATCCCGAACACCCTGGCTGACGACGGTGATCCCCTGGACGTGCTGGTCGTTACCCCTTACCCGGTTGCTCCAGGTTCGGTGATCCGCGCGCGTCCGGTCGGCATCCTGAACATGACCGACGACGGCGGCGGCGATGCCAAAGTCATCGCAGTCCCACACGACAAGCTGTCCCAGCTGTACGTGGACGTGAAGGAATACACCGACCTGCCAGCCCTGCTGATCCAGCAGATCGAGCACTTCTTCGCGAACTACAAAGATCTCGAAAAAGGCAAATGGGTGAAAATCGAAGGCTGGGACGGCGCTGACGCTGCCCGCGCCGCGATCACCAAGTCGGTTGCTGCCTACAAAGGCTAAGCCTCGCAACCTGCGACACGCGTGAAGAAAACCCCGGTTGATCCGGGGTTTTTTGTGCCTGGCTGGCGGGACCTTAAACGACTTGTTTATTGCGCCCTACAGAAAAGTTTTAGTGTGTGTAATTTCCCACAAGCACGTCTTACATCCCGTCGCAAAATTTGCCTCGATTTTGAACGCATGGTTTATTCAAACCGCTCTGGGCCGGCCGTAGACTCGTGTTTATGAGAAAGAACACTAGCGGTCCAAGATTCAAGGCACTCCTGGAAGCTGCGAACATCACCACCACGGGATTCGCAAAGTTCTGGGGCACGGAAGCCCAAAACGTTCATAACTGGTACACCCGGGGCGTACCCGCGTACCGCATGGAAGAAGTCGCGCGCCTGCTGTCCGTAAACAGCCAGTGGCTGAAGACCGGCGAAGGCCCGAAAGAAGCACCGCACCTGTACACTGCCGGCGACACACTGGATGCCCAGGCGATTCAGGGCGTGTACACGGTACTCGAATCCACCGACATCGAACTGCCGCTCTACAAGGAAGCCCCGACTGCCCCAGGCTCCGACAAGACCCATGTCATCAAGGACCCGGAGCAAACCATCCGCCTGCCCCGCAGCCACCTCGAAGCCCTGGAAATCCGCCACACCGACGCCATCTGCACCCACATGATCGGCAACAGCATGGCCGAGAAGATCGAAGACGGCTCCACCCTCGCCATCGACCGCGGCCTCACCCAGGTGGTGGACGGGGAAATCTACGCCATCGAACACGACGGCATGCTGCGCATCAAATACCTGCACCGCATGCCCGGCAACGCCCTGCGCCTGCGCAGCCACAACAGTGCCGAATACCCGGACGAAATCTTCCGCGCCGCTCAGATCGAGGAGCAAAGGATTCATGTGCTGGGGTGGGTGTTCTGGTGGTCGACACTGGGCAAGCGGCGGCCAGTGGTGCCGTTTCTCTGAAGCGGGAGCCATCCTGCTGGCGATGAGGCCCGGAAAGTCGCTACAAATCCCGGATTTTCTCCAGTTTGATCGCTCTAAACCGCACTTCAAGCTGGGAATCAGAAGCAAAACTCAGTATCCTGCGCCCCACATTCGCGCATCGACCCGCCAAGCGGCCCAGATGACGCCTGACGCGGCAGACCACTGTCTGACCAAGTCCCACAGCCGGACGCAAGATCCGGGTGTACGTTTTGAAGGCTGGCGCGGTTTACCAAAAATAAACCAAGCCAGTCCCCGAGAAGCCGGCCACAAGCCGGCTTTTTAATGCCTGACTGTCTGCCCCTGAACAGGTTTACACCTGTTTCAGGACCAGACATTCAATCCAGCTGAATGGAAAACCACCGGACGCTTCGACGATCAGAGCCCACTTGCAAGGTCGTTAAGTATCGCCACAACGCGATCCTGCTGGTCCTCCGACAATCCCACCCAAAGGGGTAGTCGTACGAGTCTCTCTGACTGTCGATTGGTGACCTCAAGGCTTCCATGAGCACGCCCATATCGCAGCCCGGCTGGTGATGAGTGCAGAGGAACATAGTGGAAAACCGACCAGATCTCATTGCTCTTGAACTGGTTCAGCACGTCCTGACGATCAATTTCCGGTGACAACAGCACGTAATACATGTGCGCATTGTGCTCACACTCCGTTGGCACGATCGGACGTCTCAGCACGCCCTTGGCCTCCAGCGGCGCGAGTAACTCGTGATAACGCTTCCAACTGGCCAGGCGCTCCCGGGTGATCCGGTCAGCCTCTTCAAGTTGCGCCCAGAGAAAGGCCGCGATGAGTTCTCCCGGCAAGAATGAAGAGCCGACTTCCTGCCACGTGTACTTATCCACCTCGCCGCGGAAGAACCGACTCCGGTCCGTGCCCTTCTCGCGAATGATCTCGGCCTGCAGGGCCAGATCGGGCTGATTGACCAGCAAGGCACCGCCCTCTCCGGAAATCACGTTCTTGGTTTCATGGAAACTGTAGGCACCCAGGTCACCAATGCTGCCCAGCGCCCTCCCCTTGTAACTGGCCATGACGCCTTGCGCAGCATCCTCGACGACCATCAGGCCATGGCGGCGTGCAATCGACATGATCTCATCCATCTCGCATGCGACACCTGCATAATGGACCGGCACGATTGCCCGTGTACGCGGCGTTATCGCTGACTCGATAAGTTTTTCATCAAGATTCAACGTGTCTTCGCGTATATCGACAAAAACGGGAACCCCACCGCGCAGAACAAAAGCGTTCGCCGTGGACACGAACGTGTACGACGGCATGATGACTTCGTCACCCGGTTGAATATCCAGCAGAAGGGCAGCCATCTCGAGCGCGGCTGTGCAGGAGTGAGTCAGCAATGCCGTATCACAGCCAGAACGCTCTTCGAGCCAGCGGTGGCAACGCTTTGTAAAGGGTCCATCACCCGCCAGGCTGCCGTTGAAGTGCGCCTCGGCTATGTAGTAAAGCTCCTTTCCCGTCATATGTGGCCAGTTGAAAGGAATTCTTGAGTTTACTTTCTTCATTTACTCTCCGAAATGCGACTTCAACGCGGAACTCAATACTGAAAACAACCTGAGCCAAAAACATCAGGGGATCGGTAACTAACCCCGGGCGGCGACCACTGTCCCCATCACGATCAATCCGACTCCCAGTGCTTTTTGCAACGTCATGGGTTCACTTAAAAACCAGGCACTCAAAAGCAAAACCACTACGAAGTTGATGCTCATGAATGGATAAGCGTGACTCAATTCAAACTTGGTCATGGCCGCCATCCACGCCAGCGAAGCCAGAAAAGCCGCGGCGAACCCCGAAAAAATTGCAGGATCCAGAAGCAGCCCTAAAAGAAACTTGATCTTGCTGAATGTATCGACTGGCAGCGGGCCGAACTGTGCGATACGCCATTTGAGTATCAACTGCCCGTACACGGTGAAGCCGATCGTTGCAAAAATGTAGAGATAATCGAAGAGACGACTCACGAATGTTGCTCCAATATCGCTAAACCAAACCCGGTTCGCCCATATCCATTACCGTTATAAAGCATATAACGAGATCCCTTATGATCGAATACGAACGGATACTCAATCATTTCGGAGTCCCACCCAGAGTCAGAAACATCAATGCCGCAATCATTATCCAGACGCGTCCATTTCCGTCCGTCAGTGGACTCTGCATACCCGATACGATACGAGTCGCCTCGATACGAGTACCACATCTTCCAGCAGTCACCATCAAGAATGACCGAAGGCCTGGAAATGGCATACTCCGTATCATCCAGATAGTCGATCGCAACGACGCCCTCCCTGTTCCAGGTAATTCCATCGAGCGACTCGGCGTACTTGATGTGATAGCGATGTTCTGGCGCGCCCCCTCGCAACATCCACCCTGTACATGACAGATACCACATTCGCCACACGTCATCGCCGGGAATAACGCAGCAACTGGCGACAAAGTGAGGTTCCGCCATCGTACGATCCAGTATCGGCCCCGGTGCATACCGGTTAAATGCCAGGCCGTCCAGGCTGACAGCCAAACCGACGGAGTTTCTGAAGGGAACGGTGACACCAAGGTTCCAACCAATGTAATAAAGAAACTTCCTGCCTTGATGATGGGCAAGCCAGGTCGCCATCGCGCCACTGTCATCGAAACAGCCGAGTCCTCCTGGGGACAGTGTTGCCGTTTCCGACAGTTCGAGAATGGTCTGCGGGTCGGTTATATCGATTAACAAGGAGCTCGTGAAACTCTCGTTTCGCTGGTTTCTCGAACTGAAATAAATCCTGAAAATATCCCCCTCCATGTGCTCCGCGATCGGAACAGCTGCATGCGAGTGCAACCACTCGTGCTCTGCAGCAGGAGAAAAGATCAACCCGAGTTTGCGCCAGGCGTGTTTCATAGCCCCCTCAACCTCGTGCTTGGAACTTTTGAACGCTCGGTCGCAGAGCCGATGTATACGCCCTCGGCGTCCGCATCCGCCAGCAGCAACGTGCCGGCACCGATTACGCACCTTTCTGCCACTTTTATATGGTCACGCAAGGTTGCGTTCACACCAATGAAACATTGCTCGCCAATTTTAACGCCGCCGGAAATGACAACATGAGAGGCGATGAAAGTATGATTCTCGATAACAGAATGATGGCCGATATGGTTACCGCTCCATAAAGTCACGTTATCGCCGATCGACACGAAAGGCTGGACGGTATTATCTTCCAGAATAAAACAGTTCTCACCTATTGCGCCCTGATTGAGAACTGTCGCATGAGAACTGATATAACTGACCAGTCTGTAACCCAGCGCTTTTACAGCAAGAAATTTCTCTTTGCGCACCGCGTTCAGCTTTGAATAACTGAGGGCTACAAAAAAATCATATTGTTCCGGAGCAAACCTGGCAACCACGTCTTCAAAAGCAATAACTGGCAAACCGCAAAATTCGGACTCTTTGATGTATTCAGCATCGACGGTAAAGGCCACCACCTCATATTCAGAGTCAGAGCTGAAATAGTAATGCGCAAGCTGGGCGATATCACCTGAGCCAAATATTACAATCTGCCTTTTCATATTACTTTCTCACCAGAATAGTAAACTCATACAACCCATAGTCGTGAAGTAAAGCGACCTGACTTGAATAGCGACGTTTGCAAAAATCAAATATCCGGCAAGGATCCGCGTAGTACAGATAGTCGCGCTTCTTGTCTTCATCGGAATAAGACGTCAGACAATTGAAAGAAAAACCAAGCCGGCTTGACTTGTCCAGAACATCCAGTGTTTCCTGAAGATAGTCATACCATTCGACATCGGTTCGCTTCAGGCGAACATTGAAGATGCCACTGGCGACACTGTAGTCATTTACCACATCTGGTTTCGATGCGGTGAGCAATCGGGCAGTGGCGGATTGGATGCGGGACCCGGCGGCAGCCGCCATCTCCGCCGATACGTCCACTCCCAGATATGAAAACGTGGGATGTTTCGCCACAAGAAAATCGTAAAGTGCACCGTATCCACAGCCCAGGTCGGTCAACGAAAACGTCAATAGTGCCGGATCGACGATTTTGCATAACTGCTCGAATCGGACAAATTGACTCTCTTCGCCATTCCAGTCGACCCCACGAGGCGTTACGCCGTGCTCGGCCAGTTTTTCCGAGTAGTACGTCGCGACCTCTTTGAGCAGGTCAGTCTTGCCGCTGTGCATAAATCTGCCTCACGATGGTATAGGGCCGCTGTTTCGTTTCCGAGAAGATCTTCGACAAGTAGATACCCACTATGCCGATGAACGAAATGATCATACCGCCGAGCAACCAGATCGACGCCATCACCGAAGTCCAGCCGCTCATGGGTTTGGCCAGGAACAACCAGTGCGTCACCAGGTAGGCGATATAAACCATTGCAAACAGGGAAATGGACACGCCGACATAGAAAATACTCACCAGGGGCGCGTTACTGAACGAGGTCACGGAATTGACCAGCAGCGACATTTTCCGGCGCAGGGTATAGGTGGTTTCACTGGTGCTGTGTTTCTTGATCACACAGGGATGCTGAGCAAAGCCAGTGGTATGCCAAAGGCCTGCCATGAAGACTTCACGCTCCTGGTGTTGCAACAGGGCATCCACATAACGCCGCGTCATCAATCGCGTCGTGACGACGTTTTCCGGCAGTGCGAGCCCGGTGAGACCTTTGAAGAAACGATAGAACCACTGGCCGCTCCAGCGCTCGAACCAGTTGCCTTTTCTGCTCTCCTGAACGCCATACACCACATCGCAGTGTTCGCGCTCCATCTGCCCGGTGAAATCCACAAGCCACTCGGGCTCTTCTTCAAGATCGCTGTCAATCAGGAATACGCGTTGACCTTTGGCTTGCGCCAGTCCGGTCATCATTGCCTTGTGATGGCCAAAGTTGCGTGACAAGTCAACCACAACGACATGCGGATCCTGCTCGGTCAACCGCACTGCCAGTTCAAGACTGTTATCGGGAGAGCCGTCGTTCACGAGGATGATTTCGTAATCGTCGCCCACCAGAGACCTGGCGGCAGCACTGACTCGCTCGTGAAACTCGGCAACGTAGGCAGCAGACTGATAGAGAGTCGCCACGATGGAAAGATTCATGCAACGTACCTCATGTAGCGGGGAGCATCCCTGCCACAATTGAAAAGCAGATCGAGAATAGTGACGCCATGCGCGAATTCACCCCACATCTGAGGGTATTCGGGGTAACCGGCATAATCGAACCAGCTGAGTTTGATCCCGGCGGCGGAAAAAAGCCCCTCGTCGATGTAGTCTCTGGCCGCCGGACCCGAGATGTATTCACTGCCGCCCGCTTTTACACAAAGATCCACCAGGCGTTCGGTCTTTCCATCCTGCATGGTGTAGTCCCACGAGTTGCTGATCGTAGTCGTGATCGACAGATAGCGGCAGATGGCTTCGATCAGGCGACGGTTGAGCTGCGAAAGATGCGTATAGCTCTCCTGCAGGTAAATCGGCTCCAGCCATTGAGCAATTTCAGTGAAATGCGGGGCGCGGCGGTAGTTCTGCTGCAAGGCTCGCCAATGTGCCGCTGCCCAGTCTGTGCCGTCGATTTCGGTTTCCCGAATGGTCTGATGGTATTTGCCCTTGACCGAAACGGGAACGGTCAGCCACTGAATACCCTGAGGCGTTTTGATCTGGTTGCGGTTTCGCCAGTCGCGTCGGGTATATTGCATGTCGTCGTAAAGGATGAACTCATCCACGGCGGCGATCATGTCGAAATAGCCCTTCCATGGAATATAGTTCGACTGAAGAATGGCGATTTTTTTCATTGACCCGCGACTTTTGGTTTATAGATTTCATAGGCCGGATTACTTGAATCCGGAACCCGCTCAAACTTGTCAACGATATATTGATAAGTCAAAGGGTGAGTTTTTCTGAAGCGCAGTTCATCTCTTCCATCCAGGGCCATATCAAAAACAAGTGCAAAGCCTGGTCTGGACTCCTCTATCCGCTTGATTTCCTTTTCTTCGAAACCTGCAGAGCGGGAGAACAAAGGATAAATCTCCCACATCGGGGATTTGCGTTCCAACAGTGCATAGGCACCAGGCCAGAACGGCACTACGACAAATGGCTTTGCATCGGACGAATACTGATTGTCCAGTTGGCGGAGCATGGCTATGTCGCTTGCTGTGTCAGGGTCGACCTGAAGATTTCTGCCGGAAACTTCGACACTCACCCAGTTTTTGTTTGCCAGACTTTGCCAGCCGGGCTGAAACAAATACATCACCCAGAAACTGGCGGCACACAAGGCAACGGCCAGCGGCCATCTTGCTTTCGATTGAGCGCTGGAAAGCACAACCAGACATCCCACAAGCATCGGAAAGACGCCTTGCGCGAGATGTCCCAAGTCCGCACGCGAAAAGGCATAGTGCGCGTAGGGAAGCGAAAGAAAGGCCGACGCAACCAGCGCCGGCGGTACAGGCTTTTCCTTGAGTTTGCAATGGATGACCCATACAACCGAGATCCCGCCAAAGACGAGCGTTGCGACGAAGAAAAGGCCCACCAATACGCCGCGGACAGCCTCACCAACCGTAGCGGTGGCAAATTCAACTGTCCATGGCCAGGGGACTGGCAACGGCAAATTTGTCGCCTGCTGCTCGAAAAGGAAACGAATGCTTTCCCAAAATGCCGTGGCAAATCCTGGAATCAGCAACGCCATGAAAATCACAGGAAGAAATCCGACGACAACACCGGCCGCCCACAAAAATCCTCCCTTGAAAAAACCGGGACCAGAGTGGTTCCTGATAGAGAGCCAGGCAATCACCCCTACACTACCGGCAACACCATAAACGCCATGATTGCGTCCGAAGACCGCAACCAGACCGACCAGAATACCGGCGATGAAATAGCGTTTTGGAGCAGGGCGGCTAATCAGAAAGGTCAGTACGCCAACCAGTAATATCGACAGGGAAATATCAAAAATCTTGTGCCGCGGAAACATCCAGAGCATTAGAGTCAATGCCGAGATCAACCAGAAGACGATACCCGCCTTTCCTGCCTCTTTTCTGGATCGGGAGATCAACCAAAGTCCGACAAACAGGCCCAGAACCTGAAAGACCGCAACACTTGCCCGCAGACTCAAGATGTCGTTGTCACCGACAACGCTCATAATCGCCGCAGACCAATAATACCGCCCCGGATCGTAGGCCATGAAATCAAGTATTGGTACTTCACCCAGCATGACTCGCTGAACGCCATACCAAAGAAAGCCTTCATCCCAAAGATTAAATCCTTTGTTTCCTTGCCATATAAAAAATAAAGCAATTACAAAAAAAGAAACGATCAGTTCTTTAATGGGTATATATAAATTTTCTTGCGCCAAGCGGCTCATGATCGCTTCTTTCATAAAAATCGCCATATTAATCCGCGCAGGGACAAACGTCACCCTTTTGCTCTGGCAGATAACCTGCTCGTCACACGCGAGAAGCGGCGCTACTGCTGCCTCCGCAACGGTCAGATTCACACAGCGATTTTTCCAGCATTCGGTATCAGTGATCCCGATTTTCGGCTAGTGCTATGCCGCTCACGGATAACTAAACGACTTCACCAACGTCAACTCCCCCACCGCCCGCATCGGCACGATGAAAGTCTCCATCTTCTCGCTCGGCGTCCCCTCTTCGGTAATCACCGTCACTTGCGCGGTGGTCAGCGGCTGTACCGCTTCTTCCCCGCCCTCGTCATCCCCGCGATAACCACCGCCAAAATAATTCACATACACCAGATACTGCCCCTTGATCGGCGCCGGCATGGCGAAGATTTCCGGGCCGTAACCGGTGGTCACGTCGACATCCAGGGCGGCGCCGTTGGGGGCGACGCGGTCGCCGTACCAGATGTGCGCGCCGTCAGGCGTGATCAGATGCAGGTCGAGGTCGGTGCCGTCGCTGTCCCAGGACAGCAGAACGCGCAGTTTGGCCGGGGTGGCGCCGCCGTTGGCGTTGAGGAATTGAGTGCGGTGGCGTTGCTGGCCGTCGGGGCTGCGGACTTCGACGCTGTTGCTGCCTTTGGGGAAGGAGAACGGGCGGTCGAAGCGGCCGCTGTCGTCGATTTTCAGCGGCATGCTGACGCCGTTGACGATCAGGCGGCCGGGCTCTTTGCTTTTCGGTGTGGCTTTGATTTCGCCACTGATGCGGGCGGTGTTGGCCTGGCCGACCGGGGTGTTCACCGAGGAAGCCGGGTAGTTGACGGTCTGGCGGAAGCTTTCGCCTTCGCCCTCGGGCGCGCCGCTGCGCCAGCCGCCGACCGGGGTGTCGAGTTTGACGCTGTCGGCGGACATCGCCATCGGCCATGCATTGAGGGCGCAGAGCAACAGCAAGACCTGTGGATAACGGAGTGTCATGGTCTATTCCAGCAAAAGGTGACGGGCGAGCCCTTCGATATAGGTTTCATCCTGGCCGTTTGGGTGTGCTTCAAAGGCCAGGTGCAGGTATTCGTGAGTCAGGTCGAGGCGATCCTGCAACGACAGCACGCCGCGCACGTAGATGCGCTGGCGTTCGCGGTCGACGAAGGGCCGGCCGAAGGCGAGTTTGCAGACGGCGAATGTGCTGACTTCGTTGTAGCCGGTTTCGCTTTCCAGCCTCGGACGCCAGCCACGCCGCTGCTTCTGCAGCCAGTCCTGCGCGGCAGGCAGCGCTTCGCAGGACGCCACCGGGTTGTCCCAGCGACTGAGGCTGGCGCGCGGATAGGCGTGAAGCAAAATCGCGTCGTAGCGCTGGCCGGCGTTGGCTTGTTCGACGGCTTGTTGCCAGGCCAGTTTGTCCGGGCCGGGTTGATCGGAGTGATAGGTGACAGTGCTGCCGGCCAGCACCAGATCGGCTGTCCACGCCGCGATGTTGCGCGACTCGACAGAGGCTGGACGTGGTGCGACCCTTTGGCGGGTGCTGCTGTCATCGATGCTCAGACATTCGCCATTACGCGTGGCGTTTTGCAGCAGATAGGTGCGGATCGCCACGGCCAATGCCTTAGCCGCTTCGGCAGGTTCCGGTTTGGCTTCACGCTCAAGAACTCGAGCGACGTACTCTTCACGATCCAGCCGCGCCACAAGCTTGTCGTTGAGCAGAAACAGTTCGCCGTCGCTATGAATATCCAGCGCATTGCCGTTGGCGAATTCGACGCGGTAATCGCCCTGCAACGGGCCGGAGCCAGCAACGCGCTCACCCGACAGAACCCGCGAAACCGGATAACGCGAAAACAGACCGACCTCGACACATCGCCCCGCGTCCGCCGGCCATGACGCGGGCAACACCGTCGCCAACGCCGAACCGTAGTGCCGCAGAACCATCTGACTGGTGCCCCGGCCGCCGGCCCAGATCGGCGAGCCGTCCACCGTCCAGCCAGCGAAACCGCCCTGGCGTGATTGCGGATCCTGATCGCCGAGCCAGCTCCAGGTTTTCACCCGCAAGCGTCCGCCGAGCTCACCGACGACATTGCCGTCCGCCGCGTTCAGCACCACGTCGAGCAGCACCCGGCGCATCTGATCCTGAGCCGGCAACCAGGATAAAACCTTCAGCAAGTCAGCCACGGACACCCGGGTAGCCGGCTGTACCGATGGCAGGTCCAGCAACCACGACGGCGCCTGTCGCGCCTGCCAATAGGATTTCCAGTCGCCAGCGGTTATGCCCAGCCGCGCCGGCTCGAAATACAGCCCGCAGGATTTCACCAGCGCCTGATCACGCTCGATCTTCCCGCCCGCCGTGCAGCAATAGACTTCTTCCTTCGACTGTCCGCGGCATTCATAAGCCGGTTCCCGCGCACCGGTATCAACCAGCCACGCGTAAACGAACACCTTCCATAGACTGCCCAAAGGTGTATCCAGCGACGACGGCAACGGCTCGCGAGCGGTCAGTTGCGTGGTGTTCAGTGACAGCAGTTCACCCTTGTAGGCCACGCGCAGCGGTTCATCCTGCGCCGTCGCCAGCGCAGGAATAACACACAACATCAGCCACAGCAGCGGCCGGGGCATGTCAGTTGACCGTGACCTGACCGAGGGCGGCTTTCGCTTCCTGGGCCTGATGCTGCGGCGCGTAGACCTGAGTGAAACGCACCGGCGGCAGGTTGAACTGGCCCTTCTGCGAGAAGCGCACCAGATGCCGCAGACGCAATTCACCGCTCAATGCATCTACAGGCACCGCGTAGGCCAGCTGACCCGGTTCGAAACGTGCTTTTTCCAGCGCAGTCGGCTCGGTGCCGTCCTTGCCCTGCAACTTGATGCCCCACGTGGTGCGCTCGACATCCGCGCCCGGCGGTAGCGGCACTTCGAGCATGCCGTAGCGCAGCGGTTTCGGTGCCTTGCTGGTGAGGATCACTTCGTCCAGGTACAGGCTGTCGCTGGACAGCGGTTTGGTGCCGACCGGCTCCAGTTTGAAGGTAAAGGCTTCGTCACCCGGCACCAGACGCGACAGGCGACGAGTGAGGGTCACCGCCATCGGATCGACTGCCGGTTGTTGAGTCTGGAAGCTCAGCGCGGCACGCAACGGACGCTCCTGAGTGCCCGACACCGACAACACGCTCGGCACCGGGGCCGCACCCTGCCACGTCCAGAACATCTCGCCGGTCGCGCCGTAGTTTTTCTTCCAGCCTTCACCCGGTGCCAGCGCGATGGTCGGCGATGCCTGGGCGATGCTGCGTTGCAGCCAGGTTAGCGCCAGCGCGCGTTCGAGGGTCGATTGCTGTGGCAACAGGCGTTGCAGCAACGCTGTCGCACGGGCCTGATCGAACGGTTGCAGCGACAGGTTCAGCGCTTCGACAAACGGTTGAGAGCTGACGGCCAAACGCTGTTGCGCAGCGCCCAGCTGACGATTGAACGCATCCGGCAGAGCGACTTTCGACTGGGTCGCCAGCGATGCGGTCAAGACCCGCGCCGCCGCCAGACCGAGCGCCGAATCCGGATCGCTCATCACCAGACTGTCTTCACCGTCGTCCATCAGGTTCGCGGCATTGCCTTCCCCGGCCTTGGCCAGATCGTCCATCAAGCCGCTGAGCAGCGTGTTGACCGGCAGATGCATCTGTTTGGCGAACGACAGGATCAGCGCCCGTTGCAGCAATGGTGTGTTCGGCGCCTGCTTGGCGTAGACCTCCAGCACCCGCTGCCAGTGCTCCGGCGGCAGGGTCAGCTCCAGCACCTGGCTGGCGTTCCAGTCGGCGTAATAGGCGTAAGCGGTGAGGAACGCATCCGGCTCGCCGTCGAAACCCCACCAGGTGAAGCTCGCCGACGGCCCGGCCATTTGCACCAGCCGCAGACGGCTGTTCTGCATGATCAGGCGCAAGCGGTCGCGGATCTGCGGGCTCGACGCCAGCGACGGATAAGCGATGCTCAGCGGCAGCAAGCGGCTGGCGGTCTGCTCGACGCCGCCGTACGGATAACTGAGCAGATCGTCGAGGGCCGAACGGAACAGTGCTTGCGGGCTGTCATCCAGACGCAGGCGAATGTCGGTGGCGTCTGCCGGCAGGCTCAACGGCGTGTCACCGCTGGCTACGTCGAGGCTCTGAGTCTGCGTCACTTGCCAGCCTTCGCCGGTGGCGGTCAGGCGCACCGAGAGGGCGTCGGCGGTCTTGCCGTCCTGCACCAGCTCGGCGGTCCATTCGCCGGAAGCCAATGCGAAGGCCGGCAGCGGCAGGTAGTTGATGCCGTTGTTGAGGGTCACCGGCAGGCGCTGTTCGGCGCCGGCGTAGTGCGTCACCAGTTCAGCCTTGACCGGTTTCTCGGCCTGGCTGAAGGCGAACACGCCAAGTTGCGGCTGATCGCCCTTGCGGAATTTGCTTGGGCCGCTCCACTTCAGGTACAGCGGTTTTTCCGAGCGGACGAACTGCTTCTTCTGCCCGACCTGACCGTCATCGGCAATCGCCCGCGCGGTGATGCGCCAGCGGGTCAGCGAGTCCGGCATCTTGAAGGTGAAACGGGTCTTGCCGTCGGCGTCAGTCAGCAACTCTGGCTGCCACGCAGCGGTGTCGACGTCTTCGCGGCGCGGCCGCTCCAGCACTTTCACCCCTCGTTCGCTGCGGTTGGCCTTGCCCGGTGCACCGGGGCTGCCCGGCAATGCCACGTCATAGCTGATGAACGACAGGCTGGCGCTGGTGCGCACGTTGTTGCGGCGCGGGTGGTAGAAGAACTGGTTGATGGTCGGCGCGACTTCCGGTTGCAGCGCGTAGACCATTTCATCGACCACGCTGACCGTCAGGTGCGCCGGTACAGCCTTGCCGGCGAACTGCGTGGTCAGGTCGACTGTCACGGTATCGCCCGGCTGATACGTCTCTTTGTCGGTCTTGATTGCCACGTCGATCTGCGGCGCGACGACCTTGATCCCGGCGTTCTGGAAGCTGTACTGACCGCCCTTGGTGTAGAGCACGGAGAACGTCAGGTTCGGCGCGAAGTTGTCCTTCACCGGGATGCGTGCGCGGTATTGGGTTTCGCTGAGCTTTTCCAGTTTCAGCCAGTCGCCGCCCTTGGCCAGCAGCGCGGTGGCTTCGACCTTGTCGCGCTCCAGCGACAGCAGTGCATCGCTGACAGGCTCCGGGAAGGTGATCAGCGCCAATGCTTCGTCGCCGGCCTTGTACTCCGGTTTGTCGAGGACGATTTCCACGGTGCCCGGCACAGCCTTGACCCCGTCGCCAGTGACCGAATGGCCGGTGCCGCCGAGCACCCGGCCGAACTGATCCTTCAGCGACAGGTTGTAGGTCCCCGGACGATCGAACGTCACGCTGAAGCCTTTGTCTTTCGCCGCCAGTTTGCCTTCGCCGGTGGTCTGGTCTTCCAGACGCACCCAGCTGTAGCCGCTCGGCACCACGGCCTGCGCCTGTTCGCTGCCGCCTTCGTTGGCGTAGCTGAACGCGACCTTGTCACCCACTGCGCTGAAACGCTGCGGCGCGCTCAGGCGGAAGCTGGCGGCGCCACGATCGATAAGGATTTCCTTGGTGGTCTTGACCCGATACGCCGCGCCATCGCTGGCAAACACGGTGAGCATGTAGCGGCTCGGCTTGTCGGCGGCCGGCAGGTCGAGGGACGCGTTGCCTTTGCTGTCGGTGGTCAGTTCGGTGCTGGTCAGTTCCACCGGGAATTGCCCGAGGTATTGCAGCTCGTTGTCGACCATGGACAGTTGCTGGGCGCGCAGGCTCAGAGTCAGTTTGGCGTTGGCCACCGGTTTGCCGTCCGGGTACAGCAGGGCCAGGCTGCCCTTCACCGCTTCGCCGGTGCGGTAATCCTGCTTGGCCAGGTTCAGCGAGATTTCGAAGTGCGGCTTGATGTACTCCGCCACCCGGAACGCGCTGCTGTAGGCCTGATCCTTGTAGTTGAAACGCAGCTCATAACCACCGGCCACCGCGTTGTCCGGCAGCTGGAAACGGCCCTGGGTGCCGGCCTTCGAATCGAGCTTCAGGTCGAGGCGTTGCAACTCGGTACCGGTCGCATCGAGCACGCTGACATTGACGTCCGCCGCGCCCGGCAATACCGAATCCCGCGCGTTCTTGAATTCACGACCGACGATTTTCAGCGACACCCAATCGCCAGGGCGATACAGCGGCCGGTCGGTGAAGGCGTAGAGTTTGGTGTCGTAGATTTCGCTGTCGTAATAGAAGTTTTCCGAGACGAATACGCCGCCCTCTTCGTCTTCGCCGATGACGAACGAACGCTCCGGGCTGACGTGCTTCAGGCGCAGCAGACCATCAGTGTCGGTAGCACCGCTGCTCATCACGCCGAGGCCGTCGGTCCACAGCACATTGACCTTCGGCACCGAGCTGCCTTCGTGTTTGCGCGCGGCCCACACCAGCAATTCATCACCGGCAATCTTGCTCACCGCCACGGTGTTGGAAACGAAAACCATGGTGGTCGCGCGGTACTTGCCGATCAGCGCTTCGACCAGGTACAGGCCCGGTTTCAGATTGCCCAGCGGGATGTACACGTTACCCGGCGCGACGCTGACGAACTCGCTGGACGAACCGGCCAGATTGACCCCGGCCGGCGGCTGGATCGGCTTGGCCTGCCACAGCGGATAACGGAACTGGCTGACCACCGGCAGACCCGGAATCAGGGCGAACTGCGGCTGTGCGTCGTACGGTGTCGGCGCGGCGATGGCATTGCCCATCTTCAGTTCCGGCACTTCCTCGGTGACTTGCTGGCGCGACTCGTAGGAGAACGCACGCTGCATCACCCGACGGGATTTGCGGTACCAGTTGTCCCACAGGTACGCGAGGGTGTTCGACAGGCCTTCGCCCTTGAACTGGCCGTCGCTGACTACGCGGTGCAGATTCTTCTGGCGCTTGAGGAAGTCCAGCGGCTTGTCGATCTTGTACACGCGGATATCGGCGCCGCCGTACGGTTCCATGCGGAAACGACGGTAGTCGCGGCCCGGCGCTTCAAGGCGCACCACCGCCTGCTCATCGCTGGCGAAACTGCTGTCGGCCAGCAGGAAAAAGCTTTCACCGGAGACAGGCGTGTAGCCGCTTGGCTCGACGGAGTCTTCGGCATTCACCGCCGAAAACGGCAGGGTCAAGAGCAACAAAAAAGGCAGTAAACGCAACATGCGGGCACCGGTCATTGGGAGAGAAAGTTCAGTCGATAGACGCCGATGAAGTTGGGGTTGGCTGCGTCGGGTATCCATCGGGTGTCCTTCCATGTCATGAGTTGCTGCAGGCTTGCCGAACGCATGCCGTTGTCGGTTGGGGTAGTCGTGCCGGTGTGATAGGCGATGTAGCGGCCCATCCAGATCATCAGGTGCTGGTCGTCGCCCTGATCGAAAAACATCAGATCGCCGGGCCGTGCCTGGGACACGTCGCGGCCGATCAGATGGCTGTTGAACTGAATCAGTTTGATCGCGTTGACGTAGGGCCCGACCTTGCCGCCGCCCTGCTGCCATTGCTGGGCGAACTTGCGTTGCTCGTCGCTCAGCGTCAGCTCCGGCGGCAGGTAGCGGTTGGACACGCCATTGCTGCGCAGCCATTTGTCGTCATGGACTTTCAGCGCTTCGTTGGCGGCAAACCGCACCAGCCCGGCGCAGTCCTGCTGATACCAGCGCGGGCTCGGGCCTTTGCTCAACTGCTCCTGAGCGATGCGCACGAACCAGGCGCGAAAAACCTGGGACTGCGCAGGATCGAGGGCCGGCGCTTCGACCGCTCGGGCGCCCGCGCTCAGTAACAGCGCGAGCAGGCCGAGGCTGCGGATCAATGCCGTCACAGCGCTTCCCACTCCAGCGGCAGCCATTGCCAGTGGCCGTCGGGCTCACTGCCTTCCGGCAAGGTCAGGGCGTATTTGCCCATGCCGCCGAGGGTGCGCAGTTTCGGGATCAGGTAGGTTTGCGCGGCGTTGTAGAACACCGGCTCCATGTCCTGCGGCAGGCTGTCGAGGGTTTCCTGTTGCATCAGTTGCGCCATGGAGTCCGGGCCGAAGTAGATCGGCATCAGCACGTCTTTCGGCAACACATCGGCCATCGGCGGGAAGCGTTTGTCCAGGGTGCCGAGGGCCTTGTCGACCAGTTTGTCGTCGAGGGAAAACAACAGCGTCGAACCGTGACGCGCGAGGCTGACTTTCATGAAGGCACGGCCGGTGATCGCGTCCGGGTTCTCGGCATCCTTGGCCGCATAAGGGCCGAAGTTGGAGCTGACCTGACGCTGCCAGAGGTGGCTCTGGCCTTCCTGCTTCTCGACCACCGGGAACGCGTGGTCGTCGACCTTGCTTTCGTAGGCGCCGACCATCGAATCGAACAACGTGCCGATATCGCCGTCGAGTTTGCCGCTGTCCTCGTCCTTCAGACTGGCCACCAGCAACGGCGTGTACAGCCGCGAATCGGCGTACCAGCACAGGCCTGCCGCGCCGGCCACATGCTCGGTGAGTTTCTGCGCCACCGCTTCCTCGGCGCCGAGTTTTACCAGCAACGGTTTCTGCGGCTCGGCGGCCACCGGCAAGGTCACGCAGGCACTGGCGCCCAGCGGCATGGCCTGCCAGACCGGTTTGAAATCGAAGTCCGGCTGGTTGTCCAGCTCATCCATGGCCAGAAAGCTGTGCCAGCCCTTGTCGTCCATGTCGAAACGCAGGCCGGCGAAGTTCGGGATGAAGCGCTGGTAACCCATGGCCAGGACGCTGGAATTGACCGACAGACGTTGCCTGGTTTCAGGCGTCTTGACCGGCAGCCCGAACGCTTCGGGGAACAGTTTTTCGCCATTGAGCAGCGCCGCCAAAGCCTGCGGCGAAACATGGCCGGACTCTTCGGAAGCGCCACTTTCCGGGTCGTAGAACTTGGCCGGATTCGACAGCACCACCAGTTTGTCGCCACGGGAGGCGAACAGCAGGGATTTGCTGGCGTTGTAGATCAGTTGATACAGCGGCACGTCCTCACCGCCAACTTTCAGGGTGCTGAAGACGCTCAGCTGCGAATCATCCAGCGCCACTTTCGCCAGCGGCTCCAGCAGCTTGGCCAGCCCGCCGCGATCCATCACCAGCAGGAAATCCTTCAGGCGACCATCGGCGCCGCGCCACAGCGCCACGTCTGCCGGTTGATCGAAGAGTTGCTCGATCAGGCTGTCCTGCAGTTTCAGGTCATGCTCGTAGATGATCCGCCGCAGACTGCCGATCAGCCCGAGACGGTCGGCGTGGGTTTCGTAATAGAAGACGAAATCCTCGGTGAGCGTGGCCTTGAGGAACGGCACCGTCAGCAGGTCCTTGGGCAATTGGCTCAGGGAGCGGGTTTCCAGCAGCGCGTCCGGGCGGCTCAGGCCGAGCTTGTCGCTGGCCAGTGCCGCCGCCGGCACTTTGGGCTTGTGCATCAACCAGCCGAGCCCGCCCGCCACGCCGGCCACCAGGCACAGCCCGGCCACCAGCAACGGCCAGCGCCGGGAAGGTTGGGCGGTGGGTGCGGCGGTCGCCGGGGTCTCAGTGTTTTCGCTCATCTTCTCGCTCATGTTCCCAAAGCTCGGCAGTTCATCCGTGGTGCGGGATGCTTAATAGTTGAAAGTCTTGACCAGCAGCAGATCACCGATGGCCCGCAGGGGCACGATGAACGTTTCGCGTTTTTCGTCGACGGTGTTTTCGTTGAGCACCAGCGTGATCTGCGAGGTGATGACCTCGTTCTGGTTGCTGGCCTCCTCGAAGTTATAGCCGCCGTCGCCGAAGTTGCCCCAATAGTTGACGTAAACCAGATAGGTGCCATGCAGCGGTGCGGTCATGGTGAACATTTCCGGGCCGGGGCCGTCGACGCCGTCCGGATCGAGGCTACCGCCGTTGGTCAACGCCGTGTGGGCGAAAAACGCATGCTGGCCGTCCGGGGTAATGATGTGCAGGTCGAGTTCCGCTTTAGGGTCGTCCCAACCGAGCACCACGCGAATCCGCGCCGGTGTGCGCAGGTTGTTCGCTTCGTAGAACTGCACGCGCTTGAGCGACTGCCCTTCGGCACTGCGCACTTCGACGCTGTTGGAGCCGGCACCGAAGGCATAGGGCCGGGCGAAACGCCCATCGTCGTCGGTGTACAGATTCAGCGGATTGCCATTGACCGCCAGGGTGTGCGGCCCGCGCTGATTGCCAATGGCTTTGAGCTGGCCCTGGATCATCGTGCGGTTGCGCTGGATGCCGCGATCGATGGGCGGCGTGGGATAGGCGACTTGCGGGTTTTCGCTGCGGTCGAGCAAGCCGTTGTAGCGCCAGCCGCCCACCGGTTCCGACATCTCGGCAGTCGGCGCGGCCGACAGCGCCGGCGCGCAGGCCAGGCCGATCAGCAGCAAAAGAAATGAACGCATGTAATGCCTCCTGCCATGCCTGAACGAAACCTTGCACCCGATCCTCGGTACTTCACAGCGGTGAAAACTGCGTTTCGTCTGAAAGACCCGTGACTGTCGGGTCGTAGAAGGCGCGAAGGTTAGCGATTCGGCAGTTTTTTAACAATCGGATACATCTGGATTTGCGGTGGGAATCACGGCGTCCAGTGGACGATGAGCCGAATAGGCGTCATATTCGGCTCACGAAATGAGCCGAATAGCGTTTCTATTCGGCTCACGCACTCAGGAATGGCATTGCATGGCAACTCACTGGATCTGGCAGCGGCCCGACTGGCCCGACTTCAACTGGCAGGCAGAGCGTCTCACTGCGCTGTTGCGCGAATGCATTCAAGCGCAGGGACAATTGATGGGCATGGCGGGATCAGTGGGCAATTCACTGAGCGCTCAGACTGAGCTGGACGCGTTGCTGCAAAACATCGTGACCTCCTCGGCCATCGAGGGGGAACAGTTGAATGTTGAATCCGTGCGTTCTTCACTGGCACGGCGCCTGGGGCTGGAATCACCGGATGGCGACAACGTCAGCAAGCGCAGCGAGGGGCTGGCGCAGCTGATGCTCGATGCCACTCAACGTTTTGCCGAGCCGCTGACGCTGGAACGATTGCTGGAATGGCATTCATGGCTGTTTCCAGAACAGGAGAGTGGTTTCCTTTCGCGTGCAATCAATGTCGGCGCATTACGCGGCGATGAGCCGATGCAGGTGGTTTCAGGGCGAATCGAGCGTCCGACCGTGCATTTCGAGGCGCCACCGCGACAAGGTCTTGAGCGGCAACTCGACAGTTTTCTCAAGTGGTTCGACGCCAGTCGGCAACAGGCAGGCCTCGATCCTTTGCTGCGAGCCGGCATCGCACATTTCTGGTTCGTCACCTTGCATCCATTCGACGACGGTAATGGGCGCCTGACTCGCACCCTCACCGATCTCGCACTGGCTCAGGGCGAAGCGCAGGCGATTCGTTTTTATGCGATGTCCGCCAGCATCCTCGATGATCGTGCGGGCTACTACCGGATTCTCGAATCCAGTCAGAAAGCCACGCTGGACATCACCGACTGGCTCACATGGTTCCTGCAAACCTTGCTGCGCAGTCTGCAACAGGCCATCGCGCGGATTGAAAGTGTGTTGGGAAAATCACGCTTCTGGCAGGCACACCGTGAATCCGGGCTGTCGGCGGAGCAGATCAAAGTGCTCAATCGTCTGCTCGATGGTGGTGAACGCGGTTTCGAGCACGGCATCAGTGCGGCGCAATACCAGAGTGTGGCCAAGGTCTCCAAAGCCACGGCCACCCGACATCTGGCGGAACTGCTGGAAAAGGGCTGCCTGCAACGTCTTCCGGGCGGCGGACGCAGCACTCGGTATCAGATTCAATATCCGGACGAGTCGACCGACTGACACCCTTGTCCGTCGGCCCGCTCATTTGCCCATAAACCCCCTATCTGCTAGTGTCGCGCCGGTTTAACGTCAACCGGAATTAGCCGCCATGGCCCGCAAAAAAGCTGCACTGGATTTCGAACAGTCCCTCGCCGACCTGCAAACACTGGTCGAGCGTCTGGAGAACGGTGAATTGTCGCTGGAAGACTCGCTGACTGCTTTCGAGCAGGGCATCGGCCTGACCCGTGACTGCCAGGCGGCGCTGGCCCAGGCCGAGCAGAAGGTCCAGGTGTTGCTGGAGCGCGATGGCGAGTTGGCCGAGGAACCCTTCGACGCGGACCAGCCAGAATGATCGCGGCGTATTCGGCGACCAGCCAGGCGCGGGTCAATGCGGCACTGGAAACCCTGTTCAACGCCCCGCTGCCAGAACTGGCGCGGCTGTATGAAGCGATGCGCTACAGCGTGATGAACGGCGGCAAACGCGTGCGCCCGCTGCTGGCCTACGCCGCGTGCGAAGCCCTCGGCGGCAAGGCCGAGCAGGCCAACGGCGCGGCGTGTGCGGTTGAGCTGATCCACGCGTATTCGCTGGTGCACGACGATCTGCCGGCGATGGACGACGACGATCTGCGTCGCGGCCAGCCGACCACCCACAAGAAATTCGATGAAGCCTGCGCGATCCTCGCCGGCGACGGTTTGCAGAGCCTGGCGTTCAGCGCTCTGCTCGACCCGCGCCTGAGCGACCTGAGCGCGGATATCCGCCTGCAACAAGTCACAGCACTGGCGCACGCGGCAGGCCCGGCCGGCATGGTCGGCGGCCAGGCCATCGACCTCGGTTCGGTCGGTCTGAAGCTTGATCAGAAAGCCCTCGAACAGATGCACCGGCACAAGACCGGCGCGCTGATCGAGGTCAGCGTCAAGCTCGGCGCCCTGGCCAGCGGCCGCGCCGAGAAGGATGAACTCAAGGCCCTGCAAAGTTATGCACAGGCCATCGGCCTGGCGTTCCAGGTGCAGGACGACATCCTCGACGTCGAAAGCGATACCGAAACCCTCGGCAAACGCCAGGGTGCGGACATTGCCCGCGACAAGCCGACCTACCCGGCCCTGCTTGGCCTCGACGTGGCCAAGGCTTACGCCCTGGAACTGCGCGATCAGGCCCTGCATGCGCTGCGACCGTTTGACGCGGCTGCCGAGCCGTTGCGTGATCTGGCCCGGTATATCGTCGACCGGCGCAACTAAAGGCTAATCAGCCAAAAAAGACCAACGCGTGGGCAGGGGACGATGCATCAGGTAAACTGCCGCATCTTTTATACCTATAACGATTCGCCTGATGCCCACGACGTTCCATGAGATTCCCCGCAAGCGCCCGACCACGCCCCTGCTCGACCGCGCGAACACGCCGGACGGCCTGCGCCGGTTAGGCGAAGCCGAGCTGGAAACCCTGGCTGATGAGTTGCGCCTGGAATTGCTCTACACGGTCGGCCAGACCGGTGGGCATTTCGGTGCCGGCCTGGGCGTCATCGAGCTGACCATCGCGTTGCATTACGTCTTCGACACCCCGGACGACCGGCTGGTGTGGGACGTTGGTCATCAGGCCTATCCGCACAAGATCCTCACCGGTCGTCGCGAGCGCATGGAAACCCTGCGCCAGAAGGACGGCATCGCCGCCTTCCCGCGCCGCTCCGAGAGCGAGTACGACACCTTTGGCGTCGGCCACTCCAGCACCTCGATCAGTGCCGCACTGGGCATGGCCATCGCCGCCCGCCTGCAGAACAGTGATCGCAAGGCGATTGCGGTGATCGGCGACGGCGCTTTGACCGCCGGCATGGCCTTCGAGGCGCTGAACCATGCGCCGGAAGTGAACGCCAACATGCTGGTGATCCTAAACGACAACGACATGTCGATCTCGCGCAACGTCGGCGGCCTGTCGAACTATCTGGCGAAAATCCTTTCCAGCCGCACCTATGCAAGCATGCGTGAAGGCAGCAAGAAAGTGCTGTCGCGCCTGCCCGGCGCCTGGGAAATCGCCCGTCGCACCGAAGAATACGCCAAAGGCATGCTGGTTCCCGGCACCCTGTTCGAAGAACTGGGCTGGAACTACATCGGCCCGATCGACGGCCACGACCTGCCGACCCTGATCGCCACCCTGCGCAACATGCGCGATCTGAAAGGCCCGCAGTTCCTGCACATCGTCACCAAGAAAGGCAAAGGCTTCGCCCCGGCGGAAGTCGACCCGATCGGTTACCACGCCATCACCAAACTCGAGCCGCTGGACGCCCCGGCCGCTGCGCCGAAAAAGGCCGGCGGGCCGAAGTACTCCGGTGTGTTCGGTGAATGGCTGTGCGACATGGCCGCCGCCGACCCGCGTCTGGTGGGCATCACCCCGGCGATGAAGGAAGGCTCGGACCTGGTGGCGTTCAGCGAACGTTTCCCGCTGCGCTACTTCGACGTGGCGATTGCCGAGCAACACGCCGTGACCCTCGCGGCCGGCATGGCCTGCGAAGGCGCGAAACCGGTGGTGGCGATCTACTCGACGTTCCTGCAACGCGGTTACGACCAGCTGGTGCATGACGTCGCGGTGCAGAACCTTGACGTGCTGTTCGCCATCGACCGTGCCGGTCTGGTGGGCGAAGACGGCCCGACCCACGCCGGCAGTTTCGATCTGTCTTACCTGCGTTGCATCCCGGGCATGGTGATCATGACCCCGAGCGATGAAAACGAACTGCGCAAGATGCTCACCACCGGCCACCTGTACAACGGCCCGGCGGCGGTGCGTTACCCGCGTGGTACCGGCCCGAACGCGACCATCGAGAAGAACCTCGAACCGATCGAGATCGGCAAGGGTGTGGTTCGTCGTCAGGGCAGCAAGGTTGCCCTGCTGGTGTTCGGCGTGCAGCTGGCCGAAGCGCTGAACGTCGCCGAAACCCTGAACGCCACCGTGGTCGACATGCGTTTCGTCAAACCGATGGACGAAGCGCTGGTACGCGAGATCGCCAACAGCCACGACCTGCTGGTGACCATCGAAGAGAACGCGATCATGGGGGGCGCCGGTGGCGCGGTCAGCGAATTCCTCGCCCGCGAGAACACTCTCAAGTCGGTGCTGCACCTGGGCTTGCCGGACATTTACGTCGAGCACGCCAAACCGGCGCAGATGCTGGCCGAGTGCGGGCTGGACGAAGCCGGGATCGAAGCGGCGGTGCGTGAGCGCCTGGAGCTGCTTAACCGCTAATCGCCAGATCTGTGAACAACCCTGTGGGAGCGAGCTTGCTCGCGAAGACGGACAGTCAGTCGACTCATTCTTGACTGACACACCGCATTCGCGAGCAAGCTCGCTCCCACAGTGGTTTGTGCAGCTTTCAAAATTCAATTCGCTTTATGTACCAACGGACTCCGATGAACCTCTCGCGACTCGCCCTGCCCCTCCTCCTGCTGCCAACCACCAACGCCCTCGCCGACACCTTCGAACGCGATCAGGCTCTGAAGCTGCCGGACGTGCTGATCAGCGCCAACCGCCAGGTGGAAGCCCGCAACGACAGCAGTGCCGCCAACACCGTATTCACCCGCGACGACATCGAGCGCCTGCAACCGCGCAGCGTCACTGACCTGCTGCAACGGGTACCCGGCGTGCAAGTGGCGCAAACCGGCGGGCGCGGCAGCCTGCCGGGGATCTACATTCGCGGCACGCAATCGGCGCAGAGCCTGGTGCTGGTCGACGGCCAGCGCATCGGCAACTCCACCTCCGGCGACAGCAACCTGCAGCACCTCAACATCGAGCAGATCGAACGCGTCGAAGTGCTGCGCGGTTCGCGCTCGGTGATCTACGGCAGCGATGCGATTGGCGGGGTGATTCAGATCTTCACCCGGCGCGGCGCTGAGCAAGGCTTGCAGCCGCGAATGCATGTCGGTTTCGGCAGCAACCAGACCTGGGAGCGCAGTGTCGGCCTGTCCGGTGGCGATGAGAAAACCCGCTTCAACCTCGGCGCCAGCCTCGATGAAACCGCCGGGATCGACCGCACCCACGAGTCGTATCCCAGCGACAGCGATCACGATGCCTACCGCAATAAATCCCTCAGCCTGAGCCTCAGCCATGCGTTGACCGATGACATCGAAGTTGGCGCCAACCTGCTGGATAACCGTGGCAAAAGTGAGTTCGACAACCCGTTCGGGCGCTTTGACCCGGTCACCTTCGACTCCGTCCAGCAGCAGCCCTACAGCGATTTTGCTGTCAGCAGCTTCAGCAGCTACATCGATGCGCGGATCAACGAACGCTGGAAATCGCGCCTGGAACTCGGCCATAGCGAAAACCGCGACAAGTCCCTCGACAAGCTCAGTGACGAACGCTCGGTGTTCAACACCTACCGCGACTCCGTGACCTGGCAGAACGACCTGACCCTCGATGCACGCAACAGCCTGATCCTAGGCGGCGACTGGTACGAAGACCGGGTCAACAGCAGTACCGCGTTCGACGAAGACAGCCGCTGGAACCGCGCCGCATTCGTCCAGCATCGCTTCCAGGCCGACAGTTTCTCCACCGAACTGGGCCTGCGCCGTGACGACAACCAGCAGTTCGGCGGCCAGAACAGCTGGAGCGGCACGCTGACGTTGCCGGTCAACCCGGACAACGATCTATTGCTCAGCTACAGCGAAGGCTTCCGCGCGCCAACTTTCAATGACCTGTATTACCCGGACTTCAGCAACCCGAACCTGAAACCGGAAACTTCGAAAAGCTACGAGCTGCAATGGCGCAGCCAGTTGAGCGACAGCAGCCGCCTCGAAGCGTCGCTGTATCGGACCGATCTGGAAGACGCGATCATCTTCGGCAGCAACTCACGCCCGGAAAACGTCGCCTCGGCGCGGATCAACGGCTTCGAAGCAGCGCTGAAACAGGAACTGCTGGGCTGGCAAAGCAACCTCGGCGTGGCAATCATCGATCCCCGCGACCGCGACACCGGCCATACCCTGGCGCGCCGTGCCCGTCGCACCTTGAGCTGGGATCTGGATCGGCAATTCGAGCGCCTCGGCCTCGGCGCCAGCTGGCAGGCCGTCAGCAGCAGTTATGACGACCTGAAAAATCAGCAGCCGCTGGGTGGTTATGCGTTGCTGGGACTGCGCAGCAGCTGGGCGCTGGACCGTGAGATCAAGCTGGATTTCAAGGTGGATAACCTGCTGGACAAGGGTTACAGCCGGGCGCTGTACAGCCATGACGGCAGTCAGTATGGCTATCGTGAGGAAGGCCGGGCATTCATGTTCGGGGTGACCTGGACGCCGCAGCTCTAGCGGTCAGCGGTCTGGCGCAATCAACTGGCAGAGCTTGGCCGTCGCCTCGATCATCTGCCCGCTTGGACGCTCCAGACCTTTATCGGTGACCAGCAGCAACTGCCTGTGCCTCACCGCCGCCACCTGCGGCCAGGCATTCCACGCATCCAGTTGCGGCTGATCGCCGGCCAGAATCACCTCGGGATCACGCTGTAAAACGGCTTCGATGCTCACCTGCGGCGCCGGCAGCGTCAGGTCGGCGAACACATTGCGTGCGCCGCACACTTCAAGCGCATCGCTGATGATCTGTCCGCCGCCGATGGTATACAGCGGCTTGTCCCAGACTTGATAGAACACCCGTAGCGGCGTTTCCCGTCGATAGCGCTGGCGCAGCTCATCGAGTTTCAGTCGCAGCTCGGCTGCCCGCGCAACCCCGCGCTCAGGTCGACCGAGTTGTGCAGCGATGGCTTCGATCTGCGTGGTCAACTGCTCGAAACTGTGGGGTTCGGCAACGAAGGTCGGGATGTTCAGGCGCTTGAGCTGATCGCGCTGGGCCGGGCCGATACTGCCGGGCCACAGCAGCAACAAGTCAGGTTTGAGACTGAGCAGCCGCTCCATGTCGAGCTGGCCATAACGGCCCACCGAAGGCACATCCTTGATTGCGGACGGTCGGTCACCGGCATCCAGCACGCCCACCAGCAGGTCGGCCGAATCCAGTTCAACGACAATTTCAGACAAGGATGGCGCGAGACTGACCACCCGCAGGGCGGCCAGGGTTTCGCTGCTGACGGCCAGCAGCAGAACCGCCAGCCAGAGACGACGCATCAACCGAGTTGACGCGGGATACGGTAGAGGTAGAACAGCACCGCCGTGGACAGCGCCAGCAGCATCAGCGGCACGGCCTCCAGGCCGACGAACACCGCCAGTGCGCCGATCCACGCCGGCAATCCCGCCGCAAGAAACGCTGTGCGACGACGCGCCGCGAGGGCAATCCACGCAGCGGGTTCGTCCGGGGTATCGAGGGCTTTTTGCGTGGCGATCAGCGCATGTTTGTAGCGGCCGAAGAACTTCAGGCTGACAAACATCGAGGCCACGCCGGCAATGAACAACGGCATCGCCAGCACCGGCATGATCGCTTCGCTCTCGCCGAATACGGCGTTGAGCACGAACAGCGGCACCAGTGCCAGCGCCAGGTATTTCCACCAGGCGACCGACAGGCGGCGGCGCACCTGACCGCGGGTCACGCCCGGTCTACCTCGCCCTGATGTTCATTGCTCATCATGTGGTCGAGCTTGCTGGCCTTGGTCGCCAGGTAGAGTTTGTTGTGCGGGTTGTGGCCGGTGTGCAGCGGCACGCGCTCGGCGACGACGATGTTCATGTCGGTCAGGGCTTTGACCTTGCGCGGATTGTTGGTCATCAGGCGCAGGGATTTCACGCCCAGATGCTCGAGCATCGGCAGGCACATGGCGTAGTCACGCTGGTCGGCGGCAAAGCCCAGACGCTCGTTGGCTTCAACGGTATCGGCACCGCCGTCCTGCAATTCGTAGGCGCGGATCTTGTTCAGCAGGCCAATGCCACGACCTTCCTGACGCAAGTACAGCAACACGCCACGGCCTTCACGGGCGATCGCCTTCAGCGCAGCTTCCAGTTGCGAGCCGCAGTCGCAACGCTGGCTGAACAAGGCATCGCCGGTCAGGCATTCGGAGTGCAACCGGCCGAGTACCGGGGCACCGTCGGCAATCTCACCCAGGCTCAGCACGACGTGCTCGCGGCCGGTGGTTTCATCGAGAAAACCGTGCATGGTGAATTGCGCAAAAGGCGTTGGCAGCTTGGAAGCGGCGACAAAAACGACAGGCACCGGTGTGCTCCTGATCTAAAAAGTCCGAGATTCGCTGGGCGGCATTGTAACAGCAGGTTCCGGCAGACGCTTAGGCTGAATTATCGGCCATAACGATCAAAAAGTTTGATGTCAGGCCTGCCGTCATTGCCCCCGGTCGAACGGATACGGCTGTTTCCAGCGTTCGAAAATGGGCTTCAATTCGCCGCTTTTCACCAGTTGATCCATGCGCTGGTCGTAGATCGACATCAGTGCACGGGCCTGAGGGGTGTCGGCGAAGCCGAGGTACAGCGGCAACTCAGCCAGATGCGAATAACGGTATTGCGAAGGGTCGGCAGCATTTCTCACCACCGCTTCGATTTCCGTCAGTGCGTCGATGTAGTAATCCGCCCGCCCCTGCTTGAGCATCGACAGAATCCCGGTGCGGCGTTCGATCTGGTTGTAGCGCTTGATGTTCGGCAAGTAGGTCTCGTATCGATAACCCCGCACCCAGGCCAGCCGGTATTTGCCGAGGGTGGCCTCGGTCGGTGCCGGATTGCTGGCCAGGCCCAGCGCGTAGATGTGGTCGGAATCGAAGTTCCATTTGGGATACAGAACCTGCTCGGCCTCACCGCGATAGGAGCCGACCAGCGCGTCGACTTCCTTCAACTGCACCAGCCCCACCGAGCGGGTGTACGGCACGGTGCGGATATCCAGGGTCACACCGGCCGGTTCGAACACCTTGCGCAGGACATCCCAGCCCAGACCGTGGCCATCGGCGGCGGTGTAGTCTTCCCAGTCTTCACTGGCCAGGTGAATGACCGACGGCGGCGCATCCTGTGCGTGGGCAACAGCACCCAGCAGGATAAAAAACAGTATCGCCAACCCGCGTCGAGCCATCCCTGTGTCCCTCATCCACGCCTTGAAATCAGGCGAAAACCCACACCAGACCCTGCATCGCCAGCCAGGCGAACACGCCCGCCAGCACGTCGTCGAGCATGATGCCGACGCCGCCATGCACATGCCGGTCGATCCAGCGGATCGGCCATGGCTTGAGGATGTCGAAGAAGCGGAACATCAGGAACCCGGCGAGCAACCAGTACCAGCCTTCCGGCACCAGCCACAGAGTGATCCACATCCCGACCATCTCGTCCCAGACGATGCCCTCGTGGTCGTGCACCCGCAGATCGTCGGCCACCTTGCCGCACAGCCAGAAGCCGAACAGCATGGTGATCCCGAGCATCAGCCAGTAGCCCCAGTCGGGCAACATCTGCCACAACGGAATAAAGGGTAGCGCAACTAACGAGCCCCACGTGCCCGGTGCTTTCGGCAAGGTGCCCGAACCGAAGCCGAATGCAATGAAATGCCACGGATTGCGCCAGACCGAAGGCGGAACGAATTCGCCGGGAACCTGTTTCGGGTGATCTGTCACGGTGACTCCTGAAAATGTTGATAACCCCGGATTTGCGGGGTGATGTCATGCCCTTCGCGGTCCAGCAGCACCACGCCCTGCCCCTCGGCCACTCGCCCGATCACATGGATCGGCCAGCCATCGGCCAGCAGCGCGGGCAATTCGACGGACGGCAAGGTAAAGGCCAGCACGTAATCATCGCCACCACTCAACGCCGCACGTTCGGCGCCGCGCTGACCAAGAAACGCCACCAGCGCGTCCGACAGCGGCACGCGCTCGCGTTCGACGTCGAGGCGAACCTTCGAAGCCAGTGCGATATGACCGCAATCGGCGAGCAGGCCATCGGAAATATCCAGCGCCGAAGTGGCCTTGCCGCGCAGGGCCTGACCGAGGGCCAGTTGCGGTTGCGGCGACCAATAGTGATCGAGCAGCGGCTGGGCGATGTGCGGCTCGGCGTCACGCTGACCCAGCACCAGCGGCAAGGCCCCGGCGGCATTGCCCAGTTCACCGCCGACACACAGCAAGTCGCCGGGCTGCGCGCCGCTGCGGGTCAAGGCCTGGCCGGCCGGAACACGACCGAACACGGTGACGGTGAGGCTCAATGGCCCCCGTGTCGTGTCACCGCCGACCAGCGCCACGCCGCAGCTCTGCGCCATGCGGTTCAAACCACGGGCATAGGCTTGCAGCCAGTCGGCAGTCACCGTCGGCAAGGTCAGGGCAAGGGTAAAGGCAACGGGCGTGGCGCCCATGGCAGCGAGGTCGCTGACCGCCACGGCCAGCGAGCGCTGACCGAGCAGAAACGGATCGCAGGGATCGGCGAAATGCACGCCGGCCACCAGCGTATCGGTGGAAATCGCCAGCTGCTCCCCGGAAGGAACCGCCAGCAAGGCGCAGTCGTCGCCGATCCCCAGTGCAACGCCCTCGCCGCCCTGCGCACAAGGCGCGGCGGCGAAGAAATTGCGGATCAGCTCAAACTCGCCCATGAGGTCTCAAGCGCGTTTTAGCGCTTGAACGCCTTCACTTCAGCTTCACGCAGGCGTGGTGCCAGCTTGTCGAGCACACCGTTGACGAACTTGTGGCCGTCGGTGGAACCGAAGACCTTGGCCAGTTCGATACCTTCGTTGATCACAACGCGGTACGGCACGTCGACGCGCTTGAGCAGTTCCCAGGTGGACAGGCGCAGAACCGCCAGTTCAACCGGATCCAGCTCTTCGATCGCCAGGTCCAGGCAAGGCTTGAGCGCGGTGTCGATTTCGGTGCGGTTGGCCGGAACCCCGTGGAGGATTTCGCGGAAATACGCGCCGTCGACATCGGTGAAATCGTTATCGACCCGGAACTGCGCTTCGATCTCGTTCAGCGAAGCCTTGGCCATGTGCCATTGATACAGGGCCTGAGTCGCGAGCTGACGGGCTTCGCGGCGCTTGGCGCTCTTCGATGGCTTGCCGGCATCCGCAGGTTTCGGATCGCGCGGGTTGAAACGATCGCTATCGTCGCTAATCACTTGGCCTCCAACTGCGCCAGCAGGCTGACCATTTCCAGAGCGGACAGGGCAGCTTCAGCACCTTTGTTGCCGGCCTTGGTGCCGGAACGTTCGATGGCTTGCTCGATGGAATCAACGGTCAGGACGCCGAAAGCGACCGGTACGCCGAACTCCATGGACACCTGGGCCAGGCCCTTGGTGCATTCGCCAGCCACGTATTCGAAGTGCGGAGTGCCGCCACGAATGACCGCGCCCAGGGCGATGATTGCTGCGAACTCGCCTTTCTGGGCGACTTTTTGCGCAACCAGCGGGATTTCGAAGGCGCCAGGTGCGCGGATGATGGTGATGTCGCTTTCGCTCACGCCGTGGCGAACCAGGGCATCAACTGCACCGCTGACCAGGCTTTCAACCACGAAGCTGTTGAAACGGCCCACTACCAGAGCGTAGCGGCCTTTAGGGGCGATGAAGGTACCTTCGATGGTCTTCAGGGTCATTCGTCAGATCTCTTAAAGAGCCGGGACGCGTCTGTTTCGCGTCCCTCAGTGATTTATTTGCCGCGAATTCGGGTCCGGAAACAACCGGTCATTATTCGGAGGGCACGTATTCTACAACTTCCAGATCGAAACCGGATATCGCATTGAACTTCATTGGCGCGCTCATCAAACGCATTTTGCGTACACCGAGGTCACGCAGGATCTGCGAACCGGCACCGACGATGCTGTAGGTGGTCGGTTTTTTCACCGCTGCCTGATCACCGGTTTCGCGGATATGCGCCAGCAGCACGTCGCCGTCGAGCGGGTGACCGAGCAACAGCACCACACCGCTGCCGGCCTCGGCAACCGCAGCCATGGCGGCGCGCAGGCTCCAGCGGCCCGGCTGTTTGACCATCAGCAGGTCGCGCAGCGGGTCCATGTTGTGCACGCGAACCAGTGTCGGCTCTTCGGCGCAAACGGTGCCCAGGGTCAGTGCCATGTGCACGTCGCCTTCCACGGAATCACGATAGGTCACCAGGTTGAATTGGCCCAGTTCGCTGTCCAGTGGCTGCTCGGCAATCCGCTGAACGGTACGTTCGTGGATCATCCGGTAGTGAATCAGGTCAGCGATGGTGCCGATCTTGATGTTGTGTTCAGCCGCGAAAGCTTCCAGTTCGGCGCGACGGGACATGGTGCCGTCGTCGTTCATCACTTCGCAGATCACGCCGCTCGGCTCGAAACCGGCCATGCGCGCCAGGTCACAAGCCGCTTCGGTGTGACCGGCGCGAGCCAGGGTGCCGCCGGCCTGGGCCATCAACGGGAAGATGTGGCCAGGGCTGACGATGTCTTCGGCTTTCGCGTCTTTCGCCGCAGCCGCCTGCACGGTGCGCGCGCGGTCAGCGGCGGAGATGCCGGTGGTCACGCCTTCGGCCGCTTCGATCGACACGGTGAACTTGGTGCCGAAACCGGAACCGTTGCGCGGCGCCATCAGCGGCAGCTTCAGGGTCTCGCAGCGCTCGCGGCTCATCGGCATGCAGATCAGGCCACGGGCGTGCTTGGCCATGAAGTTGATGTGCTCGGCCTTGCAGCATTCGGCGGCCATGATCAGGTCGCCTTCGTTCTCGCGGTCTTCGTCATCCATGAGGATGACCATCTTGCCTTGGCGGATGTCTTCAACCAGTTCTTCGATGCTATTGAGCGCCACAAGGCACCCCCTTCAGTCAGGATTTGAGGTAGCCGTTGGCGGCCAGAAAGCTTTCGGTGATGCCACCGCCAGGCTTTTGTGAAGAGTCAGGCTCAGCGGCCCTGTCGCCCATAAGCAGACGCTCGAGATAACGCGCCAGCAAGTCGACTTCCAGGTTCACCCGGCGACCTGGCTTGTAGGACGCCATGATGGTTTCGCTCAGGGTGTGCGGAATGATCGTCAGCAGGAATTCGGCGCCATCGACCGCGTTCACGGTCAGGCTGGTGCCGTCGACGGTGATCGAACCTTTGTGGGCGATGTACTTGGCCAGCTCTTTCGGCGCGCGGATGCGAAATTCCACGGCGCGGGCATTGTCGCTGCGCGAGACCACTTCGCCGACACCGTCGACGTGACCGCTGACCAGATGCCCGCCGAGACGGGTGGTCGGGGTCAGGGCTTTTTCCAGGTTGACCGGGCTGCCGCTTTTCAGGTCATTCATGGCGGTGCAGTCGAGGGTTTCGCGACTGACGTCGGCGGCAAAGCCGTCGCCCGGCAGTTCAACGGCGGTCAGGCACACGCCGTTGACCGCGATGCTGTCGCCGAGTTTGACATCGCTCAGGTCGAGCTTGCCGGTTTCGACATGCACCCGCACATCACCGCCCTTTGGGGTCAGTGCGCGGATACTGCCGATGGATTCGATGATGCCGGTAAACATGGGGTTCTCCTTGAGAACGAAGCCAGCGCTAACGCGATGGCCGGGAATTATACGCTCGCCGATGAGACAGGGATTGCAGTGACTCGCCAGTCATCGCCAACCGCGCGAATTTCAGTGATTTTCAGCTCCGGCGCATCCTTCATATAGGCTAGCGGCCAGTCCAGCAGCGGACGCGCCGTGGAGCCGAGCAACTTGCCGGCGATGAAGATCACGAACTCGTCGACCAGACCAAGCCGGGCAAACGCGCCGGCCAGTCGCGGGCCGGCCTCGACCAGCACTTCGTTGACGCCACGGTTGGCCAGCTCGATCAGCAATTGATGCAGATCGACCTGACCGTCATCGCCCGGCACGATCAGGCATTCCGGGCCGTGCGCGTACTGTTCTTCGATGGCCACGCAGGTGGCGACCAGCGCCGGGCCGGCCTTGAAGAACGGTGCATCCAGCGGCACTCGCAGACGCCCGTCAATCAGCACCCGCAGCGGCGGACGGCTCAGGGCCAGCGCGGTTTGTTCAGCATCCAGGCCCAGTTCATCGCCGCGCACGGTCAGCCGTGCGCCATCGGCCAGCACTGTGTCGGCGCCGGTCAGCACCACGCTGGCCTGGGCGCGCAGACGCTGCACCGCCGAACGTGCGGCAGGGCCGGTGATCCACTGGCTCTCGCCGCTTTCCATCGCCGTGCGCCCGTCGAGGCTCATGGCCAACTTGACCCGCACGAACGGCAAGCCGTGTTCCATGCGCTTCAGAAAACCTTGATTGAGCTTGCGCGCTTCGCTTTCCAGTACGCCGCTTTCTGTGGCGATGCCGGCATCGGCCAGACGCTGCAAACCGCGCCCGGCGACTTGTGGATTGGGATCGCGCATCGCCGCGACCACCCGGCCAACACCGGCATTCACCAGCGCATCGGCACAGGGCGGTGTACGGCCATGATGGCTGCAAGGTTCGAGGGTGACGTAAGCGGTCGCGCCCCGGGCCAGCTCACCGGCAGCGCGCAGGGCGTGGACTTCGGCGTGGGGTTCGCCGGCGCGCTCATGCCAGCCTTCGCCGACAATCTGCCCGTCGCGCACAATCACGCAGCCGACCCGTGGATTGGGGTGCGTCGTGTAATGCCCCTTGCGCGCCAGCTCCAGGGCCCGGGCCATGAAACGGGCGTCGAGGATGGCCTGCTCGGCGGCGGTGGTCATTCTTTCACCGGTTCACGGGCGAGACGGTCGATCTCTTCGCGGAACTCGTTGAGGTCCTGGAAGCGGCGGTACACGGAAGCGAAACGGATGTAGGCGACTTCATCGAGCTTTTGCAGCTCGGCCATCACCAGCTCGCCGACCACGAGGGATTTGACCTCGCGTTCGCCGGTGGCGCGCAGCTTGTGTTTGATGTGCACCAGCGAGGACTCGAGACGCTCGACGCTCACCGGACGTTTCTCCAGGGCGCGCTGCATGCCGGCGCGGAGTTTTTCTTCGTCGAACGGCTGGCGACTGCCGTCGGTTTTGATCAGGCGCGGCAACACCAGTTCGGCCGTCTCGAACGTCGTGAAACGTTCGCCGCAGGCCAGGCATTCACGCCGGCGGCGCACCTGTTCGCCCTCGGCGACCAGACGCGAGTCGATGACCTTGGTGTCGTTGGCACCGCAGAAGGGACAGTGCATGGTGGCTGGCAACAAAAAAAGGGAGGGCCATGGTAGCGCATCCCGGTGGCAAGACAAGCCATAGGCTTTGCGGTATACAGACTGCCATGATCGTTTGATCCATGGATTTCATTTTGACGGAGCCACCAATGTCGCTACGACCGCTCGTTTTGCTCAGTGTTTTCGCCCTGCTGGTGGCCTGTGGCAGCGATAAGCCCAAGCCGCAGCCGCCAACGCCGGGCCCGGCGCCGCAACAGGCGCAGAAAAAGGCCAAAGAAGCAGCCGACCTCGGCCCGCTGCCCGCGTATCAACGGGAACTGAGCGGCACCCTGCAAGGCGTGCCGGCGGGCGCCGAAGTCGAACTGGCGCTGCTGGTGATCGACGAGAAAGGTCGCCCGCAACAATTGCTCGCCAGCTCCAGCCTGATCGGCAACAACCAGATTCTGCCGTTTCGCCTGCGCTTCAATCCTGACGCCTTCCCGGTCGGCGCACGGGTCGAACTGCGTGGCCGCGCCACCCAATCCGGTCAGCTGATCCTGCACCTGCCGTCGCAGACCATCAGCCAGCCGACCACTCAGGCCCTGGGCCAGCTGCAGTTTGTAAAAGCGCCATGAATGCACCGCTGGACCTGCAACAGGCGCTGGGCGAACTGCTCGGTGATGCCCGACTGGTGGCCTGCCCGCTGCCGGACACTGACCTGAAACTGTGGCTGATCGACGGCGACAACATGGCCCGGGAATTCAGCCCCGAAGAAACCCGGCGGATCCTGCACGAGCCGCCGTACTGGAGTTTCTGCTGGGCCAGCGGCCTGGCGGTGGCGCGTTATCTGGCGGAATTCCCCGAGTGGGTGCGTGGCAAGCGCGTACTGGATTTCGGCGCCGGTTCCGGGATCGCCGGGATTGCCGCCGTGAAGGCCGGCGCGCTGGAAGTGGTGGCCTGCGACCTCGATCCGCTGGCGATTGCCGCGTGCCAGGCGAATGCCGAACTCAATGATGTGCAAATGAGCTATTCCACGGATTTCTTCGCCGAGGCGGATCGCTTCGATCTGATCCTGGTAGCCGACGTTCTGTACGACCGGGAAAACCTGCCGCTGCTCGACGCCTTTCTCAGTCGCGGCCGCGAAGCCTTGGTGGCGGATTCGCGGGTCAGGGATTTCCGTCACCCGCTGTACCGGCGCATCGAAATGCTCGAAGCCATGACCCTGCCGGATCTGGCCGAGCCCGAAGAGTTTCGCCATGTCAGCCTCTACCACGCGGCCCGCGCCTGACCGTATAGTTGCCCCATTCACGCTTTTACGAGATACCCCATGAGTCAGCAAACGCCGTACATCTTCGACGCCACGACGGCCGACTTCGACCAGTCGGTGATCGAGGCTTCTTTTCAAAAACCGGTGCTGGTGGATTTCTGGGCCGAATGGTGTGCGCCGTGCAAGGCGCTGATGCCAATGCTGCAAGGCATCGCCGAGAGTTATCAGGGCGAGTTGCTGCTGGCCAAGGTCGATTGCGACGTCGAGCAGGACATCGTCGCCCGCTTCGGTATCCGCAGCCTGCCGACCGTGGTGCTGTTCAAGGACGGTCAACCGGTGGACGGTTTTGCCGGGGCCCAGCCGGAATCCGCCGTGCGTGCCCTGCTTGAACCTCACGTAAAAATGCCACCGCCGGCAGCGGCTGATCCGTTCGAGCAAGCCCAGGCGCTGTTCGACGAAGGCCGTTACGCCGATGCCGAAGCGGCACTGGTGGTGATGCTCAACGAAGACAACACCAACGCCAAGGCGCTGATTCTCTACGCTCGCTGCCTGACCGAACGCGGTGAGCTGGGCGAAGCGCAAACCGTGCTCGACGCGGTCAAGAGCGACGAGCACAAGGCTGCACTGGCCGGTGCCAAGGCGCAGATCAAGTTCCTCGGTCTGGCCCGTGACCTGCCGGATGCCGCCGACCTGAAAAGCCGTCTGGCGCAGAACCCGCAGGACGATGAAGCGGTGTATCAACTGGCGATCCAGCAACTGGCCCGCCAGCAATACGAAGCGGCGCTGGACGCACTGCTCAAGCTGTTCATCCGCAACCGCAGCTACGGCGAAGGCCTGCCGCACAAGACCTTGCTGCAAGTGTTCGAACTGCTGGGCAACGATCACCCGCTGGTGACCGCTTACCGGCGCAAGGTGTTTGCCGCGCTGTACTAAGCGCTTACTCGATCCAGCTGTAGAGCGGCGTGTCCCCGCCGCTCGCCACTTTCACATCAGACGAATGCCGCAGGCGCACCAGCAAGCGCTTGCCCGCCGCCGCGCTGCCGGTCAGTCCTTCGAGCTGATCCAGCAGCTCCGGCCCGCTGAGTTGCCCGGCCTTGCGCAGCAAATCCCTGGCGACCTGCCACACCGCGTCATCCTGATTCACCGGTTTCGTCACAGGCGCTGCAGCGGCTTGCGGCTGGGCCGCCGGCACCTGCACGCCAAACTGCGCACCGAGCCGCGCCCAGTCGCTTTCATCCAGTTCTAGGGTCAAATCCACCGGCAACTCACCGACGGTTCCGCGTATCCGCAACATAACTTCGCTCCCGCACATTTCTGACCTGCATGCTCCCATGGGACTTGTGTAACGCCAAGCGGGCGGGCAAACTCTGCGCACTTTCGTTATAAGATTACATAACAAACTCTTCACTTTACTTCCCGGAGTTCGCCATGCGTCGTCTGCTGCTCGCTTTGCCGTTTGCCCTGTTGCCGCTGGCCATCGCCCAGGCCGCCGATGAGCACGATCATGATCACGAACATGGCAGCCTCGGTGCCCACGAGCATGGCGTCGGTCGCCTGAACGCGGCGCTCGACGGCCAGACCCTGGAGCTGGAGCTGGAAAGCCCGGCGATGAACCTCGTGGGTTTTGAACACGTCGCCACCAGCGATGCCGACAAGGCCAAGGTCGCCGCCGCCCGTGCACAGCTGGAAAAGCCATTGGCGCTGTTCAGCCTGCCGGCCGCTGCCGGTTGCAAAGTCGCCGGTCAGAAACTGGAAAGCCCGCTGTTCGGTGACAAGCCGGATGCCGACGATGACCACGACGAAGACGCCAAGGGCGGCGAAGCGCATCACCACGACCACAGCGAAATCCACGCCCACTACCAGTTCACCTGCGCAGCACCGGGTGCGTTGAATACGCTGGATCTGGCCAATATTTTCAATACCTTCCCGGCCACCCAGAAAATTCAGGTACAACTGATCGGACCGAGCGGCCAGCAAGGCACGGAAGTGACGGCCAAATCCGCCGCCCTGAAATTCTGATCACGAACCGGCACCATGACCCAAGCACTCATCGAACTGTCCGACCTGGGCTTCAACTGGCCCGGTCATCCACCGCTGCTGGACATCCCGGCGTTTCGTCTGGAACCGGGTGAAACCCTGTTCCTCAAGGGCCCCAGCGGCAGCGGCAAGACCACCCTGCTCGGCCTGCTCGGCGGGGTGCAGAAGCCCGGTCGCGGCAGCATTCGCCTGCTCGGCCAGGAACTGACCGAGCTGGGTGCCGGCGCTCGCGACCGTTTTCGCGTCGATCACACCGGCTACATTTTCCAGCAGTTCAACCTGCTGCCATTTCTCTCGGTGCGTGAGAACGTCGAGCTGCCCTGCCACTTTTCGAAGCTGCGGGCAGACCGTGCGAAGCAACGTCATGGCAGCGTCGATCAGGCCGCCGCCACCCTGCTCGCCCACCTGGGTCTGAAGGACGAAGGCATTCTCGGACGCCGCGCCGATTCGCTGTCGATCGGTCAGCAGCAACGGGTCGCCGCTGCGCGTGCATTGATCGGGCAACCGGAACTGGTGATCGCCGACGAACCGACCTCGGCACTGGATTACGACGCCCGGGAAAGCTTCATTCGCCTGTTATTCGCCGAATGCC
The DNA here is from genome assembly GCF_046097675.1 of Pseudomonas sp. UV AK001. Taxonomy (NCBI): domain Bacteria; kingdom Pseudomonadati; phylum Pseudomonadota; class Gammaproteobacteria; order Pseudomonadales; family Pseudomonadaceae; genus Pseudomonas; species Pseudomonas sp. UV AK001. The sequence goes on from NZ_JBJUVZ010000010.1 coordinate 267,591, forward strand.
GTGAAGCCGGTTCGAGCCTGTTGTTCGTCAGCCACGACCAGAGCCTGGCGCCGCTGTTCGACCGTCACCTGTCCCTGGCCGAACTCAATCGCGCCGCCACGTCTGCCGAGGTCTGAGATGTATCTGTTCCGTCTGGCCATGGCCAGCCTCGCCAACCGCCGCTTCACCGCCCTGCTCACCGCGTTCGCCATTGCCCTCTCCGTCTGCCTGCTGCTGGCGGTGGAGCGGGTGCGCACCGAAGCCAAGGCCAGTTTCGCCAGCACCATCAGCGGCACCGACCTGATCGTCGGCGCCCGTTCCGGTTCGGTGAACCTGCTGCTGTATTCGGTGTTCCGCATCGGCAACGCCACCAACAACATCCGCTGGGACAGCTTCGAACACTTCGCCAGCAATCCGAAAGTGAAGTGGGCGATCCCGATGTCCCTCGGTGATTCCCATCGCGGCTACCGGGTGATGGGCACCACCGAAGCCTATTTCGAGCATTACCAGTACGGTCGCCAGCAGCACCTGGAACTGGCCGACGGCCGCGCCTTCGCTACCGATCCGTTTGAAGTGGTGCTCGGGGCCGAAGTGGCCGAGGCGCTGCATTACAAACTCGGCGACAAACTGGTACTCGCCCATGGCGTGGCGGCGATCAGTCTGGTCAAGCATGACGACAAACCGTTCACCGTGGTCGGCATTCTCAAGCGCACCGGCACACCCGTGGACCGCACGTTGCACATCAGCCTCGGCGGCATGGAGGCGATCCACATTGACTGGCACAACGGTGTGCCGGCCCGTGGCAACGGGCGGATCAGCGCCGATCAGGCGCGCAACATGGACCTGACGCCGCAGGCGATCACCGCGTTCATGCTCGGCCTCAACAGCAAGATTTCCACCTTCGCGCAGCAACGGGAAATCAATGAATTCCGTGGCGAACCGATGCTGGCGATCCTGCCGGGCGTGGCCTTGCAGGAACTGTGGAGCCTGATGAGCACCGCTGAAAAAGCGTTGTTCGTGGTCTCGCTGTTCGTGGTACTGACCGGGTTGATCGGCATGCTCACGGCGATTCTCACCAGTCTCAACGAACGTCGTCGCGAAATGGCGATTCTGCGCTCGGTGGGCGCGCGGCCGTGGCACATCGCGAGCTTGCTGGTGCTGGAAGCCTTCGCCCTGGCGCTGACCGGGGTGATCGCCGGGCTGGCGCTGCTGTACATCGGCATCGCCGCAGCACAGGGTTATGTGCAGGCCAATTACGGCTTGTATCTGCCGCTGGCATGGCCAAGCGAGTATGAATGGACGCTGCTCGGTGGCATTCTGGCTGCCGCGCTGCTGATGGGCAGTGTGCCGGCCTGGCGCGCGTATCGCCAATCATTGGCCGATGGCCTGTCGATCCGTTTATGAGGATGTTCACCATGCCCCGCGCTGTCCTTGCGCTGCTGATGCTGGTCGCCCTGCCTGTGTGGGCGGCGGCACCGAAAGACTTGACCTGGTCGGAGATGATCCCGCCGGACGCGGCGCCCGAAGTACCGAACATGACGCCGCTGCATGACCTGTCGAAGATGAGTGATGCGCTGTCCGCCGAGTCCGCGCCAGCGGCGAAACAGGACATGCCCAACGCACCGGTGGTGCAAAGCCTCGACGGCCAGAACATCCGCCTGCCGGGCTATATCGTGCCACTGGAAGTGAGCGAGGAAGGACGTACCACAGACTTCCTGCTGGTGCCGTATTTCGGCGCCTGCATCCACGTGCCGCCACCGCCGTCGAACCAGATCGTGCATGTGAAAAGCGAAGTCGGCGTGAAGCTCGACGAGCTGTATCAGCCGTACTGGGTCGAGGGGCCGTTGCAGGTCAAACCGTCCACCAGCGAACTGGCGGATGCGGGCTATCAGATGGATGCGGACAAGATTTATGTGTACGAGCTGCCGGAGTAAGTCCGGTAATTCTGTACTGTTTGGCCCA
>NZ_JBJUVZ010000011.1:0-266522 GCF_046097675.1 Pseudomonas sp. UV AK001
GCGTTCGGCGGTGATCTGGCCGTAGGCGCTGTAGGACCAGGCACGGGTGGCGCCATTTGGCGAGGTGGTCTGGATCAGCCGGCCAACGGCGTCGCAGGCGTGGTGAGTGACCGCACCGTGCTCGTCCTGAACAGTCGTCCGCCGCCCCAACGCATCGTAGGAAAACTTTCGAACCCCGCCATCCGGCAGGCTTTCCTCGACCAACTGTCCGAGGTCGTTCCACACGAACACATGCCGGCCACTGTCCGGATAACGGATCGACCGCAACCGCCCCTGCAGGTCGTAGTGGTAATGGGTGACATGACCATCCGGATCGACCGCCTCGGTGACATCGCCCTGAGCGTTGCGCCGGTAGGTCCACTCCGCGTCGCCCCGACTACGGCGGTGCAGGAAACCATTGCGGTATTCGTAGGACGTCGGCGCATCGTCCGGCGGAATCAGCGCGATCAGCCGTCCGACATCGTCATAGCGGTATTCGGTGACCGCCCCCAGCGCATCCTGCTCGGCGACCAAGCGGCCCTGCGCGTCGTAGGCCTTGAGCTGCTCTCCACCGTCGGCGGCCACCTGGCGTACCAGCCGCGCCGTATCGTCGTGGACGTAAACCTCTTCACGGCCATCGACGTACTGCACCCGAACGCTGCCGGCGTCATCCCAGACGTAACGCGTGTCCATCTGCGAAAACGACGCCCAGTGCCGCACGCAACGTGCCGCCTTGCCGGCACGCTCCCACTCCCAGAAGAAGCTCGCGCCGCCCGTTAACTGCCGCTGCAGGATGACGTGGGCATCGTCGTAGTCGTAACGCTCGCTCTCGCCAACCGCGTTGGTCGCCTCGATCAGTCGATGACGGGCATCAAAGCGGTAGCTGACCAGCGTCTGCTCGGTGCGCCAGGCAGCTTCGCGCCAGACTTGATAGTCCACGGCCACCAGATGCGCCCGCTCATAACGCAGCAGCAGCGAACGACCGGCCCCGTTGTCGAGGCGCTCAATGCGATCCAGACGATCCCGGGTAATACGCAGCCGATTGCCGTAGGCATCGCTGACAACCGTCAGACGCCCAGCCCGAAAGTGATAAAACCGCGCCGCCTCACCCGCCAAAGCGAGGATCAACTCCTCCGGCTCATCCCCGAGAAAGATCGCCGCCCGCGACAGGCTGTTGTGAATCGCCGGCCGCTCGACACTCGGCAGCGGAAACCGCGTCCGCCGGTTCTCATGGTCAACCCAGACCACGTCATCGCCCTCGACCTCCAGCCGATGCGCCAGCGAATGACTCCAGCCAAACCCCAACCCGACATCGATCTCAACCGCACTGGTGCGATACAACCGGCTGAACTCGAACGGCAACAACCCATCGAGCACGCCATCGGTCAGGGTCAGCAGCTCTTCGCCGGTGACCATCGACACCGGGCAACCGTTGGTGCAGGTGCGGGGGACGCAATCGGCGCTGTCGCCGTTGGGGTTCTTCGCCTGATCAGGCTTGTCGTCGTGATGCTCGTCTTTTTTCAGGGAAGCGTTGCGTTTGGCATCCCAACGCAATTGCATGCGGCCCTTTTTCACCCCGGCGGCGATGCCCCGTGCGGCAACGGATTTGTATTGGTTCACGTAGCCGATGAAGGTGCTGACGATGCCGAACATCGCCTTCATCAGACGCGTCACCGCCGACAACAACTGAGCGCCACGATCCACCAGGCGCAAGGTCAGATACGCAATCCCCGCCCCGGCACCAACGAAGGTCAGCACAACGCCGATCAACACATCGATTAGCAGTTGCACTACCACCATCGATAATGCCTCGGCGGTTTTCCCGGCAATTTCACTGGGTGGCAGCATCTCCAGCCAGAGGCTGGCAGTCCGCAGCAACAAACACAGCGCCGCCTCGTCACTGACGAGCAGTTGAAGCTGCTCCATTTTCTCCGGCATCGACTGCGCGAAATCGGCCAACGCCGTCGCGCTGTCTCCCAGCCGGTCAGCAAACTGAAGAGGATCCTTGAGAATCTCCGACAACAACCCGATGCTGTCCCACACCCCCTCGATCGCCGCCCAGCTCCCGGCCAGCATTCCGTTGCCGGCAGCAGTGGCCACCGACTGCGACCACTGCGGCTTGAAGCCCTGCCACTCGCTGCGCAGCCAACTGTCCAGTTGCCGAGTCAGGCCATCGTAGGACTCGAAAAGCTCATCAACCTGTTGCTCGCTGGCGCCGCCGTGCACCACCACCCGATAGAACTTGCCCGGCTCACCGGCGAACAAACCCTTGCCCTGAGCATCGAGCGTGACGGACTTGACCTCGCCGCTATCCACCGCCACCACATCGACAGCGATGTCGCCCAATGGAATGTCGTACACCGACTCGAACTTGCTCTCGATCTCCATCCGCCCGGTTTCCGGGCATTGCACGACGGCCGAAGAGAAACGTTTGTCGTCAATGGCGACCGCCGTGCTGTGTTCGCCGAAACGGATGATCCGCTCCATCCCCATCAGCGACGGCAGATCGGCTGCATGGCTGATGCTGTCTGCCGAGCGACTGAGCCAATGCCTGAGCTGTTCGCGATAGAGATTGAGGGTACGGGGAAAGCTGTCGAGCGCTTGCTCGATGCGGGTGACGGCTTCCATCAACGCATTCCCATGCGCATGACGAAATGAAAAACCGGGTCGAACATGGGCGTTCCCTCGCGCAAAAATCAGGCGAAGGACTTTGCGGGGGATCAAACAGAAAAGAAGTCAGGCGAGTAGGCGGAGGATGTAGGATAAGTCTGTAACTGATCTTTATCGAATCGCAGATGCAAAAACGGGGCGGGAGGTTTCCCTCACGCCCCGCTCACGGAACAGATGACTTATTTACGAAGAACAGTCCGGGCCGGCCAGCTCCTTCAATTTGAGCTCGGCCAATGGATGTCCTGCCTTGGCGGCCATGGTCCACCAGCGAGCAGCTTCCGAAGGGTCCGGAGCCTTGCTCGGCGTACCGGCAAGACTGATGACACCGACCTGATACGCAGCCTTGCCATCCCCGGCCAGCGCCGCCAGCCGCAGCAACCGGACGCCCTCCTCACGCGCCCCCAGGCCCACGCCGCGAAACGTCAGGATGTGCCCGTAAAAGCTTTGCGCGCCGACATCGCCCAGGTTGGCCATTCGCGCAAATTGCCCTTCGAGCCAACGCCAGCCTCGGGGCTGACGGACAAACCAAGCCCAGTGAAACAGCCTACGGGCGAGCCAGTAACTTGCCCGCGCCTTGAGTCGTAAAAACACTCAGGCCTCCGCCGATTCCGGGTACTCGTACTCAAAGACACGCACCACTTCCGAGGCATGCCATGAGGCGGCGGCAACACCATCGGACGGCCCGGAAAAACGCCCCAGACGCTCGACACATTCAAAGAAACCGGTGCGTGGCAGGCGACTGGCGCCCTGGCTGATGACCAGCGAACTGCGCAACGGTTGTTCGGCTTTCGCGTCCAGCGCAGCCAGATGCTCCAGTGCAGCGGTCAGGGTCTGCATCGCCGGAGTCGGCAATTGCAGACGTTCGAGCAAGGCTCGATAGGTCAGAAGATGGCGCTGCCTGCGCGCCTGGTCCAGCTCCCCCAGCAATCCGTCCCAATGTTGACGACTGATGCGTACGCTCACGATTGTTCCCTCCACCCTGGCACCGTCAACTCCCAGGCCAGGCTGCGGCGAATCGCAGCGTCGGGCAGACGCTCACCGCTTTCGATCATGGCCAGGTAAGACGGGCTGATGCCTACCGTGCGGGCGAGCGCCTCAATGGCGATGCCCTTCCCTTCGCGCAAACTGCGTAATTGATCCAGACCTGGAAGAATCGGGTCCGGTGTGGCCGCAAGCGGCGCTGGAGCCGGTTGCGACGATGCTTCGTTAATGCCTGCTGCTTTCAGTAGAGCCTGATACTGAGCCCATGGCAGAACCGCATATTCGGGTTCGCCATCGCGTGCAATTATCTGAATATCCATGACTACCCCGTAGGACAACAACACTTAGCGAGTCGGCACTTTTCCCTAGAAGTGTAATCCTAGCAGCGGCCAAGGTCGTGGGGGGTATCTATCTGTATAAGAGGCTGTCGCGATTCAGGACTTTTTCGGACCCTGAAGCTGAAGTTGTTCGGGTGTATCGGGCAATCGCTCGACAACCCTGAGCTTTTCCGGCGCCTGCCGTTGACGCCACAAACGGAACGCACTGAGCTCGTCGTCGAGGGTTTTCATGACCCAGGCAAGAACCGCAATGTCATCGAGCATGCCGAAAACGGGAATGAAATCCGGGATCGCATCCACCGGACTGAGGAAGTACATCAGGGCCGCAACGACCGAAACAATGGCCTTGGGACTGATCGCGCGATACTCGCCACGCCAGTACGCCAGACACAGCGCCTGGAGCAGGCGCAGATCATCCTTCAGCTTGCCGAGACGATTGCCCTGGGCGGCGCCTTTGCTGGCCACGGCAAACAGCAGCGTCGGCAAACGGCCACGGGCCAGGAGTCGTCCGGCCAATGGCAGGAACCGGGCGAAATCCCATGGAGTTTTCATCTATTTCTCCCGTTGAAATGTTATCCACACAAATTGTGGATAACCTTGTGAACAGAGCTGCATTTCAACGCTGAGAGCCCCGGTTCATAAGGGCTGCGCTCAGATCGGGCGTTTTTTACTCACATAAAAAACCCCAATATTTCATTGACTTGGCGGCTCAGGGCGTCTAGCGCGGGCAGCTACAAAGTCTAGGACTGTCGTGGCGCCTGTCGGTTCGCTCTGTTTACGCCGGGCGCCGACCAGATGCAACAACGCCCCGCATTAGCGAGGCGTTGTTGTCGAAACCGGGGCCAATTACTTGGCTGCGGCGTCTTCCTTGGCTGGATCCTTGATGGCCAGCAGTTCCAGGTCGAAGACCAGAACCGAGTTGGCCGGAATCGCCGGGCTTGGCGATTGGGCGCCGTAAGCCAGATCGCTAGGGATGTACAGCTTGTACTTCTCGCCAACGTGCATCAGTTGCAGGCCTTCGACCCAACCCGGGATCACACCGCTGACCGGCAGATCGATCGGGCTGCCGCGCTCGACGGAGCTGTCGAATACGGTGCCGTTGGTCAGCTTGCCGGTGTAGTGAACGGTCACTACGTCGGTAGGCTTAGGCTGTGGGCCGTCGGCTTTCTTGACCACTTCGTACTGCAGACCGGAAGCGGTGGTAGTCACGCCAGCTTTCTTGCCGTTTTCTTCGAGGAATTTCTTGCCGGCGGCTGCCGACTCTTCACTCATCTTGGCCATGCGCTCTTCGGCACGCTTTTGCAGTGCAGCGAAGGCTTCGACCAGATCTTCATCTTTCAGCTTCTGTTCTTTCTTGCCGACGGCATCTTCGATGCCCTGGGCTACCGCTTTGGAGTCCAGATCATCCATGCCTTCCTGAGCAAGGCTCTTGCCCATGTTCAGGCCGATACCGTAGGAAGCTTTTTGCGCCGGGGTTTTCAGCTCTACGCTGGTCTGCGAGTCACAACCCGCGAGTACCAGGCTAACCAGGGCAACCGCCGCCGCCAACCGATGCTGTTTCATGCTATTTCCTTGTTCATGCGCCGAAAGGGCAATCGAGTAAAGCCGCGAGCTTATCAGGCCGCCACGACCAATGGCTACCGGCATGAGAGCAGGAATCTTCCGATAAGTTCAGGGATTAAAAAGCATTTGGGCAAAGCCATGATGAAGCTTCTGTCATCTTGCCCTGACAGTGACCGATACCCCTTCCCACAACACTTGGCGTAATGGCCACTTGCCGCACACGACCCGGCTCAGGCATAACAGCGCAACAACTCGACAAGGATGTTCATCTTGCGCCTCTTATTCCGTGTACTGATGCTGATCGTGGTACTGCTGGGACTGGTCCTGGCGGTGGTTCTCTACTATGTCGCCAATCCCAAATTGCCCTTCCCCGCGCCTGCAAAACAGGTGCATTACCTGAACCAGTGGACTGAGCAAGAGCGCCAGACCTATTACTTCACGCCGCAAGGCACTCAGGTCAAAGGCCTGCGTTATGAGTGGTTCCAGGCTCTGGAGCTGCCGTTCTCGCAGCAACGTTTCGCGTCCCCGGAATACCTCGCACGCTTCGGTTTTCTGATTGATCCGCAACAAAAAGCCACGCCGAACAACCCGGGGAATCTGCCAGTGGGTTTCACCCGGCATCAGAATCCGGGCAGTTCCGAGCAATATCTGGACATCACCTGCGCGGCCTGCCACACCGGTGAACTGCATCTCAATGGCCAGGCCGTGCGCATCGACGGCGGCTCGGCGCAGCACGTATTGCCTTCCAGCGTTCCTACATTGCGCGGAGGCAGTTTCGGGCAGGCCCTGGTTGCCAGTCTGGCTTCCACTTACTACAACCCGTGGAAATTCGAACGCTTCGCCCGAAACGTATTGGGCAACGATTACGACGCGCACCACGAACAACTGCGCAAAGACTTCAAAGGCTCGCTGAACACATTCCTGAAAGTGGCGTGGAACGACACCCATCGCGGCCTCTATCCCACCGAGGAAGGTCCTGGCCGAACCGATGCATTCGGACGGATCGCCAACGCGACCTTCGGCGACGCGATTTCCCCGAGCAATTACCGCGTGGCCAACGCTCCCGTGGATTACCCGCAACTGTGGGACATGTGGACCTTTGACTGGGTGCAATGGAACGGCTCGGCGCAGCAACCGATGGCTCGCAACATCGGCGAGGCGCTGGGGGTTGGCGCGACCTTGAATTTCTTCGATGCCAACGGCCAGCCGCTGCAGGGTGATGAACGTTACGCCTCGAGCGTGCGCGTGCGCGATCTGCACAAGATCGAAGAAACCCTGCAAAAACTACAGCCGCCCGCCTGGCCGGAAGAACTGTTCGGAACAGTCGACAAGCCACTGGCGGCCAAGGGGCGAGCCCTGTTTGCCGAAAACTGTGCCGGCTGCCATGTCCCTCGGGTGACGCAAGAAGCTGAACGCTGGGTCCAGCATCTGCACATGCTGCCGGTGGATGTCATCGGTACCGATCCGAACGCGGCCAACAACATCGCCAACCACCGTTTCGACCTCACAGCCCTGCAATGGAATCCGGCAGAGTTGGAGCAAATGGACGTGAAGTTACACCCCACGCCCAAAGAACCGCTCGACCTCAGCCAGTTATCCGTGGCCAAAGGTCTGGCTTACGTGACGGCATTCGTTGAAAACCGCGCTTATCGTGAAGCGGGCGTCACAGCGGAGGAAAAACCAAAACTCGACGGTTTCGGTCTGCCCATCGGCGTACGCGAGAAAATCGCCTATAAGGCTCGCCCGCTCGCCGGTGTGTGGGCCACCCCGCCATTCCTGCACAACGGCTCGGTGCCGAGCCTGTATCAACTGCTGTCGCCGCAGGATGAACGCTCCACCACGTTCTACAAAGGCACTCTGGAATACGACCCTCGGCATCTGGGTTATCGCACCGAAGCCTTTACCAACGCGTTCCTGTTCGACACGCGCATCACCGGCAACCACAACAGTGGCCATGAATTCCGCGCTGGCGAGCGTGGTAACGGGGTCATCGGGCGGTTGCTGCAACCAGAGGAGCGCTGGGCGCTGCTGGAATATCTGAAAGTGCTGGGCGGCCCACTGGAGGCGCAATTGCCATGATCTTCAATTCGTTCAAGAAGCCATCGATGCTGGCGCGTTTCTGGTTGTGGCTGGGGCGGTTGCTGGGCAAAACCCTGCTGTTCTTGCTGGTGATCGGCCTGATCAGCTGGGCTTTGGCGACCGCCTGGTTTGCCTGGCAGCACCGGGGACCGGTATCGGCACGGGAGCAGATTCCGGACGGCGAAGCGGCCATGACGCAGGACGTTATCCAGACCGCTGTGCGAATTGTCGATCAGCACCGGGAAAGCACGCGTTTTCTGCGCGACGCCCATGCCAAGGCCCACGGTTGTGTGAAGGCCGATGTGCAAGTACTACCGGATCTGCCTCAGGATCTGCGGCGCGGTGTGTTCAGCGAGCCGGGCAAGATCTGGCAGGCGACGATGCGCCTGTCCAACGGCAACGCCTATCCGCAGTTCGACAGCATCCGCGATGCCCGGGGCATGGCGATCAAATTGCTCGATGTGCAGGGCAAGCAGTTGCTGGGTGATCGTCAGGGCCTGCACGAGCAGGATTTCGTGATGTTCAGCCATCCGAATTTCTTTGTCAGCGATGTCGCTGAATATCGTCAGAATGTGGCAGCGCAGGCTGATGGCAAGAAGGTCATGGCGTTCTTTCCGGGCTGGGACCCGCGAAACTGGCAGATCAGGCATTTGTTCATTGCGTTGGCAACGCTTTCTCCACCACCAGAAAGCCCGACGCGTACGACCTACTTTTCGGTTTCGCCCTACAAGTTCGGTGAGGCCAATGCGAAATTTCGGGTGATGCCGGATCCGGACAACTGCCCGGCCTACACGCTGCCGAAGCAAAACCAGGATCTGCCGAACTTTCTGCGCAGTGCGTTGAATCAGCAACTGTCCACGGATCGGGTGCCTGCGTGTTTTGTGTTGCAGATCCAGCGCCAGGACGCGAACAAGTACATGCCGATCGAAGACACAAGCATCGAGTGGCGCGAACAGGACAGTCCATTTCAGACCGTAGCCAAAATCACCCTGCCCCCGCAGGACTTCGACACCCCGGCCCTGAACCTGCAATGCGACAACCTGTCGTTCAACCCCTGGTTCGGAATCGACACCCATCGCCCGATTGGCGGAATCAACCGCCTGCGCAAAGCGGTGTATGAAGCAGTGAGTGATTACCGGCATAGCCGCAACGCCAGCCAGTAACAAACCGCAGAAACGAAAAAAGCGACCCGCAGGTCGCTTTTTTTTCATGCCCGGACGAGCAAAAAGCCAATCGCCAGACAGCAAAAAGCCCGCACTTGGCGGGCTTTCCGTGGTGACCTGGCGTTCAGTGTTCCAGGTTACCGAATATGGCGCAGCGGACGGGACTCGAACCCGCGACCCCCGGCGTGACAGGCCGGTATTCTAACCGACTGAACTACCGCTGCGCGAAACGCTTGAAACGAATGGTGGGTGATGACGGGATCGAACCGCCGACATTCTGCTTGTAAGGCAGACGCTCTCCCAGCTGAGCTAATCACCCTTCGCTTCGTTACGGGACGCATTATGCCACAAGTTTTCGTAAAGTGTTGATTTAATTGAAGTATTTTTCAAATAAATCCGAAAACCGGTGAAACGACACATTCCGCATGTACAACTCGAGGCAGAAAAAAACCCGCCTTGGCGGGTTCTTCCGTGGTGACCTGGCGTTCAGTGTTCCAGGTTACCGAATATGGCGCAGCGGACGGGACTCGAACCCGCGACCCCCGGCGTGACAGGCCGGTATTCTAACCGACTGAACTACCGCTGCGCTAAACACTTGAAACGAATGGTGGGTGATGACGGGATCGAACCGCCGACATTCTGCTTGTAAGGCAGACGCTCTCCCAGCTGAGCTAATCACCCTTCGCTTCGGTGTGGCGCGCATTCTACGGAGCGACCCAACCTCTGGCAAGCACTTTTTTAAATAATTTTCTCAGGCCTTCCAAAGGCTTAGAGAAGGGTTGGCCTATGACCCGGCGAAGACAATAATGCCCCCCTTTGTATAAAGGAGAGACTCACCCCATGTGGTTCAAGAACCTGCTTATCTATCGCCTGACCCAAGACCTGCCTGTCGATGCCGAGGCGCTGGAAACTGCACTGGCCACCAAACTGGCGCGTCCATGTGCAAGCCAGGAGTTGACCACCTACGGTTTCGTCGCACCGTTCGGCAAGGGCGAAGATGCGCCACTGGTGCACGTCAGCGGTGACTTCCTGCTGATTTCCGCCCGTAAAGAAGAACGCATCCTGCCAGGCAGCGTCGTGCGTGACGCGGTCAAGGAAAAGGTCGAAGAGATCGAAGCCGAGCAGATGCGCAAGGTCTATAAGAAGGAACGCGATCAGATCAAGGATGAAATCATCCAGGCGTTCCTGCCGCGCGCCTTTATTCGTCGCTCGTCGACTTTCGCTGCCATCGCGCCGAAACAGGGCCTGATTCTGGTCAACTCGGCCAGCCCGAAACGCGCCGAAGACCTGCTCTCCACCCTGCGCGAAGTGATCGGCACCCTGCCGGTTCGCCCGCTGACCGTGAAAACCGCACCGACCGCCGTGATGACCGAATGGGTCACCACCCAGCAAGCCGCCCCGGACTTCTTCGTCCTGGACGAATGCGAACTGCGCGACACCCACGAAGATGGTGGCATCGTCCGCTGCAAGCGTCAGGACCTGACCAGCGAAGAAATCCAGCTGCACCTGAGCACCGGCAAAGTGGTGACTCAACTGTCGCTGGCCTGGCAGGACAAACTGTCGTTCATGCTCGACGACAAGATGACCGTCAAACGCCTGAAATTCGAAGATCTGCTGCAGGATCAGGCGGAACAGGACGGCGGCGATGAAGCCCTCGGCCAACTGGACGCCAGCTTCACCCTGATGATGCTGACCTTCGGCGACTTCCTGCCGGCGCTGGTTGAAGCACTGGGTGGTGAAGAGACGCCGCAGGGAATCTAAGCCTCTGCCCAGTCTTTAAGTTATCTTCAAACGCCACCGCTTCGGTGGCGTTTTCACATAATAAGGAACAGGCCATGCGCGCACTGGCTGCACTGAGTCGTTTTGTCGGCAACACCTTCGCTTACTGGGTTCTGATTTTCGCCGTGGTCGCGTTTCTGCAACCGGCGTGGTTCCTCAACCTGAAAGGCGCCATCGTGCCGCTGCTCGGGCTGGTGATGTTCGGCATGGGCCTGACCCTCAAACTCGACGACTTCGCCGCCGTCGCCCGCCACCCATGGCGTGTGGCGCTGGGCGTGGTCGCGCATTTCGTGATCATGCCGGGAATGGCGTGGCTGCTTTGCCAGGTTTTCCACCTGCCGCCGGAAATCGCCGTCGGGGTGATACTGGTTGGTTGCTGCCCGAGCGGCACGTCCTCGAACGTCATGACCTGGCTGGCTCGGGGCGATCTGGCGCTGTCGGTAGCCATCGCAGCCGTCACCACCCTCCTCGCCCCGCTGCTGACGCCGGCGCTGATCTGGCTGCTGGCCTCGGCCTGGTTGCCGGTTTCGTTCATGGAATTGTTCTGGTCGATTCTGCAAGTGGTGTTGCTGCCGATCGTACTCGGCGTGGTGGCGCAACGTGTACTCGGTGAAAAGGTCCGACATGCGGTGGAAGTGTTGCCGTTGGTATCGGTGGTCAGCATCGTGATCATCGTCGCCGCAGTGGTGGCTGCCAGTCAGGCGAAAATCGCCGAATCCGGCCTGCTGATCATGGCCGTGGTGATGCTGCACAACAGTTTCGGCTATTTGCTGGGTTACTTCACCGGGCGCCTGTTCGGTTTGCCGCTGGCTCAGCGAAAATCTCTGGCGCTGGAAGTCGGCATGCAGAACTCGGGGCTGGGTGCCGCGCTGGCCAGTGCGCACTTTTCGCCTTTGGCGGCGGTGCCGAGTGCGCTGTTCAGCGTCTGGCACAACATTTCCGGGGCGCTGCTTTCGACGTACTTCCGACGCATGAGCGAGAAGGAAGATCGTGAGGCTTTGGCTCAGCAGCCTGCAGACTGACCGGAACCCCGGCGCACATTATTAGGTACTATGTGCGCCACGCGGGGACGACCCTGCGGCTCAATCGAGTTTTCAATCCGGGGACGGCCCCGTCAATCGATGGAGGTCTTTCATGTCCTGGATCATTCTGTTTTTCGCCGGTCTGTTCGAAGTCGGCTGGGCCGTCGGCCTGAAATACACCGATGGCTTCACCCGTCCACTTCCGACCGTTCTCACCGTCGCCGCCATGGCGGTCAGTCTTGGCCTGCTGGGCCTGGCGATGAAAGAACTTCCGCTGGGCACGGCTTACGCGATCTGGACCGGCGTCGGTGCCGTGGGCACGGTGATTGCCGGGATCATTCTGTTCGGTGAGTCGATGGCGTTGATTCGGCTGGCCAGTGTTGCACTGATCATCACCGGGTTGATCGGGCTCAAGGTCAGCGCCTGAGCCATTGCCGCCATCCTTCGGGGATGGCGGCTTCACCCACATCAGCTACCTGACTGCCCCGCGCAACTCTCCGACCAGCGCCTGCAACTCGGCAGGCTGAGCCGACTCGACCGCCACTGGCGAGCCCGCCACCAGCGTCACTCGCGACCACAAGCGGTGAAACAGTCCTTTATTCGGATCGCGACTGAAGAAACTCCCCCACAACCCCTGCAACGCGAGCGGAATCACCGGTACCGGTGTCTCTTCGAGAATCCGCGTCAGCCCGCCCTTGAACTCGTTGATCTCGCCATCGGCGGTCAACTTGCCTTCCGGGAAGATGCACACCAGTTCACCGTCCTTCAGATACTGGGCAATCCGGGTGAAGGCCTTTTCGTAGATCTGGATGTCTTCCTGGCGTCCGGCGATAGGAATGGTCCCCGCCGTGCGGAAGATAAAATTCAGCACCGGCAGGTTGTAGATCTTGTAGTACATGACAAAGCGAATCGGCCGACGCACCGCGCCGCCAATCAGCAAGGCATCGACGAACGATACGTGGTTGCACACCAGCAACGCCGCGCCCTCATCGGGAATCGCTTCAAGGTTGCGATGCTCGACGCGGTACATGGAATGGCTGAGCAGCCAGATCATGAAACGCATGCTGAACTCGGGGACGATCTTGAAGATGTAGGCGTTGACGCCGATGTTCAGCAGCGACACAGCCAGGAACAACTGCGGAATCGACAGCTTGACCACGCTCAGCAACACGATGGAGACGATGGCCGAAATCACCATGAACAATGCGTTGAGGATGTTATTGGCGGCAATCACCCGCGCCCGCTCGTTCTCGGCGGTGCGTGACTGGATCAGCGCATATAAAGGCACGATGTAGAAACCGCCAAAGATGCCGAGGCCGAGGATGTCGACCAGCACAGCCCAGGTGTGACCGAAGCCCAGGACTTCAATCCAGCTGTGGCCAACGGCACTCTCCGGGATTCCACCGGAATGCCACCACAGCAACAGCCCGAAAACCGTCAGGCCGAACGAGCCGAAAGGCACCAGACCGATCTCGACCTTGCGCCCGGAAAGCTTCTCGCAAAGCATCGAACCCACGGCGATGCCGACCGAAAACACCGTAAGAATCAGGGTCACCACGGTTTCGTCGCCGTGCATCCATTCCTTCGCGTAAGCCGGGATCTGCGTCAGATAAATCGCCCCGACAAACCAGAACCACGAGTTGCCGACAATCGAGCGCGACACCGCCGGCGTCTGGCCCAGACCGAGTTTCAGCGTGGCCCAGGACTGGCTGAAAATGTTCCAGTTCAGGCGCATTTCCGGCGAAGCGGCGGCCGCTCGCGGAATGCTGCGGCTGGCGAGGTAACCGAGTACGGCGATGCCGACAATCGCGGCCGACACCAGCGGTGCATAGTGCGACGAGGACATGATGACCCCGGCGCCGATGGTGCCGGCCAGAATCGCCAGAAACGTGCCCATTTCCACCAGACCGTTGCCGCCGACCAGCTCATCCTCGTGCAAGGCCTGCGGCAGGATCGAATACTTCACCGGCCCGAACAGCGCCGAGTGCGTGCCCATGGCAAACAGTGCCACCAGCATCAGCGACAGGTGATCGAACAGGAAACCGACGGATCCCACGGCCATGATGGCGATTTCTGCAAGCTTGATCAGACGGATCAGCGCATCCTTGGCGAACTTCTCGCCGAACTGTCCGGCCAGCGCCGAAAACAGAAAGAACGGCAGAATAAACAGCAGCGCACACAGGTTGACCCAGATCGAGCGGTCACCTTCGATGGTCAGCCGATAGAGAATGGCGAGGATCAGCGATTGCTTGAACACGTTGTCGTTGAACGCGCCCAGCGACTGAGTGATGAAGAACGGCAGAAAGCGCCGGGTACGCAGAAGGTTGAACTGTGAGGGGTGACTCATCTTCCGTGTGTCCCTGATGTTGGGTAACGAGTGGCCTGGATACGCTTATTGGAATGTCGATCCGCGATCCAGGCCACACCTTACCTAAACTTTTCAGGTTATTTCTTCAAACCTGCAATGCACGGTGAAACAAACAGCTCGCCGCGCCAGGCGCCTTGCAATGTGCGCTTGCCGACGATCAGCCACATCACCGCCAGCAACGTCACCAGCACGCAACCGGCCACGCTGAAGAATGTCAGGTGCAACGTGCTGCCCAGTTTCAGGGTCGCCAGCGAATACACGCCCAGCGGAAAGGTAAAACCCCACCAGCCGAGGTTGAACGGGATGCCGTCGCGCAGGTAACGCACGGTGATCAGCAGCGCCATCAACATCCACCACAAGCCAAAGCCCCAGAGCGTGATCCCGGCCACCAGACCCAGGCCCGAGGCAATTTCACCGATCCCCGGCAGGCCGTTGGCCGCGAAGATCGCTGGCGCATCGCCGCCCAGCAGCAACATGCCCAGGGCACCGGTGCCGATCGGCCCCAATGCGAGCCAGCTCGATGCGGCCATGTTTTCGTGAGGCAGTTTGTGCAGGGCCATGCGCAACAGCAGGATGGTCAGAATGCTGAACGCCACCGGTAGAGAAAACGCCCAGAGCACGTAGCTGGTCGTCAGCACCACCAGTTGCGAGTGCGCGTCGACCAGATGCGGCGCGAGCAGTCCACCGCTGGCCGCCGCCACTTCCGCCGCCACCACCGGCAACAGCCAGACGGCGGTCATCTGATCGATGCTGTGTTCCTGTCGGGTAAACATCATGTAGGGAATCAGCACACCACAGGCCAGCGACATCGCCACGTCCAGCCACCACAGCACTTCAGCCAGATGGATGACACCCTCGCCCCAGCGCGGCAGACCGAACAGCAGAAAACCGTTGATGATGGTCGCCAGGCCCATGGGAATGGTGCCGAAGAACATCGAAACCGTGGAGTGCCCGAAGATTCGACGCGCCTCGTCGAAAAACAGAATCCAGCGCGCGGCGTAAGCAGCGGTAAACAGCACGAACAACAGAATGTTGAACATCCATAGCCCTTCGGCCACGGCGTGCAGTCCCGGGATGGCGACGGGCAGTTGCGCCAGCGCTAACGCCAGCACACCGGTACCCATGGTCGCGGCGAACCAGTTCGGTGTGAATTGGCGGATCACTTCACGGGGATGCTGAAGCTGGCTGAAAGGCTTGATACCGGGTTTGGCACTGTTGGGGCAAATCATCATGAACTCCTGTCCTCAGGTGAGGTTGAGTCCATGGTAGAACCGAATCGAATATCTATATAACGGGTAATTTCTCTAACTGTTATCTATTTTGCAGATATAGGCCTAAACGCTGCCCTCAGTCTCGATCACCAGAATCCGCGCGGCGCCTTGCGGGTGGGCAACATGCTCGGTACCGACGGAGGCGTAGAAGATGTCACCGACATCGAGTTGCACCTGCTTTTCTTCGCCCTCTTCGCGGTAGCGCATAAGCACCTGACCGTCGAGCACCACGAACACTTCCTCGCCGTCGTTGACGTGCCATTTGTACGGCTGATCGGTCCAGTGCAGGCGCGTGGTGATGCCGTTCATGTTGGCGATGTCGAGCGCGCCCCAGGCACGCTCGGCGGTGAAGGACTTGCTGCGGATAATCTTCATGAATCGATCCGTGAGAAGAATGGGCTGGCCAAGGCTAACCGAATCCGCAGGTTTATGGCGCGCTGCAGGTCTTGGCCGCCTGCGCACGGAAACTCATCAACAGCGCGCCGACCGCCAGCACGATCAGTACCGCGCCATACACATCGGTGGTCGCCAGCAGGCCCAGGCTGTGGGTGAAGTGCCCGGCCAGCAGCGCCGGCAGACAGAACGCCAGGTAACTCAGCACATAAAATGCCGACATCAACCCGGCCCGTTCGTGGGGCAACGCCAGCGGCACCAGACTGCGCACCGCCCCCAGAAACCCGGAGCCGAATCCACACCCGGCGACCAGCGTACCGAAGAAGAACAACGACAGACTGGCGCTGTGCACGCCCAGCAGCATCAACACGATGCCGGCCGGTAACAGGCTTGCGCCAAGTTGCAGCGCCCGGGAAGCAGGACGATTGCGCAGGGTGAAAATCATCAACGCGCCGGTAACGGTCAATGCCGCCACGGTCGCGCCGCCAATCAGATTGGAAGTAGAACCGGTCGCCGTGCGTACCAGCGACGGAGCGAGCGAGGCATAGAAGCCGCCGAGTGCCCAGGTCGCGGTGTTCAACGGCAATACCCGCCAAAGCGTGGAACGAGCCTGAACCGGCACATGCAGGGTCGGCCGCAGCGAGGCCCACGCTCCGGCCTGTGGCGAAACGCTTTCCGGCAGGCGCCAGACATAAACGCCCTGCAACACAAACAGCACGAGCAGCAGCCAATAGGTCAGTTGCAGTGGTGCAGGCGCGAATTCCACCAGCAAACCGCAGCCCATCGAACCTAGCGCCATGCCAAGCAACGGCGCCACACTGTTGATCAGCGGCCCTTGTTGACGGTCAGTGTCCAGCAGCGTCGCGCTCAACACAGCGGTAGCCATGCCGGTGGCAAATCCCTGCAGCACTCGCGCGCCGATCAGCCAGCCGACACTGTCGGCGTAGATAAACAGCAGCATCGCCAAGGCGTTCAGGACAACCGCGGTGAAAATCACCGGTTTGCGTCCCAGGTGATCCGACAGCGAACCGACCGTCAGCAGCGCGGCCAGCAGACTCAGCGCGTAAACGCCGAAAATCAGGGTCAGCACCGCTGCCGAGAAATGCAGGTGGTCCTGATAGAGGTGATACAACGGCGTCGGCGCGGTGGATGCGGCGAGAAAACTGAGTAAGGTGATCGCCAGAAACCACAGGCTGGAACGGTTGGAAGCAAGGCCGGACATGAGCACACTCCTTAAAAGCTATTTTTTTGCTTTTGCGGAGTGTGCGCCCGACTTGCGCTTAAAGCAAATTCTTTGTGTTAAGGTCTGGCACATGCCAATTAAAGAAAGTAGCCGTCCCGGCGGCCGAAGCGCCCGGGTACAGGAATCGATTCACGGCGCTGTGCGCGCACTCCTCGAAGAACAGGAGCGCTCCACCGTGACCGTCCCGCAAATTGCCGCTCGGGCCGGGGTCACGCCCTCGACCATTTACCGGCGCTGGGGCGATCTGGCGGCGCTGCTCGCCGACGTCGCCCTCGCCCGCCTGCGTCCTGAAAGCGATCCGCTGGAAACCGGCAGCCTGCGCGGTGATATCCGCGCCTGGGCCGAGCAGTATCTGGACGAAATGAGTTCCGAGCCGGGGCGCAATGTCATGCGTGACGTGCAGGCCAGCGCCACACCGGGATTCTGCGTCGCGATCATCGCCGATCAGTTGCAGACCATTGTCGACCGTTTCCCGGATCAATCGCCGCCGAGCGTGGATCACCTGATCAACCTGGTGGTTTCGCCGACAGTGTTCCGCATTCTGTTTGCCGTGGCACCGCTGGAAGTCGAAGAACTGCACCGGCTGATCGACATCGCGCTGCGTCAGGACTGACAACGCAGAACCGCCCGGTTCTGCGCCTGCGACACCCCGCCACGCCACGACCTTGGTCGACACTGACTAACCGCCGCGCACATGCGAGACTGTCTGGCCGGGCGCGAGTCCGGTCGTATTTTGTCGGGAGTGCTCCATGTCGTTGTCCACCGGGCTGATCGCCGCCGTCGCCCTGGCCTATATGGCCATCATGTTCGCTATCGCCTTCTACGGCGACCGTCGCAGCGCGCCGTTGCCGCCGCGGATGCGTGCCTGGGTGTACAGCCTGTCGCTGGCGGTCTACTGCACCAGCTGGACGTTCTTTGGGGCGGTCGGTCAGGCGGCCGAACAACTGTGGTCATTCCTGCCGATTTACCTCGGGCCGATCCTGCTGTTGCTGGGCGCGCCGTGGGTCCTGCAAAAAATGGTGATGATCAGCAAGCAGGAGAACATCACCTCCATTGCCGACTTCATCGCCGCCCGTTACGGTAAATCTCAATCGCTGGCGGTGGTGGTTGCGCTGATCTGCCTGGTCGGCGTCCTTCCCTATATCGCTTTACAACTCAAAGGCATCGTCCTCGGTGTGAATCTGCTGATCGGCGCTGGCGCCGATGCCATGGGCACCCGTGCCCAGGACACGGCGCTGATCGTGTCACTGGTACTGGCCTTGTTCACCATCGTCTTCGGCACGCGCAACCTTGACGCCACCGAGCACCACCGGGGCATGGTGCTGGCGATTGCGTTCGAGTCGCTGGTGAAACTGTTCGCCTTCCTCGCCGTCGGCGCCTTCGTCACTTATGGCCTGTATGACGGCTTCGACGACCTGTTCAATCAGGCGATGCTCGCCCCGCGCCTTGAGGAATACTGGAAAGAAACCATCAACTGGCCCTCGATGGTGGTGCAGACCGGTGTGGCGATGATGGCAATCATCTGTTTGCCCCGGCAGTTCCATGTGACAGTAGTGGAGAACATCGACCCCCAGGATCTTCGTCTGGCCAAGTGGGTGTTTCCGACTTATCTGGCCTTGGCCGCGCTATTTGTAGTTCCGATCGCGCTGGCCGGTCAGATGATGTTGCCCAGCTCCGTCATCCCCGACTCCTTCGTCATCAGCCTGCCGCTGGCCCAGGCCCACCCGGCGCTGGCGATGCTGGCGTTTATTGGAGGCGCCTCGGCGGCCACCGGCATGGTGATCGTGGCGAGTGTGGCGCTGTCGACCATGGTGTCCAACGACATGCTGTTGCCGTGGCTGTTGCGGCGCAACAATGCCGAGCGGCCGTTCGAAGTGTTCCGCCAGTGGATGCTTTCGGTACGCCGGGTCAGCATCGTGGTCATTTTGTTGCTGGCTTACGTCAGCTACCGCCTGCTCGGTTCCACCGCGAGCCTGGCAACCATCGGCCAGATCGCCTTCGCCGCCGTGACCCAACTGGCGCCGGCCATGCTCGGCGCGCTGTACTGGAAACAGGCCAACCGCCGGGGCGTGTTCGCCGGCCTTGCCGCTGGCACATTCCTCTGGTTTTACACCTTGATTCTGCCGATTGCCGCCCGCAGCCTCGGCTGGTCGCTGGACACGTTCCCCGGTCTGGCCTGGTTGCACAGCAACCCGCTGAACCTGCCGATCACCCCGCTGACCCAAGGCGTGGTGCTGTCGCTGGCGGGTAACTTCACCCTGTTCGCCTGGGTCTCGGTGCTGTCGCGCACCCGGGTGTCGGAACACTGGCAGGCCGGGCGCTTCATCGGCCAGGAAATCAGCGCCCGGCCGAGCGCACGTTCGATGCTGGCGGTGCAGATCGACGACTTGCTGCAACTGGCGGCACGGTTTGTCGGCGAAGAGCGTGCGCGGCAGAGCTTCATCCGCTTTGCCTATCGCCAAGGCAAAGGCTTCAACCCGAACCAGAACGCCGACGGTGAATGGATTGCCCACACCGAACGCTTGCTGGCCGGTGTCCTCGGCGCTTCTTCGACGCGAGCTGTAGTAAAAGCCGCCATCGAAGGTCGGGAAATGCAGCTGGAGGACGTCGTCCGGATCGCCGACGAAGCCTCGGAAGTGCTGCAGTTCAACCGTGCGCTGCTGCAAGGCGCCATCGAAAACATCACCCAGGGCATCAGCGTGGTCGACCAGTCGCTGAAACTGGTGGCCTGGAACCGGCGTTATCTGGAGTTGTTCAACTACCCGGACGGTTTGATCAGCGTTGGCCGGCCAATTGCCGACATCATCCGCTACAACGCCGAACGCGGTTTGTGCGGCCCCGGCGAAGCGGAAGTCCACGTCGCCCGACGCCTGCACTGGATGCGTCAGGGCCGCGCTCACACCTCCGAGCGATTGTTCCCCAATGGCCGGGTGATCGAGCTGATCGGCAACCCGATGCCCGGCGGCGGTTTCGTGATGAGTTTCACCGACATCACCGCGTTCCGCGAAGCCGAACAGGCACTGACCGAGGCCAACGAAGGGCTGGAGCAACGGGTCAGCGAACGGACTCAGGAACTGTCGCAACTCAACGTCGCGCTGACGGAAGCCAAAGGCAACGCCGAGGCGGCCAACCAGTCGAAAACCCGCTTCCTCGCGGCGGTCAGCCATGACTTGATGCAACCCTTGAACGCCGCACGGCTGTTCTCCGCCGCCCTCTCCCATCAGGACGATGGCTTGAGCGGCGAGGCACAGAAACTGGTGCAGCATCTGGACAGTTCGCTGCGTTCTGCCGAAGACCTGATCAGCGACCTGCTGGACATTTCCCGCCTGGAAAACGGCAAGATCAACCCGGATCGCAAGCCGTTCGCGGTCAATGAGCTGTTCGACACCCTCGGGGCCGAGTTCAAGGTTCTGGCACAGGAGCAGGGTTTGAACTTCCGGGTACGCGGCAGCCATTTGCGCATCGACAGCGACATCAAGTTGCTGCGACGGATATTGCAGAACTTTCTGACCAATGCCTTCCGCTACGCCAAAGGCCCGGTGTTGCTGGGCGTGCGCCGGCGCCAGGGCGAAATCTGTCTGGAGGTCTGGGATCGCGGGCCGGGGATTCCGGAAGACAAGCAGCAAGTGATTTTTGAAGAATTCAAACGCCTCGACAGCCACCAGACTCGCGCCGAGAAAGGCCTGGGCCTGGGTCTGGCGATTGCCGACGGCTTGTGCCGGGTGCTCGGGCATACCTTGCGCGTTCGTTCATGGCCTGGACGCGGCAGTGTGTTCAGTGTGCGGGTGCCGCTGGCGCGGACGCAGACTGCACAGCCGAGCGCTGCGGTCGAACTCAACGGCAAGTTGCACAGCGGCGCGCAGGTGCTGTGCATCGATAACGAAGACAGCATTCTGATCGGCATGAACAGCCTGCTCACGCGTTGGGGTTGTCAGGTGTGGACGGCGCGCAACCGCGAGGAATGCGCTGCGCTGCTTAACGATGGCGTGCGGCCGCAGCTGGCGCTTGTGGATTTCCACCTCGATCACGGTGAAACCGGCACCGACCTGATGGCGTGGTTGCGTACAAGCCTGGGCGAACCGGTGCCCGGTGTGGTGATCAGCGCCGACGGGCATCCGGAAACCGTGGCGCGGGTACACGCGGCGGGGCTGGATTATCTGGCCAAACCGGTGAAACCGGCGGCGCTGCGGGCGTTGTTGAGTCGCTATTTGCCGCTCTAGAAAAGCAACTTATTCAGGCAGTTCGACCAACCCGTCGGCGTCGGTCATGGCGCGCTCCAGCAGATCTGCCGGCAGGCTCTTGCTCGCTCGTGCGCCGAGCAATTTCAGCTGCTCGCTGCGGCTGACCAGGTTGCCGCGCCCTTCTGTCAGTTTGTTTCGCGCTGCGCTGTAGGCTTTGTCCAGTTGCTGCAGACGATTGCCGACTTCGTCCAGATCCTGAATGAACAGCACGAACTTGTCGTACAGCCATCCGGCACGCTCAGCGATTTCCCGGGCGTTCTGGCTCTGGCGTTCCTGTTTCCACAGGCTGTCGATGACCCGCAGGGTGGCGAGCAGCGTGGTCGGGCTGACGATCACGATATTGCGGTCGAAGGCTTCCTGGAACAGCGTCGGTTCGGCTTGCAGCGCCGCGGAAAACGCCGCTTCGATGGGCACGAACAGCAAGACGAAATCGAGGCTGTGCAGCCCTTCAAGGCGCTTGTAATCCTTGCCGGCCAGGCCTTTGACGTGACTGCGCAGCGACAGTACGTGCTGCTTCATGGCGATCTGGCCGATGGCATCGTCGTCCGCCGCAACGTATTGCTGATACGCGGTGAGGCTGACCTTGGAGTCGACCACCACCTGCTTGTCGCCCGGCAGGTAAATGATCACGTCCGGCTGGAAGCGTTCACCGTCCGGCCCCTTGAGGTTGACCTGGGTCTGATACTCGCGGCCCTTCTCCAGCCCGGCATGTTCCAGCACTCGCTCCAGGATCAGTTCGCCCCAGTTGCCCTGGGTTTTCTGGCCTTTCAGGGCGCGGGTCAGATTGGTGGCTTCATCGCTCAGGCGCAGGTTCAGTTGTTGCAGACGCTCAAGCTCCTTGGCCAAAGAGAAGCGCTCGCGGGCTTCGGCCTGATAGCTTTCCTCGACCCGTTTTTCGAAGGACTGGATGCGTTCTTTCAATGGATCGAGCAACTGTCCGAGGCGCTGCTGGCTGGTTTCAGCGAAACGCTGTTCACGCTCATCGAAGATCTTGCCGGCCAGCTCGGCGAACTGGGCGCGCAACTCGTCGCGGGAGCCCTGCAGGTCATCGAGACGTTGTTGATGGCTTTCCTGCTGTTCGCGCAATTCGGCATTCAGGGAAGCAGCCTGGGCGTCCAGGCGCCGCAGTTCGGCTTCCTTGCTGGCACGTTCGAGGTTCCAGGCATGGGCGGCGTCACGGGCGTCGTCACGCTCGATCTGCAACAGTTCGACTTCTCGGCGCACGGCCGCGAGATCAGCCTGTTTGGCGGCATTGGCCTGGCCGAGGTCGGCGATTTCATCGCGACTGGCTTCGAGCTGGGCGTTGAGGCCGTCCTGGGCCATCTGCGCCATGGCCAGCCGCTCTTCGAGCAACGCGACTTCGGACTCGCCATGACTGGCCCGGCGCTGCAGTTGCCAGGCCAGTGCCAGCAGCGGTAACGCCGCGCCTGCCAAGCCGAGCAAGATGCTGGTCAAGTCCATCGCCATAGTGATTCCCGCCGATCCGATAAAGCCTGAAGGTTAACCAAGGCGTCAGGTCTTGGACAGCTCAGTCTTCGATCAGGCCGAGTTCCTGTTGTGCGCGCCGATCACCCGCACGGGCAGCCTGACGCAGCAGGTCCTGGCCGATACGACGATCCCGCGCGTTGCCGCACTCACGGCACATCAACTGGCCAAGGCGGCTTTGCGCCACAACCACGCCTTCCCGGGCCGGTTGTTTGAGCAGGCGGCCGGCGAGGTGTTTGGCGTTCTGGCTGTCGCCCAGGCGCGGGCTGTCGAGCAGCCATTCGGCAACGCGCACGGAAAATCGCTTGGGAGCGGTAACACGAAGGGGTTGGGAAGTAACAGAATCTGGAGATGAACGAAACTTCATAAAGCACTGTGGGACAGATCGAAGGGCGCGCCACTCTACTCTTTTTTTCGCACAGGTAAAGTCGAAAAAAACCCGGCACGCCCGTGCTAGAGCAAGCGCTCGGGACAATCCACAGAAGCTGTGGATAACTCAGTGGACAACCGCCCCCGACTCGCCGCAAAGCCTTGTGGAATGGGGCCCGCAGTCAAACTGACGATTTTTTCACCAGTAAAAAAAAGCGATGTTTTTCATTGACTTAAACTTTCGTTACAGGCAGCCACCGGGGTCAGGTTCGATGTGACAGCGTCGTTACCGTCCGCGCAACTAATGTGCACAAGTACCTGTTACGCGGTTATATCGGTGCGCTTTTTCGGGTCGTTTTGCCAGCCGGGCTGGGAATAAGCCCCGGCGTTGTGCCTGTTCGGCTTGCCCACCGCGACGACCGACGGTCGGAATGTGAGCCAAATCGGGGCGGGGCCGGGGCTCAAGGAACAGTCCGTCTGTTCTTTTTAAAAATCAGGTTTGCCTTCCTCGATGTGTTCCGTTAGTATCCGCGGCGTTAGTACCAAGCTGAAAGTCAATTCCGGTCGAACAACCCCCACGGTCAGCCTTCTCTCGGAGAAGCCTCCACCGACAAAGCGGGCCCGACCCCTCGATGGTTTCCAGGTAAATCTTGCGACGACACAGCCTTTGAATCGAATCAAAGGATGTTGCAAAGAGCCCTTACTCTGACCGAACCAACCTGCAAATTGATCAGGATCTTCACCCCGGGCCCAGAACCTCTGCCCTCGATGTGTTGCCTGTCCTCCTAAGTACCTACCTGCCAGCCCAAGCGCGACAACTTATCAGCGCTTCAAACTGGCTGCTTTGTTCCAGTCGGGTTCTTCGTTCGACCAATGGTGGTCTGCGTTACTGGAACGTTTTAACGTTGCACGGTTCTTATCCGTGTCATTTGTAGGAACACCTAATAACTATGTCTACTCAAATCCAGACTCAGGATGCCATTCGCACCCTAACCAACGCTTTTGCTCCAATGAACTGCCTGATCATGGCCGCTCGCAAAGGCTGCTTCAGCTTCACCGTGGTCAATGAGCACGGGATCGCCCGCCACAGCGAGCGTCTGTACCCTGATCAATACTCCAGCGCCGAACCGCTGCAGGCCGTGATTGATCGCACCCGTCAGGCATTGATCGCCTGAGAGGCCGAAATGGCTGCAAAAGCAAAAGCCCCGCCTGAAAAGCGGGGCTTTTTATTGCCCGATGTTTCTCTTTTTACCCTTCCCGGTTAAGCACCAACCGATATAACGGTTATAACTGCCCGCCGGAAATATTTTAAAAACAGGCCTTTACGTCGCGAATATGACACTACACTTCAACTCAAGCGGCGTGATCCGCTTCCGGCGAGCCTGATTCGATCCACAGCTGCCAAGCTCCCCTTCAGGTCTCGCCGCCCAATAACAAGATCCGAGGGTTTTATGGGTATCGCTGCCAGCGAACTGTGCCGCTATGTGATCCGTCCCACGCTGATTTATCTGGGACGTCACTGCGCCACCGCCGAATCCCTGCTGCTGGGCATCGCCGCCAGCCAGTCCGCCCTGGGTTCCGCCCTGCATGACCGCCGTGGCCACGGCCTGTACCGGATTGCCGAACATCGCCACCAGGCGCTGTGGGACCATTACCTGGCGCTCGATCCGGAGCGCGCCAGCCTGGTTCGCGGCCTCGCCAGCCAGCATGCCTTTCTTAGCAGCCCGCACCTCGAACTGACCGTCAATCTGCGTTACGCCACCGCCATCGCATGGCTGCTGGTAGAAGAACAGACCCCCACCCTCCCCGACCCGGACGACCTGCTCGCAATGGCCCGTATCTGGCGTCAGACCTTTCAACCCCAGGGTCGCCTGCGCGACTTCACCTGTGCATGGCAGACCAGTGTTTCACCGCTGAATCAGGTCGCGTGCTGACTCACCGGTTTCGCAAGATCGGCCAACGGGTCGCGAATCTGGTCGGATTGTCCTACAAAACCGCTCTAACTCAAGCCATACGGACTATAGCGCTAGGACGAAAATGTTGGTAATTTTCGCCCCGGTGATCACCAGGAGTTCTAATAATGAAAAAAGTAATGCTCAAAACCACCATTAGCCTCGCCGTTTCCCTGGCATCCACGCAGATCTTCGCCGCTGGCTTTGCCATCAACGAACACAGCATCAGCGGGATGGGGACCGGGTACGCCGGGCGATCTTCTTCTGCCGACGACGCAAGCACTGTTTACGGCAACCCTGCCGGCATGTCGCGCCTCACTCGCGAACAAGTCACCGGTGGCGTTGCATTCCTCGATGCCAAGACCGATATCAGCGACGCCAGCTCCAGCCCCAACGGCGGCAGCAACAAAGGCGACATGGTGCCCTTCACCTCGGTTCCTATGGGTTTCTACGTCAAGCCGATCGATGAGCATTGGGCATTCGGCCTGGGTGTGTACGTACCCTTCGGCCTGATTACCGACTATGAAAAAGGCTTTGCCGGCCGCTACTTCGGCAGCAAGTCCGAAGTACAGGTCATCACTTTCCAGCCAACCGTCAGCTACAAATTCAACGACGTGGTTTCGGTCGGTTTCGGTCCGACCATCAACCGTATCGACGGCACCCTGGAATCCAACCTGTCGATCACTCAGGCCCTGCCGGACGGCAAGGTCAAGATCAAGGGTGACGATACCGCGCTGGGCTACAACATCGGCGTGCTGGTTCAGGCAACCGACACCACTCGCCTGGGCCTGACCTACCACTCCAAGGTCGATTACAAGCTCGAAGGCAACACCAAGGTCAATTACGGTGCCCTGGGTCTGGTCGGTCTCGGTACAAGCCAGAAATACGACGCTTCGCTGAAGATCACCACGCCTGAATCCGTGGACTTTTCGGTAACCCAGGCGATCAACGATCGCTGGAACGTCTACGCCGGTACCACCTGGACCCGCTGGAGCCAGCTGGAAAAGATCACTGTCAAGAACTCCGGTGTACAGCCTCTGCTGGCCGGTCAGTTCGGCGAGATCACCGAAGAGCAGAACTGGCATGACAGCTGGGCTTACGCCGTCGGTACTTCCTACCAGTTGAACAAGGAATGGGTACTGCGTACCGGTCTGACCTTCGACCAGTCGCCGACCAACAACGTCGACCGTTCGCCGCGCATCCCTACCGGTGACCGGACCATTTTCAGCATCGGTGCCGGCTGGAGCCCGACCGAAGACCTGACCATCGACGTAGCCTACTCGTACCTGAAGGAAGAAGCCGTCAAGATCCGCAACGAAAACGATCGTGGCCAGACCTACGATGCCAAGTATGAAAACTCGGCAAACGGTTTCGGTGTCGGTGCGACCTACCGCTTCTGATGCTGTACGGCGAGGCTAACCCCTCGCCCATTAAAAAGCCCCGCTCTCTCGACAGAGGCGGGGCTTTTTAATGGGCGTCGATCAGGGTTTCAGGGGTTTGGATGCAATGGCTTTCTCAATGGCCGCCAAAAACTCCGGATCGTCAGGTTTGGTCAGGCTGGAGAAATTGGCGATCACCTTGCCCTGACGATCGACTACGTATTTATAGAAATTCCACTTCGGCGCACTGCTTTGCGCGGCCAGCACCTGGAACAGATGGGTGGCACCGTCACCACGGACTTTCTGCGGCTCGGTCATGGTGAAGGTCACGCCGTAGTTGGCGTAGCAGACCTTGGCGGTCTCGGCGCTGTCCTTGGACTCTTGCTTGAAGTCATTGGAGGGTACGCCGAGCATTTCCAGCCCTTGCGCCTTGTAGCGCTGGTTGAGCGCTTCGAGGCCCTCGAACTGCGGGGCGAAACCACAGAAGCTGGCGGTGTTGATCACCACCAGCGGTTTGTCGGCGTAGCGCTGGCACAGGTCGATGGATTCCTTGGCCCGCAATTTGGGCAGCGAACCTTGCAACAATTCCGGACAGTCCGCGGCCTGGGCCAGTCCGGTCAACGCCATCAGCAACGCGGGAACAGCACACCAGCGCTTGAGCATGTCGGGCATCCTTGAGCAGTCGTCAGAACCCGACGTTACTCGCCCTCAGAGCCTACAGGCAAGCGCCCATGCCCAACTGCATCAGCGCCAGGCCGCCCTGATGCCAGCCCCACCACACCAGCGCCAGCAAGACAGCGCCGAGTGCGGTGATGGCGATTCGTGGCCAGATTCGCTTCATGCCGCGCTCGTACGGGCCTGCAGACGCTCGACCGGACGCTCGCGCACCGGCCAGTTCAGCGCGGCTGCCAATAGGCTCAAGAGAATCGCCACTTGCCAGATCAAGTCATAACTCCCGGTACGGTCATACACCACCCCGCCCAGCCAGCCGCCGAGGAATGAGCCGATCTGATGGAACAGGAACACGATCCCGCCGAGCATGGACAGGTTTCGCACGCCAAACAAGGTCGCCACCGTACCGTTGGTCAACGGCACCGTCGACAGCCACAGGAACCCCATCGCCATACCGAACAGATACGCCGTAGTCGTCGTCACCGGCAGCCACAGGAACAGCACGATCACCACCGCCCGCAGCAGGTACAGCCCGGTCAGCAAACGCGGCTTGGACATGCGCCCGCCGAGCCAGCCGGCGGTGTAGGTGCCGAAGATGTTGAACAGGCCGATCAACGCCAGCACCGTGGTGCCGACGGTGGCCGGCAGATGCTGGTCGACCAGATACGCCGGCAGGTGCACGCCGATAAACACCACCTGGAAACCGCAGACGAAGAAACCGAACGCCAACAGCCAGAACCCGGAGTGCGAGCAAGCTTCACGCAGGGCTTCGGACAGGGTTTGTTCATGCCCGAGCACCGGCAGCGGCTTGTCCTTGAGCATGCTCACCAGCGGCACGATCAGCGCCACCAGCAAACCCAGCACCAGCAACGCGGCCGACCAACCCAACCAGCCAATCAGCCCGAGGGTGCCCGGCAGCATCGCGAATTGGCCGAAAGAACCAGCGGCGCTGGCGATACCCATGCCCATGCTGCGTTTTTCCGGCGGAACGGCACGCCCGACCACACCGAGAATCACCGAGAAAGAAGTACCGGAGAGCCCGACACCGATCAGCAAACCGGCACTCAGGGACAGACCCAAAGCGGTCTCCGACAGCCCCATGAACACCAGTCCCAAGGCGTAAAGCACGCCGCCGATCAGCACCACTTTCGCCGCGCCGAAGCGGTCGGCCAGTGCGCCGGTGAAGGGCTGTGCCAGGCCCCAGATCAGGTTCTGCAAGGCGATGGCGAAGGCGAATACCTCGCGACCCCAGCCAAACTGGGCGCTCATCGGCGACAGGAACAAGCCGAAGCCGTGCCGCACGCCCAATGACAACGCCAGAATCAGCGCACTCCCCAGCAACACCCAACCGCACGTACGCCACATCGAACTCATTGTTATTCTCCAGTCGCGGGTATATACCCGCTTAGATTCGGAAAAAACCGGCCCTCAGGCCAGTTCATCCAACAGCCGCAGCAAGGTTTCACGCTTCTCGGCACCCAGTCGGTCGATCAACCGCTGTTGCGCCGCTTCCCAGGCCGGCAGGGCCGCTGCCAGGCGCTGTGCGCCGGTTTCAGTCAGCCGGACGATGCGGTTGCGCATATCTTCGCCCTCGGCCAGCGCCACCAGCCCATCGCCTTCCAGCACCCGCAGATTGCGCCCGAGGGTGCTGCGATCCAGCCCCATGGCCTCGGCCAGTTCGGAAATGCTCGGCTGATCCAGCCGCTGCAGATTGCACAGCAAAGAATACTGGGCAACGTTAATCCCGAAGCCGTCGAGAGCGCCGTCGTAATGCCTGCTGACGCCACGAGCGGCGCGACGCAGGTTGGTGCACAAACACTGAGAAGGAAGCATGATGCGTGTATATACCCGCGACTGTGTTAAATCAAGTTACAGATCAAAGTTACTTATCAAAACAAGGCCAGCCCGACCAGCACTGACATCTCCAATAATTCCAGCAACGCACCGGCCGTATCACCGGTGGTTCCGCCCAGTCGCCGCACCATCAAATGCCGCAGCCAGATGAACACGACGACCGACAGCAGCAGCGCCACGACAGCGTTGAACCCGGCGATCAGCACGCACACCACTGAACTCACCGCCAGCACCTGCCAACCCGCTTTGCGCGGCAGATGATCGGCCAGCGCTTGCCCCAATCCGCCGGCCCGCACATAGGTCGTGGTGAGGAACAGTCCGAGCAGCGCTGCTCGCCCCATCAGCGGCACGATGATCAACGCCATTCCTTGGTGCTTTTCGATCAAAGCCAACAACGCGGCGTATTTGAGCAGCAACACCAGCACCAGCGTCACCACCGCAATCGGACCGCTACGCGGATCCTTCATGATCGTCAGCGTGCGCTCACGATCACCGAAACCACCGAGCCACGCATCGGCGCTGTCCGCCAGCCCATCGAGGTGCAGCGCGCCGCTGAGCAGCACCCACACCGTCAGCAGCAACGCCCCGTGTAGCAGCAATGGCGCGCCGGCAAGAGCAATGTTCAGTGCCCAGAGAATCACACCGAACAACAAACCCACCAGCGGATAAAACAGCAGCGAGCGCCCAACCTGTTCAGGCGCCGGCATGCCCGGCAGACGAATCGGCAGGCTGCTGAGAAATTGCAGGGCGATCCACAGGGGCAGCATGTCAGCACACTTCCTTGAACGAACCATCGGCCTCGACGATCAAGGAAAACAACGCGCCATGACCAACTTCGACATTAAGCAATTGTTCACGGGGCAAACCACGGGCCCGGGCCAGCAACAGGCGCATGACGCCACCATGACTGACCAGTAACACTCGCTCCCCCGCATGTGCTGCGTGCAAACGCATGACCGCCGCCAGCACCCGCGCTGAAAAGTCGCTGACCGCCTCACCCTGCGGCGGAGTAAATGCATAGGGATCGGCCCAGAACAGCCCAAGCGCTTGGGCATCGGTCTCCATCAACGCCGCCGCGCTCTGCCCTTCCCAGGCACCGAAATGCAGCTCTTGGAAATCCTTGTCCAGAGACACCGACAGATCCAGTCGCGCGCCCAACTCATCAGCGAATCGCGCGCAACGCTGCAACGGCGAACTGACCAGCCGATCCCACGGCCCCTGCCCGATCACCGCCTCGCGCATCTGCGCCCAGCCCTTTTCGGTCAGTGCATCGTCGAGACTGCCACGCAGGCCGCCGCCGAGTTCGGTTTCACCGTGTCGCAGCAGGTCCAGACGCAAGGTCATGCCGGGCGATCCGCCACCGCCGCTTCGGCGAAGGTCGCCATCTGCCCGTGCAGGTCGCAGGCCAGACGCAGCAACGGCACCGCCAGCGCCGCACCGCTGCCCTCGCCCAGACGCAAGCCCAGTTCCAGCAGCGGTTCGGCGCCAAGGGTTTCCAGCACATGACGATGGCCCGGCTCGGCGCCGCGATGGCCGAACAGCAGCCATTCACGGCAGGCAGGATTCAGCCGCACCGCCACCAGCGCCGCAACGGTGCAGATAAAACCGTCCACCAGCACCGCAACCCCTTCCTGAGCGCACGCGAGATACGCGCCGACCAAAGCCGCAATCTCGAACCCGCCGAGATTGAACAGGGTCTGCAACGCGTCCCCACGTTGCGCCGCGTGCAGCGCCAGCGCCCGCTCGATCACCTGCGCCTTGTGGCTGACGCCTTCGGCATTCAACCCGGTGCCGGGCCCGGTCAGACGCGCCACCGGGCAATCGAGCAGCGCACAGGCCAGCGCACTGGCAGCCGTGGTGTTGCCGATGCCCATTTCGCCGGCGATGAACAATTGCGCACCCGCCGCCTTCGCGCGCAGCACGCTGTCGCGGCCGCCCTGCAAGGCCAGTTCACCCTGAGCCTGAGTCATCGCCGGGCCCTTGGCGAAATTCGCCGTGCCCGGGCCGATGTTGAGGTGGCGCACACTCGGCAGGTTCAGCGACGGGGTCACGGTGCCCAGATCCACCACTTCCAGTTGCGCACCGAGTTGCCGCGCCAGCACGCTGATCGCCGCACCGCCACTGACGAAGTTCAGCAGCATCTGCCCGGTGACTTCCTGCGGGAACGCGGAAACGCCTTCGGCGACAACGCCGTGGTCGCCTGCAAAAATCGCGATCCAGACCTGATCGAGTGTCGGCTTGATCCGGCCCTGCAATCCGGCCAGTTGCACCGCCACCGATTCGAGCTGCCCGAGGGAGCCGGCGGGTTTGGTCAATTGCTGCTGACGCGCCGCGGCGTTTTCAACGGCGTTCGTATCCACCGGTTTGCACGGGTTCAGCCACCAGGCTTGAGTCATAACGCAGGTCCTTTCAGAGTCAGGGGCAGGCCGGCGACGGTCAGGACGACTCGCTGACAACGCTCGGCCAGAGCTTGATGCAGCCAACCGGTTTCATCGACGTAGCGGCGAGTCAATTCGCCCAGCGGCACGACACCCATTCCGGTCTCGTTGCTGACAAAAATGATTTCACCCGGCAGCGCCGCCAGGCATTCGAGCAGGGCTTCGCGTTCGGCGACGAGACGTTCGGCGTCTTCGAGCATCAGCAGATTGGTCAGCCACAGCGTCAGGCAGTCCACCAGCAGGCAACGCTCGGTGCTGGCGGTTTCGCGCAGCACACGGGCCAGTTCCAGCGGTTCTTCGATCAATGCCCATTCGGCAGGACGCCGCGCCCGGTGATGAGCGACGCGTTCATTCATCTCGCCATCCAGCGGCTGGCTGGTGGCGATGTACGTCACGGCCAGCGCGCTGTCAGTGGCGAGTTTTTCGGCCAGGCGACTTTTGCCGGAGCGGGCGCCGCCGAGGATCAACTGGAGCATGGGGACATTCCACAGAGTTCACGTAACAGCCCGGTATCCAGGTGCTTCTCCACCAGATCCGCCAGCCGCTCGATATCGCGCTCGCGCAGGCCGTGGTAATCCACTTCCTGCACATCGTTCAAGCCGGCCCAGCGCAACAGCGCCGCACTGGCCGCCGGCGATTCGAACAAGCCGTGCAGGTAGGTGCCGAAAATCTGGCCGTCAGAGCTTTGGGCGCCGTCGCAACGGCCATCGTCCAGATGAACAGCGGCGTTTTCCAGCGCAGCCCCCGTCGTCACACCCGCATGAATTTCATAACCGCTGACCTCTGCATCTTCCAGCGCCAGACGCCCGCGCACATTGCGCAGCTGCTTCTCGGCTTCGAGCTGGGTTTCGAATGCCAGCAGCCCCAGACCAGCACTGGAACCCGGCGCGCCTTCCAGGCCGAGCGGATCGTGAACCTGATCGCCGAGCATTTGCAGACCGCCACAAATCCCCAACAGCTTGCCGCCATAACGCAGATGTCGGCTGATGGCGGTTTCCCAGCCATTGGCGCGCAGATAGGCCAGATCGCTACGGACGCTTTTCGAGCCCGGCAGGATGATCAGGTCGGCTGGCGGAATCGCCTGCCCCGGGCCGATGAATTGCAGGTCAACCTGCGGATGCAAACGCAGCGGATCGAAATCGGTGTGATTGCTGATGCGCGGCAGCACCGGCACCACCACTTTCAGGACTTGCTCGGCCTTGTCGGTCTGACGCTGGTCGATGCCGTCCTCGGCTTCCAGATGCAGATCCATCACGTACGGCAGGACGCCCACCACGGGTTTGCCGGTGCGTTGTTCCAGCCAGTCGAGGCCCGGTTGCAGCAAGGCGATATCGCCACGAAAACGGTTGATGATGAAGCCCTTCACCCGTGCCTGCTCGCTCGGTGACAGCAGTTCCAGCGTGCCCACCAGATGGGCAAACACGCCGCCTCGATTGATGTCAGCAATCAACAGCACCGGGCAGTCCACCGCTTCGGCGAACCCCATGTTGGCGATGTCACCGGCGCGCAGATTGATCTCCGCCGGCGAGCCCGCGCCCTCGACCATTACCAGCGGATACGCTGTGCTCAAGCGCTCGTGAGAGGCGAGCACCGCCTGCATGGCGATGGCTTTGTAGTCGTGATAGGCAACGGCGTTCATGCTGGTGACCGCACGCCCGTGGATGATGACCTGGGCGCCGGTGTCGCTGTTGGGCTTGAGCAGCACCGGGTTCATGTCGGTGTGCGGTTCAAGATGCGAGGCCTGCGCCTGCACCGCTTGCGCCCGGCCGATTTCGCCGCCGTCGGCAGTCACCGCGCTGTTGAGCGCCATGTTCTGCGGTTTGAACGGCACCACGGCGACACCCTGACGGGTTGCCCAGCGGCACAGCGCCGTCACCAGCGTACTTTTGCCGGCATCGGAGGTGGTGCCCTGCACCATTAAAGTGGTCATGCGGGTGTCTTTTCCATAGAGCGGTCAATGGCGAATGCTTGCAGAGCCTGCTCAAGACGCGCCTCATCGGCGGCATTGGCCGGCAGGCCGAAACGCAGGCTGCTGTTGTGCGTGAAAAGACGCAGCAGGATGCCGCGACGGGCCATGAATTCGTGCAGTGCGTGAGCATGCTCGGTGATCAGCCACTGAAACAGCGCACAGCCGCCCTGAGGCTTGAAGCCGTAGCGTTCGAGCAGCGCAGCCAGTCGTTCGCTGGCTTCGTCGCTGCGAATTCGCTGACGAGTGTGGCCTTCGGTGTCTTGCAGGCAGGCCTGCCCCAGCACCCGGGTCGGCCCGCTGACAGCCCAGGGACCCACCTGCTCGGCCAGTAAACGGAGCAACTTGCGCTCGGCCAGCACGAACCCGAGCCGCACACCGGCCAGCCCGAAAAACTTGCCGAAGGAACGCAACACGATCAGTCCGACCTGATGGGTATGCGGCGCCAGGCTCAACTGCGGGGTGTTGTCCATGAACGCTTCGTCCACCACCAGCCAGCCGCCGCGCTGGGCCAGTCGCGCGTGCCAGTCGAGCAACTTCGCCGGCGTCAGGCTCAGGCCGGTGGGATTGTTCGGGTTGACCACCACCAGCACGTCGAGGCTGTCGAGGAAGAAATCGACTTCCTGCTCCAGCACCTCGCGCACGATGTAACCGCTGCGCCGCCAGGCCTCGGCATGCTCGGCATAACACGGCGACAGCACACCGACCTTGCCGGCCCGGCGCAGACGCGGCAGCAACTGGATGGCCATCTGCGAACCGGCCACCGGCAGCACCTGCGCAGCGCCGTAGTAGTCGCAGGCCGCCTGTTCCAAGCCGTCATCGGTTTCCGGCAAGCGCGCCCAGGCTCGCAACGGGATCTCCGGGACCGGAAACGGCCATGGCGCCAGCCCGGTGGACAGGTCGAGCCAGTCTTCTTCGGCGATGCCGTACTCCAGCGCCGCCCTGCGCAGCCGGCCACCGTGCTCAAGCATAGAATTCAGCCCCCACGCAGAGAATCAGCAGCCATAACCATACCCCGCGCTGGACCAATTGCCAGCCGCGATCGATGGAATCGGCATCCGCCGGGGCACCCTCGCCCAGTTGCGGACGTTCGTGCAGCTCGCCGTGATAGATCGCCGGACCACCCAGCTCGACGCCCAAGGCACCTGCACCGGCCGCCATCACCGGACCGGCGTTCGGGCTGTCCCATTTCGGCGCCTGGGTGCGCCAGCATTTCAGCGCGAGTCGGGTCTTGCCCAGCAGCGCGTAGGTCAACGCCACCAGACGTGCAGGAATGTAGTTAAGGACATCGTCGATCTTTGCCGCGGCCCAGCCGAAACGCTCGAAACGTTCGTTGCGATAGCCCCACATTGCGTCGAGGGTGTTGCTCAGGCGATAGAGCACCACGCCCGGCGCACCGGCCACGACAAACCAGAAGATCGCGGCGAACACCGCATCGCTACCGTTCTCCAGCACCGACTCGGTGGCAGCACGGGCGACGGCGGTGCTGTCCAGTTCACTGGTCTGGCGGCTGACCAGATACCCCACGCGTTTGCGCGCTTCCTCCAGATCATCGCTGCGCAGGGCCTTGGCCACCGGCTCGACGTGCTCGCCGAGGCTGCGCATGCCAAGGGCGCAATACAGCGCGATGATCTCGACGATCCAGCCCACATAAGGCGCCCACGACAATGCCGTGGCAAGTAACGTCAGCGGCAGCACCGCGATCACCCACGCGGTGACACCATGGCTGCGCCAGCCGCGCCCGCCGGTGTTGAAACGTTGCTCGATGCGCCCGGCAAAATTGCCGAACGCCACCAGCGGATGCCAGCGTTTCGGTTCACCCAGCAGCGCATCCAGCGCAACCGCGGCGACACTCAACAACGCCACACTCATTGACTCACTCCCCAGAAATTTTCATACAGCAGCTCATTGAGCGGACGCGCCTGCGCCCACCCTTCGAGTACCAGCATCGGCGCCGGATAGAATTCCTTGACCGGCCCCAGACAAAGAACCGCCAGCGGCTTGGCCCCGGCCGGCAGTTGCAGCAGATCGGCCAGCGCCTGCGGTTCGAACAGCGACACCCAGCCCATGCCCAGGCCTTCGGCTCGCGCCGCCAGCCACAGGTTCTGGATCGCGCAGGACAGCGACGCCATGTCCATTTCCGGCAGCGTGCGACGGCCGAAAATGTGACGCTCGCGATCGTCCATCAAGGCTGCGACCAGCACTTCCGCACAGTCGTTGATGCCTTCGACCTTGAGCTTCATGAACTCGTCGCTGCGCTCGCCGAGGGCTTCGGCGGTGCGTACCCGTTCTTCTTCCACAAGATTCTGGATCTGTTCGCGCAAGGCGCGGTCGCTGATGCGGATGAAGCGCCACGGCTGCATCAGGCCGACGCTCGGCGCCTGATGCGCGGCTTCCAGCAAACGGCGCAGCAGTTCCGGCTCGACCGTGCCGCCGCTGAAGTGGCGCATGTCGCGGCGTTCGGCGATGGCGCGGTAGACCGCTGCGCGCTCGGTTTCAGTAAAGGCGTTGTCGGTCATGGCACCAACAGTGCGGCAATCGCCGACGGGTTCGACGGGAAATAAAAGTGCACGTACGAGGCAGTCATCCGCCCTTCCCGGTACACCGCTTCGGCGCCGCGACCGCCATTGGGACTGTGGCCTCGGGCAATCGGCGTCAATTCGGTGGTGGTCAGGGAATGGTGATAGGTGTGACCGCGCAGCAAGCCTTCCGGCAGTTCGACGGATTGCAGGGCCAAAGCTGCCAGGCGCTTCTGCATCACTGCGTCACCACTGAGCAACCCGACCAGTTCGGCGCGGGAGCCTTCGACATCGGTCAGCGAATCCAGCAGATAGAGCATGCCACCACATTCGGCGAGCAGCGGTTTACCGGTGGCGTGATGCGCGCGGATCGCTTTGAGCATATCGGCGTTCTGCGACAAGGCAACGTGGTGCAATTCCGGATAACCGCCGGGCAGGTACAAGCTGTCGGCTTCGGGCAATTGCGTATCGCGGATCGGCGAGAAGAAACTCAACTCCGCGCCCATCGCCCGCAACAGGTCGAGACTGGCGCCGTAGGTGAAAGCGAAGGCTTCGTCACGGGCGACGGCAATCCGCACGCCTTCGAGCAGTCTTTCGGTCTTCACGACTTCAGGTGCAGCGAACTCCACGGCCGGTGGCAGCGCTACCTCGCAAGTGCCGGCCAGCGCTTCGGCGGCGGCGTCGAGGCGTACGTCGAGATCATTGAGTTCGCTGGCCTGCACCAGACCGAGATGGCGGCTCGGCAGTTCGATCCCGGTTTCCCGGGACAACGCGCCGTACCAGCGCAGGCCTTCGGTCAGGCTGCCTTCAAGCAACTGCGCATGGCGCACCGTGCCGACGCGGTTGGCCAGCACGCCGGCGAACGGCAGATCAGGCTGATAGCGCGCCAGGCCCAGAGCCAGTGCGCCGAAGGTCTGGGCCATGGCCGTGCCGTCGATCACGCCGAGTACCGGCACGCCGAAATGCCGCGCCAGATCGGCGCTCGATGGTGTGCCGTCGAACAGGCCCATCACGCCTTCGATCAGGATCAGATCGGCTTCAGCGGCGGCTTCCCACAACAGACGACGGCTTTCCTGCTCGCCGACCATCCACATGTCCAGTTGATAGACCGGCGCACCGCTGGCGCGCTCGAGGATCATCGGGTCGAGAAAGTCCGGGCCGCACTTGAACACGCGGACCTTGCGGCCCTGATTGCGGTGCAAACGGGCCAGTGCGGCAGTGACGGTGGTCTTGCCCTGGCCGGAGGCCGGCGCGGCGATCAGTACCGCCGGGCAGTGACGTGGTTGATTCAAAGTTCGACGCCTTTCTGCGCTTTGATGCCCGCCTGGAAGGCGTGCTTGATCATGCCCATTTCGGTGACGGTGTCGCCCATCTCGATCATTTCCGGCTTGGCGGCGCGACCGGTGACGATCACGTGCTGCATCGGTGGACGGGCCTGCAGATCGCTGAGCACCTGATCCAGATCGAGGTAACCGTGCTTGAGGGCGATGTTCAGTTCATCGAGCACCACCAGACCGATCGACGGATCACGCAGCAGTTCGCGGGAGACTTCCCATGCAGCCTCGGCGGCGGCGATGTCACGCTGGCGGTCCTGGGTTTCCCAGGTGAAGCCTTCGCCCATCACATGAAAACGCACCTGCTCCGGGAAACGGCGGAAAAACAATTCTTCGCCTGTGCTGTTACGGCCCTTGATGAACTGCACCACGCCGCACTGCATGCCGTGGCCCATGGCGCGGGCGAGCATGCCGAACGCCGAACTGCTTTTGCCTTTGCCGTTGCCGGTCAGCACCAGCACCAGGCCGCATTCGTCGGGCGAATTGGCGATGCGCTCGTCGATCACGGCTTTTTTGCGCTGCATGCGCGCCAGATGGCGCTCGTCGCGTTCGGGGGAATCAGTCATGGGGGAGCTCTCCGTTGAGGCTGGATAACGGCGGGCAGGCACAAGAATAGACGGCAACAAGCCTGGCATCGCCCACCGTGATGCCGCTGGATGGATCAGGCCGGTCTCCGGACTCATGAGCGGCGTTCGCCTGGCTGCGCGCCTTCCCGCTTTGCAGCAGTGGCATTAGGCGCAGCTTTCACTCATTTACCGTTGCGGGGGCAGCGCCGGGATCGTGATGGTTCTTCGCTTGAAGACAATCCTCACCGGCTTCCCTGTTTCACTCTGTCGACAGCGGTCACAGAGCACCTGAAACAAGCCGCGAAGGTTAGAGGGTTGGGGGTGGAGCGTCAAATGAAGAGGGGGTCGTGCGGCAAATAACTGCCGTCGATCAATTATCTGACGCCAATCTTGTGCCACACTGTCAGCAGTGATATCAAAGAGCCATGCTTTTTGACTGCAGAGAGCACATCACAATAACAAGGGAGAGCACCATGCAAGGCATGATCATCAGCAATCCGCGGCTGGAA
The DNA here is from genome assembly GCF_046097675.1 of Pseudomonas sp. UV AK001. NCBI lineage: Bacteria > Pseudomonadati > Pseudomonadota > Gammaproteobacteria > Pseudomonadales > Pseudomonadaceae > Pseudomonas > Pseudomonas sp. UV AK001. The sequence goes on from NZ_JBJUVZ010000011.1 coordinate 38,134, forward strand.
TTCCTGCGCCCGGTGCTGGAACGATGGTTTGACTGTATCGACCGCTACAACGCCGTGCGCGGCGACAACGACACACCCTATTGGCACGACGAAAAAGCCAACCTCGGCCTGTTGTCCGCCGCCGCATGGATGGCCGAACTGGTCACCCTGCGCGACACCGCCACGCGCAAACAGAACGAAGAAGGCGAACGCAATGCCCGGGCCGACCTGTTCCTGGCCGGCGCCGAAGATCGCGCCTACATTCAGGCGACCCAACGCTGGCCGCGCGTCAACAGCCTGAATCTGACTCAGGCCCTGGCCGATATCACCAGCGACGCCAAGCGCATCAGCTACGCCAGCGATCTCAAACTCGGCTGCCTGTTCGTCGCTCCTCAGAAAGCCCAGCACAGCGCCAGCCCTGAAGAGCTGCAGGACATGGTTGACGACCTGCAGAAGGAACACACCTGCGCCGTCGCCTGGTACTTCCCGTACGCCTACCGCAAATTGCGCAGCGAGGCCGGCAATTACCATCCCGGCATTGCCGTGCTGTTCAAGGAGGCACGCGGCTGAGAGGTTGAACCATCGGGCTCGTGTGCTTCTCTATGATTAGGAATGCATTCATAGGGAAGATCAGTAATGCGCAAGCCCCACCTCGTTTTCGTCATCGCACTCGCCGGAGGGCTCACCGCCTGTGGTGAATCCTCCAGCCTGCAAGTCTCGGACGGCACCGGCCCGTCCCCCAAACTGCCCGAACCGAACAAGACCCTGATCCCGACGGTGAACATCGCCCCGGCGATCGGCTGGCCGGCGGGCGCGAAACCGACGCCAGCAGCAGGCACCCAGGTGGCGGCGTTTGCCGAGAATCTCGATCACCCGCGCTGGCTCTACGTGCTGCCCAACGGCGATGTGCTGGTGGCGGAAACCAATGCCCCGGCAAAACCGGACGATGGCAAAGGCATACGCGGTTGGGTGATGAAAAAAGTCATGGGCCGCGCCGGTGCCGGCGTACCGAGCCCGAACCGCATCACCCTGCTGCGGGATGCCGATCACGATGGAGTGGCCGAGACACGTACGGTGTTTCTGCAAAACCTCAATTCACCGTTCGGCATGACGCTGGTCGGCAACGATCTTTACGTCGCCGACACCGACCGCCTGCTGCGCTTTCACTACGAACCCGGCACAACCGAAATCAAGAGCCAGCCGATCAAGGTCGTGGACCTGCCGGGCGGCCCGCTCAACCATCACTGGACCAAGAACGTCATTGCCAGCAAGGATGGCAGCAAGCTGTACGTCACGGTCGGTTCGAACAGCAACGTCGGCGAAAACGGTCTGGATCAGGAAGAAGGTCGCGCGGCGATCTGGGAAGTGGACCGGGCGACCGGTAATCACCGGATCTTCGCTTCAGGCATTCGCAACCCCAACGGCCTGGCCTGGGAGCCGAAAAGCGGCGCGCTGTGGACTGCGGTAAACGAGCGTGACGAGATCGGCAGTGATCTAGTGCCGGACTACATCACTTCGGTCAAGGATGGCGGCTTCTATGGCTGGCCGTTCAGCTATTACGGCCAGCACGTCGATGTGCGCGTCGAACCACAAAACCTGGACCTTGTTGCCAAAGCCATTGCTCCGGATTACGCCGTCGGCCCGCACACCGCCTCACTGGGCCTGACCTTCGCCGAGGGCAGCACGCTGCCGGCCCAATTCAAGGAAGGCGCATTCATCGGCCAGCACGGCTCGTGGAACCGCAAGCCGCACAGTGGCTACAAGGTGATCTTCGTGCCGTTCAGCGCTGGCAAGCCGAGCGGAACGCCGGTGGATGTACTCACCGGTTTTCTGGACAAGGATGAAAACGCTTTGGGTCGCCCGGTTGGCGTGGTGATCGACCAGCAAGGTGCTTTGCTGGTCGCAGACGATGTGGGGAACAAGGTGTGGCGGGTGTCGGCGGCCAAATAGCCCACGCCCTGAAACAAAAAAACCGTGGGAGCCAATGTGCTCCCACGGTTTTTTATTGATTCGCAGCTTTACGGGTTGTGCGCCAGATGCTCCGGTTGCAGAACGCGCTTGGCACTCAGATAGGCTTTCTGCCAATACGCTTTCGACAGACTGTCCAGCTTCACTGTACCGCCGGTGGCCGGGGCGTGAACGAAACGCCCTTCCCCGACATAAATTCCCGCATGACTGACCTGAGAGCCGCCATTGGTGGCGAAGAAGATCAGGTCGCCGGTCTGCAGCCCTTCCTTGCCGACATTCGGCGCCTGCATGACGATCATCTCGCGGGTCGAGCGCGGCAGGCTGATGCCGGCCGCATCGCGGTAGACAAAACCGATCAAGCCGCTGCAATCGAAGCCCGAGTCCGGCGTGTTGCCGCCCCAGCGATAAGGCGTGCCCACCAGCCCGAGCGCGCGGAACAGCACGTCTTCGGCAGCGGGAGAGAAAGCCTGGGAAGATCCGAACACAATCGGCGCGCGAACCACGGGGGCTGGCGGCGGAATGCGGCTGGCGCAAGCGCTGAGCAGCGCTGCGAAGAACATCAGGGCAAGGCGGGCCGTCATCGTCATAAGCAGAACATCCTGATCTGGCTGCGGCTTTTACTGCCGATTCGACAGAAAACAAAACCGCCTGCGTTGGGACGCAGGCGGTTTGCCATCAATATAGATCAGGATTCTAGCGGCTACGCGGCAAACTTCAAGTAAGACTTTAACTTCACCTTGTAAAGTTTAAGTCTATTGCCTCTGAAGGACCGCCTGTCGCCACGAGCGTGGCGACAAAAGCGTGATTACTTGCGAGCGGTAACCACGGTTGGAGCGTTCGCCAAAGCGCGTTTGGCTTCGATGAAGGACTTGCTCCAGTAGCTGTCACCCAGGCTGTCGATACGGACACCGCCGCTGCGACGACTGCTGGAGTGAATGAACTGGTTGTCGCCCAGGTAGATCCCGGCGTGGCTGACACGACCGCGACGACCATTGGTGGCGAAGAACAGCAGATCGCCCGGCTCGAGGTTGCCGCGCGATACCAGCGGAGCATCCACGTTGATCATTTCGCGGGTGGAGCGCGGCAGGTTCATGCCGGCTTCTTCGCGGAACAGGTAGCCGATGAAACCGCTGCAATCGAACCCGGCTTCAGAGGTACCGCCGAAACGGTAACGGGTACCGATCAGGGACATGCCGCGTTCAAGAATGCTGTCGGCCAGAACCGGAAGCTGGTAAGGCTTCTTGCCGTTGAAAGCGGCCAGTTCCTTTTCGGTGTCCAGCTCTTCCTGGTAAATAACGGAAGACTGGGCGGTGGCAGAATTTTTAGCCTGTTGTTGCTGCTCTTGAACAGGTGAATGAGCAGCGCAACCGAACAACAGGGTGACGAGTGCGAGAGGCACGAGGGGTGCGAAGCGCTTTAGCATGGGCACGACCGTGGCTGATAGTTGTAAAGAAGCCGAGACTATGCCCGCTATCAGCCTCATTTGCAAATTCAATCGATCTTTTTGTGACTTCCCGGTTTCTCGTTTACATCTAAGCGCTTAAGCCTATTTGAATCGAGACGCAGCCTGCGCAATGCACAGGAAAGCGGATTTTCTGGCGCCTGAAATATGCCGAAACCCGCTGAAAGCCCCGGTTTTACCAGCCCAGGGTTTCTTTCAGGAAGGGAATGGTCAGCTTGCGTTGAGCCTGCAAAGAGGCCTGATCGAGTTGCTCGAGCAGGTCAAAAAGCGCGCTCATGCTGCGGGTGCCGCGAGTCAAAATAAAATGCCCGACTTCATCAGTCAGATGCAGACCACGACGGGATGCACGCAGTTGCAGGGCACGCAATTTGTCTTCATCGGAGAGAGGACGCATCTGGAAAATCAGCGCCAGGGTCAGGCGCGACTTCAAGTCAGCCAGCTTTACCGGCAATTCACGCGGCGAGGTGGAGGCGGCGATCAGCAATCGACGACCACTGTCGCGCAGACGGTTGAACAGGTGAAACATCGCCTCTTCCCAGTCGGGTTTGCCGGCAATCACCTGCAAGTCATCCAGGCAGACCAGCTCATACTGTTCGAGGTTGTCGAGGATTTCGATGCCGCGATCCATCAACTCGGCCAGCGGCAGGTACACCGCCGGTTCGCCCATCTGCTCGAAACGCAGGCACGCGGCCTGCAACAGATGCGTACGCCCTACCCCGTGCTTGCCCCACAGATAGATCAGGCTTTCGGTCCAGCCGGCGTCGGCTTCGCATAGACGCTCGACATAGCCGAGTGCAGCGGCATTGGCGCCTGGGTAGTAGTTGATGAAGGTGGCGTCGTCACGCAGACGCACACCTAGGGGCAGCTGAATCGGTTTCATGCTGACTGAACAGTTCCCAAGGAACCGTTAGTGGCCTCTGTGTAAAGTGTGCGAAGTTTATACCCGTGAAGCGGAGCGCACAATGCGACAGACCCCAAGCAAAATCAAAGGTTTGCGTTAACACACTGGTTTTATGACAGTTTCTTTGGCGCACAGGCGCCAGCATTGCCTGCACGAGACGGGCCAACCCGGCAATCCACCGGGCCGCCCTCCATCGCATCAGAGCTTCGGATCATCGACTCCGCTATACATTTCGGAGTCCTTGTACAAATCATGGACGTGGCGCACCAGCACCATGATCACCGCCGCCACCGGCAACGCCAGCAACACACCAGTGAAGCCGAACAGCTCACCACCGGCCAGGATCGCAAAGATCACCGCTACGGGATGCAGGCCGATTCGATCCCCCACCAGCAGAGGCGTCAGCACCATGCCTTCCAGGGCCTGACCGACCATGAACACCGCAACAATCCCGATCATCGGGTACAGATCGCCACCGAACTGAAACAGCCCGGCAATCAGCGCCGCGCCGATCCCGATCACAAACCCCATATAAGGCACGATGGCCGCCAGACCGGCGATCAGGCCGATCAACAGGCCCAGCTCCAGACCGACAATCATCAGCCCCGCCGCATAGATCACGCCCAGCGCCAGCATCACCAGCAACTGCCCGCGTACGAACGCCCCGAGCACCTCGTGACATTCGCCTGCCAGCGCCACTACGCGCTCTTCACGATCACGCGGCAACAGACTGCGGATCTTGGCCATCATCACGTCCCAGTCGCGCAGCAGGTAGAAACTCACCACCGGGATCAGCACCAGATTCGCCAGCCAGCCGATCAGCGCCAGACTGGAAGCGGTGGCCTGGCTCAGTACCACGCCGACGATGTCGGTGGTCTGGCCCATGTGCTCGGTGATCGCGGCCTTGACCTTGTCGAACTTCCAGAAGCCATCCGACAACCCCAGCTTCGACTGCGCCCATGGCAACGCCGTGTGCTGCAGCCAGTCGAGCATCTGCGGCGCCAGTTCGTACAGACGCAGCAACTGCTTGGCGAGCATCGGCACCAGCACCAGCAGCAACGTGGTGAAGATCAGGGTGAACAAGGCGAACACCGCAATCACGCCCCAGGTGCGGGACAAACCGAGACGTTCCAGACGATCCACCAAAGGGTCGAACAGATAAGCGAGCAACAGCGCCACCAGAAACGGCGTGAGGATCGGATGCAGCAACCAGACAAACGCGCAAAGCAGGAGCACCCCACCGAGCCAGAACCAACGCCGCGTATCGGCCATGTAACACTCCATTGCTTCTATATATGAAAGAAAAACCTACCAGCGGAATCGCAACGACGGCGCCGCAGGTACCGGCGCCGGCGCAACGGCAGGCGCCCCGCCTGGCACTGCAGGCTGCGGAGCCACCGGAGCTGGCGCCTCGGCCGGCATTTCCTGCAACTTCGCCAGCGACAATTGCGCCCGCAACTGATCGGCGCTGCCGTTGACCCGATAAACAATGCGATCGGCATCGACACTCTGCAGCCGCACACCAAAAGGCTCGAGCATCCGCAGCAACGTCGCGTAATGCTCCAGATTCATGCCCTGCACTTCCAGAGTCTGCTGACCCGAAGCGCCAGGCTTGGCGACAAAGCGCGGCGCCAGCCGCTCGGCCACCGCCAGCATCACGGCATCGGCGACAGCGGCCTGATCAGCCCCCTGCACACTTCCCGCCTCTTTCTGATCACCCAACCACAAGTGCCATTTGGCTTGCCACTGACCACCTTCTTCGCGGGCATGCACGGCGAGCAAGGCGTCAGCGTTGTAGCGTTCAGACGCCGCATGGAGCGGCGCGGGGTCGGTGCCTTCGAGCGTCGGCGCGGTCGCGACCAGTTGCTCACTCAGATCCGCCAGCGGCAGACGCAACGGCAACCCTCGGTGCTGGGCGGCACGCCGCAATGGCGCCGCACTGGCCTGACCGTCACCCACCAGGCTCGAGCCTTCGGTGGAGTCGTTCAGCCACCAGCTCAGAATCGACGGCCGGCTCGCGCCCCACAGCGACAACCCGGCACGGCGTAGCGCCTGCTCGGTGGTGGCCGGATCGAAGTCGACTTTCAACACTTCCGGCGGCCCCGCATCGAAACCAAACTGGCTGATGATCTGTTGCGGATCCTTGCGAATCGGCGCCAGCCCGGGATTCTGCGGCGCCTTCGGATCCCCCGTGAGACGCAGCACCAACGTATCCAGTGCCGCTTGCGTGGCACGATCACGCTCCTCCGGCGACTGGCCGTTGACCGGTTCGCGCACCTGATAAAGCCCTTTGACGTTTTCGGCCTGGCTCGCCAGGCTGACCAGAGACAAGCAGCCCACAAACAGCAATTTACACAAACGCATGGAGAATTCCCGTCGACAAGAGCGGCTGGAACAGGCCGCGTGAACCGGATTGAGCAAGCCTGTGACCACTGGCCGTTGCAAAACATTCACACGCTGGCGATAAGTTTTTGCACAGCCCTAACGATAGACGGTTCCTTATACAGGCACCCGTGATGTCACCCACAGCTTCATTTGCAAAAAATTTCGGCCGATATGCCCCTGCCCGTCGGCGTGAGGATGGCCGCTGCCCCTCAAGCCTGATAAAATCGCGCGCCTTCGCAGACCGGCAACAGCCGGGCACCTCGAAACTCGCGTGAGGCCATCGCCCCCTCGATTTCGAAGTTCCCGCTGAACTCGGTCGTTACCCCTGAATCCCCTCCCCTAAAGGCCTGGATCATGAGCAAGCAACCCTCCCTGAGCTACAAGGACGCCGGTGTAGACATCGACGCCGGTGAAGCATTGGTCGAACGCATCAAGAGCGTCGCCAAGCGCACTGCGCGCCCGGAAGTCATGGGCGGCCTGGGCGGTTTCGGCGCCCTCTGCGAAATCCCGGCCGGCTACAAGCAGCCAGTACTGGTTTCCGGCACCGACGGCGTCGGCACCAAGCTGCGCCTGGCACTGAACCTGAACAAGCACGACAGCATCGGCCAGGACCTGGTCGCCATGTGCGTCAACGATCTGGTGGTGTGCGGCGCCGAGCCACTGTTCTTCCTTGACTACTACGCCACCGGCAAGCTTAACGTCGACGTAGCCGCCACTGTCGTCACCGGTATCGGTGCTGGCTGCGAACTGGCTGGCTGCTCGCTGGTTGGCGGCGAAACCGCTGAAATGCCTGGCATGTACGAAGGCGAAGACTACGATCTGGCCGGCTTCTGCGTCGGTGTCGTGGAAAAAGCCGAAATCATCGACGGCTCGAAAGTCGCCACCGGTGACGCCCTGATCGCCCTGCCGTCGTCCGGCCCGCACTCCAACGGCTACTCGCTGATCCGCAAGATCATCGAAGTGTCCGGCGCCGACATCGAAACCGTTCAGCTCGACGGCAAGCCGCTGACCGATCTGCTGATGGCCCCGACCCGCATCTACGTGAAGCCGCTGCTCAAGCTGATCAAGGACACCGGCGCCGTCAAGGCCATGGCCCACATCACCGGTGGCGGCCTGCTGGACAACATCCCGCGCGTTCTGCCAAAAGGCGCTCAAGCCGTGGTTGACGTGGCCAGTTGGACCCGCCCGGCCGTCTTCGACTGGCTGCAAGAGAAAGGCAACGTCGACGAGACCGAAATGCACCGCGTACTGAACTGCGGCGTGGGCATGGTGATCTGCGTCGCTCAGGAGCACGTTGAAACTGCCCTGAACACCCTGCGTGAAGCCGGCGAACAGCCTTGGGTCATCGGCCAGATCGGTGTCGCTGCCGAAGGCGCTGCCCAGGTCGAGCTGAAAAACCTCAAGGCTCACTAATGCCTAATACCTGTGATGTCGTGGTGCTGTTGTCCGGCACCGGCAGTAACTTGCAGGCCCTGATCGACAGCACGCGGACCGGCGACAGCCCGGTCCGCATCGCTGCGGTGATTTCCAACCGCGCCGACGCCTACGGCCTGCAACGCGCCAGTGACGCGGGTATCGCCACCCGCTCGCTGGATCACAAGGGTTTCGAAGGTCGCGAGGCCTTCGATACCGCCCTGATCGAACTGATCGACGAATTCAATCCGAAACTCGTGGTACTGGCCGGCTTCATGCGCATTCTCAGCGCTGACTTCGTCCGGCACTATCAGGGTCGCCTGCTCAATATCCACCCGTCGCTGCTGCCCAAATACAAAGGGTTACACACTCATCAGCGCGCGCTGGAAGCCGGCGACGCCGAACACGGCTGCTCCGTGCACTTCGTCACCGAGGAACTCGATGGCGGACCACTGGTCGTACAGGCAGTAATACCGGTAGAGTTGCACGATTCGCCGCAGAGTCTGGCGCAGCGGGTTCACGTTCAGGAACACCTGATCTACCCGATGGCCGTACGCTGGTTTGCCGAAGGACGGCTGACCCTCGGCGAGCAAGGTGCTTTACTGGATGGCCAGTTACTCGGGGCCAGCGGTCACTTGATTCGAAACTAGGAGATTTTATGCGTCGCGCCCTGCTCTTCGCTTGCGCTCTGCTCGCCCTGCCTTTCGCCCAGGCGGCAGACCTTCAACCGTTCTCCGCCAGCTACACCGCCGACTGGAAACAGTTGCCCATGAGCGGTACCGCCGAACGCAGCCTGACCAAGGAAGCCAACGGCGTCTGGAAGCTCAGCTTCAAGGCTTCGATGATGATCGCCAGCCTGTCCGAGGAAAGCACCCTGACCCTGGACAAGGACACCCTGCTTCCGCAGTCCTACCACTTCGAACGTGGTGGCCTGGGCAAGGCGAAAAAGGCTGATCTGGACTTCGACTGGAACAACAAACTGGTCACCGGCACCGACCGTGGCGACGCGGTCAAAGTCCCGCTGAACCGTGGCATGGTCGACAAGTCCACCTACCAGCTGGCGCTGCAGCATGATGTCGCCTCCGGCAAGAAGACCATGAGCTATCAGGTGGTCGACGGTGGCGATGTCGATACCTATGACTTCCGCGTCCTGGGTACCGAGAAAGTCGAGACCAAGGCCGGCAAGATCGACGCGATCAAGGTCGAGCGCGTGCGTGATCCGACACAAAGCAAGCGCACCACTGTCATGTGGTTCGCCAAGGACTGGGATTACCTGCTGGTCCGCCTGCAACAGGTCGAGACCGACGGCAAGGAGTACAACATCATGCTCCAGGACGGCACGGTCAACGGCAAGACAGTCAAAGGCAGTTGATTCAACGAAAAGCCCCGCAAACGCGGGGCTTTTTTTCGCCTGTCATTCGGTGATCAAACTGAAAACTTGGCCACCATGTTGTTCAGGTCCACCGCCAGCCGCGACAATTCCTGGCTCGCCGCACTGGTCTGATTGGCCCCTGCCGAGGTCTGCATCGCCAGGTCGCGGATATTCATCAGGTTGCGATCCACTTCCCGCGCCACGGCAGCCTGCTCTTCCGAAGCGCTGGCGATCACCAGATTGCGTTCGTTGATCAAGGTAAATGCGGAAGCGATTTCCTCCAGCGCCACGCCCGCCGCTTTCGCCAGCTCCAGTGTCGAGCGCGCACGAACATTACTCTGCTGCATCGAACTGACCGCCGAATCGGTGCCCTGCTGAATGCCGCCGATCATCTGCTCGATTTCCTGGGTCGACTGCTGGGTGCGATGGGCCAGCGCCCGTACCTCGTCGGCCACCACCGCGAAGCCGCGCCCGGCATCACCGGCACGGGCCGCTTCGATCGCCGCATTCAGTGCCAGCAGATTGGTCTGCTCGGCAATCGAACGGATCACCTCCAGCACTTTGCTGATGCTGTAGACCTTCTGCGCCAGATCCTCCACCTGCGTGGCGTTGGCAGTAACGTCATCCGCCAGCAGTTCGATGGACGACACAGTCTGCTGCACTTGCTCACGGCCATGCTGGGCAATGCGGTCCGATTCCCGTGATGCCTCGGAAGTCGCCACGGCGTTGCTGGCGACCTCTTCAACGGCGGCGGTCATCTGATTGACCGCGGTGGCGGCCTGCTCGATTTCCAGGCTCTGCTGATGCAAGCCGCGCGTCGCATCTTCGGTGACGCAGCTCAGCTCTTCCGAGGCCGAAGCCAGTTGGCTGGACGATTCCGAGATCTGCCGGATGGTGTCGCGCAGACTGTGCTGCATGCTCTTGAGCGCATGCAGCAGCCGCGCCGGCTCATCCTTGCCGATGATGCTGATATCGCCGGTCAGATCGCCGCCGGCCACCACCTCAGCAACTCCCAGTGATTGCGAGAGCGGCACCACGATGCTGCGGGTCAGCAGCAACGCCAGGCCAATGGTGATCAGTGCCGTGATGCCGATCATTACCCCGACCCAGACCCGCGAATTGATGAACACCAGCCGCGCGGCCTCGGTGGCGAGGTTGGCGTTGTGCTTGTTCAGTTCCACCAGTTCTTTGAGGGTCGCGGCGATGTCGTCGGCCAGCGGGTTCATCTGGGTATTGAGAATGCTGGCCGCGTCTTCCACCTTTCCCTGAGCAGATAGAGCCATCACCTGAGCCTGCAACTCCAGATACTTGTGCTCCGCGACTTTGAAGCGATCAAACAATGCTCGCTCTTCTGGCAGCACGATCAATATGTCGTAACGTTGCTGGGCTTCGCTCAACACACTGCGCAGCTCGTTGAGCTTGGCGACATTCTGGTCCAGGGCCTGCGGATCGCGATTGAGCAACAGACGCATGGTCAGGGCGCGCAGACGCAGCATGTCCTGGCTCATTTCGCCCACTGCCATCACGCTGGGCAGCCAGTTCTTGTCGACCTCGTCGGACTGGGCCCGCATGTTCGACATCTGCAGCAGGGCGAACGCTCCGAGGGCAAACACCATCAGTGCCAACAGACCGAAGCCCAGGCCGGCACGGGGGGCAATATTGAGACTGCGGATACTCATTGCTCTGGTTCCTTCCAAAAGCGCTGCATCAACCCTGCAGCTGGCTGCTTTAGAAGGTATCGGCCCGGCGAAAATTTGCGTAAGACCAAAAGGTGATATCAAAAGGCCTTAATACTTCGAACCCTCGGCATTAACGATTCAGCGACGGTTTTGCCGGACTTGAGCGCTGTTCGCCGCATGATCAACGGCAAGTTACCTGAAAACCCTGAAGCAGGTCGGCAGACGAAACACCGGCACAAGTATTCCTCGACTCACCGGCATAACCTGACGCTCTGCCGCACGCCGGCAAGAAAGTGGAACGCGCCCCTGCGGGAATGCTCTATACCTGCAAGGTCTTATTTGATCGAATGACTTTTCCTACTGCTTGCGAGGTTCACATGACCGTTACCGTCAATACCGTGTCCGCCGAAGGTTTCCGTCACACCGTACAGATCGATGAGCACGAATTGTTTACCGACGTCCCCACCACGGCAGGCGGCGAAGGCTCCGCGCCTGAACCCCATGATTATTTCGACGCTGCCCTCGGCGCCTGCAAGGCCCTGACCCTGAAGCTGTATGCGAAGAAAAAAGACATCCCGCTCACAGGCGTCGGCGTAGAGGTGAAGCGCGACAACAGTCAGGAACAGAAAGGCAAATACGCCCTGCACGTCACCCTGACACTCAAAGGCGTGCTCACCGATGCCCAGCGTGAAGAACTGCTGCGCGTCGCCGACCGCTGCCCGATTCACAAACTGATGACCACCAGCGAAGTCACCATCGAAACCCACGCCCCACAAGGCTTCGACAGCCAGTAATCATCACGATGACACCGGCGGGTTATGCTCCACGCATCACCCGCCCAGCCTGGAACGCACCATGGACACCCAACCCCTGATCATCCGCCCGCGCGCCGAAGACGTCGAAGGCCAGCCGATCCTGCGCCCGCTGCCGTCAGCCAAATGCCGCAGCGTCGGGCCTTTCGTGTTTTTCGATCACATGCTTGAAACGCTTTATCCCGCAGGCAAAGGGATGAACATCCGACAGCATCCGCACATCGGCCTGTCGACTTTGACCTATCTGTTCGAGGGGCAGATCCAGCACAAGGACAGCCTCGGCTCGGATCAGGTCGTCAATGCTGGCGATGTCAGCTGGATGACGGCGGGCAGCGCGATTGCCCATGTCGAGCGCACGCCCAAACCGCTTTGGGAACAAAGCTTCAAGATGCATGGGCTGCAAATCTGGCTCGCCTCGCCCAAGGATCACGAACAGGGTCCCGGGCATTACAGCCATCACCCGGCCTCGACGCTGCCGGTCAGCGATAACCTCGGCGTGCAGATCCGCATGATTGCCGGGTCAGGCTTTTGCCTGGAATCGCCGGTGCCGGTACTTTCTCCGACGTTGTATGCCGAACTGAAAATGCAGACTGCAACCACCCTGTTGATCCCCACCGAACATGAGGAGCGAGCGCTGTATGTGTTGAGCGGTGATGTGCAATTGAACGGAGAAACCGTGGAGCCCCACGATCTGGTGGTGTTGCCGGCCGGGGAAGCGATGAGCCTGTTCGCCGAGAGCGACAGCCATGCCGTGCTGTTTGGTGGCGCGCCACTGGACGGGCCACGGCGGATCAACTGGAATTTTGTCGCGAGCGATCCGGCGGCGATCGATGAAGCTCGGCGCAAGTGGGCGGCCGGGGATTGGCCGACGGTGCCGGGGGAAAGTGAGCGAATCGAGCTGCCGCGTTAAACCGCTTGCCCTCACCCCAGCCCTCTCCCAGAGGGAGAGGGAGCCGACCGAGCTGTCTTGCGTTATACACCGACCTGAAAAATCATGGCGATTATGGATTCAACACAGCCATTTCAGGTCGGTGTAATACTTGAGCACCCCCAATCAATCCCCTCTCCCTTCGGGAGAGGGTTAGGCGGGCGGCGTTCCGATGAGGGGCTTTTGCTCTTCAGGCTTCAGCCGTTGAACACTTCTTCCAGCAAATCATGCATCGACTTGAAAGCGCGCTTGGCGGTCTTCGCGTCGTACATCATCTTGCCCGGAACATTGGCGTGCGGATCGGTGAACGAGTGCACCGCGCCGCCGTAGCTCAGCAATTGCCAGTCCACGCCAGCCGCGTTCATTTCGTCTTCAAATGCCGGCAGTTGCTCTTTCGGCACCAGCGGGTCGGAAGCACCGTGCAGCACCAGCACCGAGCCCTTGATGTTCTTCGCATCCGCCGGGTTCGGCGAATCCAGCGTGCCGTGGAACGACACGGCAGCCTTGACCGCCGCACCGGTGCGGGCCAGATCCAGTGCACAGCAACCGCCGAAGCAGAAACCGAACACCGCCAGTTTCGAGGTATCGACGGCGGCTTCGCCCTGCTTCTGCAATTGTTCGAACGCAGCCTGCATACGCTTGCGCAGCAGTGCGCGGTCATTCTTCAGCGGCATCATCGCCGCACCCGCCTGGTCGCCATTCTGCGGACGCACGGCTTGCCCGTACACGTCGGCGATCAGCACCACATAACCCTTGGCCGCCACCGATTTGGCGATTTCTTCCGCGCCAGCGCTGACGCCCATCCAGTTCGGTGCCATCAACAGGCCCGGACGTGCGCCTTTGTGCTCGGCGTCGAACGCCAATCGACCTTCATAAGGCTGGCCATCGATCTGATAGACCACGGAACGTACAGTGACTTGGCTCATTTCTGACTCCTGATGGGTTGAATACCAGAATGAAAAAACCCGCCGAAGCGGGTTTTTCTACATTTCGATCAAGCCGACAGCTCGACCAGCAGCTTGTTCAGACGGCTCACGTATGCGGCCGGGTCTTTCAAGCTGTCGCCAGCCGCCAGGGCGGCCTGGTCGAAGAGGATGTGCGACAGGTCGCCAAAACGCTCTTCGCTGGTCTCGTTGTCGAGTTTCGCGATCAGCGGGTGGCTCGGGTTGAATTCGAAGATCGGCTTCGAATCCGGCACCTTCTGCCCGCTCGCCTCGAGGATCTGACGCATTTGCAGACCCAGATCCTGCTCGCCGATGGCCAGGATGGCTGGCGAATCGGTCAGGCGATGGGAAACGCGGACTTCGGCAACGGACTCGCCCAGCGCGGTTTTCAGACGCTCGACCAGACCTTCCTTCGACTTGGCGACTTCTTCTGCGGCCTTCTTGTCCTCTTCCGAGTCCAGGTTGCCCAGATCCAGGTCACCGCGCGCGACGTCGACAAAGCTCTTGCCGTCGAATTCGCTCAGGTAGCTCATCAGCCACTCGTCGATACGGTCGGTCAGCAGCAGCACTTCGATGCCTTTCTTGCGGAAGACTTCCAGGTGCGGGCTGTTCTTGACCTGCGCGTAGGTTTCGCCAGTGAGGTAGTAGATCTTGTCCTGACCTTCCTTGGCACGCGCCAGGTACTCGGCCAGACCGACGATCTGCTCGCCATCGGTGCCGTTGGTCGATGCGAAACGCAGCAGACCGGCAATTTTTTCCTTGTTGGCGAAATCTTCTGCCGGGCCTTCTTTCATGACCTGACCGAAGTTTTTCCAGAAGCCCTTGTATTGCTCAGGCTCGTTCTTCGCCAGTTTTTCCAGCATGTCCAGCACGCGCTTGGTCAGCGCCGACTTCATCGAGTCGATGATCGGGTCTTTCTGCAGGATTTCCCGCGAAACGTTCAGCGACAGGTCGTTGGAGTCGACCACGCCCTTGATGAAGCGCAGGTACAGCGGCAGGAACGACTCGGCCTGATCCATCACGAACACGCGCTGTACGTACAGTTTCAGGCCTTTCGGCGCTTCACGCTGGTACAGATCGAAAGGTGCGCGGGCCGGCACGTACAGCAGCGAGTTGTACTCGAGCTTGCCTTCCACCTTGTTGTGGCTCCACGACAGCGGATTTTCGAAGTCGTGGGCGATGTGTTTGTAGAACTCCTGGTATTCCTCGTCCTTCACTTCGGTGCGAGGACGGGTCCACAGGGCGCTGGCGCGGTTGACGGTTTCCCATTCTTGCGCAGGCTGCTCTTCGCCTTCAGCGGCGGAGACTTCTTTCGGCAGCTCGATCGGCAGCGCAATGTGGTCGGAGTACTTCTTGATGGTGTTGCGCAGACGCCAGCCGTCGGCGAACTCGTCTTCACCGGATTTCAGGTGCAGGACGATACGGGTGCCACGCTCTGGTTTGTCGATGGTGGCGACTTCGAACTCGCCCTCGCCTTTCGACGACCAGTGCACGCCTTCGCTGGCAGCGGTGCCGGCGCGACGGCTGTATACGTCAACCTGGTCGGCAACGATGAAAGCGGAATAGAAACCCACGCCGAACTGACCGATCAGGTGCGAATCCTTCTTCTGATCGCCGGACAGGTTTTTCATGAAATCAGCAGTGCCGGATTTCGCGATGGTCCCCAGGTGGGTGATCACATCGTCGCGGTTCATGCCGATGCCGTTGTCTTCGAGGGTGACGGTCTTGGCGTCCTTGTCGAAGCTCACACGGATTTTCAGTTCAGCGCCACCTTCGAGCAACTCAGGCTTGGCCAGGGCTTCGAAGCGCAATTTGTCGACGGCGTCGGAGGCGTTCGAGATCAATTCGCGAAGGAAGATTTCCTTGTTGGAATACAGCGAATGGATCATGAGGTGCAGCAGTTGCTTCACCTCGGTCTGGAAGCCCAGGGTTTCCTTTTGAGTTTCCACACTCATGGTCATCAAACTCCAATCAGATGGCATTGGCCGCGACCCAGGTGGTCTGCGGCGGGTTGTTCACTGAGTTGGGGGCGGTGTTCAGGATTTCAAGGGCTCGTCGATTTTGAAGTGGGCGCGGGCAGTGGCAATCGGTTCACTTTCGGTGCTTTGCCAGGCCGTGACCGCGACGTTGGCCACCCGCCGTCCCTGACGGCAGACCTGACACCTGGCCCAGGTATCGCGGAACTGCCCGGCCCGCAGGTAATCCAGAGAAAAGTCGATGATCTTCGGCACGCCGGGCGCACCGGTGAAAATCAGCAGGTGTAGCGCAGCGGACAGCTCCATGAACCCGGCAATCACCCCGCCGTGGATCGCCGGCAATAAAGGGTTACCTATGTTGTCCTTGTTTGCCGGCAGCTTGAACAGCAGATCATCCCCGACTCGAGCGCATTCGACACCGATCAGTCCCGCATAGGGGATCAACGCCAGCAGCGGAGCATAGTCACCCTTCTCGTGGGCTTCTTGGAGTTGCTGCTTGAAATCATCGCTCATGGGTTTTCTCCCTTGATCGCGCCACCAAAGCCCTTGGTACCTTTGAGTCCCTTGCCCATGCGCATGAACGTTCCGACGACATGGGCAATGGGATGTTCGGGATCATCCTGATAGGCGAAGCCCCGGGCGAAGATCACGTCGGTGGTGACCCGGTAGCACTGGGCGAAACCGTAGACGTCCTTATGCGGTTCGGCGGCGTGCATATAGTCGATGCGCAAATCCAGGGTCGGGCAGACTTCGAATTCCGGCAAAACACACAAGGTGGCCATACCGCACGCAGTGTCCATCAGCGACGTGATCGCCCCGCCGTGGACCACACCAGTCAGCGGGTTGCCAACGATTTGTGCGCTGTACGGCAAGACCACCGTCAGGCCTTCGCTGCTGGCGCTGTGCACTTTCAAACCCAGTACCTGGCAGTGGCGCAGGGCCGAGAGAAAGCGGGTCGCACGCTCAAAAACAGGGTTTTCGGCCATTTGACAATTACTCTTGTTAGTCACTGTTCCCGGTAGTGGAAAGAACAGCAAAAGTTCCATTGCAAAACAAACTTATATATCTGTGAGAAATGAGGAACTTAACCCTTGGGGCTGCGCTCTTAAGGCCAGTAGTTATTTTCCATAAGGAGAAACACCCCATGCGTAAGACTTTAGCTATTGCCTTGATGTTGACCGCTTCCCTCGGTCTCGCTGCCTGCGATAAAAAATCCGAGGACAAAGCTCAAGATGCCAACCAACATGCTGAACAAGCTCAGCAGAAAATGAATGAAGCTCAGGATAAAGTGAACGACGCGGCGAAAGAAAACGCCGAAGCCGCCAAAGATCAGGCCGAATCGAACGCTGCAGCGCAAGAAGAAGCTGCCAAGAAGCAATAAGCCGCTTCTCGATGGCAAAAAAGAAAACCCGCCAAGTGCGGGTTTTCTTTTGCCTGTCATTTTCTGGTAATGCCTTGTTAGAGCAATGCGGTTTTAAAAGTCGGACTAATCATCAGCAACAATGAACATACTAAGCCGACCAGCCACACCAGACTGCGCAGCTTGGGAATATCGGCCAGGTAGAACCACAAGTAGAGAATCCGTGCGATCACAAAGATGATCGCCAACGTATCGATCAACCATCCTGCCGTTTGCGTGGTATGCGCCATCAGTACGCCAACGGCAAACAGGATGAACGCTTCGATGCTGTTCTGATGTGCCGCCAGTGCCCGGGCGCCGTAGCCGGTGAGTTGCGCCTGCTGCTGACGCGGCAGGTGATTGTTGTACCCCCCCTGCTCTTTCATGGCCTTGCCCACGGGCATGCGCGCCACGTAAATCAACAACGCACTGATAAACACACACCAGAACGGAATACTCATCAAGCAGCCTCTTTGATCGTTTCGGGCAACGGCGCCTCTGTAGGGGTATAGACCATTACATCGAGCACGTCGGAATGAAACTCGCGGCGGTACAACACCAGTACCACACCGGCACTCATCAGCATGAACAGCCACGGGCTGACGAACCACGCCAGCATGCTCATGCCGAAGTAATAGGAGCGCAGACCGAAGTTGAACTGGTTCGCCGCCATCGAAATCACCCGCGCCGCCCGGGAAGCGAACGCCTTGCGCTCCTGCTCGGACACCTGACGCTCACCGATCATCGGCGCCGAGCCCACCAGAACCGCCGCAAAGTTGTACTGGCGCATGCACCAGCTGAAGGTGAAGAAGGCATAGACAAACACCAGCGCCAGGCACAGCAACTTGATCTCCGACATGCCCTGGGAGGCCTGCTGCACCATCGGGATGTCCGCCAGCAACGACACTGCACGTTCCGAAGCACCGAGCACTGTCAGGATGCCGGCCAGGATGATCAGTGTGCTGGACGCGAAGAACGAGGCGTTGCGCTCGAGGTTGCCGATCACACTGGCATCGGCAATGCGGTTGTCACGCAGCAGCATGCGGCGCATCCAGTCTTCGCGGTACAGGTGCAACACGCTGGCCAGGCACGCGGTGTCACGGGCCTTCCAGGTGGCATAACGGGTGTAACCGCCCCAGCAGATGACGAACCAGAGCGCGGCAAGCAGGTGGATCAGGTTGGCTTGGATGAACGACATGCAAATTCCTGTGTGGAAGATTTCGGCTCCCCTTCGACGTTAGCCGAAAGGAAAAGACACTGCCTGACGCCCATAAAAAATGCCCCGTATCGATTGATACGGGGCATTTCTGTTTAATCGCTCAAGCCCGCTTGTGACGGGCCGGCAATCTTAGGCCAGGGCTTCGGCGCGCTTGCCCAGCAGGCGGTCACAAACCACTGCGACCACCAGGGTCATCACGCATGGCACCAGCCACGCCAGGCCCTGCTCGCTCAGCGGCAGGTGGGACAGTTGCGATGGCATCCAGTCAGCCAGACCGGCACCTTTCAACGCATCGATGGTGCCGAACACGAACGACACCAGCATCACCGGGCCCATGATGCGGCTCTGCTCATGCCAGAACGCGGCACAGAAGCTCAGGGCCACCAGCACGATGCACGGCGGGTAGATCGCGGTCAGCACCGGGATCGAGAACGCGATCAGCTTGGTCAGACCCAGGTTGGACACCAGCAGCGAAAATGCCGCGAGGATGATGACCAGAGTCTTGTAGGACAGCGGCACGATGCGGCTGAAGTATTCGGCGCAGGCACAGGTCAGGCCGACCGCCGTCACCAGACACGCCAGGGAGATCAGCACCGCGAGGAAACCGCTGCCCAGCGAACCGAAGGTATGTTGCACGTAAGCGTGCAGCACCGCCGCGCCGTTGGTTGCACCTGCAGCCACTTCATGGCTGCCGGAGCCCAGACGGAACAGGCTGACGTACACCAGCGCCAGACCGACGCCGGCGATCAGCCCGGCGATGATCGCGTAACGGGTGATCAGCGCCGGCGATTCAACGCCACGAGAACGGATCGCGTTGACGATGACGATGCCGAACACCAGTGCGCCCAGGGTATCCATGGTCAGGTAACCATTGATGAAGCCTTGGGAGAACGGCGCAGCGACGTATTCCGGAGTGGCCACGCCGATGTCACCGGCCGGCAGCGCGAACGCGGCAATGCCGAGTACCGCCAGGGCGATGATCTTCAGCGGCGCGAGGAAACGCCCTACGGTATCCAGCAGACGGCCCGGATAAAGCGAGATGAAGAACACCAGCAGGAAATACACCGAGCTATAGAGGAACAGCGCCAGCGGGCTTTCGCCGGTCAGCGGCGCCAGTCCCACTTCAAAGGACACGGTCGCGGTACGCGGCGTGGCGAACAACGGGCCGACCGCCAGGTAGCACGCGGCTGCCAGCACACCACCGGCGATCTTGCCGATCGGCGTACTCAAGGCATCCATCGCCCCGCCGACCTTGGCCAGCGCGACAACGGTGATCACCGGCAGACCGACCGCCGTGATCAGGAAGCCCAGCGCCGCCATCCAGACGTTTGGCCCGGACTGCAAACCGACGATAGGCGGGAAGATGATGTTGCCGGCCCCGACGAACAGGGCGAATGTCATAAAGCCAAGTGCCAGGATGTCCTGACCTTTCAAAACTTTCATTAAGGAAATACCACACTACTGAATCGGAATTTAGAGGGGGATTTCCCTGTGGGGTTAGGGAAATGCTGTCAATCCGTATAAGACTGACCCGTTTAGCGCGTTGCATGCCTTGTGGGCGGCAGACGCAAAAATGGCTGCTAGCCTAACGAATTTGTCTGACAAACGCACTGTTTGAGGGCGAACTATCCGATACGCGACGTGTCTGTGTCGCGTTTTTGCATGTAATTGGGCAGGTGCCTATAAATCGCCATCGTCAAACCGAACATCAGAAACGACAAAGGCCACCCGAAGGTGGCCTTTGTTGCTGGAGCTGAAAAGTCAGCCGAGGCTTACTTCTTCACTTCCCAGCCAGTCAGCTCGGCCAGGGCCTTGCCGATGTCTGCCAGCGAACGCACGGTTTTCACGCCTGCGTCTTGCAGAGCAGCGAATTTCTCGTCTGCAGTGCCTTTGCCGCCGGAGATGATTGCACCAGCATGGCCCATGCGCTTGCCCGGAGGAGCAGTCACACCAGCGATGTAGGAAACAACCGGCTTGGTCACGTTGGCCTTGATGTAGGCAGCCGCTTCTTCTTCAGCCGAACCGCCGATCTCGCCGATCATTACGATCGCTTCGGTCTTCGGGTCTTCCTGGAACAGCTTCAGGATGTCGATGAAGTTCGAACCCGGGATCGGGTCACCGCCGATGCCGACGCAAGTCGACTGACCGAAACCGGCGTCAGTGGTCTGCTTAACAGCTTCGTAGGTCAGGGTGCCGGAACGGGAAACGATACCGACCTTGCCTGGCAAGTGGATGTGACCTGGCATGATGCCGATCTTGCACTCGCCCGGAGTGATCACGCCTGGGCAGTTAGGGCCGATCAGGGTAACACCCAGTTCGTCGCACTTAACTTTCGCGTCCAGCATGTCCAGGGTAGGAATGCCTTCGGTGATGCAGACGATCAGCTTGATGCCGCCGAAAGCCGCTTCCAGGATCGAGTCCTTGCAGAAAGGAGCCGGAACGTAGATCACGCTGGCGGTGGCGCCAGTGGCTTCTACAGCTTCTTTCACGGTGTTGAACACAGGCAGGTTCAGGTGAGTGGTGCCACCCTTGCCTGGAGTCACGCCGCCAACCATTTTGGTGCCGTAGGCAATGGCTTGTTCGGAGTGGAAAGTACCCTGCGCGCCGGTGAAGCCCTGGCAGATTACTTTGGTGTCTTTATTGATCAGGACGCTCATTACTTGCCCTCCGCAGCTTTAACGACTTGTTGAGCAGCGTCGGTCAGGCTGGTAGCAGCGATGATGTTCAAACCGCTTTCTGCCAGTACTTTAGCGCCCAGTTCAGCGTTGTTGCCTTCAAGACGAACAACAACCGGGATTTTCACGCCGACTTCTTTCACTGCACCGATGATGCCTTCGGCAATCATGTCGCAACGAACGATGCCGCCGAAGATGTTAACCAGTACTGCAGCGACATTGCTGTCGGACAGAATGATCTTGAAAGCTTCGGTAACGCGTTCTTTGGTAGCACCACCACCTACGTCGAGGAAGTTGGCTGGCTTGCCGCCGTGCAGGTTGACGATGTCCATGGTACCCATGGCCAGGCCGGCACCGTTCACCATGCAGCCGATGTTGCCTTCCAGCGCTACGTAGTTCAGTTCGAACTTGGCAGCGTGCGCTTCGCGCGGATCGTCCTGGGACGGATCGTGGAAAGTCTTCAGCTTAGGCTGACGGTACATTGCGTTGGCGTCGATGTTGATCTTGGCGTCCAGGCAGTGCAGATCGCCGTCAGCCTTGATCACCAGCGGGTTCACTTCCAGCAGAGCCAGGTCGTGATCCTTGAACAGCTTGGCCAGACCTACGAAGATCTTGGCGAACTGAGCAACCTGCTTGCCTTCCAGACCCAGCTGGAATGCCAGCTCGCGACCCTGGAACGGCTGAGCGCCAACCAGTGGATCGATAGTGGCTTTCAGAATTTTTTCTGGAGTGTCGTGAGCGATTTTCTCGATGTCCACGCCACCTTCGGTGGAAGCCATGAACACGATGCGACGGCTCGAACGGTCAACGACAGCGCCCAGGTACAGCTCTTTAGCGATATCAGTGCACGATTCAACCAGGATCTTGGTGACTGGCTGGCCATTGGCATCAGTCTGGTAAGTCACCAGACGCTTGCCCAGCCACTGCTGTGCGAAGGCTTTGGCGTCTTCTTTGCTGCGAACCAGCTTGACGCCGCCCGCTTTACCGCGACCACCGGCGTGAACCTGGGCTTTGACAACCCACTCGTTGCCGCCGATTTTGTCGCAAGCTTCTGCTGCTGCTTCCGGGGTGTCTACTGCGAAACCAGTGGAAACTGGCAGGCCGTATTCAGCGAACAGCTGCTTACCCTGATACTCGTGAAGATTCATGCTTTTTACCGTCTTCGTTAGGTACTGCGCATTCGGCGCTGCGCTCTTGATGAGTGCCGCGCCACCTGTGACTGCTGCTTGCGTAGCCTTTCCGGATACCCGGTGCAGCTACGCAAGGCTGCGTCCAGCGGACATTCCGCGGTGAGTCTTGCACGCAAGGCTCACGACGGGCCGTACCGCCGTGGTTTCTTATTGTGTCTTAACGCTTCTTGCGGTTGGCAATGTGGATGGCGCCGCCATTCACTGCCAGAGCTGCTTCGTGCAAGGCTTCGGACAGGGTCGGATGGGAGAAAACCATCATGCCCAGATCTTCAGCGCTGGTGCCGAATTCCATACCGATCGCGCCCTGCTGAACCAGTTCTGCAGCGCTCGGGCCAATCACGTGCACGCCCAATACGCGGTCAGTCTTGGCATCGGCGATGACCTTGACGAAACCACCGGTATCGTTGGCGGCCATGGCACGGCCGGATGCTGCGAACGGGAAGGTGCCGACGTTAACTTCAACGCCTTCAGCTTTCAAGGCCTGCTCGGTTTTACCAACCCATGCGATTTCCGGGTGAGTATAAATAACCGAAGGGATCAGGTCATAGTTCATCTGGGCCTTGTGGCCCTTGATGCGCTCGACAACCATGATGCCCTCTTCCGAGGCTTTGTGAGCCAGCATCATGCCGCGAACCACGTCACCGATGGCGTAGACGCCCGGTACGGTGGTGGCGCAGTGATCGTCAACGTGCACGAAACCGCGCTCGTCCAGGGTCACGCCGCTGTCGGCAGCCAGCAGATCAGTGGTCACCGGACGGCGACCAACGGCTACGATCAGCTTGTCGAAAGTGATGGTCTGTTCGCCGTTGGCATCGGTGTAGTTCACAACGACTTCGTCGCCGTTCACTTTCGAACCGGTTACGCGAGCGCCCAGCTTGATGTCCAGACCCTGTTTGGTCAGGGTTTTCAGCGCTTCCTTGGAAACAGCGGTGTCCGCTGCCATCAGGAAGGTGTCCAGGGCTTCCAGGACAGTCACTTCTGCACCCAGACGCGACCATACCGAACCCAGTTCCAGACCGATCACGCCAGCGCCGATCACGCCCAGACGCTTGGGTACGGCCTGGAATTCCAGGGCGCCAGTCGAATCGACGATGACTTTCTGATCGACCGGAGCCGGTGGAATGTCGATCGGACGCGAACCTGGAGCCAGGATCACGTTTTCAGCTTCGATGACTTCAACCGAGCCGTCCGGCTTGGTGACTTCGACTTTCTTGCCGGCCAGCAGTTTGCCGTGGCCCTGGATCGAAGTTACGCCGTTGGCCTTGAACAGGGTGGCAACGCCGCCGGTCAGGTTCTTGACGATGCCGGCCTTGCGGCCAACCATAGCAGCGACGTCCATTTTGACTTCGCCGGTCGAGATACCGTGAACGTTGAAGCTTTCTTTGGCTTCCTTGTATTTCCAGGAGCTGTCCAGCAGCGCCTTGGACGGAATGCAGCCTACGTTCAGGCAGGTGCCGCCCAGGGCTTGCTTGCCTTCAGCATCGGTGTACTTCTCGATGCAGGCAGTGCTCAGACCGAGTTGCGCGGCCTTGATGGCAGCTACGTAGCCGCCAGGGCCGGCACCGATCACTACTACGTCAAATTTCTGCGACATTCAAAAAATCCTCTTTAGCGAAAAGCTTCAAGCCGCAAGCTGCAAGCCAGACTGCCGTTTCCGGCAGCCTGAAACCTGCAGCTCATGGCTGCTTCTATCAGATATCCAGCAACAGACGAGCCGGATCTTCCAGCAGGTTCTTGATGGTCACCAGGAAAGTCACAGCTTCTTTGCCATCGATCAGACGGTGATCGTAGGACAGTGCCAGGTACATCATCGGACGGATAACGACCTGACCGTTGATGGCCATCGGACGCTGGATGATGTTGTGCATGCCCAGAATCGCTGCCTGCGGCGGGTTGACGATCGGGGTCGACATCATCGAACCGAAGGTACCACCGTTGGTGATGGTGAAGGTACCGCCGGTCATCTCGTCCATCGACAGTTTGCCGTCACGGGCCTTCTTGCCGAAGGTGGCGATGCCGCCTTCGATTTCAGCCAGGCTCATGTGTTCGGCGTTACGCAGAACCGGAACCACCAGGCCACGGTCGCTGGAAACAGCAACGCCGATGTCGGCATAACCGTGGTAAACGATGTCGTTGCCGTCGATCGAAGCATTGACAGCCGGGAAGCGTTTCAGCGCTTCGGTGGCAGCCTTCACGAAGAACGACATGAAGCCCAGGCGAACGCCGTTGTGGGACTTCTCGAACAGGTCCTTGTACTTCGAACGCAGGGCCATGACTTCGGTCATGTCGACTTCGTTGAAAGTGGTCAGCATCGCCATGTTCGACTGGGCTTCAACCAGACGCTTGGCAACGGTGGCACGAACGCGGGTCATCGGAACGCGCTTCTCGATGCGGTCGCCAGCGGCGAACACAGGAGCGGCAGCGGCCGGAGCAGCGGCTTTCGGTGCAGCAGCCGGAGCGGATTTCTTCGCTTCAACAGCGGCAACCACGTCTTCCTTGGTCACACGGCCGTCTTTGCCGGTGCCTTTTACGGAAGCCAGGTTGATGCCGTTTTCTTCGGCCAGCTTGCGAGCGGCCGGAGCAGCGATCGCGTCTTCGTCAGCGCCGGCAGCAGCCGGGGCAGCGGCAGCAGCGGCCGGAGCAGCAGCGGCAGCCGGAGCAGCGGCAGCAGCGCCGCCCTCAACGATGGAGCCCAGGACTTCGTCGGACAGGACGGTGTCGCCCTCGCCCTTGACGATTGCGCCCAGCACGCCGTCGGCGGTGGCCAGCACTTCCAGAACGACCTTGTCGGTTTCGATGTCGACGATCAGTTCGTCACGCTTGACGGCGTCGCCCGGTTGTTTGTGCCAGGTGGCAACGGTGCCATCGGCAACCGATTCCGGGAAAGTGGGGGCTTTGATCTCGATAGCCATTGTCTGTGGTTCCTTAAATTCGGTTTCAGGTGCGCGAAGGCGTTAAACGGTAAACGCGTCTTGCAGCAGTTTTTCCTGCTGCTCGGCGTGCATCGATGCGTAACCACATGCAGGTGCAGCAGAAGCCTCACGGCCCGCGTACTCAAGTACGAGAGATTTGTTGAGGTTGCTGATGCTGCGACGCAGGTGGTGCTGGCTGCAGTACCAGGCGCCCTGGTTCATCGGCTCTTCCTGGCACCAGACAGCCGCTTTGGCGTTGGTGTAAGGAGCCAGGACTTCTTTCAAGTCGTCCTCAGGGAATGGGTACAACTGCTCGATACGCACGATGGCGATATCTTCGCGGCCTTCGGCACGGCGTTTTTCCAGCAGGTCGTAGTAGACCTTGCCGCTGCACAGAACCACGCGCTCGACCTTTTTCGGGTCCAGTGCATCGATTTCCGGGATAACGGTCTGGAACGAACCTTCGGCCAGATCTTCCAGCGTCGAGATTGCCAGTTTGTGACGCAGCAGCGACTTCGGAGTCAGGACTACCAGCGGCTTGCGCAGCGGGCGGATCACCTGACGACGCAGCAAGTGGTAGATCTGCGCCGGAGTCGTTGGCATGCACACCTGAATGTTGTGCTCGGCGCACAGCTGCAGGTAACGCTCAAGACGTGCCGAGCTGTGCTCAGGGCCCTGGCCTTCGTAGCCGTGCGGCAGCAGCATGGTCAGACCGCAGAGACGGCCCCACTTGTGCTCGCCGCTGGTGATGAACTGGTCGATAACAACCTGCGCACCGTTGGCGAAGTCGCCGAACTGGGCTTCCCAGATCACCAGCGCGTTCGGCGTGGTGGTCGAGTAACCGTATTCGAACGCCAGTACCGCTTCTTCCGACAGGAACGAGTCGTACAGGTCAAAGCGTGGCTGACCTTCGTACAGGTGTTTCAGCGGAATGTAGGTGCCGGCATCTTTCTGGTTGTGCAGAACAGCGTGACGGTGCGAGAACGTACCGCGGCCGATGTCCTGACCGGTCATGCGGATCGGGTGACCTTCGAACGCCAGGGTCGCGTACGCCATGGTTTCGGCGTAACCCCAGTTGATCGGCAGGCCGCCGGCTTGCATCTTCTGACGGTCTTCGTAGATCTTCGCGACCTGACGCTGAACCACGAAGCCTTCCGGAATTTCCAGCAGCTTGGCGGACAGTTCCTGCAGGGTCTTCAGATCGAAGCGAGTGTCGTGACGCGCAGTCCAGGCGTGGCCCAGATACGGACGCCAGTCCACGAACAGCTCTTTGTTCGGCTCTTTGACCAGCGATTTCACTACGTGCAGACCGTTGTCCAGCGCGTTGCGGTATTCGTCGACTTTCGCCTGAACACGCTCTGCGTCCAGCACACCGCCCTGGGTCAGACGATCAGCGTACAGCTCACGGGTGGTGCGCTGCTTGGTGATCTGCTGATACATCAGAGGCTGGGTGCCGCTTGGCTCGTCGGCCTCGTTGTGGCCGCGACGACGGTAGCAGACCAGGTCGATCACCACGTCACGCTTGAACTGCATGCGGTAGTCGATGGCCAGCTGGGTCACGAACAGTACGGCTTCCGGATCATCGCCATTCACATGGAGGATCGGCGCCTGGATCATCTTCGCAACGTCGGTGGCGTACTCGGTGGAACGCGAGTCCAGCGGGTTGCTGATGGTGAAACCGACCTGGTTGTTGATCACGATGTGCACGGTACCGCCGGTCTTGAAACCGCGGGTCTGCGACATCTGGAAGGTTTCCATCACCACGCCCTGACCTGCGAATGCAGCGTCACCGTGGATGGAGATTGGCAATACCTTCTCGCCGGTCGCGTCGTTGCGACGGTCCTGACGGGCACGTACCGAACCTTCGACCACCGGGGAAACGATTTCCAGGTGGGACGGGTTGAACGCCATGGCCAGGTGAACTTCACCGCCGGCGGTCATCACGTTGGACGAGAAGCCCTGGTGGTATTTAACGTCACCGGAACCCAGCTCGACCTTCTTCTTGCCTTCGAACTCGTCGAACAGCTCGCGCGGGTTCTTGCCGAAGGTGTTGACCAGCACGTTCAGACGGCCACGGTGGGCCATGCCGATGACGACTTCCTTGGTGCCGTACGAGCCGGAACGCTGGATCAGTTCGTCGAGCATCGGAATCAGGCTTTCGCCGCCTTCCAGACCGAAACGCTTGGTGCCCGGGTATTTGGTGCCCAGGTATTTTTCCAGGCCTTCACCGGCAGTCACGCGCTCGAGCAGGTGGCTCTTGATGTCGGCGGAGTATTCCGGACGGCCACGTACGCTTTCCAGACGTTGCTGGAACCACTGGCGCTGCTCGGAATCGGTGATGTGCGTAAATTCAGCGCCGATGGTGCGGCAATATGTCTGCTGCAACGCTTCGTGAATTTCGCGTAGGCTCGCTTCCTCTTTGCCGATGAACAGGTCGCCGGCACGGAAGGTCGTATCAAGATCGGCATTGGTCAAGCCGTAATGATTGATCGACAGGTCTGCAGGTGCAGGACGCTGCCACAGCCCCAGCGGGTCAAGCTGGGCTGCCTGGTGGCCACGCATACGGTAGGCCTGGATCAATCGCAGCACTTCAACTTGCTTCTTCTCGTGCTCACTGCTCACGCTGCCGGCGGAAACCGGTTGGGCGCGGCGCTGGTTCTTCGCCAGCAGCACGAAATGATCGCGAATTGTGGAGTGCGAAACATCGGTGGCAGAGCCGCCGTCGGCGGGCAGCTTCTGAAAGTAGGTGCGCCACTCTTCTGGCACAGCGTTAGGGTCGTGCAGGTAGAGCTCATAAAGCTCTTCCACATAGGCAGCGTTTCCACCTGAAAGGTAGGCGCTGTTCCACATGCGCTGCATCACGCTTTCTTGCATGCTTGGTCACCCTCGGTTAGGGGAACACCATCGGTGTCGACACCGAGCAAACTTGCAGAAGTCCGAATGCAGCGACCAAAACAAGCCACTTAGGATCACACTGATAGTCCGGGTACCAGCCCGGATGCCCCTGCTTGTCTCATTTCTTCAAAATAAGAGCCGCAGCTTATGGCTGTTGCTCTGGTTATAGCCAGGGCGCGGGTTGAAGCCCGCGCCTTGACCTGTACGGTGCAGCGATGCCGCTTTTTACAGCGGCAGTTACAGCTTCTGAATCACACGCCGCTCGAAAGCAGCATGTTACGGATGTGACCGATGGCCTTAGTCGGGTTCAGGCCTTTCGGACATACGTTGACGCAGTTCATGATGCCCCGGCAGCGGAAAACGCTGAACGGGTCATCGAGGGACGCCAGACGCTCGGACGTCTTGGTGTCACGGCTGTCTGCCAGGAAGCGGTACGCTTGCAGCAGTGCAGCCGGACCCAGGAATTTGTCCGGGTTCCACCAGAAGGACGGGCAAGAGGTCGAGCAGCAGGCGCACAGGATGCACTCGTACAGACCGTCGAGCTTTTCACGCTCTTCAGGGGACTGCAGACGCTCGATGGCCGGAGCCGGCGTGTCGTTCTGCAGGAATGGCTTAACCTTCTCGTATTGCTTGTAGAAGATGCTCATATCGACGACCAGGTCACGGATAACCGGCAAACCTGGCAGAGGACGGATGACCAGCTTGTTACCTTTGACGACAGCGGACAGCGGCGTGATGCACGCCAGGCCGTTCTTGCCGTTGATGTTCATGCCATCGGAGCCGCAAACACCTTCACGGCAGGAGCGACGATAGGAGAAACCCTCGTCCTGCTCTTTGATCAGGGCCAGCACGTCCAGCACCATCAGGTCCTTACCACCGGTATCGACCTGGAATTCCTGCATGAACGGCGCAGCGTCCTGATCAGGGTTGTAACGATAAACACTGACTTTCAACATGGCGGTCACCCTTAATAAGTCCGGACTTTTGGTTCGAAAGTCGGAACAGTCTTCGGCGAGAAGTTCACGGCACGCTTGGCGACACGTTTCTCACCCGGGAAGTACAGGGTGTGGCACAGCCAGTTTTCGTCGTCACGGTCTTCGAAGTCTTCACGGGCGTGAGCGCCGCGGGACTCTTTACGTACTTCGGCAGCAATGGCGGTAGCTTCAGCCACTTCCAGCAGGTTTTGCAGTTCCAGCGCTTCGATACGTGCAGTGTTGAACGCCTGCGACTTATCGTTGATCTTCACGTTGGCGATGCGCTTGCGCAGATCGGCCAGCTGGGCAATACCCTTCTGCATGTATTCGCCGGTACGGAATACACCGAAGTAGTTCTGCATGCAGCTTTGCAGCTCGCGACGCAGGGTAGCGACGTCTTCGCCGTCGGTACGGTTGTTCAGCGCGCTCAGGCGTGCCAGGGCAGCTTCGATGTTGGCTTCGGTGGCGTCATCGTATTCGATGCCGTCAGTCAGGGCTTTCTCGAGGTGCAGGCCGGCAGCGCGACCGAAGACCACCAGGTCGAGCAGCGAGTTGCCGCCCAGACGGTTGGCGCCGTGAACCGATACGCAAGCCACTTCACCTACGGCGAACAGACCAGGAATGATCTGATCCACGCCTTCGGCGTTCTGGGTGATTGCCTGGCCGTGAATGTTGGTGGCAACGCCGCCCATCATGTAGTGGCAGGTCGGAACAACCGGAACCGGAGCAACCACCGGGTCAACGTGTGCGAAAGTCTTCGACAGTTCGCAGATGCCTGGCAGACGGCTGTGCAGCACTTCCTCGCCCAGGTGGTCGAGTTTGAGCATTACGTGGTCGCCATTCGGACCGCAACCGTTGCCGGCGATGATTTCTTTAACCATCGAGCGAGCAACCACGTCACGACCGGCGAGGTCTTTGGCGTTCGGAGCATAACGCTCCATAAAACGCTCGCCGTGCTTGTTGATCAGGTAACCACCTTCACCACGGCAACCTTCGGTAACCAGTACACCGGCGCCGGCGATGCCGGTCGGGTGGAACTGCCACATTTCAATGTCTTGTACCGGCACGCCAGCACGCAGAGCCATGCCGACGCCGTCACCGGTGTTGATCAGGGCGTTGGTGGTGGACGCGTAGATACGACCTGCACCGCCGGTCGCCAGCACGGTGGCCTTGGCGCGGATGTAGGTGGTTTCACCGGTTTCGATGCAGATGGCGATCACACCGACGAAGTCGCCTGCGTCGTTCTTGACCAGATCGACAGCGTAGTACTCGTTCAGGAACGTGGTACCGGCTTTCAGGTTGCCCTGATAAAGGGTGTGCAGCAGCGCGTGACCGGTACGGTCGGAAGCGGCGCAGGTACGGGCAGCCTGCCCGCCTTTACCGTAATCCTTCGACTGACCGCCGAACGGACGCTGGTAGATACGGCCGGTTTCGGTGCGCGAGAACGGCAGACCCATGTGGTCCAGCTCGAAAACGGCAGCCGGGCCTTCCTGACACATGTATTCGATAGCGTCCTGGTCACCGATGTAGTCGGAACCCTTGACGGTATCGTACATGTGCCAGCGCCAGTCATCGTTCGGGTCGGCCGACGCGATGGCGCAGGTGATGCCGCCCTGGGCGGATACAGTGTGCGAACGGGTCGGGAAGACCTTGGTGATCACGGCAGTCTTGTGACCGCCCTGTGCCAGCTGCAGCGCAGCGCGCATGCCGGCACCGCCGCCACCAATGATGATGGCGTCGAAAGAAATCGTTGGAATGTTAGCCATGAATCAGATACCCCAGAGAATCTGCACACCCCAGACGAAGTAAGCGAACATCGCGACGCCGCATACTGCCTGGAAAAGGAAACGTACTGCAGTCGCGGACTTGCCCAGCGCCATCGGCGTCAGGTAGTCGGTCGCGATGGTCCACATGCCGACCCAGGCGTGAGCGCCCAGGGCAACCAGTGCCAGCAGACTGAAGATACGCATTCCGTTGTGGGCGAACAGGCCATGCCATTGTTCATAGCCGATGCCCGGGTGAGCGGCGAGGTAGCCGATCAGGAAAATGAAATAAGCCGCGAGAACGACCGCAGACACACGCTGTGCCATCCAGTCATAGAGGCCCGAACGCGAAAGGTTTGTAACGCTGGTTACCATATCCAAACTCCTGCCAGAACGATCAGCACCACGGAAACGGCGATGATCAGTTTCGAGCCCAGGCGGCCGCCTTCCAGCGTCTCACCGATGCCCATGTCCATGATCAAGTGGCGCACACCGGCAACCAGGTGATACAGCAGAGCGGACAGGAGGCCCCATGCTACGAACTTGGCCAGCGGGCTGGTCAAGCATGCCTTCACCTCGACATAACCTTCCTCGGAACCCAGGGATTTGCCCAATGCATAAAGCATGATGCCAAGGCCCAGGAAGAGGATGATGCCGGAAACACGGTGAAGAAACGACGTAACGCCGGTGATGGGGAGTTTGATGGTCCTTAGGTCTAGGTTTACAGGTCGTTGGCTTTTCACGGCTTTTTTTTCACACTGAAGAGCCCCTAACAATCAGGGCAAAGTTGTTGGGGAGTGCACTGGTCAGGTAACCACCACCCAGGGATGCGACCCCCAATGAAAGCAAGCCCAAAAGCCCTTGGCGGTCGGTCGCCGAGTATAGACAGTTAGGCTACTAATGACAACGCAATCGCCTACCCCCAATAGCTGATTGCACAAGTTGTATAAAAGGCGTAAATGGCAGGCAATTTCGAGGAAAAAGTGCGGTTAAAGCCTTCTGGAGCAAGACTTTAGGCAAATTGACATTCGAATTTATCTCACTATAGTGGTGCGGGCCCTGCGTGGGGGGTCTGTCTGATGATTTCAAGCATAAATAGGAGGCCACATGGCTGACAAAAAAGCGCAGTTGATCATCGAGGGCGCAGCCCCCGTCGAGCTGCCCATTTTAACCGGCACCGTTGGTCCCGATGTAATCGATGTTCGGGGCCTCACGGCCACGGGCCGCTTCACTTTCGACCCCGGTTTCATGTCGACCGCTTCCTGCGAATCGAAGATCACCTATATCGACGGCGACAACGGCATCCTGTTGCACCGCGGCTACCCGATCGAACAGCTGGCTGAAAAGTCGGACTACCTGGAAACCTGCTACCTGCTGCTGAACGGCGAACTGCCGACTGCAGAGCAAAAGGCCCAGTTCGTCGGCACCGTGAAGAACCACACCATGGTTCACGAGCAGCTGAAAACCTTCTTCAACGGCTTCCGCCGTGACGCCCACCCGATGGCCGTCATGTGTGGTGTAGTCGGCGCCCTCTCGGCCTTCTACCACGACTCCCTCGACATCAATAACCCGCAGCATCGCGAAATCTCCGCGATCCGCCTGGTTGCCAAGATGCCGACCCTGGCCGCGATGGTTTACAAGTACTCCATGGGCCAACCCATGATGTACCCGCGCAACGACCTGTCGTACGCGGAAAACTTCCTGCACATGATGTTCAACACCCCGTGCGAGATCAAACCGATCAGCCCGGTACTCGCCAAGGCCATGGACCGGATCTTCATCCTCCATGCCGACCACGAGCAGAACGCTTCGACCTCCACCGTGCGCCTGGCGGGCTCCTCGGGTGCCAACCCGTTCGCCTGTATCGCCGCCGGTATCGCCGCACTGTGGGGCCCTGCCCACGGCGGTGCGAACGAAGCCGTGCTGACCATGCTCGATGAAATCGGCGATGTCTCGAACATCGACAAGTTTATCGCCAAGGCCAAGGACAAGAACGATCCGTTCAAGCTGATGGGCTTCGGTCACCGCGTCTACAAGAACCGCGACCCACGTGCGACCGTGATGAAGCAGACCTGCGACGAAGTGTTGAAGGAACTGGGCATCCAGAACGATCCGCAACTCGAACTGGCCATGCGCCTGGAAGAGATCGCCCTGACCGACCCGTACTTCATCGAGCGCTCGCTGTACCCGAACGTCGACTTCTACTCGGGGATCATCCTCAAGGCGATCGGCATTCCGACCAGCATGTTCACCGTGATTTTCGCCCTGGCACGTACTGTCGGCTGGATCTCGCACTGGAAGGAAATGCTCTCCAGCCCGTACAAGATTGGCCGTCCACGCCAGCTGTACACGGGTTATGAGTCGCGGGATATCACCAAGCTGGAAGACCGCAAATAAGACCTGTCTTGCGATAACGTCTTAACGTTGTATCGGAAACGGCCTCCATGTGAATGGGGGCCGTTTTTTTGTGGCTATTTTTATTGGGGGCATATCCGTTTCTTCGGGTGCTGCCGCTGGCGGTTTCGCTCTTACAGCGAGTCACTTTTGACAAACGCCCGGAATGCCGGCCCAGTCAAAAGTAACCAAAAAGTCTTGGCCCCGGCGTACGGCACTTCGCTTAGGCTCAGTGTTCCCTCGCTACGGTGTCCATCAGGGGGCATCGCCTACGGTTTGCTTCGCTGCACCTCCTCTCGATGTATGCGGCTTCGCCGCACGGCGCTGCGCGCCTACCCCCTGATGAACACCTCCGCTCGGCCTGCCGAAGGGGCAAAAAAATCAAAAGCCAGAGCCAGAGCCAGAGCAAAGGCCAGATCAAAAGCTCCTTCTCCCACTCAACACGATGAGCGTTAGCTCAAGTACCGCTTTTGATCTTCGGGCGACGTCGGAAGGCTGAGTGGAGGGATTTATCCGGGGGTGGGAGCGTAGCGACCGTTTGGCGAAGCCAAACACATCGAGAGGAGGTGCAGCGAAGCAAACCGTAGGCGATGCCCCCCGGATGAATCCCGGAGCGAAGGAACCCCGAGCCTCAGCGAGCGGGCCGGACGTAGGAGCAAGACCTTTTGGTTACTTTTGGGGCGTTTGCCAAAAGTGACCCGCCGTAAGGGCGGAACCCTAAGAAGCCGTTACCGCAGCAACGGATATACACCCAACCCCCAAGAACATCCGATAACCGCCCACAAAAAAATGCCCCAATCTCTCGACCAGGGCATTTTCCATTCAACTCATCCTACAAAGCCTCAGTGCGAAACCGCCCCACTAGCCCCCAACCCCGTCTGCGAACGCACAAACTGCGGGAAGAACAGCGCACGCTCGTTCTCTGCCGCCGCCGACTTATCGGTGATCGAGAAGAACCAGATCCCGATAAACGCAATGATCATCGAAAACAGCGCCGGATACTCGTAAGGGAAGATCGCCTTCTCGTGATGCAGAATCTGCACCCAGATGGTCGGGCCAAGGATCATCAGCCCCACCGCACTCACCAGCCCCAGCCAGCCGCCAATCATGGCACCGCGGGTGGTCAGCTTCTTCCAGTACATCGAAAGCAGCAGCACCGGGAAGTTGCAACTGGCCGCAATGGAGAACGCCAGACCGACCATGAACGCGATGTTCTGACTTTCGAACAGGATGCCCAGGCCGATGGCCAGCACGCCCAGTGCGACGGTGGTGATCTTCGAAACGCGGATCTCATCCTTCTCGTTGGCCTTGCCCTTCTTGATCACGCTGGCGTACAGGTCGTGGGACACCGCCGAAGCACCGGCCAGGGTCAGACCGGCCACTACCGCCAGGATGGTCGCGAACGCCACGGCCGAGATGAAGCCGAGGAAGATGCTGCCGCCCACGGCGTTGGCCAGGTGCACCGCCGCCATGTTGTTGCCGCCGAGCAGAGCGCCCGCTGCATCTTTAAAGGCCGGGTTGGTGCTGACCAGCAGGATCGCGCCGAAGCCGATGATGAAGGTCAGGATGTAGAAGTAGCCGATGAAACCGGTCGCATACAGCACGCTCTTGCGGGCTTCTTTCGCGTCGCTCACGGTGA
The DNA here is from genome assembly GCF_046097675.1 of Pseudomonas sp. UV AK001. Classification (NCBI taxonomy): domain Bacteria; kingdom Pseudomonadati; phylum Pseudomonadota; class Gammaproteobacteria; order Pseudomonadales; family Pseudomonadaceae; genus Pseudomonas; species Pseudomonas sp. UV AK001. The sequence continues at coordinate 73,013 of NZ_JBJUVZ010000011.1, forward strand.
AGAAGCGCATCAGGATGTGCGGCAGGCCGGCGGTACCGAACATCAGTGCCAGGCCGAGGGAGAACGCCGAGATCGGGTCTTTCACCAGACCGCCGGGGCTCATGATCGCTTCGCCCTTGGCGTGAACCTTGATGGATTCGGAGAACAGGGTGTTGAAGTCGAAGTTGACGTGCTTCATCACCATCAGCGCCATGAACGAGGCACCGGACAGCAACAGCACCGCCTTGATGATCTGCACCCAGGTGGTCGCCAGCATGCCGCCGAACAGCACGTACAGGCACATCAGGATACCCACCAGAATCACCGCAACGTGGTAGTCGAGGCCGAACAGCAGCTGGATCAGCTTGCCGGCGCCGACCATTTGCGCGATCAGGTAGAACGCCACTACCACCAGCGAACCGCAGGCCGACAGCGTGCGGATCTGGGTTTGCCCAAGGCGGTAGGACGCCACGTCGGCAAAGGTGTATTTGCCCAGGTTGCGCAGGCGCTCGGCGATCAGGAACAGAATGATCGGCCAGCCCACCAGGAAGCCGATCGAGTAGATCAGGCCGTCGTAGCCGGAGGTGAACACCAGCGCGGAAATCCCCAGGAAGGACGCCGCCGACATGTAGTCACCGGCAATCGCCAGACCGTTCTGGAAACCGGTGATCTTGCCGCCCGCCGCATAGTAGTCGGCAGCCGACTTGTTGCGTTTGGAGGCCCAGTAGGTGATGCACAGGGTCGCGCCGACGAACACCACGAACATGACGATCGCGGAAACGTTGAGCGGTTGTTTGTGGACTTCGCCGGTCAGGGCGTCAGCGGCCCAGGCGGCCGGAGCGAACGCTGCGATGCTCAAAAGAGCCAGTAGACGCCGGATCATTGCTGAGCCTCCTTGAGAATCGCATTGTTCAGGTCGTCGAACTCGCCATTGGCGCGGCGCACGTAGATACCGGTCAGGATGAAGGCCGAGACAATCAGCCCGACACCGATGGGGATGCCCCAGGTGATCGATGAACCGGCACTGATCTTGGTCCCGAGCACTTGCGGCCCGTACGCGATCAGCAGGATGAATCCGGAATAGAGCCCTAGCATGATCGCCGAGAGTATCCAGGCGAACCTTTCCCTTTTTTTCACCAGCTCCTTGAAGCGCGGGCTGTTCTGAATAGAGAGGTAAATGCTGTCGTTCATTGTTTTTATCCTCGCAGCACAGATTTTTATTTTTGGAACGTATCCACTGTATGCGGCTGCGAGCCGGCTTCCAGACGACCTTAGTAGTAGAACGCCATGGCGTTTTTGCCAATTTCCAGACGGCCCGAAAAAGGTGCGCATCCGCCATTAAAAGAACGGCAATAAAAAAGGCCGCCCGACGTGAATGCCGGGCGGCCCTGGGAAGCGCAGACTAGACGCTTCGACTTATATTACTTGGTCCATTCAGCCACGCGGTCCGGGTGTTTGGCGACCCAGTCCTTGGCGGCGGCTTCAGGTTTGGCACCGTCCTGAATCGCCAGCATGACCTGACCGATTTCGTCTTTGGAGGCCCACTGGAAGTTCTTCAGGAACTTCGCCACTTCCGGCGCCTTGGCATCCAGCTCTTTGCTGCCGATGCTGTTAACGGTTTCAGCAGCGCCGTACACGCCTTTTGGGTCGTCGAGGAAGCGCAGTTTCCACTTGGCGAACATCCAGTGCGGCACCCAGCCGGTCACGGCGATGGATTCGTTCTTTTTCTCGGCGCGGGTCAGCTCGGCGATCATGCCGGCGCCGGAACTGGCCTTGAGGGTGTAACCGGTCAGGCCGTAATCCTTGATCGCCTGGTCGGTCTTGAGCATCACGCCTGAGCCGGCGTCGATGCCGACGATGCGATTCTTGAAGCTGTCGTCGGTTTTCAGGTCTTCGATGGATTTGGCTTTGACGTACTCGGGCACGATCAGGCCGATTTTCGCGTCCTTGAAGTTCGGGCCGTAATCGACGACCAGATCCTTGTTCTTCGCCCAGTACTCGCCGTGGGTCACCGGCAACCAGGCCGACAACATGGCGTCGAGTTTGCCGGTGGCAACGCCCTGCCACATGATCCCGGTGGCGACGGCCTGGAGTTTCACGTCGTAGCCGAGTTTCTGCTTGATCACCTCGGCCGCCACGTGGGTGGTCGCGACGCTGTCGGACCAGCCGTCAACGTAACCGATGTTCAGGGTCTGTTTTTCAGCGCTGGCGAAAGTGGAGCTCATCGCAAGCACCAGAGCGGCACCTGCGCCTAAAAGTCGTCGCATCTTCATCGTTACTTCCCCGAAATGCTGCGCCCGACGGATGCCGGGCATCGTCAACGTATTGTTATGGTGCACAGCGCCCCCATCACGCCTGACCGCAAACTCGTTCGAACATCAGCGGAGTACTGATGGCTTTGATCATCAACCTGACGCACACAGCGACCTGCTCTGCCAGCGACCTCGAAGCAACGAGAAACGACATCAGAAAGCCATTAACTGCGTCTGAATATTTGACGCCAGACAATCCGCCCGAACTTTGCATGTCAAAAACATGCAGGCCACCAACCCCTCTATAAATGCAGGTAACATGCGTCGCTTTGCAGCCACTCGGCCTGACCATGTCCGCATCCTCCCGCTTCCCTTTTCTTCCTTATCTGTTCGCCTGCCTGCTCGGCCTGTTTGCGCTTTGCGGCTTCTGGTATGGCCTCGGAAAACCGGTGATTCTGCCGGACGTCGCCACCCCGACCCACAAGTTGCAATGCGCCTCCTACACGCCGTTCGACAAGGATCAGTCGCCGTTCGACGTGCCGTTCAAACTGCGCCCGGAACGCATGGACGCCGACCTCGCCCTGCTCGCCACCCGCTTCGAATGCATCCGCACCTATTCCATGACCGGCCTCGAAGCCCTGCCGGAACTGGCGCGCAAGCATGGTTTGAAGCTGATGATCGGCGCCTGGGTCAACAGCAATCCGATGGACACCGAGAAAGAAGTCGATCTGCTGATCGCCTCGGCCAACGCCAACCCGGACGTGGTCGGTGCGGTGATCGTCGGCAACGAAGCCTTGCTGCGCAAGGAAGTCACCGGTGCGCAACTGGCGAAGCTGATCAACAAGGTCAAAAGCCATATCAAGCAGCCGGTGACCTACGCCGATGTCTGGGAGTTCTGGCTCAAGCACCCGGAAGTCGCACCGGCGGTGGACTTCCTGACCATTCACTTGCTGCCGTACTGGGAGGATGATCCTTCGAATATCGACGCTGCCCTGCAACACGTGGCGGAAGTGCGTCAGGTGTTCGGCAACAAGTTCGCGCCCAAGGACGTGATGATTGGCGAAACCGGCTGGCCGAGCGAAGGTCGCCAGCGTGAGACTGCGTTGCCGAGTCGGGTCAATGAAGCCAAATTCATTCGCGGTTTTGTCACCCTCGCCGAACAGCAGGGCTGGCATTACAACCTGATCGAAGCGTTTGACCAGCCGTGGAAGCGCGGCAGTGAAGGTGCGGTCGGCGGTTACTGGGGGCTGTTCGATGCGGATCGCCAGGACAAAGGCGTGCTGGCCGGGCCGGTGTCGAACGTGCCTGACTGGTCGCGCTGGCTGGCAATCGGCGGTTTGATCTTTTTCGGCACGTTGGTTCTTGGCGGTCGGGTTCGCACCACGGGTTCAGCGCTGGTGCTGCCATTGCTTGGCGCCCTCGCCGCTTGTTCGATCGGTGCCTGGGCGAACCTGGCATGGTTGACCACGCGCTTCGCCAGCGAATGGGTGTGGGTCGGCCTGCTGACCGTATTGAATCTGCTGGTGCTGGCGCACGCCGCGCTGACCTTGAGCGCCCGCAGCGGCTGGCGTGAACGCGCCTTCAATGCCTTCGAACGACAAGCCGGCTGGCTGGTTGCCGCGGCCGGTTTTGCGGCAGCGGTGATGGTGCTGGAGATGGTGTTCGATCCGCGCTATCGCAGCTTCGCGAGTGCAGCGTTCATTCTGCCGGCACTGGTTTATCTGTGTCGCCCGGTGCCGGTGGCCCGCCGGGAAATTGCGCTGCTGACCTTCATCATCGGTGCCAGCATTGCGCCGCAGCTGTTCCGTGAAGGTTTGCAGAACCAACAGGCCTGGGGCTGGGCGCTGGTCAGCGGGTTGATGGTGGCCGCATTGTGGCGCTGCCTCCGGGTTCGCAACCGCTGACCTACAGTAACTAAAAGCATCGCGGGCGAGCCCGCGATGCAGCACTACCAGTCAGTTGGCGACTCGGGATTCCCGCACCAGCCGCAACCCGGCAATTACCACCGCAAACACCGCCAGCGTGGTGTTGTACAACGCCAGCGCCGGAAACCCGAACACCAGCGCCAGCACCGCCAGCCACCACCCTGCCCGCCCCGGCACGACAAAACCGATCACGGCAGTCGCGACCGCCGCCCAGCCGAGCATCTGGAAATGAATCATCAGGCCCAGGTTCGAGCGTACCGAGCATTCCCAGCGGCTCGCCTCGTCAACGCAGATGCCCACCCATTGCGCGTCCTCCATGAAGCCATAACGCGCGCCATAACTGGCGGCCAGCCATAACGGCAACAGAACGAGCAGCAGAATCACGGGCAAGCGGCGGGACATGGAACACTCCAATCGATGAAATCGGCGGCCAGCTTAATCTGCCGCCGCGCATACGCAAGGACTAACAACTCTTAACTGGTCATTCGATCCGCGCAAAGTGTATCGTCCGGCTACTATTACCCCGAATTCCGTCTGATTGGTGCCGATGCATGGCACTTTGGCGCAAACCCAGTGGTCATAGCCTGCGAACCTCATTCGGCACCTTCCTTTAAGGGATTCACTCATGCTCCGATCCTTGCGCTTCGCCGCCCTGTTTGGCGGCCTTATCCTGAGTGCGTCCGCGCTGGCGGTGGATATCGACGCCGCCAGTTATGGCTATCCCCTGACCAATCCGTTCGAAGCGACCATCGCCACCACGCCGCCGGACCTGCGTCCGGAGTTGCCTTCGGACGACGACATTAATCAGACCGACCGCAGCGTCACCCTGCGCCCGGAACGCGAGTTCATCCTGCCGGACAATTTCTGGGCAGTGAAAAAACTCACCTATCGCATCGCCACCCAGGACAAGGCAGCCCCGCTGATCTTCCTGATCGCCGGCACCGGCGCGCGGTATGACAGCAGCCTCAACGAATACCTGAAAAAGCTCTACTACAAGGCCGGCTACCACGTAGTGCAGCTGTCCTCCCCGACCAGTTTCGACTTCATGAGCGCCGCCTCGCGTTTCGCCACTCCCGGCGTGACCAAGGAAGACGCAGAAGACATGTACCGGGTGATGCAGGCCGTGCGCGCGCAAAACCCGAAAGTGCCGGTCACCGACTATTACCTCAGCGGCTACAGCCTTGGTGCGCTGGACGCAGCGTTCGTCGCTCACCTGGACGAAACCCGCCGCAGTTTCAACTTCAAGAAAGTCCTGCTGCTGAATCCGCCGGTCAACCTGTACACCTCGATCACCAACCTCGACAAACTGGTGCAGACCGAGGTCAAGGGCATCAACAACAGCACCACGTTCTATGAACTGGTGCTGGCCAAGCTGACCCGCTACTTCCAGCAGAAAGGCTACATCGACCTCAACGACGCGCTGCTCTATGACTTCCAGCAGTCCAAGCAGCACCTGAGCAACGAGCAGATGGCGATGCTGATCGGCACCTCGTTCCGCTTCTCGGCGGCAGACATCGCCTTTACTTCGGACCTGATCAACCGTCGCGGCCTGATCACCCCGCCGAAATTCCCGATCACCGAAGGCACCAGCCTCACGCCGTTCCTCAAGCGTGCGCTGCAATGTGACTTCGACTGTTACCTGACCGAACAGGTGATCCCGATGTGGCGCGCCCGCACCGACGGCGGCAGCCTGCTGCAACTGATCGATCAGGTCAGCCTGTACGCCCTCAAGGATTACCTGCACGACAGCCCGAAAATCGCCGTGATGCACAACGCCGACGACGTGATCCTCGGCCCCGGCGACCTCGGTTTCCTGCGCAAGACCTTCGGCGATCGCCTGACGGTTTACCCACTGGGCGGCCATTGCGGCAACCTTAACTACCGCGTCAACAGCGACGCCATGCTGGAGTTCTTCCGTGGCTAAATATCTCCTGCTGTTTGCAGCGTTACTCTGTGCAGGCGTGGCCCAGGCCGACAACAGCAAAGCCAATGCACCGGTGGTGGTCGACAGTGACGGTTTCAAGGAGCCGCTGTCCAAACTCAAGTTCAACCCGGGGCTGGACCAGCGCGAATTCGAGCGCTCGACGCTCAACGCACTGAACGTGTATGACCCGCTGGAATCGTGGAACCGCCGGGTCTACCACTTCAACTACCGCTTCGACCAATGGGTGTTCCTGCCGGTGGTCGATGGCTATCGCTATATCACGCCCGGTTTCGTGCGCTCCGGTGTGAGCAACTTCTTCAACAACCTCGGCGACGTGCCGAACCTGGTCAACAGCCTGCTGCAGTTCAAGGGCAAGCGTTCGATGGAAACCACCGCGCGCCTGCTGCTCAACACCACCATCGGCATCGCCGGGCTGTGGGACCCGGCCACCGCCATGGGCCTGCCGCGCCAGAACGAAGACTTCGGCCAGACCCTGGGCTTCTACGGCGTACCGGGCGGCGCCTACTTTGTGCTGCCGATCCTCGGCCCGTCGAACATCCGCGACACCGCCGGCCTGGCCGTGGACTACACCGCCGAATCGGCGATCAACTACCTGAACGTGTCGAAAGTCAGCGAAAACCACCCGGAAATCTGGGCGCTGCGGGCAGTCGACAAGCGTTATCAGACCCGCTTCCGCTACGGTCAGATGAACTCGCCGTTCGAATACGAGAAGGTGCGCTACGTGTACACCGAATCGCGCAAACTGCAGATCGCCGAGTAAACCGGCAGCCACAAAAAAAGGCCATTCGATGCAAATCGAATGGCCTTTTTCATTGAGCCGTAAATCAGCCCTTCAGCGCTTTCCAGAGCTTGCCGACGACCGACACAACCGCCAGCACCACCGCGCCCGCCACAACCCCCGCCACGCCATTGAGCAGCACCGGTACTGCAAACCCTGCACTGCCCGCCGCTGCGGCAACGCTCTCGATCCAGTGATGCACCACCGGTACGCCGTGGGTCAGGATGCCGCCGCCGACCAGGAACATCGCCGCCGTGCCGATCACCGACAGGCCTTTCATCATGTACGGCGCGGCACGCAGGATGGCGTTGCCGATGCGTTTCGCCGCAGCGCCGGGTTTCTGGGTCAGCCACAGGCCGAGGTCATCGAGTTTGACGATGCCGGCCACCAGGCCGTAGACGCCCACGGTCATGACGACGGCGATGCCCGACATCACGATCACTTGCTGGGTCAGCGACGCCTCGGCCACGGTGCCGAGGGTGATGGCGATGATTTCCGCCGAGAGGATCTTTTAACCACCGACTTCTTGCACAATACGTCGGTCAGCTTGACCTGCATGGGCGATGGAGGCTTGTGCATCACCCGATTTAGCACAATGTGGGCTCATCTGCCCCAGCTCGTCCCCCACCAAACGACAAGGCCGTTTTTCCATTAGCGCCGACGTCCTGACGCAGCTAGCGGCCCTTTAGTAATGCCTGCCCTGCTTAGTAAATTTGACGGCACAATGACAATGTCCCGTATTTAAAATTCTCAGAAAATGCCCCTTCAGGCAGCAACGAATGAAGTGAGATCAGTGGTTTCCCCCAGTCTGTCTCTATTGATCATCGCCAACTCCGACTCAGCACCAAATCAAATCCACACGTTGAAAGCCGCACTCATGTGAAACAGATACACTCGACATCGGCAATTTGCCATTACGACTACCATTTCTCGCAACGGACGCAACATGGATTACAGACGCATCAGAGGCATGGATTCAGGGCAGCGCCTCGCCTTTGAAGAACTCATATGCCAGCTAGCCAGACGTGAGCAGCCAGCTGCTGATGCAGAATTTAGGCGAATAGAAGGTGCTGGAGGAGACGGGGGAATCGAGGCGTACTGGTTGCTCAGTGATGGGAGCGAGGTTGGTTATCAAGCTAAATACTATACAAAATCGGGTGATATAGATTGGGCTAACATTGACGACTCAGTACGGCGAGCCTTGGAAACGCACCCAGGATTGTCCAGGTATGTTGTCGCTCTCCCCTGTGACCTGACTGATAAGACTGGCAAGCAAAATGGCGGCAACACAGGTTGGGAACGTTGGCACTCTCGAAAGGAAAAATGGGCAAAGCTCATTGCGCCAGGTAACCATGTCGACTTTATTGCATGGACGGCCTCAGAAATCACGGATCGACTAACTCATCCCAATGCTGAAGGGTTACGCAGATATTGGTTCGGCGACGTTGAATTCTCACCAAAATGGTTTTCCGATCACATTGACCTAGCAGTCAAATCGCTGGACGAAAGATACCACCCTGAAGACCATGTGGAAGTCGGCATTGAGAGAATATTCAAAGTCATATTGCGCGACGGAAGTATTATTACTGAGATTCAAGGGCACTTTTCAAAGATACAGAGCGCTGCGCAACTTGATGGCATTGAGCAGTCATTAGAAGGCAGCTTAGGGCTTATTGAAAGTATACAGACTCATTCAGCTGCCTTGGATAAACTTAGCCTGGCCTTCACTTCAGACGCATGGAGAGTGTGGCCTATAGCGGCAGCCCTGGAGATAATCGAGTCGATTTCAGACTGTGTTCATGACCTAGAAAGGACTCTTTGGCAAGCGAAGCAAGAAAAGACAAAGCAACCGAAATCTGGCAGCCCCTCACTGGACTACGTAGAGCACCGATTACGAGACCTCAGTGATGCATCATACGTCTTCAGGTCACTGATTGAGGGACGATACTTTTCTGCGGAATCAGGCCGCAGTATTTTTATATTTGGAAAAGCGGGAACGGGAAAGTCGCATCTGCTGGGGAGCGTAGCGCAGAACGCCATATCAGAGGGCAGAGCTGTCGTCCTGATCCTTGGCCAACAGCTAAACGGCGACAGCGTCTGGGCTCAGATTTCCAAGCGCCTGGGAGTCGGAGAAATTAATCCTGACGCATTACTACAGGCACTGAGTGCCGCCGCAGACGTTACCGGCAAGCGCGGATTGATCCTAGTGGATGCGGTAAATGAGGGCGCTGGATTAACCCTCTGGCGTAATGAGCTTGCAGAGTTCGTCGCGAGAGTCGAACGCCACCCGAATCTCATGCTGGCTTTCAGTTGTAGGACTGAATACATCCCTTATATTATCCCCCCAACAGTAAGTGAGAAGGTTCCAGCATTCCGAATTCGCGGATTTGAGACGCAGGAAGAGCAGTCCAGGGCGGCTCGCATATACTTGGGAAAGCGCGGTATATCTCAACCGAACACACCGTGGCTAGCTGCCGAGTTTGTAAATCCGCTTTTTCTGCGCAGCGCTTGCGTTGCTCTTGAAAAGGAAAATCAAAAGTGGTTTCCAAAGGGGTTGGTAGGCACAAAGCAGGTTTTTTCGTTTTACACGAAAAGCATTGCTCGCAACCTAGGCGCCGGAAGAGATGGTAGCGATGAACTGGTAAAGCCAACCAACCAAGCACTCGCTGCCATTGCATCGGAGATGGCGATAAATAGACGGGACTACGTGCCCCATAACGACGCTATACGCATCGTCGGTGGGAAATTTCACGCATATCCTGCACCTCCCGGAACCACATGGTTCGAAGTTCTTCAGAGAAACGGATTATTCCGACTTGATCCAGATCCTAGGGAAAGGAGCATCGATCCTTTTGCCGCCCCTGATGACATCGTTCGCTTCAGCTTCCAAAGACTTGAAGATCACTTGATAGCCTCAGTGATTCTGGATACGGTGCAAGATCCTTCTGATGCACTGAAATCTGGCTCCCTTCGATTCATCCATGATGATGATAGTATTCATGGAGACTGGGTTGGATTGGTAGACGCTCTGTCGGTGCAACTGCCTGAGCGTTTCAAGCAAGAGCTCCTCGATCTGCTGCCAGGCGATATCAATGCATGGGCAAATGATCCAGCGGTCAACGATGCCTTCATAGAAAGCATCAGGTGGCGCAGTAATGAGTCGTTCAGCCCCCGGACGCTTGAGCTGTTCAATGCGTTCTTGGAATTTGATGATCGACATTTCGATATTATTATTCAGGTTAGCGCGAGTGCTGGGCACCCCTGGAATGCAAAAGCGCTGCATAAGCGGCTAATCGTCCTTGATATGCCGAAGCGGGACGCAAACTGGACTGTTCACGCGAATACTCTTCCTTTAGATGAGGGGGATACTGCCAGACGGCTCATAGAATGGAGCGCTCTTGAGCAAAGTGAGCAGACAGACCCTGAGGTGCAGTACCTTTGCGCGATAATCCTCACATGGTTTTTTGCTAGCTCTAATCGGGAGCTGCGGGACAAGGCCACCAAAGCGCTTACCTCCCTGATGATCCGCAACCTTTCTCTGTACGCGAAGCTTTGTGATGACTTCGCCGCAGTGGACGACTTGTACATCCTGGAGCGCCTGCACACAGCTGCCTTCGGCGCGTGCTGTGTCAGCAGTTGTGAACGGCTCCTGCGAACCTTTTCTGAGGTAGCCTACACGGCTGTATTCGACCGAGCGGACGTCCCCGCGTCCATCCTGCTTCGAGACGCCGCCCTTGGGGTTATCGAGCTCGCCGATTGCAAAAACTGCTTACCAGAAACTGTGGACATTCAAAAAGCCCGGCCACCCTATAACTCGAAGCTCATTCGGCTTTCCGTTACAGAAGAGGCGGTCGAGAAGGCTGCCAAGCGTGCTGGCGACTCTCAGATACAGAGCTCATGCGCCCAGTGGGGTGGCGACTTTGGCTGCTATGAAATACGACCTCGCGTGACTTCGTTCCTGGATATCTCGCTCAGCACGCCTGAGCCCCTGACCCCTTCTGAAAGATATGAAATCTTTGAGCAAGAAGTCATCGACCATTGCTCTGAACGCGTCGAACTCCTTGAGATGATGCATGCCTTTACGCCCAACCGTTTCCGAGATCTTCTTCAGCGCCGGCAGGGCACTGCTGCACCTGACTACTCTGAAAGCTTTAAAGCGTGCGAGACACTCCTTCTAAGAATGCTGAGCACAGGTGAAAAGGCTAGGTATCGCAAGGAGTACAGGCCGCGATTCAATGCCCCCGAGGAACGGCCTGACCAGCTACCGCATATCGATGTGACTGCAGCCCAGCTCTGGGTTGCGAAGCGTGCCTATGCCCTAGGCTGGACGAAGGATCTGTTCCCCGATGATCGTAGCAGGCGTCATGATTACAGTCGGGACAGACCGTTGGTTGAGCGTATTGGTAAGAAATATCAGTGGCTGGCTTTGGATGAGCTTCTCTGCAGCCTTGCTGATAACAAATGGATGTCCGAACGTGCCCTCCATGGATCGCGTCAGTATGTTGGCCCTCTCGATGTAGGTTTTCATCGGGACATAGATCCAACAATCCTCCTAACTTCCGAAAAGGCGGCGAGTCCGGAAGATCTCATTCCCAGATCCGAAATCACCATGCGACAGACCTCAGAACAGGAACTCGGGAGTTGGCCTTTCGAAGAGGATCCGGCTTTGGGTATGGCAAGCCTTGTCAGCAGGACGGATGCGAAGGGCCGGGCCTGGATAGTCCTGCATGAGCATCGGTCGGTATCGGAGCGCTACAAAGATAAGTCCAGCCGCGAGCACGGGCTTAGAAAGCAGGAATGGCGCTTCCTACTACCTGTGATCGTCAGACGGGAAGATGAGCAGAGGCTCATAAAATACATCCGTATAGAAAAAGAGGTTCGAGTAGACAACTGGTCAACCCGAAACGCGACGGACGATGGCTATCTGCTGGAAGCCCCTTGGCGCTCGACGTGGGAACAGGAACAGTGGTCAACCATGGACTTTCACAATATTGGGGAGATTGAGGTTGCCTACCCGTGTTTCCGTTACCACTGGGAGTCCCATCTAGATGCGTCACTGAACGACGGCGCTCACGCTCTGATACCTGCACCATGGCTCGCAAAACGACTAGGGCTGACGCCGCATCACGCAAACTCAAACAGATACGCTGACAGCTCTGGCAGAACACTTTTCGTCAGTGGGCAGAGTTCTGACGACGGCTCTCATGCCTTTATCGATCAGAATTTGTTTGACTCCTTTCTCGAGGAGGACGGTCTGTCATGTGTATGGATTTTTGTCACAGAACGGGGTGCTTGGCCTGGCGGTGGAAACAGCCATGCCTCCTGGCGTCGATCTGAAGGGGTCGTTTGGTTTAGCAAGCGCGAACCACAGCTGCAACATTGGAAAAGGGATGTGGACAAGGGAGAGCCAGGAGAGCCATTCGACCTGGATTCCTGAGTTAGGGGCAACCGGGGTGGTCATCAGGTCGAGGCTCAGCTTCAGTTAACTGGGCCAGCTTCAACCTTATGGCTGATGACAGTTCGAATAGTGCGTAGCCAAACAGGAAGTAGCTCATGTCTAACAGGAAGAAAAAGCCAAATCGCTCCGGAAAAGTTACGTCGTCACTGGCAGATCACAAAAGGGTAGGAAAAGCGCTCATACCCCCCATTATGCAGCTCACAGGGATGAGCTTCTCGTCATGGGCGAACACTCGCCTACCGGAGATGCTTTGGGCCTGCCTGGTCATTACTGTAATTCCGCGTGAGGAGGCAATCGAGGTTTTTCGGGACATCGCTTCCATCGGCATTCGCTATCGACGTGATGATGAACACGAGCAGGAGCCAAAAGAAGCACTGGGCTGGTCGCTTCGCCACTCTGATTTGCCGAACCAGCCGAGAGAGCTCTTCAACGCCCTCGTGAGCCGGGTGCTCCGCTGCCATTCAGGCTTGCAAGCGTTGCGTCCGTTACTGCTCCTCGAAAACCTTCCAGGTCGCGACTGGTGGAAGGCAACACTCGCTGTTGAGGCAACCGAAGACGACTGGCAAACCCTAGCCCAGGCGGTGTTAAAAACCTTTGATCATCAGTCCCAAGAAGCCACAGATGTGCGCTGGCTAAGCGTGCTGTTCAAGCTAGGCCTAGGGGAGATCTTCGTCATGGAGGAGATGAGGGAGCAGATTCAGGAGATTATCGAATATCCACATCGGGGAGATATGAGATCAGTCCGCCCCTCCATCAGATCGATGGAGATGGCTGTAACCAGCCTCAAACAGGATCGAAAAACGAACCCATGGCCCGAATTATTCTGGGCTGACACATTGGAACATACCCATTGCCTCCCGGCTCCATTGGAGGCCAGAGGCAGGACTACCCACGACCCCAAAATCTTGGGCAAGACGATTAATGATGTTCGCGAAGCTCTACTGGCTCACTGGTTCACAAGCCTGAGCACCACTGGCCTGAATCCGAAACACGATGGCGTTTTTGGGTTCGGGTTCTTCGCTCTCGCCTGCTTAGCCGAAATGAGCATGGGCCCATTGAGCTCAGCAATCACCGGAAGGCTACTGCTTCGATCTCTCACTGAATGCAGGATCTCGCTGGCTTACCTAGTGCGCTGCGGGAACGACGAGATGTGGAAGAAGTTCCGCTCCTATGGTGCCGGCCAAGCCAAGCTAGCCCTGCTCAAGCACGAGGAGATGGCCGGCCAAAAGCCTCGGTTTGTGACCCAAGAGGCTTTGGAAACTTTGGCGAACGAGGACTACTTCCAAGAGTACGTGGAGATCGATTTGGGCCACTGGGCCGGTAAAGATCTTCGCCGGCTGGCAGAGGAGTCAAACACGAAGGATGATTACGACCGGTACTACGGCTGGGCCTCGGGCTTCGTCCATGGTCAGTGGGGTGCGATAAGGGACAGTAACTTCACTCACTGCCTGAATCCGCTACATCGGTTTCACAGGATTCCGCTGCCGATGCACCGCATGCTGGAGCCCACCATTGCTGATGCGATGCACTTGGTCAACTCCATCCTGAATGATGTGAGCACGGCTTATCCTGATTTAGATTCCCGATTTGAGATCGAGGACGTATCGGGGGACAAGGAGGAGAATGTGGAGGCCCCTACGGAACCAGCATAGCCACGAGTCTAGTGCTAAATCTTGCACGTGATACTGCTCCCGAAACGGCACCTTAAACATCAGGGCGTGGTGGAGTATGCCGTTTCGGATTCCTTCCGCGACTTCTCCTCTAGGATTTCAGCCCGCAGAGGGAGCGTTGAACTCAATGCTCGTTGCGATGTTAGGTAGCTGGGGCAGCGTTTAATCTACCTAAGAACCTTCCGGGCTAAGTCCCACACATCAGATGTATTCATAGATATATCAGAACCCTCCGCCTTAATCCTCACTAGCGGCCAAACCCTATCAACATAAAGGTTAAGGGCAGTATATGGGCGTAATGGTGTGGAGCGTTCGTGGAGCCTTAATATCCCGCTGTTCGCTGATGATGTGACCAGACATAGTTGACCCCGTAGCCTTTGACAAGATCTTCTGTCTCAGCAATTAACTGGAAGGCTTTCACCAGCTCGCTTGCCGGCTCGACTTTATAGACAAGCTTATCCTGTGCGTACCGAACCAAGAATCCTGTGAGCACGTCTGCCGCCTGGATGCCCAGGGAGTCTTCCGAGCGTTTGATTGACATCTCCGCTGTCTGCAGGAAGTCATAGTTCGAAGTGGGTGAAACCTTGTGCCCAGGCTTAGAGTCCTCTGCCGCTTTTTTAGCTCCGAAAAGGATGTCATCAAACTGCGTTTGGACGTCGTGCACCAGCTTCACGTGCTCGATATTTCCGTCATGGGCATGGTTTATACGTGCGTAAAGACTAGTAAGGGACGAGTAGTTTGGAAGGATCCATACATCCTTACCTTTTTTTCCTGTGTCAGGACTCGGCAGAAAGCGCTTGATGGTTTCCTCTTGGCTGACTTCTTGCTTGAGCACCTTTTGGAAAGTGCCCATCGCGCTCACAACAGCATCTGCAAGGTATGTGTGTAGCATACTTGAGCCTGACCGAGCAAACTCCAGTAGCGTTTCGAATGCAACGAAAAGTTTTTCCTTATCTTGCGTGTGGCAGGCTTTAAAATAATTCGTAAACACCTCATTTGGCGCATGAAGTGCAATGAACTCAGAAAGCAGGTTACGCGTATATTGTAGGTCTGGATCGGAGTTATCGACAAAGTAAGGAGGGAGAGCCAGGTAAAATATGACGTTCGTTGCGACGAAATATTTCTTTTCAGTTAGCTCAACGAAAAAAGGAAGCTCTTGGTCGACAATAAGTTTTATTAGATCTAGAACAAACTTTGGCTTCCCCTTATAAATCTTGACTGACTTCAAGTCGCTGGATCTAATTCGGTGCTTGTCTTTGAGCATTGAAATTTTGTTTTCGAATTCTTCGATGTTTTTTACGCCGATGCACCCCAAGCCAAAATACGGTTGCTCGCCAAAGCTCAGCGTATCGCCGCCGAGCGTCAAGTCTCCGGTGTTTCCAGACTCATCAATGAAGTAAGTGATTTGCGTGGTGCCGTCAGTGGCGGAATCCTTCATTTTTGCTCCTAGCTAACTACATCCAAATTCGTAGCCATTAAAGCATGCTTGCGTGCTGTAGAGCACGCTATTAGGTCTTATCAGGTCTTCCAGAGCGCGGCTTGACTAAAGGCGTGAGCATTCGATCCTCGTGACTCCAACTCAGAGACCTCAGGTTAGTGAACTGAGCATGTGACTTCTTTAACTCCTGCTTGTGGTGGCATCTCATTCACAGGGCTATAGCTACCTTCAGCGAGCTCACCGCCACAAAATACCCACAAATAAAATGTTTATTTGCATGATTGTTTGGCATCAAAAGCTAACCGGGCCCTAAGCCCCCCTAAAAAATCGATCCTGCAAACAGGACATGTAGCAGCACCCTATTTCTACGCGAATTGCTTATCCGGATGCGGCTTGGGCTTCCTGGGGTGACTATGATGCACGACAGCTTGAGTGAGACGCAGGGTTTGCTGGCTGCCCTTCCCCGCTCGAAGGCTTGCCGCATTTCAATGCCAGGAAATGGCATGCCGGTTTATATGACGATCGACCCAAGTCACTTAAGTAAACAGTTGAGTCGTTGGACTTGGTTTGATTGGGTACCTATTATCGTGGAATAGACGATGCTAGGAACGCTGCATTCATCAATAAAGAAATGCTCGGCTGATCAGCCCCCAGTTACTTCAAACCACAGCTTAGCTATGGGCAAGCGGAATGATTTAAACATAACCTTTCCTCTTACCGCCGGCGAGGTCTACCTGGTGCTGACAGACGTCGTACTTGGTGAACGCCTCATGATGCGAAGCTCTATACAGTCCACGTCCTGAATCTTCTGCGCAAAACACAGATTTCAACCTCAGACGCGAACATTTCTGCGGTGGACACTGAAGCCAACTTTTTCAACATGATCGGCCGATAGCCATATCTCAGTTTGTCGCGCTATAGCGACGAGTTGAGCTCGGAGATTAGCGTCTCACGATACTTAAGCGCTTCTACCGATGCCTCCCCGAGGGAGCTCGCGACTGCACTCAGTAACCCTTGGGCCAGCAACATGAATGCACACATGCTGTTGCTGAAAAAGAGGCTATGGTTAGGCACGTAAAAGCTATGCGTTGCTGTCTTGGCCAGAGGTGAACTGGCCGAGTCTGTCAATGCGATCACCTCAATGCCATGGCGGGCCGCAACTTCAGCGGTCACTAAAACACTCGGTGTGTAGGGGAAACAGCTGGCCACAACCAATACATCCCCCGCGTCCATCTGCGCCAAGGCATCGGCAACACCTTGCCGACTAGAGTCCAGTGTGCTGACGTCCGGTCGAAGCATGCCAAGGCCGTAGGCCATGAACAGGGCGAGCGAGTTGAACTGCCGCATCCCGTGAATTCGCACACGCCTGGCTTCGCTAAGCCGCGCCACGGCCTGATCAAAGACGACCGGGTCGATCTGCTCGATCATGCTAGCGATGTTGGCGCTTTCCTGACGCCCCAGGCGAGCGAGCTGGCTGAGCGGGCCGTTGTCATCAGTTCCGACGACCAGCCTTGAAGCCTGATCGCTGTAAAAGCTCTTGCCCTCAGTAAGCTCCCGGCGAAAAACGTCCTGAAGCTTGCTGAAACCCGAATAGCCCAGGCGCCGAGCCAGCCGCGACAAGGTGGAGGCGTTGACCCCTAACTGCCCAGCCAGCTCAGTAATGGACGATACGGCGGCCCGATGAGGCGACTCGATCAGTGACATCAGTACTCGCGCCGAGCTACTGCCGAGCACGATGTCGACTTCTTGCCGTTCGATAGCGGCCAGCAATTGTTTCAGGCCGGCCACGGTCTCGGGCAAATGTTCGCTGGATTGAATCATCGGGTCATCCACTATCGAGAAACGAAAACCACACCTTCGGCATCGGGACGAGCCGTATCGTGGCGGGTATAAACGCGCCATTCTACAGTGGTCGCCGTCAGCGTGAAGACGGCTGTGGCCAGCGTATTTTCATCGTCGGAATCATCCGGTGCGCAGCGGTAGATTGGCAGGACAGCGTCATGCTCATCGCGCAAAATGCGCAACGCCAGTGATGCATCCAGTTCGCCCTCGGCGTCAGCCAGCAATTTGTCTACGCGGTACTGGCGCGATTCAGAGCTGCCTGTGATCAATTGCCCGACGCTGTCGAGCCCGTCATGCACGATGTGATTGGCGTGGCCGCGTGTCTGGTGCACTTCCATGAGGGCCGTCACAGTCGATGTCGCCTCCGCACTGACAATTCGTGCCAATCCCGCTTGACCGAACGTGTGATGGAAGGCACCAGCGCGAGGCGTTGCGGCGACCGCGGCGATTGCCTCATCGATAGACCTGGCCTCCAGAGAAGCGCGGCCCAGAATCATGCGTGGCAAACCTGCCGGGATAGTCGTTGGTCGCAGGTTGTTGACCGTCGCGACGACGCCAAACTCGTTGACTGCAAACGTATGTCCCGCAATTGAGCCCGGATAAATGAAGCTGACGAAGGCTGCGCCCTCATCGGGCCTGGCGTGGACAATTGCGCAGTCGCCCCGCAGTTGCGGCAAGCCGTCCTCGTTGTGAGCGATCAGCGTCCCTTGGGGCGTCTGGCCAAACACGGTTGTACAGCCATCCACGCTTGGGAGCGCCGCATAGTCGCCACGGCAGTTCCACATGAACACTTCGTTGACGGGTAACTCCAGCCCGGCTGCAAGGCCTTCGATTTCTTGCCAGTAACGCGCAAACCGTTCGCGCACCAACGTTTGCATTTGCTGTGCCTTGTCCGTGTCGGCCTGTGAGGCGAGGTACTGCCAGAGTGGCAGAGGACGCAGCTTGGCGTTGACCGATTCACGACCGAACTCACCCAGGCGCAATCCGAGTTCGAACGCACTGCCGGCGATGTGAAGTTGAGCGAGCATCGCTGTGCCCCCTTATGAAACGTGCTGGAGAAATTCGCGCAAGCGCGGGCTGGGCGGATTCGCAATCAGTTCTTGCGGCTTGCCATCTTCGGCGATGCGTCCCTTGTCAATGAAGATCAAGCGGCTGGCAACTTTGCGCGCGAAGTCCACTTCGTGGGTCACGATGACCATCGTCATGCCTTCTTCTGCCAGTGCCTTCATCACGGTCAGTACCTCATGACGCAGTTCCGGATCCAGCGCGGAGGTCGGCTCGTCGAACAGCATCATCTTGGGTTTCACCGCCAGTGCGCGAGCAATGGCGACCCGTTGCTGCTGGCCTCCGGACAACTGCGATGGATAGTGCTCGGCGCGCTCGGCCAGGCCCACCTTGGCCAGCAATTCACGCCCGAGCGCATGCGCCTCGGCTTTGCTTGCACCGCGTACGCGAATAGGCCCGAATGCTACGTTTTCCAGCGCGGTCATCTGTGGAAACAGATGAAACTGCTGGAACACCATGCCTGCTTCCTGGCGGATGAGACGTTCATCGACCTTGGGGTCGTTGACCTTCAAGCCATCGACGATCAACTCACCCTCGGTGACCTCTTCCAGTTTGTTGATGCAACGCAACAGGGTGGATTTGCCGGAACCCGACGGCCCGATGATGACCACAACCTCGCCACTGGAGATACTCAGGTCGATGTTATGCAGCACCTGGGTGCTGCCGAAGTGCTTGGAAACGTTCTTGAATTCAATCACAGGATTTTCAACCTCGCTTCCATACGGCGCAGGATGTAACTGAGCACCAATGTAATGATTAGGTAGATCACGGCGACGGCAGACCAGACTTCCATCGCGCGGAAATTGCCGGCGATCACTTCCTGGCCCTGGCGGGTCAGCTCAGCCACGCCGATGACGATGAACAGGGAAGTGTCCTTGATGCTGACTATCCACTGGTTGCCCAGCGCCGGAATCATCCGGCGAAACGCCAGAGGCGTGATGACATAACGCAGCGTGTCGCGGCGGGACAAGCCCAGTGCAAGCCCGGCCTCCCGAAAACCATTATTGATCGACAACACGGCTCCTCGGGTGATCTCGCCGATATAGGCGCCCGAGTTGATCATGATGGTGAATACGGCGGCGCCAAACGGATCGATGCGCACCGGAATCATCAGAGGGAGAGCGAAGTAGATGAACATCACCTGCACCATGATGGGCGTGCCACGGATCAGCTCGATGAATACCAACGCTACCCGGCTGCTGAAAAATCCGCCGTAAGCGCGGGCGAAACCCGCGATTACGCCGATGACAGCGCCGCCGATCAGACCCAGGATCGAGATCCAGAGTGTGAGCTTGGCGCCGTCCAGCAGAACCGGGAGCGCATCCCAGATGGCGCTCCATTGAAATTGCATATCGATGAACTCTCAGAAAAAACTCGGGATGATTTACTGCGGTTGGGTGCCAAACCACTTCTCATAGATTTTGGCGTATGTACCATCTTCCCGAAGCTTCTTCAGTGCAGCGTTGACCGGCTCACGCAACTCGCTGCCTTTGGGGAAGCCGATACCATATTGCTGGGCCATCATCTGTGCGCCCACGGCTTTGACCTGGCCTTCGCCAGCGGTCTTGATGTAATAGAGAACGTTCGGTGTATCGTGCATGGCAGCGTCGACGCGCCCGGTGCGCAGTTCCAGGTAAGCGTTGTCGATGTTGGGGAACTGGCGCAAATCCTTGGCCTTGAGGTTGGCCTTGGCGTAATCAGCCGCTGATGTTCCGCTCTTCACTGCCAGGGCCTTGCCGGCAATGTCCGCCTCGCCCTTGATCGTGTCGTTGTCACTTTTCACCATCAGCAGGAATCCGCTGTCGTAGAAGCCGTCAGAGAAGTCGATGGCCTGCTTGCGCTCTTCTTTGATGGTGATCCCGGCCAATGCGGCATCCACGTTGTGGGTCTGCAGTGCAGGAATGATGCCGTTGAAATCCATCGGTTTAAGTTGATAGGTCACGCCCATTTCTTTGGCGATAGCCGCCCAGAGATCGATGTCGAAACCCACGTACTCACTGCCCTGCTTGAACTCGAAAGGCACGAATGCCGTGTCCGTTGCGATCAGAAGCTCCTTGCCGGCGGCCATTGAAGTACCTGAAATGACAAGAGCAACAGCTGCAAACGATACCTTCAGAAATCTTTTCATCGTCTTTCCTCTTTAAGGGGGAGGCTCGGTTGCCGTGGTCGGCCCGAGGGAAAACGGCAGTAGCAATGTATTGGGCAGGCCCCTGATTGTTATGGGCGGCATGTCCATGCCAGTGGTGCGCGGGTCGCGGGGTAAGTGCGAGCGATACTTCGTGCATCGCCATGCAAATATCCGTTGCCTATCGTTTTGATGCAAGTATTATTTGCATCAAATCCGGAGGGTACCATGAGCCACGTACTACATCGAAGCTTCACCCAAACCTATCCCACAGCCGTTGGTGGGGAAGGGCCCTATCTGATCGACAGCACCGGTCGTCGCTACCTGGACGCCAGTGGCGGTGCGGCGGTGTCGTGTCTGGGCCACAGCGATGCCGAGGTGATTGATGCGATCAGGCACCAGGTCGGTCGGCTCGCCTATGCCCACACTTCGTTCTTCACCACCGAGGTCATGGAAGAACTTGCCGACTTTCTGGTTGCTCGCGCGCCTGCCGGACTTGAATCGGTGTATTTCGTATCGGGTGGTTCCGAAGCCGTGGAAACCGCACTGAAGCTGGCGCGGCAATACTTTGTGGAAATCGGTCAGCCAGCACGCAAGCACGTCATTGCCCGGCGCCAGAGCTATCACGGCAACACCCTGGGCGCGCTCGCAGCTGGTGGAAACGAATGGCGCCGCCGGCAATTCGAACCGCTGCTGATCGATGTCAGCCATGTCAGCCCGTGCTATGCCTACCGTGAGCAGCGTGCCGGTGAAAATGACGAGCAGTTTGCCACGCGTCTGGCCCAGGAGCTGGAAGCGGAAATCCTGCGGCTGGGTGCTGACAATGTCATGGCTTTCATTGCCGAGCCTGTGGTGGGCGCCACGTTGGGCGCGGTTGCGGCGGTGCCGGGTTACTTCAGGCAAGTACGTGAAGTGTGCGACCGTCATGGCGTGCTGCTAATCCTTGACGAAGTCATGTGCGGCATGGGGCGTACCGGTTCTCTGTTCGCCGCCGAACAGGAAGGTATTACCGCCGACCTGATCACCATTGCCAAAGGCCTGGGCGCGGGTTATCAGCCCATCGGCGCGACCATGGTCAGCGGCAAGATCCGTGACGCTATTGCCAACGGCTCTGGATACTTCCAGCACGGTCACACGTATATCGGTCACGCCACGGCATGCGCAGCAGCACTGGCGGTGCAGAAGGCCATCGAGACACGCGGATTGCTCACTCAGGTGCAAATGTTGGGTGATGCACTGCAAGCGCGACTCGTGGAAACCTTGGGGAATCACGCGCACGTCGGTGAAATTCGTGGGCGTGGCCTGTTCCGTGGCATCGAACTTGTGGCTGACCGGCAGAGCAAGATGCCTTTCGATCCAGCGCTCAAGCTGCACGCACGGATCAAGAAAGCCGCGATGAGCGAGGGCTTGATGTGCTACCCCATGGGCGGCACCGTGGACGGACAATATGGCGATCACATCCTGCTCGCACCGCCGTTCATCATCGACGCCAGCCATATCGACGAAATTGCACAGAAGCTGGCGAAGGCCATCGATAGCACGATCAACGTGCTCTGACGGGGGGTAATAATGGACATTCGATCACGTCTGACAACACTGCAGCGCGACGAGATGAGCGAGGATCAGCAACGGGTGCTGGCGGACATTCTGAAGGGGCCTCGTGGCAACCTGGACGGCCCGTTCCTGGCCTGGATTCACAGCCCGGCGCTCGCCGACCACGCGCAGCGTTTGGGAGCGTTCTGTCGATACGGTACCGCTTTGGAGCTGCGTCTGACCGAACTCGCCATCCTCACCACGGCCTCGTGGTGGCGCTCCCAGGCCGAGTGGCAGATTCACGAACCCATCGCCAGAGACGCTGGTGTTTCCGACAGTGTAATCGAAGCGCTCAGGCAGCAGAAGACGCCGGCATTTACCAGCGCCGACGAGCAATGCGTTTATGAAATCGGCAAGTCGCTATACGTAACCCGGCGAGTTGATGCTGCGCTCTACGAACAAGGCATCGCGCTTTTCGGCGAGTCGTCGATGGTCGAGCTGGTCGGAGTGTATGGGTATTACTCGTTAGTGGCGATGACGCTGAACGTCTTCGAAGTCACGCGGGATTCCGGATCACCTGTGCCTTTCGACGAATAGTGTACATGCCTTTACACCTTCGATTCGACGGAGGAGAGAGACGCGCCAAGCCGCTGGGGTGCGGCCTCTGACTCCGCAGATTCGAAGTGTCCGCTGCCTGATTGATGATTCATGACCGCTCGGCTAGTGCTTTGGCAGTGGGACGATCTACGCTGCCACGGCTCTGGGCAAGATCCTGGAAATAAAAAAGCCGCCGAAGCGGCTTATCCGACATGTAAACGACTGGTTTGCTGCCCGTCGTGACGTCTCCTGCTACACAGGCCGTTTGGAAAATTGGATGCCACTGTCCGGTTCTGGCCGATTCTGTTGAAAAAGTCGGTCTGTCCAAACTGCCTGATCATTGGCTGGTGAAACGCCTTTTCTGCACGCTGCTACATGAAAACTGAGTCCGGAGGCTTTTGCCAAAAGAAAGGATTTCAATCTCAGACACGTACTTTTCCGATACGCAAACGATGACCGACTTTTTCAACGGAATCGGCCAATTGCAGTCGCTCAGCAGTCAGCAGTCAGCAGTCAGCAGAAATAGCGCCATAGTGTGAAAGACTTAGTCGATAGGAAGCTACCTACAGCACTGGGGGAGAACCTCATTGTAGGTATCAGACTAAGGAACTATCGAATGACGAGGTCGCTCAGCCCCCAGTGCTCATTCAGTTTCGAAAGCAACTACGGATAAATCGGTGGTGTTGATCCTAATTTATCCAGCTATTCACTAAAGCCCTATTGGCATCAATCCACGCTTGTGCGCCTTTTTCCGGTGTGCTGCTGCCGTTCTCGTTAATGGTTGCCATCAGTTCGCCGAGAGACTTCTCATCCATTTTCCACTTTTGCAACCAGCGCTCGGCTTCAGGATGGTCATCTTTGAATGACAAAGCGGCTATGCCATGGATAGCGTCAGTGGTGCCATAGGTTTTCTTGGGATCGTCAAGATACCTAAGGTTCTTTTTAGCCCAAACCCAGTGTGGTTTCCACAACGTGACGACAATGGGTTCCTTGCGCGCCACGGCACGATCCAAAGATTGAAGCATCGCCGCTTCAGACGATTGGACGAGGGTATAGTCCAACATGTAATCAGCGATAGCTTTATCTGTCAGGCCCATAATCCCGGAACCTGCATCAATGCCAAAAATAGAGGCCTTGCCGCGCCGTGTAAATTCTTCTTTACGGGAATTCAATTCGTCGATGCTTTTGATGTCAACGTAGTCAGGGACTGCTAATCCAAGATTTGCTTCACTTAGCCAGGGGCCGATCAGTTGGATTTTGTCTTTGATGCTCTGATAAGGAGCGCTGTCGGCTGATGGAAGCCATACCTCAAAAGTTACGTCGATTTTTCCGAGGGCCACCGAGTTGTAGAGAATTATCTTGGAGGCATTTTCAAGTTTTACGTTGTAGCCTTTCTCCGCCATAAGAATTTTCCACATATTGGCGACAGCGATATTTTCCGCCCAGCTGTTAACACCGATACTTATTGTTTTGGAGTCAGCTGCATATGATGCGGTATGAAAGCCTATGCAAAGTCCAAGTAATACTCCCATGAGTGCTTTTTTCATTTGGTTTGCGCCTTTTCGAATAATGAAGTCACTGGTTATTCAAGCGATAGGGGTAAGCTTTCGGTGAGAGACCCTTGGTATTGGAGCATTGCCGCCACGTTGGTTCATCTCATTATTGGATGCGGACAGTCACTTGGTCTGCGTTTGCATCCATCGAATTGCTGCTACAGCCTTGTGCATGGCTGTAGCAGAGTTAAAAGCGGGCGCCGATTACATCATTCCACGCCCGTGGTGCTCAACGTGGCAGCAGCCTCGGGTCGAATGGGTAGTCAGATAGCAATTCGATGCCGTGTTCATGGATATAGATCTGCTCTTCGAGCTTTACGCCCTCACCGCCCTGATCGTGGCCAATGTAGCTTTCCACGCAGATGGTCATGCCGGCTTCGAATACGCCGTCGTAGCCCAGTGCATCAATGTCCTCGCGGTGCACCACGTACGGGTACTCACCCGTCATGCCAACGCCGTGGGCCAAGGCGAAATAGCGGTTGGACTTGTAGTTGTCCGGGATGCGCCAGGCCAGCTCGGCATATTCCTTGAAGCTTCGACCGGCCTTGAGTATTTCCACGTTGGTCTGCACTTGCTCGTAGGCCAGTTTGTAAAGCTCCTGCTGCTTGGCAGTGGCGGCCTGCTCCCCACAGAGGAACGTCCGCGAGAAGTCAGCGTAGTAACCGAAACGCCCGACCACATCGGTGTCCAGAGCTACCAGGTCACCGGCTTCAATGGGCCGTGTGCTGCATTCCTGGAACCACGGATTGGTGCGCGGCCCGGAGGACAGCAGGCGGGTTTCGACGTAATCGCCGTCGGTGGCGATCACGTGCTGGTGCAGGTGCGACCACAGTTCGTTTTCGCTGATGCCCGGCACCAGTTTGTTTTCCATCAGCCGTACGCCAGCCTCGGTGGCACGCAGGCTGGCACGGATCATCTTCAGCTCGTTCGGCACCTTGATGCAGCGGGCGCGCTCCAGGGGTTCCTGAGCGTCGAAAATCTGGTAGCCGAGTTTTTGCAGTTCAAATGCAGCGGCCGAGGTCGCGCTTTCGATGGCGATCCGCTTGTTGCTACCGCAGTGTTTGCGCACCAGCTCATCGATTTCAGCGGCCCATTCGGCGGTGACATTAGTCAGGAAGCTGTCGCAGAAATAATAGGAGATGGCTTTGGCCGGCCGTACTTCATCGACGGTGTTGAGCTGTTCGGCCAAATGCAGGCAGCCGCCGAATTCGAAGACCACCACTGGGCCCTCTGCGGGTATGAAGGCGTAACGTGCCGGGTTGCGCGCGGAGTACACCTGCATATTGCGCGAGCCTGTTGCGTAGCGCATGTGGGTCGGGTCGAACAGCACGCACGCAGCGTAGTCGCGCTTTTTCAGTTCGTTGCGTACCCTTTGCAGACGGTCGAGCTGGATTTGCTGGATCTCGTCGTACGTCGGTTCGCAGTCGGCGGGGTTGCGGTTAGGGCCGGACATACTCATGGGTGTTCCTCGCAGGGCAAATACGGTTGGTTTTTTTTTAAGTATTTTTAGGTAGGTCAGTCGAGCAACTGGTCGCTACGTACCAGGTTGCGTTCGGCTTGCAGGTGAGCTTCGGACAGCCGTCCGTAAAGCTGTTTGGTGCGCTGGGCACGGCCGATGATTCCGGGCTTTTCGGAGTAGGCGAAGATGGCGGTATTGCGCTCGGTGGCGCCCGCGACCCGGGTTACCCGATGCACCGAAAAGCGGCCCTTAAAAATCTGCAAGTCGCCGGGATTGAGCTCCAACTCCTTGACGCGGCTGCGGTCTTCACCGCGCACCACGTTGCCGACGGCGCCGAGGTTTTCCTGGGTGCGCGTGCGGATCATCGGCGCGTACTCGAACAGGCCGCCGGCCTCAGGCTTCTGGGTCATCATGCTGACGATGAATTCATTGGTATCGAAGTGCCAGGGCTGCTCGGTGCCTTGGGGCATCACATTGATCACCAGCCCGGCGAACGGGTCAGCGTATTCGAAAATCTCTGGCTCGTTGAGGCAGGCACCGATAAATCGCTTCATCATCGGCGAGACGTACATGCGATGAATGATCGCGTCGGGGGCAATCATGTCCCGGGTGACAAAACCGCTAGTGCGCTCCATGAATGTGCGGCGCGGGTCATCTTGGGGCAGGCCGGGGTCGTCTTCAGTGAAGTAGGCGTTGACCTTCCGCACCGAGTAAAAGGTCTTGCCCGACAATGCCTGACCTTCTGCGCGGGCCTGTTCCAGCGCCTCGGGCCGCAGAAAATTCTTCAGTAGGCAGCATCCGTCCTCGGCCAGTTCTGCACGGGCGTGTTCGATCAGCGCGTGCAAACGGACATGGCCCGAATCATGTATGGGGTACAACTCAGTATTAATGATGTCGCTGATATCGCCCACTTCGGCGTCGGCAAGTTGAAGGCTCATGCAAGTCTCCTGAAACTATCAATTAACAGTGTTTGGCGTTGAATCGATAGTTGCTGAAAGAGGTGCGAAGTGGAAATTACAAGTTGTGATCGAATCCATCGACAGGGGCGATAGTTATGTCAGGCGAACTGGATGGGACATTGCTTAAAGTCTTTGTCGCGATTATCGAATGCCATGGGTTTTCCGCTGCGGCCGAGCGCCTGCATAAAACACAATCGACGATCAGTCAGAGTCTGCAGCGGCTGGAAGAGATCGTCGGTACGCCGCTGGTGCAGCGCAACAGTCGCTCGGTGAGCCTGACGCCTGGCGGCGAAACCTTCCTGATTTACGCGCGGCAGATCCTCAAGCTGCACGCGGATGCAATCAATGCCATGAAGTTGCCGGACGAGCAGGTGTACATTCACGTCGGCATGCCCGAGGACTATGCACAGTTCTGCCTGGCTGGGGTGCTGCGGGACTTTCAAACGCAGTTTCCGCACGTGCGGCCGGACATCTGTTGCGAGATGTCGACGGCATTGGTCAGCCGTTTACAGCGTGGCGAACTGGATCTAGTGCTGGGCGTGCAGCACGCTAATTTGCCGCTGGGTGAATACCTGTGCGACGAGCCGCTGGTGTGGGTGGCGGCTGAAGGGTGGCGCGCCGGAGAGGACGTCTCGGTGCCGCTGTCGGTGTATGCCGAAGGCTGCGCCTTTCGCACCAACGCCGTGCGCGCGCTGGCTGAGGCCGGCCGGCCGTGGCACGTGGTTTATACCAGCCAGAGCCCACGCGGCATCGGGATTGCCGTCGAGCAGGGGCAATCGGTGGGCGTCACCGCACGGCGCCTGGTGCCGGCGGGTTGGCAGGTACTGGACGAGGCTCAAGGCTTTCCGCCGATTGAGCCAGCGCGGTTGATGTTCTGGCGCTCTACTCAGTGCAAAGCGCTGGCGTTGGAGGCCTTGGCGGACATTCTGTCGCGTCGCTTAGGCCGTTCAGAATGGCTGGCCGAGCGCGGGCTCACGGCGTTGGCTACGGGCCATCAATCCCAGCAATAACAGGCTGGCCGCCACCCAGCAGACAATCCAGCCGTGCACCAGCGCAAACTGGCCGGTGGCTTGCAGAAGCCAACCGCACAGCCAATTTGCGGTGGCGCTGCCCAGCCCATAACCGACCATGCTCAGGCTCACCACTTGCAGGCTTTGCACCGGGTTCAAGCGTGCGCTTAGGTAAGCGGCCATCAAGCCCCAGACCGGGAAATAAAACAGCGCGAATAGCCCGGCCACCAGCCAGGTCAGGTTCAGGCTCGGTTGCCAGAGTAGTGAGAGCATTGCCAGGCCGAAGGCGCTGATGCTCAATGCCATCACCCTCAATGCCCCCCAGCGATCCGCCAACGAGCCCAGCAACAAACCGCCGATAACCCCGCCCATTCCGATCAGTGTCCACAGTGAGCCGGTAATCTGCGCGGTGGCACCCAGTCGTTCGCTGGCGAACGCCGAGAGGAAGTTCAGGAAGGGGCCGCTGATCCCGCCGATAAAGGCGCTGAGCAGCAGTATATGCAGCGCGACCGAATGCTCAAGGCACAGCTGCAGCCACTGCCTTAACACCTGACGTAATGAAGGCGCACTGCTGGATTTGAGGCCGTGTTCTTTAGCGAGAGGGGCTAAGGCCCAGAAGGTCAGCAAGGTGGCGATCAGCGTTAGCCCGGCGCAAATCATCCAGAAGTGCTTCAACGAGATACCGTGCAGCAGAGCGATCAATACTCCGTTAATACAGATCGCAAACGCTGCCCCCGAAGAGGCCAGCCCCAGCACGCGGCTGCGGTGGGAAGCCGGGATCACTTCGCTAGCCAATGCAGCAATGGCGTTCCAGTTCGACACCGCACAGGCCGATACCAGCGCCAGGCACAACGCAAACGGCAGCGCCCACGGCGTGGCGACTGCCAGGGCCAAAAGCGCCGGGCTCAAGGCCATCGTCAACCGCACCATATTGCGAGGGCTGATCCAAGCCGCCGCGATGCCGCTGACAATCGACGCCCCCATGTAGAAAAGCTGCAACAACGCCGCGATGAACGCGGCCTGGCTGTAGCTCAGCTCGAACACCTGGCGGATCTGGGGTAATAAAGCCGAATACAGGAAAATACTGAAGCCGTGGGTAGTGGCGTTACACGCCGTAAAGATAATCGCCAATAAGACAATACTTCTAGTACGTGAGTTTTTTTTGATTGGCATGTGTTTGGCTCGATAAATTTAATTGCAACAGATTGGGGCGAAACCTCATAGCCCGCACTATGTGGGTGCACTTGTTCAGCCAAGCATTTAATTTAAATAAGACTCGCGCTTATAGAAAGAAAACAGCCAGTGCCTACTAGCCATTAGTGTGCTGCGAAATACTCATTCTATTTATACGTCCGCGACAGTGGCACGGCTGAAACCGACGTAATACGAAGATTGAGGGTTACCTGTGGCGAGGAGATCAGTGTCAAGGCTCACGCCAATACCATTGACATTCGCGCCGTCGCTTACCTCTATTGCGTCGACCTTGAAACACCCTACGATGAGGTTGAAGAATCGGCTAAACCGCTTATCACCGCCTATTTTGGCGACCTTGGCATCACTGACGTGACTGATCAGTTAGCTGACCGTGGTTGGTCTGTGGAGGGCCATCGTCTGTTCATAGCTGATCACTATAGAGCCGCTGCGGACATGGTCGTAAGGTGGGCCTTGAGTGAGTCCAGTCACTGTAACGTCGAGATCGCCGAATGGTTTCCTGATGGGATGGACAGACAACGACTGCTCACTCTCCTCAATGCAGGGATGCCAAAGCTAAGGGTTCTGAACAAGCAGGAAAAGGTAAGCGCCTGGCTGAGCATGCAGTCGCTCGGATAGCGGCGCAAGGTAAGGCACGCTGAGCAAACGACTGTGAATTATTAAAATTATTGGCTAGCCATAATTATTGCCCTGCCATAATTCTCAATAATTTTGCGCGTACTTAAGTCAGAACCTAGCAGGCCGTTTGGGTCACCGGTCATAGGCGGGCACAAGGCCCGAAGGGACGACACCCCCACGTACGGCCCAGCGATTGCGACGCGCTTTTCTACTAAATAGATGCTGCGATGTCGTGTGCCGACCCGCTCCCCACCCTGCTTAATTAGCAGCTCGCTCTGAATGCAAGCGATAATGGAGTTCACTGGATCAAGCTTTCAGAAGTCTTTATGCCACCCCATCCACCCCTACCCTGATTCCAGCCATGCCCCTAGCAACGCTATTGGTGTCGTGCGTCGGCGAAACGACAGGTAAGTCAATGAAGAATGTCAGGCTAGTGCGTCATGGAGAAAGCGCAGCCAATGCCGGTGCAGCTACCCTTGATCATGCAAATATCCCGCTCACCGAAAAGGGCATCGAACAAGCTAAACGAGTGGCTCAATCCGTCGGCCGTGCACCTGAGTTAATCGTTGTCTCCCCTTTCTCTCGGGCTCGAGCGACCGCGGATGCGACCATCTCCGTATTCCCTGATGCACCATTCGAAACATGGCCCATCGAGGAGTTCACCTATCTTGATCCGGCTAGGTGTGTGAATACCACCGTAGGGCAACGGAAGGCATGGGTGGAACAGTATTGGGCGAACGCGGATCCGTCCTACAGAAGGTGCAGAGTCGTTTCTGGAGTTTGTTGATCGCGCGCGATCGTTCCTAGATCGCCTCACCACGCTCCCGGCGCAAGACATCCTAGTCTTTTCGCACGGACAATTTCTCAATGCGGTAGCTTGGCTCATCGAGCGTAAGCCACTCCAGGTTGATGCCCAAGCGATGATCGAATGGCGCAGGTACGAGATCGACAATCACGTTCCTAATGGTTGTGGGTATGTCGTGACCTGTGCTCTAGTCGATACACCGTGGACAGTGAGTGATTCAATCGACATAGATGGGGCGGTTAATCTCAACAATCTCCAAGCAAGGTCTCCCATGCCATGAGCATCCAAGCAAAGTTCCTTCACCTCCAAGCAATCCATAACCTCCTCGCGCCATACCGCTACCTCTATTGCGTTGACCTTGAGGCAAATTGTGACGAGGTTGGAGTGCACGAATCTCCAAGGTCGCTTGTGGTCGTCCCCGATCAGATGGAAACGATTGAGATTGGGCTAGTGGTGATTGATTTGGAATCACTTGAGATCGTCGATGAATTCCAACGTTTCGTCCGACCTCTGATCAATCCCACCCTCACCGATTTCTGCAGAAAGCTTACGTCCATTCAACAAGCAGACGTGGACGGTGCCCGAACCTATCAAGACGTTGGTCAAGAATTACGAACATTTGCTTCGAGTTATCCAAACGCCGCTTGGGCTTCTTGGGGGCACTATGACGCAAGACAGCTTGAGCGCGATGCTGGTTTAGCTAGGTGCCCTTCCCTGCTCGAAGGCTTGCCACATTTCAACGCTAGGAAATGGCATGCTGGCTTATATGACGATCGACCTAATTCACTTAAGCAAACAGTATAGTCGTTGGGACTGGTTTGGCGGGGTATCTATCACCGAGGGATCGACGATGCCAGGAACGTTGCATCCATCCTTAAGGAGATGCTCGGCTAATGAGGTGAGCCGGGCCCGATGGCCCGAATGAGCGACCCTTTCAATTACGTGAAACCACAGCTTAGTTGTCGGCAAGCGATGACTCGCGCACTGAATTTTTTGAACATAACCTCTCCTTGCCGCCCGCGAGGTCTACCAAGCGCTGACGGACGTCGTACTTGGTAAACGCCTCACTACTCGAGGCCCCTACCAATCATGTGCTGAGATCTATCAAAGCCTCATACCCGTTGAGATTGATGGTTGGCGACTCGCACTATTCACTGACTGTGACCCCCCTGTACTACCAGCACTACAGGTCGTCAGTAGCCGAATAGGGACACTCGAACTCTTGCAGCGCGATGGAGCTGATCCTGTCAACTTGGTGAGTACTTGGAGGGGATGACAGCTCGAACATTTGCTCGCCGCGCTCTGAGCCCGCACGCAAAGCACCTTTCCATTGTCGACTCAGAAACAGCGGAGAAACTGCCGCTCTCCATAGTGTTAAACCGCCTCGTCGTCTGACGTCGCTAGTCAGCAGCAATGCTGGTGCTCATCTGCGCAATTGGCTTCTCTCTCACCCCCCAGTTGACCGCAGCAGCAATCAGGCTCAAGGCAACGGCTGCCTGCCAAACCAAGTCATAGCTACCTGTGATGTCGTAAGCCGCTCCGCCAACCCACCCTCCCAGAAATGCACCAACCTGGTGGAACAGGTAAACGAGCCCGCCAAGCATTGAAAGATTGCGAACCCCAAATACCGATGCAACAACTCCATTTGTCAACGGAACGGTCGAGAGCCAAAGGAACCCCATTGCCATACCAAATAGATAGGCCGAGACGTCATTCACCGGTACAGAAACGAAGGCGACAATGACCACCGCCCGCATCAAATAGAGGGCCGTAAGCAGCTTCGGCTTGGACAGGCGCCCGCCTAGCCAGCCGGCTGTGTAGGTGCCAAAAATATTGAATAGCCCAATAAGTGCCAGAACAGTGGTACCCGTTTGAGCAGTCAGCCCCTTGTCCATTAGATAAGCTGGTAAATGAACGCCGATAAAGACGACTTGGAATCCACAAACGAAGAAGCCAAACGTGAGGAGCCAGAAGTCAGGACTGTAGCTGGCAGCTCGAAGCGCTTGTGGCATGGTCTGGTCGCCAGGCTGACGTTCAATTGGTTTGTCTTTCAACATCGCGACCAGCGGAATAATCAGTGACGCGAACAATGCCAGAACCAATAGAGCCTTGTCCCAGCCAATCCCCTGAATTAGCCCCAGAGCGCCTGGGAGCATAGCGAACTGACCAAAGGATCCCGCCGCACTGGCAAGGCCCATTCCCGTACTGCGTTTCTCAGGAGGAAGCGCCCGAGCCACTACACCCAAGATCACCGAGAATGACGTGCCAGACAGGCCAATACCAATGAGTACGCCCGCGCTCATCATTAACGTAGATGGTGAGTCGGAAAAACTCATACATACCAAGCCCACGGCGTATAACACGCCACCCGTTCCTACGACTTTGCCTGCACCATATCTATCGGCGAGAGCACCGGCGAAGGGCTGAGCGAGCCCCCAAACCAAGTTTTGCATAGCAATCGCGAACGAGAAAATCTCACGCCCCCAACCGAATTGGGCGCTCATTGGCGACAAAAAAAGCCCAAATCCGTGTCGTATCCCTAGTGACAATGTGAGAATCACAGCACTGCCTAACAATACCCACCTACTATCTCGCCAAACCTGAGCCATTTAAACCTTCCTAATCGCACCTTACTTATTAGTCACAAAACTTCCGATCGCATCCGTATAAACGGATGACACAGAACAATATCTCGCAAACTCAGTGACGAGTTGACCACCTGCGACATTCCAGGAACTTTTACGACATGGGATCCGAGCATAAAAATAAAAAAACAGAAACAATAGAATTAACGCCTTAGGGTTTACTTTTCTTATACCTAAGACAGGAAAACTTTAAGATAAAAAACGCCCTCAGATCGAGGGCGCTGTCTTCATGAAGATTAAGCAGCTGCTTTTTCAGGCTCATCATCTGCCTTAAGGGATAACGGTAGCGCTGAGAGCTCCTCACGCCCCATTTCAATTTCATGGGCAGGAAAGCTCCCGTAGTCGGCTTTCATCCACCGAAAGAGACCATACATTTTGACGATAAGCACAGCTAGGAACGGGATCGCCGCCACCGTCACAACGGTCTTGAGCGCATGCAATGGGGCACCGATGTAGAGCATTGCCAAGGGAATTGCTGCCAGCATAAGACACCAGAAAAGTCTCAGCGTGGTAGAAGGTTCATCACCTTCTTTCAGATTCCTGGTGCTGGTAGCCGCGACGGCAAACGACACGGCATCCAAGTGCGAGGCTAGGAAAACCAGCATCAACAAGTAATACCCCACCGCCAGGATTTTCCCAAAAGGCAGGCTGAAGAGCAGCAGCGACACCACCTCCTCTCCTCCTACACTGTTAATGAGAGTAGGCGCATCCACAACGCCAGAGATGAACTGGTGTATCGCAAAGCTTTGCAGACTGCCGAAGAAGAACCAGCATCCGCCGCAACCGCCCAGGATCATGGCAGCAACAACCTCTTTGATCTTGCGTCCACGCGATACGCGAGTCACGAAGAGCGCAACCCCAGGGGTGTAGGTAATCCAGTACAACCAGTAGAACACCGTCCAGCCGCGTGCAAACTCACCGTTGCCGGCAGGATCAGTGGAAAGGCTCATGCGCACGAAGTTCTGCATCATGAGGCCAACACCATTGGCAATATTATTGAGCGTGAATCCGGTAGGCCCAAGCACCAGTACGATGACGGCATAGATAACGGTCAAGCCGCAAGCTGCATGCGCAAGCTTTTGCATACCTTTGCCAATGCCAATATAAGAGCTAAGTGAAAATAGTAATGTAACAGACAACACCAGAGACGCTTTCAAGGCGTACCCATCGTCGATGCCAAAAAGCATTGATATGCCTTTACCGACTGTCGATGCCGAAAGCGTAATGGTGAGCACGAGCCCACCAAATGTCGACATCAAAAACACCACGTCCACAAAACGCCCAACAACACCTGTTGCTTTCAACCCGGTGATTGCTTCAACCGCAGCGGATAGGCTGAGGCCCGTGTTTTTTCTAACATGGAAATGATACGCCATTGCCAGCGATGCAATACCGTAGATCGCCCAGGGCGTTACACCCCAATGAAAGAACGAGTAGGCGATACTGTATTCGAGTGCTTCCTTGCTGAGCGGTGCAACTCCCAAACCAGGGGCCGAATAATAATAAACCCACTCCATAAAGGCCCAGTACATTGTTGCAGAGCCAAGGCCGGCACAAATAAACATAAAGACCCAACTGGCATTACCATATTGAGGTGCACCCTCACCGAGCTTAATATTTCCGTACTTGCTCAGAGCAATCCACAATACAAAAACCACACATACAAAACCTATGATTTGCACGATAGAACCAAATAGCCTAGTCACCCCATCAAACACAACGCTGGATAGTTCCAAGGATTGACTAGGATAAAGTGTCAAACCCGCCACACTGAGACTTATCGCAACCAGACTTATAAAAATCAGGGGCAGATCAACCTTAGTCTTATTTTTTTTTGAGTAAGAATCATTGGTGGTCATCATCGCTGCCTTACATTTCTTGTTATCTGGCGATTTGTAATAGACAAGCAAAAGCCGAGGAGGGCTACCCCACCTCGGCTCTGTTAGTTACTTCATCGTCGGCATGGAGAACTCAACGCCTTCGCGAATGCCCGAGGAAGGCCAGCGCTGGGTTACTGTTTTGCGGCGAGTATAGAAACGAACACCGTCTGGCCCGTAGGCATGGAGATCGCCGAACAAAGAGCGCTTCCAACCACCAAAACTGTGGTAAGCGACAGGTACCGGAAGAGGAACGTTGATCCCCACCATGCCTACCTTGATATTGTCGGAGAAGTAGCGTGCTGCTTCGCCGTCA
The DNA here is from genome assembly GCF_046097675.1 of Pseudomonas sp. UV AK001. Classification (NCBI taxonomy): domain Bacteria; kingdom Pseudomonadati; phylum Pseudomonadota; class Gammaproteobacteria; order Pseudomonadales; family Pseudomonadaceae; genus Pseudomonas; species Pseudomonas sp. UV AK001. Next base: position 108,074 of record NZ_JBJUVZ010000011.1, read on the forward strand.
CGGGTGAAGATGCACGTGCCGTTGCCGTATTCGTGCTTATCGATCAGCGCCATAGCTTCCTTCATAGTGTTGACGCGCACTACCTGAAGCACGGGGCCGAAAATTTCTTCCTTGTAGCTCTGCATCTCTGGAGTGACGTGATCGATAAGAGTGCCACCTACGAAGAAGCCCTCCTCGTAACCAGCAACGTTTGGCTGACGCCCGTCGACGACTACCGTAGCGCCCTGCTCCTCAGCACTGTTGATATACCCAACGACCTTTTTTTGATGCTGGCGGGTAATCACTGGGCCGAAGTCATTCTTGCTGTCGGTGTAAGCGCCCACCTTCAGATTCTTCATGGCTTCTTTCATTTTGGCGATCAACGCATCGGCTGCCGCGTCGCCGACCGCAACGGCTACCGACAGCGCCATGCAACGCTCACCAGAAGAACCAAATGCAGCGCCCAGTAGTTGGTTCACCGCGTTGTCGATATCGGCATCGGGCATGACGATCGCGTGATTCTTCGCCCCTCCCAGCGCCTGGCAGCGTTTGCCGTGGGCGGTGGCAGTGGCATAGATGTACTCGGCGACCGGCGTCGAACCTACGAAACTGACCGCCTGGACGCGCGCGTCACGCAGCAGAATATCAACCGCTTCCTTGTCGCCGTTCACCACGTTCAGCACACCATTGGGCAAGCCTGCTTCCTGCAGCAGTTGGGCAATGAACAACGTAGAGCTTGGGTCGCGCTCAGAAGGCTTCAGAACAAAGCAGTTGCCCGCCGCAATGGCCACCGGAATCATCCACAGCGGAACCATCACGGGGAAGTTGAACGGTGTGATGCCTGCCACCACACCCAGTGGCTGGAACTCGTTCCAGGCATCGATATTCGGGCCGACATTCTTGCTGTGCTCACCTTTGAGAAGCTCGGCGATCCCGCAGGCATATTCGACATTTTCGATGCCACGCTGCAATTCGCCTGCAGCATCATGAGAAATTTTCCCGTGCTCTTCGCCGATCAGTTTGCAGATCGCATCAGCGTTCTGCTCCAGCAGCTCCTTGAAGCGGAACATAACGCGGGCCCGCTTGATCGGCGGTGTATCGCGCCAGGCAGGGAAAGCAGCCTCGGCGGTGGCAATGGCTTGCTCCACTGTCTGGCTCGATGCCAGCGCAACCTGGCGAGTTACCTGGCCTGTGGCTGGATTGAAGACATCTTGGGTGCGCTTGGATTCGAGAACGATTTCGCCGTTAATCAGATGGCCGACAGTATTCATGTGACACTCCACTTTTGTTATTCAAATATTGTTTTGGTGTTCGATTACCAAAGACTGCGGTAAAGCTCGACCATCTCGGCCTCGGTGGGCACGCGAGGGTTATTGCCAGGCGAACCGGACGCCAGCGCCTGAGCGGCCATGGTTGACATCAGCTCGAAGTATTTTTCACGATCGATCCCAAACTCCGCAGGCGAGGGCACATTCAGTTCATCGTTGATTGCCACCAACTCGTCCAACAGCTTTTCCACCGCCGATTGATCCGTATCGCTTTCAGTCGCAATGCCCATCGCACGTGCGCAATCTGCATACCGATCACGTGCGGCAGGGATTGAAAAGGCAGTCACTTCGGGCAGCAGCATGGCGTTGGACAAGCCATGAGGTACGTGGAATGCGGCGCCAATCGGTCGGCTCATGCCGTGCACCAAAGCAACCGATGAGGCCGAGAAAGCCAGGCCTGCCAGGGTTGATCCGAGCATGACGGCCTCTCTGGCGACACGGTCAGAGCCATCGCGATAGACCTTACGAAGGTTGGGGCCGATCAAGCGCATGGCGGCGAGCGCCTGGGCATCGCTGAACAGGTTTGCTTTTTTGCTGACGTAAGCCTCGATGGCGTGAGTCAGCGCGTCGATGCCGGTATCCGCCGTCACCCGAGCTGGCAACGAGAGGGTCAGTTCATAATCGACCAACGCGGCAACAGGCATGAAGCCTGCGCCGACGCAGAGCATTTTCTCGTCTGTCGACTCATCGGTAATGATGGTGAAACGGGTCACTTCGGAGCCGGTACCTGCCGTTGTTGGAATGGCAATGATCGGCAAGCCCATCTCGGTGACGTTGCGCGGGAATTTGTAATCGCGCATGACGCCACCGATCTTGGCCAGGATGCCAATCGCTTTTGCGCTGTCGATTGGGCTTCCGCCGCCCAGTGCGATGATGCTGTCGTACCCCCCCTCCTTGGCGGTCGACACGCCGGCCTGGATCGAAGCGACTGTGGGCTCCGGCACGGTGTCGGAGAACACGTCAACTTCAATACCGTGCTCAGCCAATACGGCGCTGATACGACCTGCGTAACCCAGCTCGACCATCATTCGGTCGGTGATGATGAGCGGTTTTTGGCAGCCGAGGCTGGCCAGAACTTGGTGAATTTGCTGGCTGGCACCGGCACCGGTTTGCAGGATACGTGGGAGAATGCTGTTGTAAGTCATGGCTCTATCTCATTTCCTGGGCATGAACGCGCCCGCGAGCTGGCTTGGGCTCGTGTTCGCTTGATCGGTGAATCGGAGTGCAAGGGGGACGCTGATGAAGCCTCCACTTGACGACCCTAAGCAGTTAGCTCGGCAGGTATTCCTCACTCCAGGACTCGCCGATTGCGCCGGCATCCAGGAGCGATTGAATCTGCACGTCGGTGTAGCCGTAGCGCCCCAGTACCTTGCGAGTCGAAGCGCCAAACTTCTCAGCGGGTGGCAACGCTCGAATACGCGCTACCCGTGGGCGAATGGCGTAAGGATCCAGCTGCGTCACCCGATGGCCACTTGGATGGTCGCGATAGATGCTGAAGGAATAGCTCCCATTCGCAGTTCCTGGCAGACCATCAGCGGGTCGACTGTATTGGCTGCGCAGGTGATCAATGTTGTCCGGTATCGCCGCAGCAATATTGGCAGCCTGCAGACGCTCTTGTAGAGTCGAACTACTCATGCGGCGGAAGGCGGCCTCCAGATAGGCAATACGATCATTGGCAAACTCCAACTCTGCAAGCTGAGTGATGGCTGCAAACTTGTGCAGCTCTGGCTCAGACGCATCCAGGTAGATCCAGCCATCCGCCGTCTTGTAGAAGCGAGAAAGATCGTTGTAGCCGACTACATCGCGCCCAGAAGGCTCATCGAATGGCGCTCGACCTTCGTAGTCGTAGCAGAACGGGATCTGCACCAGATTTCCCAGAGACGCCAGTGATGTACGAGCCCGGTAAACTTCGCCGGAGCAATATTTGCGATACAGAGCTGTTGCGACGCCCAGAGCGGCAGCAAACCCGCACATCACATCGATGGTGCCGACGTGAGCATGTTCCTCTGGGGTATCCATCCCGCCGCCGAAACGCAACATTATCCCTGTGGTGGCCTGGATAAGATCGTCATACCCCAGATAGTCAGTACGAGGGCCGCGACGTGGCCCGCCGAAGCAGTCCAGTTGGCAGAAGATCACTCCAGGATTCACTGCCTGCAGGCTCGCCTCATCCAGGCCCAGCGGTGCCAGCTGGCGATCAGGTGCGTTCATGACGATCACGTCGACTTCCCGCACCAGACGATTAAATACGTCTCGGCCTTCGGACTTGTTCAGATCAACCAGAACACTTTCCTTTCCGCGTGCCGACGACATGCCGAAGACCACGGTATTCCAGGGATCATAATTGGGCATGACCGGGTCGAGCTTGATGACGTCAGCACCGAAGCGGCCCAAGAACGATGTCGAGTGCGGCCCTGCGATAACGTTAGTCAGATCGAGGATCTTGACACCCTCCAGCCAGCCACCAGGCTTATCGAGTTTGGCAGGGGGCAATGCACGCGCAGGGCTCTCAGACAGCGTTGCCAACGCTTCTTCGAAGCTCACATCACGACGCGAAAGCGGCTTCAGCATTGGCTCGGAACAGCCTTCCAACCATGCGATTGGGCCAGGCTGCTTCATAAGGCCAAACTCGCGATCATTGACCTCAACGATCAACCCAGCAGTATTTGAGTGCTCATCATGGAGCCACTCTTGGGTAGACCTGTGCGGCGCGCCAGGGAAACGCCCTTCACCGAAGATGACTTCCCATTCGGCGGCTGTTTTGGTCAGGAATACTTCTTTCATCCTGGCCGAGATACGTGCCGCCCAATCAGCAGGCAGCGGGTAAACGCCCAAGGATGCATTTCCCTCCCACTGGTCAATCGGCAGGTAGGGGTCATCTACTTTCGGCAAGCCGGCGGCAACCATTTCTTCGTAGATGCCCATTGCCTGCAGGCAGCGCTTGGCATGCTCACGGTGCGAGGGGCACACAGCGTAGAACTTACGGCCATCAGCACATTCATAGGTGCGGTAGAACGGATCGAGGAACTCTTGCAGATCCTGGTAGCTCAGGTTCATCGGCAGGTTTTCGGCCCGACGACGCTCGCTCTCTTTTTCACGCAGTGTTTTGTAGCGCAGCGGATACCCGTCGATCTTGATCGAGTTGTACGACAGTCCTTCCATGACCGCTGATGACAAGGGGACTTCGATCTGATCGCCAATGCCATTCTTTTCACGTGCCTGCAGTGCAAGCACCACGGAAGACACAGCCAGCATGGTGCCATACGCGGACGCCAAAGGAAGTGGCGAGAAGCTGGGGTTGATGCCCATCAAAACGCGGTTCTGCCCCATATCCGTGAACACTCCGGAGGCTGAGGCAATAACCGCTTCAGTAGCCCGCCATTGCGCACGCAGATCGTCATCACTGGCAAACCCGGGGATCGACAACGTGATCAGTTCAGGACGTACACGCCGAAGCTCTCCTAAATCGAGGCCCAGCCTGGACATGACGCCAGGCCGGAAATTCTCGATGACGATGTCGGCACAGCTGATGAGTTGGCGAGCTTGCTGCAACCCCTCAGGAGTTTTCAGATCCAGGCGCATGCAAAGCTTGTTGCGGTTCAGCGTGGCATTCGCTGGGCTATCCCAGAAAGGCCCACCCAGAGGGTCGATGTGAATAACTGTCGCACCCAGATCAGCGAGAATCATCGCTACTGCAGGGCCTGCGATGTACTGCCCGAAATCGATGACATTGACGCCTTGTAAAGGCAACTGGTTGGTGTGTCCCATGACGAAAATCCTACGTAGCCCGAAGCCAGCCTGGTTTGCCGGCGCGGTTATTGTTGTTGTTAAGACTTCGCACAAACTGGCCCTTCGGACTACTGCACCGTCCAAGGGCTTGCGACCTGGCTGCTACTTTCAGAAATTAAATGCTTTCGCAAAAGCAATAAAAAATGGCCCTAAGGGGCCATTTTTTTTATTGCTTGGATCAGCTTCTTATCACTGCATGCGCTCGTCCGCGCTCTCGCTTAATCGTCCTCCACGTCGGAGAGCTCGACAGGCAGTAGCCAGTTAAATTCGCAGCCACCCACATTCGCCGGCTGATAATTAAGCCGTGCGCACGCGTCGAATGCCGCACCTCTACAGGTGATTTTTTTGTTGTAGCCATAAAAAAAATCGCCTCAATGGGCCATATTTTATTGCTTTTACCTTCGTTTTTTTTTGCCGAGAGTAAGGCCTTGATCGACCGCATGGTCGCTCACGTTCTCGATGTGTAACGCATTCGAGACGATTACCCACAAAAACAAAAATGAGGGGTATCACATATGAAAAGCGCAACACTACTTTTGCTCTCAAGCATCGCTTCTTGCAGCGCATTCGCACAAGAATCTCTTACCGTTGTGTCATATGGCGGTAACTTGACCAACGCCCAAATCCAATCCGCTCACAAGCCGTTCACCGCTGCCACGGGCATTAAGGTGATTTCCGAGGATTACTCTGGTGGTACCGCCCAAATCAAGACTCAAGTTGACAGTAAAAAGGTCACTTGGGATGTGGTCGACGCTGAGATACCGAACGTAATTCGGGCCTGCAATAATGGTTTACTTGAACGTATCGATCCCGCAACCCTAGCTCCTGCACCGGACGGGACACCCGCAGTGAAAGATTTTCTGCCAGGTGCCCTAACGGAGTGCGGTGTGGCCAGCTACATCTGGTCGACGGTTGTGGCCTATAACACTAAAGCATTCAAGGGTGACCAGCCGCGTACCCTCCAAGACTTCTTCGACACTAAGCGCTTCCCCGGCAAGCGGGCGCTGCGCAAGGCACCTCAAGTCAATCTGGAATGGGCATTGATGGCTGACGGTGTGCCTCGCGAGGAAGTGTACGACCTGCTGGGGACTGAAGAAGGTCTGGAGCGCGCCTTTTCAAAGCTCGACACCATCAAAAAAGACACCATTTGGTGGGAAGCCGGGGCACAGGCCCCACAGCTGCTGGCCGACGGTGAAGTCAGCATGATCTCAGCTTATAGTGGGCGAATCGTGATCGCCCAACAGAAAGAACAACAACCCTTCAAGATCCTCTGGGATGGCCAGATGTACGACATGGAGGCCTGGGTAGTTCCTGCCGGCGGCCCAAAGAAAGACCAGGCCTTGGCATTCCTGAAGTTCGCCACTCAAAGTACGGTTCTTGCCGATCAGAGCAATTACATCGCCTATGGGCCAACCCGGCGTTCAGCTCAGGCATTGGTCGACCCAAAAGTCAGAGCTGACCTGCCCACCAGCCCGGAAAATTTTGCTACCGCGTTGCAAGTTGACTCTCAGTGGTGGAGTGATCATTCAGATGAGTTGAACGAGCGCTTCAACGCCTGGCTCTCCAAGTAAAGCACACACGCATTTCCGACGCTGCCAGCAATACACCTGATGTATCCATTGATGGGTGCGGACGACGTTTCGTGTCCGGCCCTGCTACGCCCATAACAAGAGAGATCCCCCATGCGTACTGAATCTTTTGTAAGTTTTCGAAATGTGCAGAAGAGTTATGACGGCGAACATCTCGTCGTCAAGAACTTCAACCTCGAAATCGAACAAGGAGAGTTCGTCACAATGCTTGGCCCTTCGGGCTCAGGCAAAACCACCTGCCTAATGATGTTGGCTGGGTTCGAGACGGTGACTCATGGGCAGATCTGCATTGACGGACAGCCGGTCAACGATATCTCCCCGCAAAAACGTGGCATAGGCATGGTGTTCCAGAACTACGCCCTATTCCCCCACATGACTATCGAAGAGAATCTCGCCTTCCCGCTCAAGGTGCGCAAAATGTCCCGGCAAGACATCGAAGACCGCGTGAGGAAGTCGCTGGATCTGGTGGCCCTGGGGCCTTTTGCCAAGCGAATGCCCGCTCAGTTATCGGGTGGTCAGAAACAGCGAGTAGCGCTGGCCCGTGCGTTGATTTTCGAGCCGCGCCTGGTGCTGATGGATGAACCACTGGGTGCTCTGGACAAGCAACTACGTGAACAAATGCAATACGAGATCAAACGCCTGTCGAAACAGCTCGGTATCACCGTGGTGTACGTTACTCACGATCAAACCGAAGCGCTGACAATGTCGGATCGCATCGCCGTGTTCAACGATGGCATTGTCCAGCAACTGGCCAATCCATCAGACCTTTACGAGAAACCCCAGACCGCTTTTGTCGCGAGCTTTATAGGTGAGAACAATCGGCTGATGGGGCAGATTGTCGAGCGTCATCAAGACTACTGCCAGGTTCAGGTTGGTAAACATCGGGTCAAGGCGCTTGCCGTCAACATCGCCGCAGCCAGCGCGAATACCACCTTATCGATTCGTCCCGAACGCGTTCAGATAGGTGCCCGCGCAGGAGAGTACGACAACCATATGCCCGCCCGCATCGAAGAGATCATTTACCACGGTGATCATTTGCGTGCGCGCTTGAAGCTGGCAGGCCATGACGAATTCATCGTCAAGATGGTCAACACCGCGGGACACGCGGCACCCCAGGCCGGTACTTGCATTGATGTAGGTTGGTCGGCTGATGACTGTCGAGCGCTGGATGCTTGAAGCCCTTAAACGACTTTACAGCTATTCCGGAGTACGCCGATGAACACATATACCGAAAGCCCAATGCTCGACAGTGCCCAGCCCCAAGAAAACCTCAAAGGAAAACTTGATCGAGCGGAGCGCCTAAACAAGACCAAGTCATTGTTATTGGTCATGCCATTACTAGCATTTATCACGGTATTTTTCTTAATGCCGATTGGCGCCATGTTGCTGCGAAGTGTGCAAACCCCAGCCCTTTCTACAGGGATGCCACTAACGGCTGCCGCTTTGATCAATTGGGAGGGGGTAGAACTGCCAGACGAGCAAGTTTTCGCTGTAGTTGGACACGAGCTTCTCACCCTACAGGAGCATCGACAGCTGGACAGTGTCGGCTCTGATCTCAATAGAGTCATGAGCGACGCAAAGAGCCTGCTTGCTCGTACAGCGCGAGGCTTGGCTAGTGAAACTGTCGAACCGGGATCGTTCAAAACCAAGATGATCAGTAGCGATAAACGATGGGGCCAAGTTGGTATCTGGATGCAGCTGAAGAGACTGGCGCCCGCCTATTCCGCCTCAAACTACGTTGCGGCGCTTGACTTGCGTTACGACGATCAAGGCAACGTAGTTAAACAACCTGAAAGCCGGCGTATCTACGTCAGCATCCTGATCAAGACGTTGCTGGTTGCATTGGGTATAACGGGGCTGTGCATGCTCTTGGGATATCCGCTGGCATACATGCTGGCAACCCTTCCTGCGAAAACCAGCAACCTGTTGATGGTCATGGTGCTATTGCCGTTCTGGACATCACTGTTGGTACGTACCAGCGCCTGGATGGTAATACTACAGTCCAACGGCGTGCTCAACAGCACATTGACCAGCATTGGGTTGATTAACCAGCCGCTTGAGCTGATGTACAACATGTTCGGAACAGTGATTGCAATGACCCACATCCTGTTGCCATTCATGGTATTGCCGATGTACAGCGTCATGAAAAGTATTGACGCCACCTACGCGCGCGCGGCGCACTCCATGGGTGCCAGTTCGTTCCGTACCTTCCTGCAGATCTATTTCCCTCTGTCATTACCAGGCTTGAGTGCGGGAGGAATCTTGGTTTTCATTCTGGCCACTGGTTATTACATCACTCCGGCACTGGTGGGAGGCCGCACGGGCCAGGTCATCAGCAACTTTATTGCCTATCACATGCAAACTTCCCTTAACTGGGGACTGGCTGCAGCCATCGCCTGTATCCTGCTGCTGATTGTCTTGGTGCTTTACTGGATATATGACCGAGTCGTTGGCATCAACAACATGAAACTGGGGTAATCGAGATGAGTCTTCCAAGCTATACAAGCCCACTGGGCAGAGTCTGGTTCTTCAGTGTTCGTGGCTTCGGTGTTTTGGTATTGATGTTTTTAATCCTGCCAATATTGGTCGTTGTGCCGCTGTCGTTCAATGTGGAGCCCTACTTCAGCTTTACCAGCGGAATGCTCAGTCTTGACCCTACGGCCTTCTCAATGCGTTGGTACCACATGCTTCTTGAAGACCCGCTGTGGCTATTATCGTTCAAGAACAGCCTAGTGATTGCATTCTGCGCCACCGTAATCGCAACAACACTTGGAACACTAGCAGCACTAGGCCTATGCCGCGCGAATCTACCGTGCAAAGGACTGCTGATGGGCACGCTGATATCACCGATGATTGTGCCAGTAATAATCTCTTCGGCGGGCATGTACTTCTTTTACAGCACACTGGGCATAGGGCAAAGCCATATTGGAATCATTCTGGGTCACGCTGTACTCGGCACTCCATTTGTCATAATTACGGTGACAGCGACGCTGGTAGGATTCGATCATTCATTGACTCGGGCAGCATCGAGTCTTGGGGCATCTTCAACCTATACTTTTTTTCGTGTGACCTTCCCTATCATTCGCCCAGGGATCATGTCCGGGGCACTCTTCGCGATGGTGACCTCATTTGACGAAGCTGTCCTGGTGCAGTTTCTTGGAGGTGTCGAACAACGAACCATACCGCGACAAATGTGGTCGGGCATGCGTGAGCAGATAAGCCCAACGATTCTAGCTGCAGCCACACTACTAATACTCGGCTCGGTAGCATTGTTGGTAGCGGTCGAGCTTATGCGTCGACGGTCGCTTCGTCTACGCGGCATCAAAGAGTGAACAACTATAGATGCAATGGCATAGGAACCAAAAAATGATTGCAGTAATTTGAGACTTTCGTAAAAGTAATGAAAATGGCCCTGATGGGCCATTTTTAATGCTTCAGATGCTTTTAATCACTACTCGCTCTCGTCCATACTTTCGCAGGACAGAACTCTGAATGACTTCGCCTCATCACATAGCCACTGTGCGAATGCAGCCGCAACAGGGTTAACCAAGCTATGCGACGAGTAAGTCAGATAGAACGCCTCCTTAGTTGGAACGCAGCCACCAAAGGGTGCTACAAGCCTGCCTTCATCCAGTAAGTGCTTGACCAGGGAAGACCTACCCAGTGCAATGCCTTGCCCCAACTCGGCCACCGCCAGCGCCGAAATCAGAGTGTCAAATTGCACTCCCTGTGAAGAGTCGACGGTTTCAGCGTTATTTTTTTGAAGCCAATATCCCCACCCCTCCTCGTATCCAAGGACGTGCAGCAACTGGTGCTTCGCAAGGTCTCGAGGGTGCTGCAGCGGATGCTCATCGGTGATGAGTGCAGGAGAGCAAACCGGTACCAGCGTATCCCACGTCAAGCGCTCGGACTTCATACCTGGCCATCGTCCTTGTCCATACCTGATCTCCAGGTCGGCATCAAATTCTGAGTCGTCGACCCAAATATTGCTTGCAATCCGTAAATTGACGCTAGGGTGCAGGGCCTGAAACCGAGGCAACCTAGGTGCAATCCAGTGGGTGAAAAAGACCAGGCTACTGCGAATGATCAATGCGCTTCGGTGACCTTGCCCAAAGATTTCGTCAGTGGAGGCTGCCAGCCGCTCAACTGACTCTCTCACCACAGGAAAGTAAGACTTCCCTGCTTCGGTGAGCTCAAGCCCTCGCGCAAGGCGCTTGAACAGAGCAATTCCCAACTGGGACTCCAAGGCTTTGACCTGCTGGCTGACCGCTGCTTGCGTGAGGTTTAGCTCCTCCGCTGCATGCGTGAAATTCAGCAGTCGGGCAGAAACCTCGAAAGCACGTAGCCAGTTCAAGGGAGGTAAACGCTTTTTCATAACGCACCTGCATCCAACGCTAGGTTGATTTGGGATCAAATCTCACACTGGTTGACATTAGATACGATCGGTCTAAATTACAACGAATGAATAGCTCCAAGACTGTCTCTCGAAGAGGCCGCCCCCCAAAAGTCCCACGCGCGCATGGCGAAACGCTGGAGTTGCTCCTGCGCTGCGGAATGGAGATCTTCACCGAACAGGGCTTCGCCGCCACCGGTATCGACACCGTTCTCAAGCGCGTCCAAGTACCCAAAGGCTCGTTCTATCACTACTTTGAAAGCAAAGAAGCTTTCGGCCAAGCTGTGCTGGAGCGCTATGCAGACTACTTTGCTCGAAAGCTGGATCGCTGTTTAAGCGATCTGAGCGTGCCACCTCTTCGAAGGCTGTCCAACTTCGTTGAAGAGGCAAAACTCGGGATGGCCAGGTACCAGTTCCGAAGGGGATGCCTTGTGGGCAACCTTGGGCAAGAGGTGCTGGTGCTTCCAGACAGCTTCCGTGAACAACTTGAACTGACTCTGCAGGATTGGGAGCAGCGCTTATCTATCTGCCTGGCGGAGGCGGTCGAGCTGGGAGAGCTATCTTCCGGCCATGACTGCAGAGCCCTCGCGGGCTTCTTTTGGGTTGGCTGGGAGGGCGCAATTCTACGAGCTCGCCTTGTACAACATGTACGTCCCCTCGACATATTTTTCCAAGGCTTTCTGGCGGGAATTACTAAGTGATTCCTTACGACAATTTAAAGACGATCGGTCTAAATAAGGAGTAGCAATGTTCAAAGGCATCCTGATCGAGAAGCAGGAAGACAGGTATTTGGCTCACCTCACTGAGTTGAAGGATGAGCAGCTGCCAAGTGGGAATGTGACGGTGAAAGTCGCCTACAGCACCTTGAACTACAAGGATGCTCTGGCTATCACCGGCAGAGGGCCGGTTGTTCGCAGCTTTCCGATGGTGCCGGGCATCGACCTCGCAGGCACCGTCGAGTCGAGTAATGATCCGCGCTACAAGCTGGGTGATCGAGTTCTTCTAAATGGCTGGGGTGTGGGTGAAAGCCATTGGGGTGGGCTTGCGCAAAAGGCAAGATTGAACGGCGACTGGCTCATCCCCCACCCCGAGCGCCTGAGCGAACGTCAAACCATGGCCGTCGGCACTGCCGGATACACCGCCATGCTTTGCGTGATGGCGTTGGAACGTCATGGACTGAAGCCGGCCCATGGCCCCGTGCTGGTGACTGGCGCCACTGGTGGTGTCGGTAGTTTCGCAATCAGCCTTCTGGCAGGTGCTGGGTACACCGTCACTGCCGCTACAGGAAAATCCAGCGAAGAGGCGTATCTGAAGAGCCTGGGGGCGACGACGATCATTGATCGTGCCGAGCTGTCTGTCCCAGGGCGGCCTTTGGCGAAAGAGAAATGGGCTGCAGTAATCGACTCAGTCGGTAGCCACACCTTGGCCAATGCCTGCGCAAGCACGATGTCTGAAGGCCTAGTGGCCGCATGTGGGTTGGCTCAGGGAATGGATTTCCCTGCAACCGTTGCCCCTTTCATTCTGCGAGGGGTAAGCCTACTTGGCATCAACAGTGTTACTCAGCCATTTGAGCAACGAGTGGATGCTTGGGAGCGTCTGACTAATCAACTCGACCTAGATGCGTTATCTTTGATGACCAAGGAGATTGGCCTTGAGGCGAGTATTCCAACTGCTGTCGACTTGATGGACGGGAAGATTCGTGGCCGATTGATTGTCGACGTAAACCGCTAGGTCGGCTGCCTCACACTCGCCAAGCTCCCCTGCTTTTGGTTGACTGAGGGCAGCTTGGCGAAATCGCCGCCGTACTACAGCCTGCTTCAGAACTACCTAGAGGCTTCGACGGACGCCCACCAATGACTCCCTTGCGCCTTTGCAGCCAACATTTTAGAAATATAATCCAGCAAAATCGTCAACCTAGCGGGTAGAGTTTCTTTGGAATTTACAACGGCATAGATACTCGGCACTAGCCTATCTGGAGCTGGGTGGGAAAGTGAAATTAAACGACCATCCGCAATGTCTTGCGCAATCAGGTAGTCCGGAAGCAGTGCAATTCCATGACCCGCCAGGCAAGCAGTATGAATAGCCTCGACACTATTGCACGTGAATCGACTTGGCGCTTGAGCTCGTAATGATGGCTCAGTTATTTCAGCCAGTTCATTCATTTCCGTATCAAAATTCAATTTCAGTCTGACATGTTTAACCAGATCAGAACCCACCACTGGTTTACCATGCACATCAAGGTAAACAGGTGATGCACATAAAGTGCGTGGGCTCTCTCCAAGTTTAACGCAAGAGAGTTCCGTCACGGGCATGTGTCCAATTCGAATAGCCATATCAATCCGATCTTGTTTCAGATCGACAAACTCGTCAGTGAGCACCAAGTCGATTTTTATTTCTGGGTAGCGATCCAAAAAACCAATCAAAGCTGGAGTTACGAAATGGCGTCCAAATACATTGGATGCTGAAACTCTTATACTCCCTCGCGGCACCTCAGAGTCAGATGACACTACTCGTTCCAGGGTTTGAATTTTGTCAAGTATTACTCGAGCCTCACGGACGTAGATCGCACCAACTTCAGTGAGCTGCATAAATCTCGTGGTTCTAGTTAGCAGTTGAATGCCTAACCTTTCTTCAAGCCGCTGAATTCTCTTGCTGATGGCAGAGTGAGTAATGTTAAGCGACCGCGCAGCCGGTGAGAACCCCCCTGCGTCCACTACCGCAACCAGTATGGCCATATCGCTGTGCTTATCCATGCGCCGCCTCTTGTTCCATTTTGGAACAACTGATTGTAAAAATATAGGAATTCCATTTGTGATTCAACCATAGGAACATCATCAATACTCATGAACGTCCGTTACACCACAGCGAAGCGACCGATATGAATACCATACCAAATTGTCAAAGCCTCGAAGTGATCAATTCACCGGCTGAAAGTTCCAAACGGAATCTCATGTCTGACCTTCGATACTATGACAACCCAAATAACTTGGTAGCAGCTGTGATGGAAGATATTCAGGTTACTTTAACTTGGAATCATGGAGGCTTGAGCCATTTTCACCATGGTTGGCTGAGGGAAAACTGCCCAAGCCCCGAATCTCCACACCCTTCTTCTATGGAGCGTTTGATTCAGCCCTCTGACATTTCGCTCACTATCAAGCCTGAGCAAGTAGAATTGAGCGGAGACGGCTTTCTAGTGGTGGCCTGGCCGTTACTCGATGGCAAGACAGAGCAACATAAGAGTACATTTCATCCAGGATGGCTGCAAAGCCATTGCTACTCTTCGGATAAGCGAAGCCCTCCCTCCCATACTTTTAAAGATAAGCCCAAAGCTGAAGCCATCTACGAATGGAATGACATAATGGAGTGCGACTCTGCCCTACTTGAGTGTCTTACCAAACTGGCTGGTCAAACAGCACCTCTGCGCCTCTTGATCCACCCTACTCCCGCATGAGCGATATGCGTAAGGCGATAAAGCTATTTGTCGAATTACTGGAGCACCCACAGAATCTCCTTACAAAAAACTCGTCGCAGGGGGAATGATTGTCTTCAACAACTGCCGAATTCTTCACGGTCGAAATGCTTTCAACGTCACAGAAGGAGAACGGCACCTACAAGGTTGCTACCTGGAGACGTCCGAACTCAAGAATCGACTAGCAGTTCTTTCTCGAAACTGCCGCTGATCTAAACGTCGTTCTCGACATCGCAGGGGACTATGGTTCACTTTATCCAGTGCTTATATCCAGGAGCAGCATTATGAAAAGTTTTACGTCTCCAATTGGGATCGCTGCAGCGCTCTTTGCAGCATTCACTTGGTCATTGAATTTCCTAGCACCGATGGTCGTCGGCAGTTATTCAATCTACGACCTGGCCGCTTGCAGATTCTTGATCTCATCATTACTTGGATTTGGGATAATCTTAATTAACTACTCTGCCTGTAAAGGCCTTACACTAAATGACTGGCTAACGACTTGCTGGCTGGGATTTATTGGTTATGTTGGATACTTTCTTGCAATAGTTGTGGCCGCTAAATACGCAGGCCCAGTAATCGCACCTGCTTTTTTAGGTCTCGTACCCGTAGTTCTAGCTATTGCAGGAAACTTTCGTGGTGGGGTTCCGTGGAGACACCTGCGCGCACCACTGACGATGGCGTTGATAGGTCTTATACTTGTCAACTTCCAAGAGCTTTTAAATGCCCACAAATCCTTTTCTCTGTCGTTGACAGTGGGTATTATCGCCGCCATTGCAGCAGTCGCCCTTTGGACTTGGTTTGGCCTCGCTAACCAAAAAGCTCTGGCTCAGCGCCCCAGCATAAACTCCTGGGTTTGGACGGGAATGATGATGATAGGCGGAGGCATCCAAACCGTGATTGTCCTGCCTGTTCCCGTAAATTCAGGGCTATTCAAGGCCGACGCTGTTGGCCTCGCTCTAAACACGTACTCCGTGCACCACCTGTATCTCCCAGCTTTGCTGCTTGCGATAGTGGCATCTATGGGCGGAGCATGGGCATGGACGATTGCCTCAAAGCGCCTGCCGATCAGTCTCGCTAGCCAGCTACTGTCAATGGAGATGGTTTTTGCGACCGGCTTGGGGTTGCTGGTATCTGCACGCTGGCCTACTGCTTATGAAGCTTTTGGCATCATACTTATAGTACTTGGGGTCGTGAAAGTTATCTCGGTGTTTAACCAAGCCTCCGCGATAGAAACAGAACCGAGAATGTTAAATGTCAGGGGGATACCTCCCGAGCGGAGCTCTTTGTAGTCGACGCTTCAGACTGAGATGAAATTGAAGCACTGATGAAAGGCCAATTTCATCCACACCATTATTTTTCTGTCAGAATCTCCAGACAGAGCTTAGCAAATTGAATTACATGCTCCAATATCAATATGGCTTCTGCCAAGTTCTTTTTTGAAGTGGACGATAGTGATTGAAGTTGAAGACTTAAGGCTATCAAACTGATCCGAGACCAAATAAATAGCCATCAACCTTGGCTTCGTCATCGATAGCACTATTGATCTGAATAGCCATCTGGAAACGTAAAAAAGTTGGCCTAGTTTGGCTGGTTACCCACCACGGAGGGATCGACGATACCAAGAGTGTAGCGTCCATTATTAAGGAAATGCTCGGCTGACTAAGTGAGCCGGGCCTATTGGCCCTAAGGAGCGTACTCTTCTCTCTAGGTCATCATCAAACCCCTGCTACGCTTTGGTCTTGATCAGAACGGAGTCGAGTCATGGCCGAGCAATATTCCCTTCCCGACGTACTGGCAAGAATGTACGAAAACCAATTAGCAATCGAAGCGGCACTGATGGAGCTCGTCTTGCTGGAGGAGCAGCGCGGGTCATCTGAGGCCTGCGACAATGCACGTGTTGCACTGGAAAAGATTGGGGAGAATGCGATATCAAGCAAGGAATTGCTAGATTGGGAGGAGATCCAGGGACGTCGTTTTTTTGATCTTCACGCGTTAAGCGGGCATCGTCGCCTCCTATATACGCTCACTCAGGCCCAACGCTAGGGACTATCACCGCGCTATGCCCACTGAACTTTTATCTAACGAGCACCACGTAAGAAGCTATCAACTCATGGAAAGTGAGCTCGCGAAAAGCTATACAGATCGCTAAAGTCGTACAACCTATCTTTGACCTGCGCCCACCATGACTCCCTCAGAGCGACTGATTACCTGGCACAAAACTTGGCGTCTCACAGGAGGTGTTATCGCTTGCAGATCATGCAGGATGGTGCAGGCTGAGTTCGATAGAGGTAAAGATTTTCCTCACAATCCGAAATGCTCCTCAACTCTTGCTGGGCAACGTCCTTGGGACGAGTTGGATGACATCCGCCCTGCCATCATCCCTCTCAATTGAGCTGAAATGTCTTATTAGAAGCTGTCACAAAACTCCGAACTGCGGAGGCATCAAAGCTTTATTTCTTTGCTAGCGAATCAAATGGACTCTGACTGATGAATGCAACTCGACGTTTGTGTCTCGTCTTGGGCGATCAATTATCTTTCGACCTCGCCTCACTGCAGAATCTGCATAAGGAGCGCGATACAGTGCTGCTTGTCGAGGTAATGGAAGAAGCCAGTCATGTTCCCCATCATCCGCAAAAAATCACCCTGATCTTCAGTGCAATGCGCCACTTCGCCGAGGCCTTGCGGCAGAGAGGCGTCAAGGTGCAGTACGTAACGCTCGATGATCCAGAAAATACCGGATCCGTGCCGAGCGAGTTGCACCGCTGGCACTCACGTCTACAGCCGGATGAACTGCACATCACGGAGTGCGGTGACTGGCGACAGGAGCATTCGCTCAGGGACTGTGGCCTGGCGATCCACTGGCATTGCGATAATCGCTTTCTTTGCTCACGTGCCGAGTTCGCTCAATGGGCGCAGGGCAAAAAACAGCTGCGTATGGAGTTCTTTTATCGAGAGATGCGCCGCAAGAGCAGGTTGTTGCTCAATGGCGACGGCAGCCCGGTCGGAGGCGCCTGGAATTTTGATGCGGAAAACCGCAAAGTCTTGCCCAAGGGTGTCAGGCCGCCTTCGCCAGCCCGTTTTACGCCAGATGCAATCACCCGTGAGGTGCTTGCGTTAGTTTCCAAAAACTTCTCCAGTCACTATGGCGCCCTCGACACGTTCGACTATCCGGTAACCCACGCCGAAGCGCAGGCCCTGTGGGAGTACTTTCTCGATTGGGGGCTGGCAGCCTTCGGCGACTATCAAGACGCCATGGCCAGCGATGAGCCCTTCCTGTTCCATGCCCGTATAAGCGCCGCGCTCAATATTGGCCTACTCGATCTCCGCCAGTTATGTAGCGATGTAGAGTCCGCGTATTGGTCGGGCAACATTGCACTCAACGCCGCCGAGGGCTTTATTCGACAACTGATCGGCTGGCGTGAGTACGTCCGAGGTGTCTACTGGCTGAAGATGCCTGACTATGCCCACGGAAATGCCTTTGGTAACACGCGATCGCTTCCTGAATTCTACTGGACGGGTAAAACGCGGATGAACTGCATGCGCCAGGCTATCGGCCAAAGCCTGAAACATGCCTATGCGCACCACATCCAACGACTGATGGTGACCGGCAACTTCGCATTGCTCGCCGGTATCGCACCAAGTGAAATATGTGAGTGGTATCTGGCTATCTACATGGACGCCTTCGACTGGGTGGAACTACCCAATACGCTGGGCATGGTCATGCACGCCGATGGCGGCTATCTAGGTTCCAAACCCTATTGTGCGAGCGGCCAATACATCAAGCGCATGTCCGACTATTGCCGTGGCTGCGCCTACAAAGTGAGCGAAAGCACTACAGACGATGCTTGCCCTTTCAACTCGCTTTACTGGCACTTTCTAATGCGTCACGGTGACCGACTGCGTGGCAATCAACGCATGAGCATGATCTACAAAAACCTCGACCGCATGCCTGAATCCAAACAACAGGCGCTTTGGCAACGCGGCGAGTGGTTGCTCAACCGATTGGACGAGGGTGAGTCGCTGTGAAAAAAAGTGAGCTGCCCGTCAAAACCTGCGCGACCTGCGACCTTCCATTCACATGGAGGAAGAAATGGGCTCGCTGCTGGGAGGACGTGCGCTATTGCTCCGAGCGTTGTCGGCGCAGTAAACGTTGATTACATGCGAGTCATAACTGGCGCCTTTGTACTGAACCCAAGATTATTTTGGTCAGACACCAATCGACGGTAGTTAAGCCATCCTCAGTCTTACACTGCCTCAACTCGCGATGGTTATGTGCAGTTAAGCTCTCGCTAAGTACATGCGAGGCGACAACAGAGGTGCTATTCGCCACCTACTCCTGTTGAAACGTTATTCCACAAGAGTATTAACTACACCATTTGAAGATAATCATCTCAAATACGGCATAATGCCATTATTCAATACCCCTCCCCGACCCGGTATCCTTCGCACCTCAGTAATGACAGGGAATACAGGAAATTCAGCTTGGCTCTTGGGACTTGTCCCACAGCCAGTGCTCAATGTTCCTTGTAACGTCATTCTGTCCCAGCCTCGGGCTGGACTTTCCAAGGACGAAAGGAACCTGCATGTCTGGTTATGTACCAAACCCTCCAAGGGGCTACCGCAACAGCGGCGTTGAGCCTGTCGATATCCACGCCCAGCACTGGGCCGAATACAAAGACCTACCCACCAAAGAAAAAGCCGAGTCCAACAGCTTGGGGTGTGTCTTTGCCAAGAGCTGCGATCTTCCAGACGGTGTGATTGATCACAAGACGCCAGCCGGTTTTATTCCAGTCGAAAAATTAGGCAACTACGGTGAGTTTGCCATTCTCGGTGGTCGTGAGACGGATGCGAACGGGAACATCCTCCTCAAGAAAATCAGTGGCAACGCTTTACCCGCTGCGCTGGGCACCCTCCTATTAGGTGGTGGTGGCGCCGCAGCTGCTGGTGCGTCGTGTGGTGGCTTGTGCACTGCAGGAGCGGCCGTTGTTGGTGGCAGTGCCACAACGGGTACAGGAGCTGCGGGCGCCGGCGCGGGTGCAGGGGCTGGAATAATTACTACCGGTGTAGTTCTTGGCTCGTTACTGGGGGCGGTGGGACTGATGGTGCCCGGTAATCTCGGAGACAGTAGCTTGTATTCCGAAGAGCGATTGAAAGCGCTCAAGGAAGGCCGTACACGGGTTCGGATTCATGTCGAACAGCAAGCAGACGGCACTCTTAAAGGATACGGGTACAACACCCAAAGCCGCACCGACTGGGAGATGATTCCGGTGGTGCAATTCGTTGAGCAAGGTTCTCAACAGGTTGCGGACTTTGGCGACGGGGTTACCCTGATATGGACACCAGCCGTTGACCCCTCCAGCACCTCAGGTATTCCACCTTTAGAGGGCGCACCACAAGCACCTCAGATCTGGATTTATCCGCCGTCTGAGAAAGCAGATAGCATCATCGTCAACCCGATCTATCCACCCGAATACAAAGACTTCATCCTGGTGTTCCCGGCTGATTCTGGCATTCAGCCGCTGTACATCGTCATCAGCGCTCGCTATTCACCGGGGGTAGTTACAGGTCGTGGCGAGGATGTCTCTGGTATATGGCTTGCTGGCGCTACAACAGGACTAGTAGCACCCATTCCTACCCGAATAGCAGATGCTTTACGGGGACAAACGTTTGGGAGCTTCGATACTTTCAGAGGTGCATTCTGGAGGGCGGTAAGCAACGATCCAGAGCTATTTAGCCAACTGAGTGAGGACGATCAGGCGCGTGTCCTCACTGGAAACGCCCCTACTGTTCGATTCAGAGATTCGGTAGGAAAACGAGTTACCTATGAAATACACCATGTTGAGCTAATTAGAGACGGCGGTGCGGTCTATGACGTGGATAATTTAAGGGTTAATACCCCACGAAATCACATTGATCTTCACAGAAGGAGATAGGCATAGCATGGAAAATATTTCTGATTTTACCGAAGCCGCATTCATTGCTTTCATCAAAAATATTCGTGTCGTTAACAAAGGCGGTTCGGACGAAGAGCTTGGTGCATTGCTTGAAAAATTCAGTCAGCTTGCAGGGCACCCTGACGGCTACGATCTGATTTTCCACCCGGAACCCGGTGCGGACAACTCTGCTGAAGGTGTAACAAAGACAGTGAAGGAATGGCGTGCTGCGCAAGGACTACCGGGGTTCAAGGAAGACTGATTTTCCAGACTTGGCCCCGCCGTTTTAGTTTTTGCAGAGGGTGGGGTCAGCCTGTGTTTTCACCAGGAAAAATCAGGACTAACCAGCTCCCGCTCACGGACTGTCATCCTGCCTGACTGTCATCCTGCCTGACTGCCTGACTGCCTGACTGCCTGACTGCCTGACTGCCTGACTGCTTACCGCGACTCCGCTCGAAGTGGTTTGGGGATAGCCGACTAAACTGAGCTACTAAAGCCCGGAGATCGCTGAGGAAATGCACATGCTAAAGGTCTGGATAATGCTGCTGTGCATTGGCCTTGCGAGTTGCAGCCAGTTGGATGTGCATACCTACAGCCAAGAGACACCCACACTCAAATTGCGCGAATTCTTCGAGGGGCACGTCGAAGCTTGGGGTATGTTTCAAAAGCGCTCAGGCGAGGTAACAAAACGCTTTCATGTGTTGATCAATGGCCACTCCGAAGGCCGCAGGCTAATCCTCGACGAGTCGTTTACCTACAGCGATGGTAGTACACAAAAACGGGTGTGGACGCTAACCCCTGTTGGCCCTAGCCAATGGCGCGGGACTGCAGGCGACGTGGTGGGCGAGGCGCTTGGAGAGGTGGCAGGCAATGCACTCCACTGGAAATATGTGCTGAACCTTCCGGTGGATGGCAAAGAATACCAGGTACATTTAGACGACTGGATGTACCTTATGGACGAGAACACCATGATGAATCGCTCGTTCATGACCAAGTACGGTGTGGAAGTCGGTCAGATCACGTTGTTTTTCCGCAAGCAGCCTTGAGGTCGCGGGTGGCTGCTCAATGATGGCACTTCCACGGACGAGTCTGTAGACGTTGTCGCCAAATCGCTCATGGCCGGAATCTGCCGTTCACGATCGGCTGCTTTTTGCCAGAAGCAGACATCTAAATACCCACACTTGTATATTCCCGACAGTCAGACTCTCACCACCAACGCGCAGAGTCGGGAAGGTACGCCATTCATGGATCAGAAAAAAGGCCAACCTGGCAGCGCCGACTGGGTCATCCGCAGTGTTCAACCATGAGGGATCGAGCGTATTGAAGCGTGGTTTGGCAGCCACGGGTACGACCCCATCGACACGACACCTATTCGATCGGCCGAACATTGGTGGGCGTCCAGAGCTTTTCACTACTCAGGTTCACTGCGCCACGGTTTTCCCGGCAACACGCTCGTGCCTCACCCCGACGAACTCCACGATGGTATGGCCGGCACCGATGCAGGCTTTCGTTACCGTATGGCCTACGTTGATCCGGCATTAATCCAGAACATCCTGGGGGGAGAATCCTTGCCCTTTCTCGCGGGGGGATTTCGAGCGATCCACGCCTGTACCATGCCAGTGCAGCGTTCGTACAAGCATTAGATCATCCACTGGCAACACTGGAGGAACAGGACGCGCTATTTGATCTGGCAATGGCGTTGCGTGCCGTCGGTGAAAAACCGCGCGGGGGCAAACGTCTGGACTACTGCGCAGCCGAACGCGCCAGAGCATTCATCCTGGAACATCTGCAGTCATGCATTTTGCTGGAGATGCTGGAGCATGCCAGTGGGCGCGAACGCTAGAGCCTGTCACGTGACTTCAGAACGCTCTACGGGACGAGCCCTTACCGATTTGTCATCCTGCGCCGCCTAGATCGATTCCGCGCTTTGGTACTTGGACGCTTCACCTTGGTGGATGCTGCCCTTGTCGCGGGTTTCCATGATCAAAGTCATATGACGCGACACTTTACCCGCTGCTACGGAATACCGCCCATGCGCTGGTTGGAGCGATTGCAGGCCCTACGCTGACTTGCAGGATCGTACAAGAGCGCCCTGTTCCATGCGCTATAGGCTGGCGACTTCAACTACAGAGGATCCGTCATGTCAGAGCTCCGTCATCAACAATCATCAGTTCCTGTAAACCTGGCTCACAAGGCTTCACTCATCGATCGGCAATGGAGCCCCAAGGTTATTGCAGATAAATGACTATCCGTTCAGAGTTGTGCGAATCGAAGGCGAATCCATCTGGCACTTACATCCTGAGACCGACGAAGCATTTCTCTTTCGGCAAGAGGCCGCCGCTCAAATGACGTCTATTAAGCCGGGGTTGATTTAATTGACGGTGATGTGACGTTCATCCAAAGTTCCCCACACCTTCGGCCTACAGACTGCGCGTATCAGTCTGATTGAATCAAGCTAGACCACGCGTTGTAGGCTCAGATTTTTCTTGGACGTTTCGATTTGGTTGTGAACCGCGCTTGGGGAGTCGCCCACACTTTTGACTACTGATTTGAGTTCACTCCGAGTTACGCCAAATTTTTTGGCCCAAAACTTGAGCTCAAACATGTCACCAACGTTGATTCTTATCTCGTCAATGCCACCCGGGAGGTTTCGCTGCTGCATAGATTCATCCATGATCTGCTCGTTTTCAGAAGGTTAGCCGAAACAAAGTAAATTTCGACTTCTTTGGAAATTATTCCCAAGTGCGCTCCTAGTGTTCCTTAACACGATTCGTGCCCATTTGCCTTCAGAGGGCGTCGAACGCCAGATATTAGTGGGAGCAGTCGATTGAGGCCCCAGGCGAGGGGCCGCGACCGGCCAGAAACTGCTGCTCAATGGCGCATAATCAAACCAGGGTCTATTGAAGGCGACTAAAAGTTTATTTTTATAATTGTGCATCCAGTTCGGAGTCTCCCACGTAAGTCCGTCACCCCTCATACGAAGGGTCGAATAATCCAGGAGACGCATCATGCACACACTCATCAAACGCTTTGCGATTGCCTGCTTTACCCTTCTATGCCTCAACACTGGCCTTAGCTTTGCTGCAGATACCGTGATGGTTGGCGGGGCAGCCATGTATCCGAACAAAACTATCGTAGAGAATGCTGTCAACTCTAAAGACCATACGACGCTTGTTGCAGCTGTCAAAGCAGCAGGTCTGGTCGATACACTAAACAGCAAAGAGCCGTTCACCGTCTTCGCTCCCACCAACGAAGCCTTCGCCAAATTGCCTGCCGGAACAGTCGACACGCTGGTCAAGCCCGAGCACAAAGCCGATCTAACCAAGATCCTCACCTACCATGTGGTACCAGGTACTCATACCGCCAAGCAACTGATGGGGGACGCCAAAATGCATGGCGGCAAGGTCATGCTGACAACCGTTCAGGGAGAGCCTCTTACTGTCTGGCTGCACGATGGCAAGTTGTGGGTTGAGGACGCCAAAGGCGGAAAATCAGCTATCACCATCGCCGATGTCATGCAGTCCAATGGCGTCATACACGTCGTCGACACAGTTCTGATGCCGAAGTAGGTGATGTGAGCTCGCGGAAAGAAGAGAGCGGCTTCGTTTTTTCGTGAAGGACTCTGGTCTTGCTCAGGTATGCTTCAAAGAGCAAGACCAAGAGTCTTCGAGGTTGAATTATGAGGAATATTTCGACTGCTGATATCGTCTACAGCACCCAAATAGTGTGCATTTTCTGCGCGCTTGGTCTGTTGATAATGTGGGGGCTCGAATTTGGTGGAAGGTACGGTCTCTACTCATTTGTACTGGGAATCACATTCACAACAGTAACTTTGTGGGGGCGGTGTCCCAGACAGATCAGAAAGCCCTAAGTTAATCGCTCCAGGGGGCGCCCTCTCGGCGTCACCTTTCGGACAGAAGCAGACGATCCATCCAAGTTGTTCGTAGCCTAGGCAGTCAATCGTCGAGCGAATCCGATTCTCAGTCCGCTGGCCGACCAATTGAAATCTCAGTATCTCGACGCGATCCATCACCAGGTTGATTCAGCTCAAGAAGGATGAGATGACAGTCACACGGCATTATTGCAAGCCTTGCTTGGCGTTAGAAAATAGCCACTAATCTGATATCGCCAACCGGTCTCATTTATGTCACACAAGCCCCGTAGCGTTCGCTGGCCAAGACGCTGGAGGGTGATTTTATGAATGTAGAGAGCCGGGTGAACATTCGACGTTTAGCTGAAAACGCAGGCGTTCGAAAAGAGTGATTGGTGCCTTTCGGCGAAGCCAAATGCTGGTGCTGCAGACGGCCGAATACAGGATTGCGCTTTTGCACCGATACCCTGGTAAACGATGCTGAAATTGAAGCCTTGCTGGAAAGCTGGCCTCTTCATGGTACCCCCTTCCTAGCACAAACCTATTCTGCTACGGGGACTTGATTACGGCCATCCGACTTCCGAGGTACTTGCTGTTGAGCAAATACGCTCGAGTGGAGAGTCATCCACCAGAACCGTTTGCACATTTGGATGCGTTGCTTAACTCACTCGTCAGCAAAATGATGAGTATGCGCCAGCAACGAATCGGGTACCCCGTCACGAAGCAATCCGCCCTCCTCTATCCATGCCCGGGTTGATTGATAAGCACGCTGCAGCAGTTGGTCTGTCTGGTTGAAGTCGAACACTGAAGCGTCCAGTGGGCACAACGGCGGGACGACATGAATGGCGGCGCGCGTGCGGTACAACTCGATGTCACGCACCAGTTGACGCATGCTCATCAAGTTGAGCGTGTGCAAGGCCAGCGCAACGAGTCCACTGGGCGGACAGGGGCAGGCACAACCGAACCCGGTGGGCAGCACCAGAACCCGATTTGCACCCAATGCCACCGCGCTGGCAATTGGCGTATTGCTGCTGACACCGCCGTCAACCAGGAACTTTTCGCCGACTCGCACGCTGGGAAACACCAGCGGAATTGCAGCGCTGGCGAGCAACGCCTGTTCGGCACTGCCACTGGATAAAAGCTCTTCGGCACCGCTTAGCAGATTGGTGGTGACGATATAAAGCGGCAACTCGGTATCTTCAATCCGCTTGACCGGCAGTGATCTGCTCACCAAACGATGCAAGGCGGATGCACTCAGCAAGTGCCCACGACGATTCAGAATGCCCATGATTGTGTCGAACGCCGAGAACGGAAACACATCCGACTTGCGCAGACTGCGCCAGAAGTCTGCAAGTTCGCTTACGCCTTTGGCATTCGGTCTCGCGGCGAAGTAGGCACCGTTGATGGCGCCGACCGACGCGCCTACCACCAGGTCGAAAACGACGTCAGCCTCAACCAGAGCCTGCAGCATCCCGACCTGAACCGCACCCAGGCTGCCACCACCGGCCAGGACAAGTGCTGTTTTTGCAATTGGCATGACCCTGCCCTCACCTCATCGCCCTCTTCAGGCTACAAGCCTAGCTGGCTCGCAGCCGATATCACTAGAATGATTACAGTACGCTCTGCCCATACTTAAGTGAGGCATCGTGCTCCAGGTTAGCGTCTACACTCGATCTAGGTTATGACGTTATTCAGATTTGGAGCTTCCTCCAATGCCCGGTGCGCCTGAAACGACCAATACCAAAAAGTTGAATCTGCAAAACAGCCATCCCCGCTGGTTGAGGCTGGCCCATTGGCTGAATGCCCTGGCAGTGTTGGTCATGGTCACGAGCGGATGGCGTATCTACAACGCCTCTCCCCTCTATGGTTTTGATTTTCCCAAGTCGATCACCCTGGGCGGATGGCTGGGTGGCGCGCTGCAATGGCATTTCGCAGCCATGTGGTTACTGGTGGGCGTCGGTCTTTTTTACTTACTTCTCAATCTTTTTAGCGGCAGGCTGTCGCGACGTTTTTTCCCTGTATCACCCAAAGGCTTTATGCATGACCTGTGGTCTGCTCTCCATGGTCGGCTGGGGCATGACGATATAAGCCATTACAACCATGTGCAGCGCGGGGCGTATCTGTTCGTGATCCTCGACATTACAGTTCTGGTGATGTCTGGGTTGGTGTTGTGGAAATCAGTACAGTTTCCGCTACTACGCGAACTGCTGGGCGGCTACGACAGCGCGAGACACGTGCACTTTATTGCGATGTCTTTGCTGGTGGCGTTCATCGCCGTACATTTGGTCATGGTAATACTGGTGCCAAAGACGTTGTGGGCCATGATTGTCGGCCACAAGGAGCGCGTATGAAGAAGCGCGAACAAAACCCGGAGCTGGATGAGTCGGCCATTTTGAAGGACGCGCGAAAGATTATTTCGCTCAAGGTGGAGGATCACTCTCGACGCGTCTTCCTGCTGCGTAGTCTGAGCCTTGGCGGCGTGGCGATGTTGTCCGGCTGCAACATCTCCGATAACGATCAAGTTGAAACAGCCCTGTCGTCCATGTCGCGCTTCAATGACAGGGTACAAGGCTGGTTGTTCAACCCCAACGCCATGGCCCCCACCTATCCTGAGTCGATGATTACGCGGCCATTCCCCTTCAATGCCTTTTACGGCATCGACGAAGCGCCAGCCGTCGATGAAGACAGCTACCGTCTGGAAGTCTCCGGCCTGGTTGCCGACAAGCACAGCTGGAGGCTTGAGGAGCTGCGCGCCATGGCGCAGACCGAGCAGATCACCCGGCACATTTGTGTCGAGGGCTGGAGTGCCATCGGCCGCTGGGGCGGTGTGCGCTTCAGTGATTTCCTCAAGCACGTCGGAGCTGACACCGACGCCCGGTACGTCGGCTTCAAATGCGCCGACGACTACTACACCAGTATCGACATGCCCACGGCACTGCATGCGCAGACGCTACTAACGCTGACTTACGACGGTGCTGTACTACCTCGTCAATATGGCTTCCCGCTGAAGCTGCGCATGCCGACCAAACTTGGCTACAAGAACCCGAAACACATTCAAGCGATTTTCGTCACCAATACCTATCCCGGTGGCTACTGGGAAGACCAAGGCTATAACTGGTTCGGTGGTAGCTGACTCCTGTAGCAACCTCATTGCGCGGCATGGGCTGCGCATTTTCTCAACCTGAGTCTCAAGGTACTTCACTATGTAAAGGTTAACTACTGCAATCCTAGGTGTTTGCCTGGCAGTGGGCGTCGCCGTTTCACACGCCGGCGATACGATGAGCAACGACACGATGAAGAAGGACACGATGTCCCAAGATACGATGAAAAAGGATGGAATGCATAAAGACTCCATGGGTAAGGACACTATGAAAAAAGACATCATGGGCAAAGACACGATGAAGAAAGATTCCATGTCCAATGACGGCATGAAAAAAGACGATATGAAAAAGAATGACATGTCTCAGTAATGCAGGGCATTCCAGGAAAATTATCCTGCGTCTGGAAAACCCGCTTCGGCGGGTTTTCTCATAGTCCGGCGCCTGGTGGCGCACAAGGCCCGCGGATCAGAAAGCCAAGGATTGTCGGTAATTTATTCTCTAAAGCTTCAAATCATTTCGTTAATACAGACCACTTTTGGTTGCGTCATGTCCTCATACGCAAATCGAACACCTTCGCGCCCCAAACTTCCGTACTTAAAACCACCAAAAGGCATGGCATCGAAACGATAATCGGAAGAATCATTGATCATCACGCCACCAGCTTCAATTTGACGCGCCAATTTCAAGGCCTTGGAAAGATCACGCGTGAAGAGTCCCGCATGCAAGCTGTACTCTGGAGCGTTGGCCAGTGCAACAGCGTCCTCCAAGTTATCAAAACGTTCTAATATGACCACCGGCGAGAAGACTTCTTGCTTCCAAATCTGACTATTATGGTTTACACGCTCTAGAACGGTCGGCGCATAGCTTCCCATTTGGCGATGGTGTCCACACAGAAGTAGAGCACCCTCAGCCAACGCTTCATTCACCAATTCCTCCGTGCGACGAGCCGCCTGCACCGTAATCATCGGGCCAACATCTGTTGCTCTCTGGTCAGGATCGCCAAGAACCAATGCGCGTGTTTGGCTGACAAAGCGCTCACGGAAGTCTTCGTAAATTGAACTGTGTACGAGGATACGCTGCGTGCCAATGCAGTTCTGTCCTGCTGCCCAGAAAGCACCAGATACACAAGACTCTACAGTCGGCTCAAGATCACAGTCTTCGAGTACGAGAACCGGAGCATTCCCCCCCAGATCCATGGCCAGCTTCTTCAAGCCAGCACTACGAGCAATGGACTCTCCAGTGGCAAAGCCACCCGTGAAAGAAATCATCCGCACTTCTCGCAGTTCAACCAGTGCTTTACCCAGATCGACACCTCCGGTCGCCGGGGTTACCACAGATGAAGGCAGACCCGCTTCTACCAAGCACTCAACCAGCTTTAGAGCAGACAACGGTGCTAGTTCTGAGGGCTTCAAGATCACAGCATTGCCACCGGCGATGGCCGGGCCCAGTTTATGGGCGACCAAATTCAGCGGATCGTTGTATGGAGTGATGGCGACGATAAGCCCCAACGGTTCGCGAGTGAACCAGCCTTGACGCGATTCGGAGCCTTCATATGCCTCAAATGGAATCACTTCCCCGGCGTTACGACGGGCCTCCTCCGCCGATAGCTTCAGCGTGTTCACACAACGCTTCACTTCCTTCTCTGCTTGTCGCAGCGTCTTCCCCGCCTCTGCAACAATGAGTTTGGCAAATACTTGAGTCTCAAGCTCTACACGCCGGGCCGCCTCCTCAAGAATGCGCGCACGCAGGTGACGAGGCATTGCCGCACTCTCGCGAACGCCAATTCGCGCGCGTTCCAGCAAGCCAGGAACTGCGGCTGCTTCGAGGCAGGGGACGCTCCCTACCAAGCGACCATCGAATGGACTGAACACGTCAATCTGTTTGGCTTCAACAAGCTGGATACTGGCCATGCTGGATACGCTCATGACTATCTCCTGTTATTCGCCGTGGGTGGTGTGGATAGCGACGATGTCTGACAACAATGCGAAGGCCGTCTCGATACGCCCTGCCCCAGGCCCCGACACGGTGACAGCTCCCAGCAGTTCGGTATTGAAAGACACCGCATTCGTAGCACCGCTGATTCCGGCAAGAGGGTGTGAGTTCGACAGTAACCGAGCTTCCACACTCGCTCGAACCGAGCCATCTGCTGCACGATCGGCTGAGCCAATCAGTTTCCAGCTCGCGCCATTGGCACTTGCCTGGGCAATATCTTGCGCGCTGATATTGCTGATCCCCGAGCACGCTACATCACTGACACTCAGTCGCGCATTGAGCAGTTCGTTGGCCAGAATCACCACCTTGAGGCGCACGTCAAATCCTTCCACATCGGCGGTTGGATCTGCCTCTGCGTAGCCAAGCTGTTGCGCCTGTACGACGGCATCGTTGAACGCCAGGCCGTCTTTCATCTGGGTGAGCACGTAGTTGGAAGTGCCGTTCAGGATGCCTTCGAAGCCTTGCACGTTGACTCCCGCCAAGGCCTGCTTGGCCAGACGAATCACGGGAGTGCCACTCATCACCGCCCCCTCGTATTCGAAAGCGACCTGGTTGCGACGGGCCAACGCTTTGAGCTCAGCACCGTGCAGCGCAATAGGCCCCTTATTGGTAGTCACTACATGAATGCCGCTCTCCAAGGCCCAGCGGCAAAAGGTAGTTGCAGGCTCGCCATCCACCGGATTGGTAAAAGTGGCCTCCGCGATGATGTCTGCACCGGAATGCTTGATCACGGTTTCGTTGAAGGCCTCAGCATTGCCGCCGGGCAGTTGAGCGAATGCGCCTTTCTCAACTGGCAGCGCAATCAACTGCTTTGCGTCCAGACCGTCTTTAGCGACGATGGAGCCGAGGAACAGATCGGTGACACCGACAATTTTGATAGTGAAACCCAGGGCCTCTTTCCACTGGGCATTACGATCGGCGACCAATTGGGCGAAACCACGGTTTACGCCACCAAACCCTACCAAGGCAATTTTGTACTCAGTCATAACCGCTGTTCCTATTTTATGTTGTTCGATAGGAACATCCTAAGAGCCGGGCTTGGGCAGTTGAATATGGCAGAGTGCTGTATTAGTTGGGCGTTGTGCCCAAGCGCGAAAACGGTACTTACGCGTCGTGACGCATTTCCTGATCCCTCCTCACAAACTGGTTACGTCCCAGCGCCTTGGCGTTGTATAACGCCTGATCTGCCACCTCGACCAGTTTTTGTAATTGATCTAGTTGCGGGCCCGTGGCCGCAGCAATCCCGATACTCACACTCAACCTTCCGAACGGGCTGCAATGGTGCGAGATATTCTCTAGCGTCAAGCGGTCGAGGATGAGTTGCGCAACCACCGCAGCACCATCACTGTCGGTATCAGGCATGATGACGCCTATCTCCTCTCCACCATAACGTGCCACCAGATCTGACGGTCGTCGCACACACTCCTGGAGGATTCGGCCAACGGTTTGCAGGCATGCATCTCCGGCTACATGCCCGAATGAGTCGTTGAACAGCTTGAAGTAGTCGATATCGATCATCAGCAATGCCAACGTTGTACCGTCACGCTGCGCGCGCCGTGCTTCCATGGCGAGGCTCTTGTCAAAGCAACGCCGATTCGCCAAGCCAGTGAGGGCGTCCTTCATCGTCAGCAATTCAAGCTGATGATTGGATGAGAGCAATTGCTGCTGCACTCCCCGCAACCGTTCTTCTGCCTTGGTACGCCGACGGATATCCAGAATCAGGAACCAGCCAATGATACCGGTGATCCCTAGCAGCCCCGTCACCACCACTGCCGATAGCAACGCCTCCATGCGCCATGCAGCGAGGGCTTCGCGCTTGCCAAGTGCCACAGTAGTTATCAGCGGCAGCCGATCACTTTTGCGGAAAGCGTAAAGCCGCTCCACGCCATCCAGGCTGGAGGTAAACGACGCCGTACCGACTGATCGATCGACCAGGTATTTCGCATAGATCGGCGACTGAGAGAAGTTGCGCCCCATGTCCTGTTCACGGAAAGGATAACGCACCAGCAGCGTACCATCGGTGAAGGACAGGCCGATGGCGCCCTCCTGCCCCACATCCAGCTTGCCAAACAACCGCAGGAAGTTCTCGACTCCCAAGGTTACTGCCACCACACCAGCGAACTCTCCGCGCGCGTCATTGAAGCGGCGGCTGACGGTGATGACCCACTCCTGATTGGAGCGGCTACGGATTGGCGGCCCAATGAAGGGTTCGCGAGAGGGATCATCACGGTGATGGATGAAATAAACCCGGTCACTGCTGTTGACCCCGGCCGGAATCGGTCGGTTGGAAGACATCAACCAGCGACCCTGATGGTCATAAATGGTGATGCCACTGAGCTGAGGCATCAGCGGCTGCTGGCGGTTGACCAACGCATTCAACCGCTCGATCTGCGCGGGGCCGCTGCCTTCAGTTTCGAGACGTTCGACGAGCCCGAGCAAGAGCAGCGAGCTCTGCCGGACAATCCCCTCGGAATAAGTAGCCAGCGCCTGGGTCAGGTTCAACCCATGGACGTTCACGTCGTCCAGCGCCCGCTCCCGAGAACCCAGCACCTTCCAGATCGTCAGTGACACCAAAGAGCAGCCGATCACCAACAACAACAGCACAACCAAGTGAGTATCACGCTTCACATTACTACCTTTTGAAAAGTCCGCTTTTCCATTCCAGCGACTATTGAGTCAAGGCGATAGCCCCCGCCATTCGTCCTCTACTCGTACAAGGACACAGTAGCGGTTGATCACTGCAGCAACTGATTAAGAGGTAGGAAAGGGTAAATTCTGCTTCGCATCAAAGTATCCAAGCGATGGTATTTAGAGAATTTAAGACCGATGGCTCACGCAAAGTGGCATAGCGAGAAGAATAAGTGTCTGTCAGCTGTCTTCGAACTAGATCCCTCCCCCTGACCACCCTGGTTGCCGGTCATGGGAAAGCAGCAGCTGGGTACAGTCATTCGTGAACGTTGGTTATCGGCGCAAGCTGTCAGGCGTTCAAGACACTATAAAAGCCATTCGAAAATAGCTCACTCGGTCGAAGGGTTGGATGCTTTGCTGCCCAAGCGGATTAGCTCATTGGAGAAACACAGGCCGACTATGATCAGTGCCGCTCCCACATACAGGCTTTCGCGGGGTACTTCATTGAGCGCAACAAACGCCAGCAGCGCGGCGAACAGTGGCTCGGTCAATTCCAGCGCTTGCACTTGGGATGGTTTGAGATACTCGATGGCCTTGGTGGTGCAGAAGAAGCCCAGGATTGTCGGCAGCGTGGCCAGCGCCAGCAGCGCGGCGATCGCCAGCGGCGACAGCTCGCCCATCGCGAAACCATCGGCCGCAGCCGGCATCAGCAGGTAAAGGCTGCCAAAGAACAACAATTGTCGAGTGAAGTGCAGCCCCCCCGACACCCCCATACGCTTCATGGCAACTGAAAAGGCTCCATAGCCGGAACCGGCTATGGAGGCGAGCGCAGCACCTTGCAGGGTAAAGCCCTGCTGCAGGTCGCCGCCGAAGATCACCGA
Organism: Pseudomonas sp. UV AK001; assembly: GCF_046097675.1. NCBI lineage: Bacteria > Pseudomonadati > Pseudomonadota > Gammaproteobacteria > Pseudomonadales > Pseudomonadaceae > Pseudomonas > Pseudomonas sp. UV AK001. The sequence goes on from NZ_JBJUVZ010000011.1 coordinate 141,027, forward strand.
GATCCCAGCGATTGCCAGTGCAGCGCCAACGGTAGCGTTCGCGGTGATGGCATCCCTGAGGAAAATGCGCCCCAGAACGATCGAGGATATGGAGGCACTGGCCATCAGCACCACCACCACACCTGCCGCAGCGTAGTGTCGATAAGCGGACGTTTCGAAATGGAACAGAACAAAGATGCCAAGGAATGCGCAGATAGCCGCCTGAGTCCATTTGGTCGATGCCGTCGCACGCTTGAGGAAAAGCAGTAAGATCGAGAGAAGCACGCAACCCAGTACGGTCTTGATGACAGCGACACTGCTAGCGGTGAAACCATTACTCATGAGTACTTTGCTAAGTACACCGATCGTTGCGTTCAGTGCCGCGGCGGAAAGTGCAAAGATGACGCCCTTGCTGAAAGTAGACTGCATTGATGACGATCCCTGTCGCTGAATTGTTGTTCGATAAAACGCCGCCAGACATCAACGGCGCAAAGAATTTGAAGATGCGAAGCCCCCGCCAAAGAAGGCGTCAGAAGGCCTGACCCGTAGCCATGCAATATGAGTTGACGAACCTTGCAGTGTGCTGCAAAGACTGACGGATATCCGGTTTGGCTATTTCATGCCTGTTGGCAAATTGCTCGACCGTCGCTGTATCAAAACGAGTGGTCTGGATAAAGTCCAAGGCTTCGGGTTTAGTATTCAAAAACCGCGCGAGAGGGGGAATACCCAGTAGCCACTTCAGCAGTCGGAGCGAAATATGATGCCTGGGAGACTTTAAGCCAAGGGGTTGTGCCACCTGTGCCAGGAGTTCTCGCAAGTTGGGAGTTTGGTCATCAAGTGCCAACAGTTCCTGGCCCACCATGGCAGGATCAAAAGCACAAACCGCCACTATCTCAACCAGGTAATCCACGGTGACCAGTGGCAGCCAGTGCTCGGCGCTACCGGGCACTGCAGTCAGTTTTCCCTGCACAAGATTACGTATCAGCTCCACCAGCGGCTGACCATCAAGAATATGCCCCGTACGGCTGTGGCCACAGACCGTCGCAGGGTGGACAACGATAATCTCGCCACCCTTGGCGGACATGACCTCCAGGGTCGCGAAATGCGCCTCCAGCTTGCTTCCCTCGTAACCACCAACACGTCGGTACACGGCTGGCCAATTCGTCAACTCCGGATGACGAGGATCAATTCCGATACGTTGCAGATGTTCATGATTTTTCAGCATGTAGCCACCAATCATCACTAACCGGCTTTTTTGCTCAGCCGCCAACAGCGCCACACGCTTTGCCCCTTCCACATTCACCGCACGAGAATGCTCCACTGAAAGCCCCCACGCGAAATGGGCGCCCAGGTGGAATATGACTCTGGCGCGCCTCAGCACTTCTCGGTCGGCAAGACTCAGCCCGAGGTTGTCCCGTTCCAGATCGCCAGCTACGGCAAATACTCGGGCTGCGCACCCGCCCAAATTGGCGACTTGCTCGCGCAACACAGCTAGTCGCTCCGGGCGACGCATCAACACCCGAATGGTGTGACCTTTTGCGCTCAGATTCGCCACCAAATGTTGACCGACGAAGCCGGTACCCCCCGTGACAAAGCACTCCACGCTCATTTCCCTACTCCTTGTTTACGGTAAGAACTCAAGCGTAAACTATCGAGCCAACTCTATAGTCAAGCGGTGTTTTCATGAAAATCGGCGAACTCGAGACCCGCAGCGGCGCCAGCCGCCATACGCTGCGTTATTACGAGCAAATCGGACTGATCTCACCGCTGCGGCAAACTAACAACTATCGCGTTTACTCAGCGCAGACTCTGCAGGATCTGGACTTTATCCAGCGCGCGCAAAGCATGGGGTTTTCCCTCGGGGAAATAGGCGAGATTCTGGATGCGCAGCGCAACAAACTGATTGATTGTGCTGATGGCGCTAAGCTAATTGAAAAAAAAATGGCAGAAATCAAACAGAAAATCACCAACCTCCAAAGCATTTACCGGTATCTGGATGAAGAGCGTGCAAACCTCGAAGCCAGTGCTGCCAAGCAACTTGAACTTCAGCAGTTGAACAACGCCTTCAAATGAACTGGGAAACGGAGACTGCAACCAGCTTCCAGTTTCAAGCCCATCGCTTACGCATTGGGGGGGGCTATGACGGCCAAGACTACAAAGCGTGCTGGTCACATCAGATGCAAATGGCTGGTCAGGTCAGTGCAATTATTCAGCGGTCAAAACACCGCTGAAAGGACGAACGATGTCACGGTGTTTTCCACCCCAGGCATGGCCGCGATTTCCTTCCACACGAGATGGACACGTTCAGGTGTGGCGGCATTCACACGCAGCATCAAATCGAACTCACCACTGAGTACTTCACATTGCGCGACTTCGGGAATGGAGCGCAACGCAGTCAATACTTCTTCGCCTCGCATACGGTCGTAGCGATAGACGAAGATCACCGCGCTGATAAGCGACGTAGGCCGTCGCGACTCACCGAGACGTACCGTATAGCCCTGGATCGCACCGTCGCGCTCAAGACGCTCGATGCGCTGGCGCACCGCATTGCGCGACAAGTTGATCTTGGCACCCAGTTCGATATGGGCTATTCGCGCATTGGCGGTAAGTTCGGCCAGTATGCGTTCGTCCAACGGATCCAGAATACGCTTCATGCAAGCCTCTGCTGCGCCAGACGAAGAGCCTGGCCCAAACCGTCTAGATCGCCCTTGGCCAGGTACGGTGGTTGCGCGCGCACCTCGGCAGTGCTCGCAATGCTTGCTTGCCAGACGCCCAGTTCGGCCAACAGCGCCGCCGACTTGGCCGGTACAACTTGCCCGAAGGTGACCATTGGCGCCCCCAAGCTACGCCGATGAAGCCGGCCGGCGAGCACACCGACAGCGGTGTGAGGATCGATGGCCGAGCCTGTCTCTCGGAACAGCTCGACCACCTCATCGCGTACCTGGGATTCGTCTACCGCATAGGAATCGAAGAGTACTCGGGCACGCAGCCATTGCTGATTGCCGATGCTCATTTCTCCGCAACTTTCAAAATGCTCCATCAGCGCTTTTGTTGAGCAGCCATCGTGTTCGTAAATCTCCCAGATAAACCGCTCCAGGTTGGAAAACAACGAGAAGTCCATCGCCGGCGATACGGTTCGATTAGTCATGCGGGTGGAGTAGCGATTGCAATGAAAAAACTGGTGCAAGGCATCATTGCTGTTGGTGGAAATGATCACCTGATTGATGGGTAATCCCATTTTCTGCGCAATGTAGCCGGCGTATATTTCGGCCGAGCTGGCAGCTGGAACGCTAAAGCCAACGGGACGCGAGCCACCGCCCAATTGCAAGGCCGCGTGGAAGTAAAAAACGATCTGGGCCAGGACGCCGATCCAGTTGGTCGAGTTGAAACAGACCGGCATCACTCCGTCCAACGGCCACTCACGCAAGAGTCGGGAAACCAGCGTCTGGCAATCGTCAAAATTGCCGTCAACCGGAAACAGCTGAACCCGCTGTGGATCGGCTGCCTGCAAGGCACTGAGTTGCTCAGGCGCAAGTCCGTCGCGCGGATACAGTATTACCATGCGGGCGGCCTGGCAGTTAGCAAAGGCCTCAAGTGCCGCGACGCCTGTATCACCGTTAGTTGCACCGACTACCAACGCCTCCTTACCGACCTCCCCCAGAAAGTGCTCGACAAGGCGCGATTGCAACTGCGCGGCGAAATCCTTGGAAGAGCCAGTCGGGCCATGAAACAGCTGGAGTATCCACTCGTTATGGCCAATTTGCTCAAGCGGCGTAATAGCGCGGTGATTAAAGTTTCGATAACTGTCGCTCAATAAAGCGCGCAGGGTGTTTTCGTCTATGGACGTGCCAACGTAGGGTGAGACTACACGCCACACCAGCTCATCGAATGGCAGCCATGACCAACTCGTAATCTGCTTCTCAGTGAAGACAGGCAAAGTTGCTGGCACATAGAGCCCGCCATCTTCGGCAAGCCCGGACAGAACCACACTGCGAAAGTCTGCCCGCACGCCACCGTCGCGTGTGCTTACGTATTGCATGATGACTCCAGATCAAAATTACAAAAGGCGGTGGGCTTGAGCCACCAACCAAGTAGAAAAACTCGCGGCAGCAGGCGAAAGAACCTCAGCCTGCTCGCGTACTAGATAAAAGGACTCGCTGGCCTCAATCCGGTGACTGAATGGCGCAACCAGTTGCCCACTCTTGAGTAAATCTTTCACTACGGAAGACCGCGCTAAAGCAACACCCTGACCCAGTTCAGCCATACGGATTGTAGAAATCAGTGTGTCAAACTGAAAACCACGGGAATAATCGACATCGTCTGCTCCAACACGCTTTAACCAATAACCCCAACCCTCCTCGTACCCCAAGACGTGTAGCAAAGGATGGTTCATCAAATCGCGAGGATCACGTATCGGTGAGCTAGCCATTAGGCTTGGCGAGCAAACTGGCTGCAGGATGTCCCAAGTTAATCGCTGAGAATGCAATCCCGACCACTCACCGCATCCCCAGCGAATCTCCAGGTCATCCTCTCCATTCGGCTCCTTCACCCAAACGTTGCTGATATATCGGATGTCGATTTGGGGATACTCACGACAGAAGTCTGCGAGCCGGGGGGCCAACCAATAGTGAAAAAATGAAAGGCTGCCACGCACCTTCACATGTCTTCGATTGTGCTGGCCAAAAATCTCGTTCGTACCCACCGCAAGACGACTGATTGCGTCTTGTACAACCGGTAGGTACGACTGCCCTTCTTCGGTCAAACCTAGCCCTCGAGGTAGGCGTTTAAACAACGCTACACCGAGGTGTCCCTCTAACTGACGGATCTGCTGACTTACTGCACCTTGAGTCAGGTGCAGTTCCTCTGCGGCATGGGTGAAGTTCAAGTACCGCGCCGACACTTCAAATGCCCTCAGCCAATTTAAGGGCGGTAGTGATTTTTGACTCATCGGCGCAACCTCGTTGGGACTTAGATCTGCTCAATCATTGCCTGAGCCATTCACGCTGCGCCAGCGGAATTATGCGCAGCCGCTGCTAATGCCAATCGTTCCTCGCGCTTCTTACGAGTGATCCAATAAATAAAGTAGCACCACGCGATAAACGGAAGACCGAAGTAAAGGGCCACACGCTGCTCCGGATCAAAAGCAATACCTACACAGGCCAGCAAGCAACAAAGCAGCGCAGCCAGTGGAACCCAAGGGTAGCCGCGCACACGGAAATGCAGGTCTTCAACTCGCCCACCATTGGCGACGTATTGGCGTCGGAAGGCGATTTGGCTCGCGGCGATGCTCATCCAGACGACCACGACTGCAAGACCCGAAATCGACACCAGGGCCAAATAGACCGTATCAGGGGCAAACACACTGCTGAGCAGCGACGCCACCGCCCCCGCCATACTAAGCACGATGGCGTTGACCGGTGTGCCCCGACTGGAAAGTCTGGCGTAGCGCTTAGGCATATGTCCTTGATCGCTCAATGTCCACAGCATGCGCGATGCGGCATACAGCCCCGAGTTAGCGGCGGAAATCAAGGCAGTGAGAATGACGAAGTTCATAATATCTCCTGAGTAGGGGATACCAATCAGCTCAAACACCATCACAAACGGACTTTCTACAAGCCCCGCCTGCTCACGAGGGAGCAAGGTGGCCAAAACGAAAATCGTGCCTACGAAGAATAGTGCCAAACGTACCACTGTCGTACGGATCGCCTTAGGGACGCTTGATTGGGGATCCTTAGCCTCGCCTGCGGCAATGCCAATGAGCTCAGTCCCCGAAAACGCGAACGAGACCGCAAGCAGCGTCATCATAATGGGTAGGAACCCAGTCGGAAAAAGGCCTTCACGGGTGAAGTTGGATAATCCCGCGCCCTGCAAATTCTGCGTGTGAACAAGACCGATAATTGCCGCTCCACCGATCACAATGAACGCGATAACGGTCAGAACCTTAATCAGCGAAAGCCAAAATTCAGTCTCCGCAAACAGCCGGACAGAGACGACATTACTTACAAACACTGCAATGGCGAAAAGCGCACTCCAAATCCAGACCGGTGTGTCAGGAAACCACCGAACCATCAGTATGCCCGCAGCTGTAAATTCTGAACCGATAGCTACTGCCCAAGTGAGCCAGTAAAGCCAAGCCACTGTATAGCCTGTGCCTGGGCCCAGGTATCGCGTTGCGTAGCTACTGAAAGACCCGGTTTCTGGCATCTGCACAGCCAACTCACCGAGACAGACCATGACTAAATACACCATCACTGCACCGATGATGTAAGCGATCACTGCACCGAGTGGCCCTGCCTGATTAACCGTGTAACCGGAGGTAAGGAATAACCCCGTACCGATCACACCGCCCAACGCTAACATAACGATATGGCGGGTTTGCATTTCTTTTTTGAAATGCGAGTTTGGATCGAGCCGATTATCTTCTATCTGTGCGGTCATAATTTTATTCTCATGAATGTGCGGACAAGCGTCCTTGTAGCTGGCTTTTGGGCAGTACAATTTTGTTGTCGCTGGACTTTATTATTTTCATTCTTCATGAAGGGCTTAAGATAGATATCGAAAGCCCTGCCCGTATTCAGGCTCTTATCCAATGAAACGTTGGGCATTGTCAGCGTGAAGACTTGGATCACCTTGTTTACTTTGAACTAAAGTAAAGGCTTGTTTCAGGTCAACCAATAAATCTGCTGTATCTTCAATACCTACAGACACTCGAACCAGACCTTCGGAAATTCCAAGTGCCTGACGCTCTTCCAGGGTATTTTCCACGTGACTGGTTGTCCTTGCCGGCCCATAAATGGTCTCGACAGCGCCCAAATTACCTGCCCGATGCGCATATCTGAGCAGCGGGAGCAAGCGAGTCACTGTGTCCATGCCACCTTTGAGCACGAAGCTGACGATGGCTCCGAATCCGTTCATTTGCGAACGAGCGATCTCATGACCTGGATGTTGAGGCAACCCCGGATAGTTCACAGACTCGACCAACGGCTCAGTACAGAGATACTCGGCCAAAAGTTGCGCGCTCGCCTGTTGCTGACGAAGACGCAGTGCCAGAGTCTTGATGCCCCGAATGATGAGATACGCCGAAAAAGGATCCAGCGAGGCTCCATTAATTTCGCGATAGTGGCGAACTTGAGACATCAAATGCTCGGCGCCGCAAACTACACCACCAAGTACATCACCATGACCAGACAGGAACTTGGTCGCGCTGTGCACAACCACATCCACACCTAAAGCGAGCGGATTCTGATTCAAAGGCGTCGCGAACGTATTGTCTGCTATGACTAAAGCCCCAACACGCTTCGCCGCCGCCACGAGACGTCGAATATCCAAAACTTTCAGTGTTGGGTTCGTGGGGGTTTCCAAATAGAGGACATTGCAGCCTTTAGCGATCTCACGCTCGATAGCTTCTGCATCGAGGGTCTCGCAAAGCGTGACCTCGACTCCCATGCGAGGAAGAAACTCTTCAAAGATCTTATTTGTGCCACCGTAACTGTCACGAGTAGAAACCACACGCTGACCACAGGACAGGAAGGTGTGCAGCACACCGCTGATTGCTGCCATCCCGGTACTGAAAGCGACAGCCGACTCTGCGCTTTCAAGCTCGCAGAGCTTGTCCTCCAAGACAGAGACAGTAGGGTTGCTCATACGGCTGTAAATGAAGCCTGGCTCTTTACCCAACGCCACGTGATACCATTCATCGATGTCATGGTAACCATAAGCCGCACTGACTACGATTGGCGTCTGGGTCGCATTATAGGGATGCTGAACTTGCTCCCCCCCCCAAACCACTCGCGTACCTAAACCAACACCCTGGCTCTGGCCAGGCTTCATATTGTTATCCATAAATCTGTCTCGCATTGATGAAACACAAATGTGTTCCGATTAGGCTTGCGATGACTATATGGAAGGCTTGAGCGTGTGAAAAATCATGTTATCAGGGGCTAAGGGGTGCTTTTTTTAATTGGTAAGGCGAGCGCCTAGGGAAGGTCTGAAGTAGTCAGCGATTTTTGATGCCCTCGTTGGTAGAGGCGGACATCTACGAAGATTCAATATTGAGCTTTTGAGGCGCCTACGAAACCGAGGACGAGTCACAGGGCTCCCGAGCCAAAGGATAGTGTTTTCCCTGATTAGCAATTTGTCGAACGATTGTCTCGAATAAGCACAGTGATCCAGTCAGCAAACGCGCGCACGGCTGGCGAAAGAAAACGCTGATGCGAATATAGCAGTTGCACGGGAACTGAAGCAGGCTGCCAGTCAGCAAGAACTTCGACCAAACGCCCTTCCCGCAGATACTCGGAGACCACGTTCTCAGCGAGTTGCACAAGCCCAAAGCCTTCAAGGCACATTTTTATGTAGAGCCCAGTCTCGTTGACAGCCGCTGTCCCGTTAACCGGGACTGAGATCTTTTCAGTACCTCTGGCGAAATGCATTTCGCCCGCTCGCCTTACCCTCACATGTCTCCTCCGCGATTCCATTTGCAGGAATGGTCGATTGATTTGGAAGCAACCGATACCTTGAGCAAAAAGCGCACAATCTTAGGAATGGAGGCTCATTCAGCCAGGCCGATTTGCTTGGCCTGACAGGAAACAAAAGGGCCCTTGAACAGACTGTGTGAAAACACGCTGACAGGCCTTAGAACAAACGCCCCGACTTGTTCGGGGCGTTTATTTTTTGTGCTGAAAAAGGCTCTTCAGCCCATCAGTTGCATCATTTTCTTGGCTCCCAGGACACTGATCGCCCGCTTGAAGTTTTACGCGGTCACGGCCAGGGCCATTTCAGCTTTCGTCCCTTCAAGTTGTCGTAGCAAGAACCGCCCGTTCCCAAATAGCCATTGCTTGAGATTGCCAAACGGGTGCTCCACGATGGATCTGCGTCGCTCCATCATCTCTGGGTGCAGTTTCATCCGCTGTGCCATACGCTCAAAGGCATTTTCTTGTGCGTGACGTGAGACATAGCGTCGCTGAGCCGTTGTACATTGGGCTTTCAGTGCACATCCAGCGCAGTCGCTGACTGCCGCCTGATAGATCCGGTCGCCTTTGTAATGCTGCTTCAGGGTTAGCCATTGACCTGCCGGGCACTGGTATCGATCCTGTTCAGCGTTATAGGTAAAGTCCTGACGCTCGAATAATGTCTCTCCGCCAGGGTTCGAAGTGCGGTTGGCGGCACATACACGGTAATGGAGGCCTCCTCGCACACCTGAAATTGCTGGCCATTTGAGTAGCCCATATCGGCTGTCACGGTCAGCGTATCCTGCCCCAGTTCGGCCTTGGCAGCTTTAGCTATGGGTTCAAGCTGTTTGCGGTCGTCGCCATCTTGCGTCACCTCATGGTGCAAAATCAGACAGTGCTCTGAGTCCACGGCTGTTTGCACGTTATAGGCAACACGCGCCCCCTTTGGCGTGCGCATCATTCGGGCATCGCTTTCGTGCGTGTTGAATTGCTCCAGCCCCATCGACTTCATCAAAGCTTGGCAGCTACGGTTGTCTTGCTGCTTGGCCTCAAGCTTCGCCAGTGCCGCCTTGATCGCAGTGCCATCGACCACTTGCTCGCCCTCTGCTTTATCAGCGGCATCCAGGTCAGCCAGGTATTGGGCAATCCGCTTATCCAGCTTCTCCTCCTGACGCTTGAGCCGATTCAAATTCAGGTGGCGTCGCGAGGAAGCCACTGCCTGAAACTTACTGCCGTCGATCGCAATCAGATCACCCGCAATCAAACCGACGGATCGGCAGAACTGTACAAAAGCTCTGCACGTCGTAACGAAAGCTACTTTGTTGTTCTTGCGAAAGTCGGCGATGGTCTTGAAGTCGGGTTTAAGCCGGTTGATCAACCACATCACTTCGATGTTGCGTTGGCACTCAGCTTCTAGGCGCCGTGACGAGCGAATACGCTGAAAATAGCCCTAGAGATAGAGCTTGAGCTGATCGGCGGGGTTGTAAGCAGGGCGCCCAATGGCCTTCGGCTGAGCTTTCTCAAAACCGAGCTGGCCCAGATCGAGCTTGGCGACATACAGGTCGATGACCCGTACGAGGTGATCTTCAGGGATCAGTTCCTCCAGCGAGACCGGGAACAGGCTGGTCTGGCTGCGGGACTCTCCTTGTATGTAGGCCATAACGAAAAATGCTCCGTATCTTTCGATACGGAGCATTCTCTTAAAGGGCCGGACAGATTGCTAGGTTTTCACACAGTCTGTCTCGGGCCCTTTTGCACTTACACCAAAATCACTTCGTCAGCCAGGACTCAACAGTCGCGGAGCCGTGCTCTGCTTTCCAATCCTTCAGCGTTTTATGATTGCCGCCTTTAGTTTCGACGACTTCACCAGTGTGAGGATTCTTGTAAACCTTAACGGCGCGAGGCTTTCGGGTACCTTTGGTCTCTGCGGCTACAGGAGCCCGGCGGCTAGAGGACTGTGGGTCGAGAATCGCGACGATGTTGCGCAAGCTGTAGCCGTATTCACCTAGGAGACCACGGAGCTTTTGCTCGAACTCAATCTCGCGCTTCAGACCATCGTCGTTTTTAAGTGACTCAAGCTCTGCCAGTTGGGCAGCGAGTTGTTGTTCAAGAGCGCGGAATTCAGCAAGACGGGACATATAACACCTCAAATATTTAGCAGTGGCATTATAATTACATTAACGCCGTCCGACGTGAATAGGCCAAAGGGTGTTAAAGCGAAGATCATCCCTTGGCGAATCACGCTCCACGAACAATCCCGATGGCCGATTTAGCGCTCAAGTCCTTCCTGCTACAGCCCGAGTTTGATTCAAACCGCAGCCTATTTGCACTGGTAAGATCCTGGCCCCACTTGCCGGAATTCATTGACCCAAACGAATACTCAGCATGCGATGGCCTTATGCGGGATTTCAGGGTCTCCATATAGGACACTCAAAGTCGGTAACCTAGGTCAAAATAACTGAGCACTAACATGCTGAAGGTTACAAAAGGCACTCAAAAGCGGACGCTTGGAGTTTTCTACGAAACACCGAGGTGATTCAAACTGAGAACAGTGCGTATCTAAAACGCCATGGTCTGGCCCTGCCAGACATCTTGTCGACGACAGAGAATGGGGACAGATTTATTTGTCGTCCTTGAACGAGCCCGAGCGGCAGTCGGTGGCTGCTTCTACAGCGCGATTTGTGTGAGAGGTCTGGCGCCCGTTCAGCTTTCAGAATGCTGCATCATGAGCGTCCATGGCTTGTGTCAGGCTCGGATACCATTCACCTCGCTCACTCGGTGAAGTCTCGATGAACAACTCAATCAGTTGGCGATCAAGGAAGGTCTGCGCAGCGTCGTCCAACGGCAGGCTGTAAAAGTCAGCGCTTTGCACCGCGTACTGCGCAGTCTGGAGATTTAAGAAACAGACGTATCTCACGGCCCTCGAATCGCTCAGCCGGCGCCAGGTGATGATCTGCTGATAGGAGTCACCCAAAAATCCCATGCTTATTTACCCTCCCAATGCTGCGGCGCAGCAGGTGAAGGTATAGCAGTTCATTACCCACCTTTGGCTCTGGCGGCGCAAAGGGTCTTGGGAGTGAAGAGATATGGCGCCGGATCATCAATCTAAAAGGTTCGTAAATTCGCCAACTGCGACTGTGTTGCAGCGGATGGCTCCGCCAAAACCCCAGATCGAAACCAGTTCTGCAACGATTGATGAATCCTGCAAACGATTGAATTTAATTGAATCGAGCACGTTCTGTTGGTTGAAGTCCTTCAGCGACAAGTCCTGGAGACCATTGAATATCAGTTCAATCAGTAAGCTCTTACGGCAACCGTATTCAAAGTCCGCTGTACCTGCACCCACCACTTCGTACTCACGATAGTGAATGCAGAGCTTTGCGACGGTATCTGAGGTGGCGTGGTGAAGTGGCCGCGACACCGAAAACGAAATGACTTCCGCATCGTGAAACGATGGCCAGAAACCAATATTGCCAATCACAAGCCCTGCTCCCTGTATCAACTCTTCTGCGGCGTCCATGGCTTGCCTCTCAAATGAAATCGTTGACGGATTTTAGAAGAGAAAAGAGGACGACGTAGGCTTGGGCGTGGCGACTATCGTGAGAGAGGTCAAAGACATGAGAAAAGGAGTTTTAATTTGTACAGATATTCCGGTGTCTCAATGTAAATCTCCGAATTGCTCGTTTCGTGGAATGAAAAATGGGCTTTAAACAAAGGAATGGTCGAATGTAAGGCATGCAGAGCTGTGCAAGCAGAAGCTGATGGCGCTGCCAATTTTGCACATATGCCTGAGTGCCCCTGCGCACATAAAGACCTTAAGCCTTGGAGTGATCTACGTGCCGCTATAGGTAGCCGCTTGGAGGGTGGCCAAGACCCTATCCGTACGCCAAAGATCTGAAAGCCTCCCACAGACTAAAGCGGTTTTTAGACTTGCCACTAATCGCGATGCTGCGGGGCACAAATTGCAGTTAATGTCCCTTAGCGGTCGAGTGCGAACGGCCGCTTTTGGCTGATAGCGGTCGGTCATGAACGTTGGTTATCGGCCATTAGCTTCATGCAATGAACGTTATGCGCAGAGATTTGAGGTTATTTGCGATAAAAAACCCGCCAAGGGGAGGCGGGTATGAAGAGGTCATGGGGGTCAAACTTGAGTGTAGACGGTCACGCGCTTCCAGCTAGATACCGTGAGATGGATCACTGGAAGATGGGGAGCTGAACCCTGAAGATAGTGCCCTGCTCAGGTGTCGAAACCACCCCGATTTTTCCTCCATGGGCTGTCACGATCTCAGACGCAATGAACAGTCCCAGCCCCAAGCCGGCAGTCGATCCTTTTTCGGTTGCTGCATAGCTTGAGTAACGGGCCTGGGGGTTGAAAAGATGGGGCATTACGCTTGCAGGTATAAGCTCGCCACGATTCTGCACGCTAAAGACTGAGCAATCGTCATCTTTAAATAAGGTCACATGGATAGGTTGCAGCGAGTCACCATGTCTGACCGCATTACTTATCAAATTAGTGAAGACTTGTTCGATGCGCGACGGATCATACCGCCCCGGTACTCGTTCACTCACATTCGAAACGATCTTTGCCTGAGGGAACGCGGTGCGTAACTCTTCTACAACAGATGCGCACACAATCGATAGATCAGTCTCTTCTGGATTGACTGGAATACCCGCGCCCAGATTTGAGCGGGCCAAGTCTAGCAAATCGCCGACCATATGATTGGCTCTGCTTACACTTGCGTTGATTTGTTCTGCCAGCCTCCGATCCCTGTCAGCCATATTGGCGTTTTTACGCAGCATGTCACTGGCCATCAATACAGCCCCAAGCGGTGATCGCAGGTCATGACCGAGTACGCCCAAAACAGTTTTGCGCGTGCTTTCCACGGCCTCACCGTATCTCGCAATCGATTCCACGAGCGCTTGGTCTATTGCTTCATTGAAGCGGATGATGTCTTGCACATCATGCGCATCTTCGATACGAAACTCCGCCAGCCAAAGTCTGAGCACGCTAGATCGGAGGGCCCGGTATTCTGAAACCATCTGATCCATGGAAAACCCTGCCACAAACCGCGTCACCGCATGCGTCTGCGCGGGCGAGTCTTCTTCCGACGCCGGCCCCTGACCGAGAGATTTAGCAATCTGCTGTCGCTCGGTCTGAGGGGTTTGCATATCTTGAGCTACCGTCCTCAAGATGTGCTCGGAATGATTCCTCAGTCCTTTTGAATCCATGGTAGGCAGAGCTGCTTTCACCGAGCGGGCGAAGCTTTCCCAAGCCGCCAGTATCTGCTCGATATGCTCTAGAATGAACTGGTGCAGTCTCATCGTTGTCCTTGGGTTTATGCGGAGGAAGTGACGTCGAGCGCAGTAGCGTTTTAAAGACTAGACCTGAATGAAGGCATCGAAAAGTCGATGAGCTCTTGATTGATAAATGGTCGACATCTTGTTTGAGCCCAAGGGAGTTTCACCGTGCCACTCAATATACTTTTGGTCGAGGACGACGGTTTTTTGCGCTCAGTGATGGCGGAGGCTGTAAAGATTCTCGGTCATGAGGTGATCGAGCGATCCAGTGCTGACCAGGCGTTAATCGCATTGGAGAGCACTACACTCATTGCCTTGGTCATCACGGACGTGCGCATGCCGGGCAGGCTCGATGGGTTAGACTTAGCTCGAGCGATTTGGTTGCGATGGCCTGAACTGCCTGTCGTTTTGATGTCTGGAAACACGGTGCTCCCAGCCGGTTTTCTTCCGCCTAATTCGCGTTTCCTGGCCAAGCCCGTGCACTTGGATGCATTGCATCATGCGATTGAAGAGCTGTTACCGAGTGCAGATGAACGTTAGAAGTCCGCTGTTCAGTAATGGTGGTCAGCGATCGCTTGCAAACTCCCGCTTTTGGCCGACAGCAGCTGCTTGTCGATGTCCGTTTCTGGCCGGTAGCGGTCGCTTCGAAGCGTCCGCTTATGGCCGGAGGCTGCCGGTCACGACTGGCTTCTTTCGACAAAAATCGGTCAGTCGCTTGAGTTGAAATCTGACGATTGGTGCATCGTTCGATTAAAGAAAACTCATTCCATGGTTTGCTTGGACAACGCAGAGTTCAGGGCTTCGGAGACTATTTCGGTCAGGATCGGTTTTGAGCTCGACTCCATCGCCATACCAATCTTGTCCTGCTGCTCTCTGACTTTCTCCGCGTACTGTGATGATCGACCTTCCGACGCGAGCGAGGACAACTCCTCCGCAGTGAATGTTTTTTCTAATGCTTGCGCGATGTTTTCATCCCACCTGGATTGATACCTCGGCAGCAGTGCATCAATTTCTTTCGAGACCGCTACAGACGCATCCGCACGTCCCAACTTTCCGGCGAGCGTCGTGAAGCTCACGGTCTGCTTCGCTACCGATAGTGCAATACCGCGAAGGTTTCGGCCGATCTGTGCCTGATTGACGAAAGCTTTGGCGTCCCTTTGAGAGGGCGTTTCTGCAAACACTCCATTTGAAAGTGCGCACAACAACATAAGCGCATGGGCATTTGGTTTTATCCTTGTCATTAGTCAGCTCCATCATTGTTGACATCAACATCTGAGAACCATGATAGGCGGTTACCGCAAGGTGCATTGAACGGATTAAAACGGAATTTGCGTAAGCGGCTTCTTTTGGCCGTTAGCGGTCGCTTGAGAACATCCACTTGGCCTATCTCTGACGGCACCAATGCACCGCAATTGATTGCCCCGCCCCACTCATGGGGGGATCAGCGTGTGGGTCAAATCCAAGGCAAATGGCAGTTCAGCGCGGATAAAAATGAGTGGTCAATTGCAGTGGAGTTTGGTAGCGCTGCTCTAGTCGTCTGCACGCCTAAACGCATAGTGTTTACGGTTCAACAATCAACAGTTTCGACAGGACGTTGGACGCGCTACCGTAGGCTGATCGAACGGGCTGAATCGCTGTGACTTGATTGGACTTGGGGAGCTGTCAGTGATCTATCCGGGGATCGAATTTGTCCCCATATCTGAGGTGTAAAGCACGATTGCGTTCGATCCTCCATATCCACGGATCGTAGCCCTCAGGCAACGCGGCGAGCCTGGCGCTGATGATCATTTGCACTGCTTCGTCACACAGTAACCTGCTGGTCAGCTCACGATATTCGCCACGCGTAACCACACCATAAAAGGCGTGATTGTCTTTGACGTATAGGTCAGTCATTCCCACCCGCATATGGCCATACTTTTGTACGTCATCCGGGTAGATGTCCTCTAGACTGAGGTGCCCCATATCGAACTCCAGGTTTCAAAGGCTCCATCGAAAGCCTGCGCCATCATTGAAATCGTTCCTTCGCGCCAGCGCCTACTGAAGCCAGCCAACAGCAAGCCATTAGATATGCGCATGATAGCCTCGGCACAGACATCACTGTTCTGAGAGTCCGCTTTGAACACACCCAACGCGCGTGCCGATTTCAACACACTTATCAACGCCCCAAAGTTTTCGGACGATCCAGTCGGACAGCACCAGAAGAAACGGTGGCGACTTTTGGCTGAAGACATTTACCAAAGCACCGCAATCGAAGCACTGCTCGAAGCGAGAGGCAAAGCGGAAGGCTATATCCATGGCCTCATGGATGCTGGACACCTATCGACCAAGGACTATGAGCGTGATTTCCTAATTCTGTGCATCGCTCAAAGGCGGCGTGATTTCCTGCGCAAATTGCTGAACGAATACGGTTACTGAAACAATGAACTCATGCCTCAGCAGCAATTCCATAGCGTCTCGGGGAAGCGTTTTTACGTCCCCACCATGGCTCTCAGCTTGACCCGCAACTCCTCTTGGGTAAGCACTGAGCTAAGGCCCAGGTTAGTATCAGTGCGAATCAACCGTCGATCATAATCTGGCCAACTTTCAAAAGGATCATCATCCAGGGCGATCCAATTCGTCAGGCCTGCCCTAGTTACTGCAGCACGGATCTGCTGATAGCGACTGTACATGTCATAGCCTTCAAGAGGTGCCTTGGGCATCCTTGAATGCCATGTACTACTCACGGTGAGAGCCTGCAACTCTGGCGGTAAGGCAGCGCGTGCACGGCGATAACCGAGAATGCGCACCCAACTTGTCGATAAGCTGATTTTGATTTGAGGAAACTCCCTCAGTATCTCGACAAGGATTCCGGCATGCATCATGAGTTGCCCGGGGGCACGCAACTCCAAACCACTCCGGGTACGGTAAACGTCGTCTGGGTGCAGCACTCCATCAAAATCGAGAAATAGAACTCGATCATTCGGCGTCAGCCGGCTGCTTTTCGGGTAGTTCGAATCAAGCATGGACAAGAACTCTCAAAGCCGGCCCTCCTGAACGCAATCTGCTTCCCCTGAAGAGCACTGCCAGATGCACTCAATCAACTCCGTCAGTAGCTCGTCAAGACTGACTAGGCCATCCGCATATCGCTGCATCTCAGCAAGGTGCGAAGAGGAAGGCCTCACACCATCAAGTACCTGACAAGCAAGAACCTCAGCCACTGCCTTGCGACGTCGTTCTCGCTCAAAATCATCGGTCTGCACGTGCCACCTCTCCTTCGCTTAGAAAGCCTCCACCACAGGGGAAGCCTTGCAATGAAGCGCTTACTTAAACGCCTTACTTAAACGCCTTACTGAAGCGCTGAGAAAGCGTCGCAGCATCGATCACCGCCCAGCTTTCCGGTTGGCTACTTTTTCGAACAAAGTTGATCGCACATCCCACCATGAACAGACCCGCGGCGACTCCTTCCCAAGCTGCAGCCTTAAACGTCGCCGGAACGAGATAACTCGGGTTGACGCTACCCGTTACGAGGTGGATCGGATAAGGTGAAATGAAGCAACCAGCGACGGCCACCGCAATCATCAAGGGTACCGCTGCAACTAGCATTAGAACCGGTACTTTGATCTGGTACTGCTTAGCCGCGACAAGCTTGCCGCTCGAACCCTTTACTGCGTAGATGATGGCTTTGTTCTCAGTCTTGTCCTTTTTCTTCGTGAAGATGCCGTACAGGGTCACTCGCTCCCCCGCCTCAATCTCTTCAAAAATCTTTCCTGGCAGCAAAACACTCGGCAACACCTGCCCATCGATAACGATGCGCGCGGTCACAGTCCCCTGCTCGGTGGCAATCACTCGTGGCTTCTCGATCACTCCAGTGACCTGCCGGCAATCAAATCGAATCAAAACGTGCTCCTGCAATTTTTAAAGGCGTAGCAAATCGCGCTGCCTGAATGGCAGCGTGGGTAAAAGCGTTGAGTCGGTTACGCTTGGAACGAGAAAACGGTACTCAGTGCTGCTGGCTTCCTTACACCATCACCAAGCAATAGATAGACCGTGCTCTTAGTTTCAAACATGCACGGGTGGTCATGCGAAACTCCGAAATTGGTGCGCACCCAGTGGCCGGGAGAAAAACGTCGGCGGCTGTCCACGACGACCTCATGGGAGTAGACAGCTTTTGGTAGCAGCCCCATTGATGCGAGACGATCCTGCTCCGCCTGTGTGAGCTGGAGATCAGCGATGATCCATTGCTTCACTAGGCAGAAAGGCTTCCCCGGAAAAGTCTTTTCGGCGAGCTCTATTAATTCTTCCTGCGCGCCATGCCAACCAAGAACAACCTCCCCACTTCCATAAAAAAACTGAGCAATCTCATCAAGGGTTACTGACATGGCGCCTCCGGTGTCGGAACGATCATTTGCGTGCACTGGTGTAGATATGGCCCATTCCGGTGATGAACTCGTAGACGGGGTTTTCCTCAGTGCCAGGCTGGATGCGAATTTCAGAGAGAAGCTCCATTGCGTATGACCCCTGCTCACGCTTTGTGGGTGGAAGGATGAGATGGATGTTCGTCACGATCATGAACTCACCCTGCTCCGCTGTGCGCATCATCTGAACGGTTTCCACATCCGTAACTAAATGCGCAACCGGGCTAAAGCCACCATCCTCTAATCCCATTCCCTCAATCAGAAACGAGTACTCGCACCGACTGATATCGACCGACTTCCAGAGCATTCGAGTGCTATCCGGAGTTCTAAATTGCCCCTGCAAATTGCTGCTATTGGTTACAAACACTGCACATAAACCCCACTCCAAAACCCTGCCAAGCTCTGCCTAAGCTCAGCGTAAGGCAGCCTTCGACTGGCCCTGCGCATGCACCTGGCAACCGGATAGGTGTGCTGCCGAAGAGCACCCGATTCCGTGGCGCTACGCATCCTATTGAACGGCCATCATAAGCAAATATCCCATTATTAACAATTAGTGATATTTGGTGGGCCATTGCGAGTATGGCTCTATCCTTCCTTTTGAGAAACTGAACGTGAAGGAAGAGCTAGCCGTCACGCTGCGCGCCATCCGGCAAATGAAAGGATTGGGTTATGAGGCCCTGGCGGGAACCATCAGCCAGAGCAACCTTAGCTTGCTCGAGCAAGGGAAAATCCAGGCGACGCTACCTACCCTCGTCAAGATCGCCGAAACGCTCGATATCAACCTTCTGACTCTATTGGCGTTGTGCTTGGCGATCCGTGACAAACAAGATCCTGAACAATTGATGCAAATTGCGCAAAAGGAGCTTCAAGGCTTCATCGAGTCGGGCGGCCTTAAAGTCATGGAGGATCAGATTCAGGACGGAGCATTGAAAAAACGATCTCGAGGAACTCGAGCGGATGCTCAGAAGGTGAGTGCCGTTGTTGAACTGAAAAAGCGGGGCATGACACAAGCCGAAGCTGCGCGTGAACTAGGTTTGCCTACATCGACGGTTCAGAGATACTGGCAAAAGGAGTAAGCCTTTAAAGGCAGAACCTCCACCACGCCTCATCATCGCCTTATCCATTAACGTTTCAATACGGGATGGAGCGCGTTAGCGAACCTAGTGACATGTGGTTTTTGAGTTTCATCACCCTCATCTAAGCACAACAGTCCACGCAGGATTGCTTCGGGGATGCAGGCTGACTTTTTGGAAATGTGAGACATTAGGAATGCGGAAAATAAAAGCAGATATTGCTGCTGCGACAATTTCCCCTGAAACAAAGCACAATCTACTTAGCCAAACCATCCTCAATTATGTAACTGTCTTGGGGATAGTGATCGGCGGAATTTGGATTGCCTTCAACGTTATCTATGTTAAGCAGGAACAGGAAATCGCAAGCTATACCTTGCAAGAATTGAAGCAAAAGACCTCGCTGGCTCCTCACGTACGGTCAAAGGTCACAGCAACAGTCTCACCAAAATCCGATGCCCCCTCCACCGTTCAGGTGCGCGTAGAGCTTTCTAATCAAGGTACGGCCGCATCCAGAGTTATCTTAGATAGCTTTGCACTTTCGGTGACGGGAATAGCGTTCAAAGAAGGTACTCCTCGCTATCTCACAGAGGTACCCGTTGGAGGCACTCGTTTCAAAGGCAACTTCCGTCAGGTTGGCGACTTCATTGACATCGGCGCAGGTGAGACTTACGACATCAGCTACATCTTTCAGCTGAGTGCCCCAGGAACGTACCTGATCAGATTTTTCGCCAACATGGATAGCCCGTACTTGAAAGAATACAAGCAGAAGGTCGGTACACCGGCTTATTCAAATTATTCCACTGGCGACGATACACACATCACCATCCGATGATCTCGCGGCCAAAAAACTGTCTTATCTGCCACAATTAGGAAAAATAGTGAGTTTTCTACGGGCAGAGTCAACAAGGTGTGTCTGAGCGGCGACAAACCTGCTCAGAGACGCCTCACCGAGCGCTTCGCTTAGTGGATATCTGAGATCACATTGAGTCACTTGACAACTTTCAACCCTTTCAGACGAGTATTCTCATCCATTAAAAGCTTGATCCGGGTTTCATGCCGCAGCTTCATGACATTTAGATCCCGCAAATCACGCTTCATGTCCAGCGTACGATGAAACCAATATCCCGCCTTCATCCGAGCGACTTCTAACTGATTTTCAAGCTCTACAATGCGATCCTTATCGGTCTTCTCAAGCACGGCATTACTGAAAGCACTGATCGCCCTCTCCCTTTTGATCCTATCAAGCTCTGATAGTGGCCATCCTAGCCCCCCCTCCAGCAGACTGTTATCCTTAGCACGATTCCTAATTGTATTGCGGTGAATTTTGGCTTTATTTGCAAGGCAAGCTTGCGTAGCAGGAAGGTTAGGATCTTTTTCGATTGCAACCAAAGCAGCCAGAATTGCCGCAGTTACCGTTTCGAAATCTTCAGAGTTCTTTGCATCAAAAGCCGACCTAGACATCACTTCACCTTAAAGGAGGCAATCACCCCATCGGCCTCTGCTATCGCCAGTTGAAAGTGCTCTTTTCCATAAAAAAATTTGGAGTCATTAAGCATCTTAATGTTGTCATCTCTGACGGCTTTCCATCCAGGAACATGCTCCTCGGCAATCACAGCGTTCTTACATTTATTCGGATTACACCGCAACTGACCGATACATGGTACATCCTTATCGCCCCCAGGATCGGCTTTCCGACCAGTGCAATAGCCAAGCCCTACATTTACAAACACAGCATCAGTCAACCTACTAAGTTGATCGATGATTTCCAAATCCGTGTAACCAGCCCCCATCATCCCTTCAAAATAATCCTGCCTTCTTTCAGAGAAAACTCGGGCTCCCCCACCTGAAATGGTAGAGCCAGGAGAAAAAATCTTTTCAACTTTTTCTCGTTTGAATTCGGACAAAAAAAAGCCAGCCATTTGCGACTGAAGCAATGCGGCACTGTTCCCATACGCAATCGTCACCTCAGAAGGAAGAGACCTGACTTGATCGTATACATGCTTTAACTGAAAACTTATAAACGGCATCCCTAGTTGCGCTTTAATCATTTGCCGGGTCAACGAATGCTTGAACTGATGCGAATTGAACGCCCATTCATCAAACACACCATTGCAATTAATTTTTCCGAAATATTTTGCCATTGCTTTATGAAAACCAGAGTACGAATAGGCCATATTACAACCCTCTCCATCATCCGACGCAGTCCCTGCAATCAAGTTTACCGGAGAAAACAGGTAGTGACTGGCTTTAATGGGAGCGAGAGCTTGAAGTACCTCCACCGCGTCCAGAACAGCATCAATAGCCACCCAAGTCTCATCACTTAAATCATAAGCTGATTTAGTTTTAAACACTTTACCGGTAACAACATTAAAACCATCCTTGCGATCACGACATCCATTTTTTAAGCTGGTCAGCTCCGAAAATCGACCTCCCGTGTACAACCCAATAACACACTGAGCGGCCATATTTACCTCTTTTAAGTAATCAGATACATCCTTAACGGAGGTGCCCTCAAACTTCATTTTAGCTTCAATGTTTCGCTCCCGGACTCCATTTACATATGAAGCCCTATATTCCACATATTGCGAGAAGGCAAGTCGCATGTTACATTTCTCAATAGCATAGCCAGGTGTATAGGCGTAAACATCTGGATTTAGCACCGGCAACTCCATTCGCTGAAGAAAGTCTCTGACACGCGCTAAAGATGAGTAACTAGCTTCAGAGAATTGCTCATCAGAAAGCCAGCGAGTACCATTCTTTTTTGAGGACTTAGAGTCAACCTGCCTACTAGACAGTATCCCTTTAATACGCAAATTGGTCTTAGAATCAAATTTCATTTTTTGGCCGATCAACTGACCTGCACCAGCACTAAAAACCAAATTAAGGGTCGACTTAAGATCTTTAAAACTCCCGTTAAAACCAGAAAGACTCGACTCGATGTCTGCCTCCGCGATATCGCCGAGAGAGATATCCAAACAGTAAAGATTTCCTTCAGCTAATAACTTTTCTAACAACCTAATAATAGACTTAGCCCTAGGGACAAAAGTTTGTGCCTTGGGATTTTTCTTCCCCCCAAACCAAGTAGGAACTTTGGCATAATAGAGGAAAATCGTCTGCAGCTCGGCCACGATTTTCGGGCTCACTTCACGCTCCCCCCAATTGATCTTGAGACGGGTGTTATCAATGGAGCGTGCGCGTTTTTTAGTATCCTCAATAAAGTCCCATACACGATCTCTCGCTAAAGATACAGATGAAACATTTACACTACCGGCCAGTTGACAACAACCACCTCTCTGGGCCTGTTCAAGTAACCGGTCGAGCTCAGCTTTTTTCATACTTCCCTCTTACCAAAAATGGATCCATATAAACCTCAGTTTTCACAGACTGCCCATCTGCTTTGCTAAGGATGGCTTGCGAAAAATCGCTGTTCTCTCCCAGAATCCCATCTAAAACACTCAAGTTTTGCATGAGAACGGCTCGATGAGTTGTTGCTCCGGCACCGTTCTCGAGTGCATTTTTATAACCACGCTGCATCGCAAATAGCCTAGGTAGGTGTTCTTCCAAAATTACAACCTTTGAACAGCGCAAGCACATATTGAAATTTGTACATGCCTGGCCATCGACCCACCCAGTTGCCTTCTTCACGCGAGCCGGCGGGTTATATACATCAAGGCACAATGCAGTCGCAGTCGTGTATATTATCGACAGCTCACTACTTTTTTCCGTCGCAATATGCCTAGGCTGCCTGATTTGATCTTCGCGATTTTTTCGAATATCGGATAGACACTTATGGATTTCTCGCCTAGCCTTGGGGGCAAAATTATGTTTATCAATATAGCGCATAGTAGTAATAATATCGCTGTGACCAAGAATCGCCTGAATCACAGAAATATCAACTCCCACACCCAGGAGCCTTGAGACCAGCGACGGACGTAGCCTAGATATATAGATATCTAATACCTCTCCATTATCATCTTGTAACTCATATTTCTCCGCCATGTAGCGGCACCAGTCAAACATAAGCCTGTTGGATTGTAGGAGATTTCTGACCTTGCCACTGGCTGGCCCATGTGAGGGCTTATAAATGAATAGATAATCATTATCCTCAGTTACCTCTGGACGAATCGGCCTAGTAATATCAAGGATACGTTTCCATATTCTTTCGATATGACCAGACTGCTTTTCCTCGAGAGGCATTACATCCTTTCTTTCTGAATCAGCTTGCGCCAAATGAGCGGTCAGTAGATCTTCATGAAGATCGGTATCACCCTGTCCTCTTTCCTTCCAATAGTAAATGCATGGCTTTCCGGTCAAAGGATGTGACTTGACAAAATCTGCAGTTTTGAGCGATTGGGCAGGAGTAGCATTTAATCCAGTCCACGTAACAAGCTTGAACAAGAAAGGCACAATCACAAAACCATCAAGCCCCAAAATCACTCCCCACCGGAGGAATAGCATTCTTGTACCACCATGTTTCTTTGCAGCAGAATGGAATTTCCTCTGATCTCGGGTCATCGTTTTGGAGTAAAAAAAGGCCTTGCAGTCAAGCTTATTCTCAAACCACCATCTCATATTATCCTCATCGTTACTCCACCCAGGAGCAAATCGACCACCTATATATTCAGGCGCCGTCCCTACTCCGGCTGGAATATACCCATTCATCAAATTACTTTCGACATAAGCAATTTCTTCATCAAGGGCCTTATCAAAACTTTGAAACTCACTGTCTGAAAACGATTTTCGCATATTAGTTTCTCGAAATACTGGATCAAGAATTACATCCAGAAAACCTCGGTAACCATAAAACGAATTTACAACGGCATAAGAAAGCACCCCTCTCACAACGGACAGGACTGTAGCGCGATATGATGAAGAGTAAGGTTGATAGTCCATATAGCATTTGAGATGAACCAAAAAATATTGATCGAGCTCATAACCTACCCTAATCACCTTCCCTGCAAACCTGGGATCCGAAGTAAGAAAATTCAATACCAGATTTTTCGCAACTCTATAATTTAATATGCTAGCCCGAGCCGTGCGCCTAGCAATGCTTGCATCGAAAATCGCGGAAACTTCTGCCATAGGGCTTTCAGTTGTAGCTTGGGGCAAATTATGATTGAAGACAGAATATGACATAATCTATTTCTTCTCTTTACTGCGCGAAAGATATGTTGTATCGTAGATTTTCTTTGCCTCAAGATATCTCGGCTTGACATATCTTGCGCCTAATTCATCAACAAATAGAAACGGGGAAACGCCCGCGTAAATATTGGTCGTGGACAATTGCTCATGACCAAACTGCTCTTTTATAAGTATCAACTTCTGAATGTGATCATCACCAAGCTCACCGGTAAGAAAAGTAAGAGCCGTACCATGCCTTAGTCGATGCGGGCTTATTGACCTTGGTTTAAAACCAACTCTCTTTGCAGAATCCGCTATAAATTTCTGAACTCCCTTGGTAGTCATCGGCCTACCTAGAGTATTCAAAAAAGCCGGCTTATCACCTTCATAGTATGCAAATCTGTACTGGGGCGAGCTATGGTATTTTTTAATCCTGGAGTACACGGCACGTGTAATTATCACAGTGCGCTCTTTAATTTCCCCACCAGCCCCCTTGCTCCCTCGCACCATCAGGGGTAAATAAGCTAATTCTCGTGGAAAATCATCTAACTCATCTATGTCGTCCTTGGTGATCCTCACCAACTCTGAAACACGCAACCCCATGTCATAGAGAGCATGTACTGCACATCGCTGAGACTCCCAATACATTCTCAATAGCAACTTGCAAAGTTGTTCCTGAGTAACATATCTCGGGCGCTTCCTCTTTGGCTTCGGCGTATCAAGCCTTTTACTCTCGAAGCCGCTGCTTGCTCTTGCGCGCCCGCCTTCGGCTGATGCCAACCATGTGAACATCCCACTAATTATTGTCTCACGCAACCTAATATATGAACGTTCGTAGCCCTGCCCTGCAAGCTGAACTAGATAAGTACTGATAACGGAGCGTGAAATGC
This sequence comes from Pseudomonas sp. UV AK001, assembly GCF_046097675.1. NCBI lineage: Bacteria > Pseudomonadati > Pseudomonadota > Gammaproteobacteria > Pseudomonadales > Pseudomonadaceae > Pseudomonas > Pseudomonas sp. UV AK001. The sequence goes on from NZ_JBJUVZ010000011.1 coordinate 166,229, forward strand.
CGCATAAAATATCATCAATAGAGTGACCCGAATAAATATCTAGCGACTCTAGATAATCACAGAAGCTTTTAATATGATCGGCATATAGGAGAATAACTCCAACAGGATGCCTATTGGTTTCTGACTTAGCCTTTAAGTAACAACTTGGCAACTCTGCAATACTGCCATTCTCCGAGAACAATACGGGACATAACTTTAGCTTCTTATTAGCTCGAACATTTACTAACTTCATAACGCAACAATAAAGATCACCTAGGGCATTCGCAACTAAAAATACGCCTCGGTTTAGATCATTTTTTACTACGACAATCAAAAGCTATAACCAGCAATTTTAATATAATGTTTTTAACAATAACTATGTATTGCCGCCAGTGAGGCACGCCCCCCCTAGTAATTACGGGCCTACGGAGCATCATAAGTAAGTCAAAAAGTAACATGACGCGCATTCGGCTATAAACCGAATGGTACACAAAGAAGAGCAGCCATAACTCGTAGTTCGCAGTCACAAACGTAGCAGGAGAGAGATTAGGGTAGGCGCTTACCTAGAATTAATGAGCACCAGTGAGGAGATTAGGGACAAGGATGCGCGATGGAAGGTTGTCGGTTTGGGTTCACGCCCTCCAAAAATCTATGACGCGGAAATGGAAGCAACAGCAGCTACCTAATTGCACATATCGAAAATCAGACACGTTTGATGACACATCAAGACGTCTTCGACCATCGGCCAATGTGTCTTAGCCGGAGCATCAACAGACCATCAGAAAGACAATGATGGGTGGCTTGGGACGTTCCGCGAGGAAAGCGTGATGCTGATCAGGACGAAGGAAATGAAGCCGTATTGTGCATTTCTAAGCGGTGGTCAAAAAGGATGAAGTCGGTGCGGATTGCGCCTTTGATCTTGTCCTTCTCGTAGGCCACCAGATCGGTCGCCGGATCGGCCACGGCCTCGGTCAGCTGCGCATGTTCGGCCTGAGCTTCATCCTTGCCGTGCAGCAGCGGATGGGCGAGTTTCTCGAAACCCTCGAAGCACAGATAGGCGCCGCCGACCATCAATAGCGGCGTCACCAGCCACGGAACAAACGCACTGATGGCCAGCGCCGACGGCACCAGGATCAGCTTGTTGACGAACGAGCCCTTGGCCACCGCCCACACCACGGGAATTTCCCGTTCGGCGCGCACGCCCGAGACTTGCTGGGCATTGAGCGCCAGGTCATCGCCGAGCACCCCGGCGGTCTTCTTGGCGGCCATTTTGCTCATCAACGCAACGTCATCCAGAACGGTGGCGATGTCGTCGATCAGCACCAGCAAACTGCTTCCTGCCATGGGTCAGGCTTCCCTGTGTAAAAAAGTGCGCGCAGCATACCGTGCGCCACTCAAGGGAGCGAGAGGCTACGGCACCTGCCAGCCACCGCCCAGGCTCTGGAACAGCGCGACACTGCCCTGACTGAGCAAACCCTGGGTATCACGCAGATTCTGCTCGGCCTGCAACAACACCAATTGTTGGGTCAGCACCGCTTGCTGGCTGACCGTCCCCGCCCGTTGCTGCGCCTGCTGACTGCCGAACAATTGCTGGTTGCGCTGGAACATCTGATCAAAGGCTTGCGCCTGAATATGCAGATGATTGATCGCCGACAGATTGTCTTCGACGTTCTGCAACGCGCCGAGCACCGTGCCGCGATACGTGGCCACGTCCTGATCGTAAGTGGCCTCGGCTTCCTGCTTGGCCGCTTCGCGGGCGCCGCCGTCGAAAATGGTTTCTGCCAGCGCCGGCCCGAGGGTCCAGATGCGGTTGGGCACAGAGAACAGGCCGCCCAGCGCCGTACCGCGAAAGCCACCTTCAGCCGTCAGGCTCAGAGTCGGAAAGAATGCCGCTTCGGCCACGCCGATCCGCGCGTTCGCTGCCGCAGCCAGACGCTCGGCGGACACCACATCAGGCCGACGCAGTAACAGATTTGATGGCAGCACCGGCGGCGGCATCGGCGTCGTGAAGCGATAGTCGGGCACTTTGGGCAGATCGAACTGCGCCGGCGCCACGCCCACCAGCACCGCCAGCGCATGTTCGGCCTGCTCCCGCGAACGCTGGGCGGTTTGCAGCGCCGTGATCACCGTACTGAGCTGATCCTGCGCCACCAGCAATTGATCATTGGTCGCCGTGCCCTGAACGGTTTGCGCCTGGATCATCGTCAGCAGTTGCTGATTGATGGCCTGCTGTTGCTGCAACAGGTCGATGTCGATATCCAGCTGCCGCAGACCCAGATAATTGGTCGCCACGCTGGCGCCGATGGACAGCCGCACGCCGGCCAGCAACGCGTCAGAGGATTGCAGCGAGGCCTGGCTCGACTCGATACCGCGCCGCACCTGCCCCCACAGATCCGGCTCCCAACTGGCCGTCAGGGTGGCGCTGACCGTTTGTTCGACGGTGCTGCCGCTGCTGCCGGTCAAACCGCTGGTGGTGCTGCCGCTGGCTCCGCCGCCGACACCGCGTGCGCCGGACAAACCCACGCCCACGGTCGGCCACAACCCGGCGCGGCTCGACGCCACCTGCGCCTGCGCCAGCCGATACGCCGCCTCGGCGCCGATGATCGACTGGTTGGCCTTGGCCGAGCGCTCGATCAGATCGTTGAGTACCGGGTCCTGATAGATCCGCCACCATTGGCTGTCCAACGCGCCTTGCGGATTGGCCCGGGCGCGCTGCCATTGCGTGCCTTCCTTGAACGAAGTCGGCAGTTCAATCGCAGGCTTGTGATAGTCCGGGCCGACCATGCAACCGCTCAGCAACAGGCTCAGCACAAGGCTGGCCCCCACAGGAAACAGGCGACGTTTCATTTACCGCTCCTTACGCTTCAGGCGCTGCGACGCCCGGTCCAGCCAAAGGTAGATCACCGGCGTGGTGTACAGGGTCAGCAACTGGCTGAACAGCAAGCCGCCAATGATCGAAATCCCCAACGGCCGGCGCAGCTCCGAGCCATAGCCGCTGCCCAGCACCAGCGGCAGTGCGCCGAGAATCGCCGCCAGCGTGGTCATCATGATCGGCCGGAAACGGATCAGGCAGGCGCGGCGGATCGCGTCCTTGGCGCTCAGGCCGAATTCGCGACGCTCGGTGATGGCGAAGTCGATCATCATGATCGCGTTCTTCTTGACGATCCCGATCAGCAGAATCACCCCCACCAGCGCGATGATCGACAGTTCGGTGCCGGTCAGCAGCAAGGCAATCAGCGCACCGACACCGGCCGACGGCAAGGTCGAAAGGATCGTCAGCGGATGCACCAGGCTCTCGTAGAGCATGCCCAGCACCACGTACACCGACAGCAGTGCCGCAACGATCAGCAACGGCTCGCTGGCCACCGAAGACTGGAACACCTGCGCCGTCCCGGCGAACTGCCCGACCACACTGGCCGGCATGCGCAGCTGTTTCACCGCGTTGTCCACCAGCGCCGTTGCCTGGCCGATGGAGACGCCCGGCGCGAGGTTGAACGAAGCGGTCACCGCCGGAAAAGTGCCTTGATGACTGATCGAAATCGCCGTGCGCCCCACGGAGTAATCCGCCAGCGCCGACAGCGGCACCAGCGTCTGCGAGACTTTGGCATTCAGATTCGGCGCCGCCGCTGCGCCCTTGGTCGTGACAGCAGCGGTGCCCACCGGCACGTAAACGTTCTTCAGGGTTTCCGGGGACGCCCAGTACGCCGGCGCCACCTCCATCACCACGTGGTATTGGTTGGCTGAGCGGTAGATGGTCGAAACCTGCCGCTGACCGAAGGCGTCGTAAAGCGTCTGGTCGATGGCCGACATGCTGACCCCGAGCCGGGCAGCGGCATCGCGATTGACCGTCACGCTGGACATCAGACTGTTGTCCTGCTGATCGGTGTTCACGTCGGTCAATTGCGGCAAGCCGTGCAGCACCGCGACGACTTTCGGCACCCATTCGTCGAGGGTGCTCTGGTCGTCGGCGGTCATCGTGTACTGATACTGCGCCCCGCTCTGCCGGCCGCCGACCGTGATGTCCTGCGCCGATTGCAGATACAGGCGCGTGCCGGGCATGTCGCCGAGGGTGTGGCGAATCTGACCGATGACCTGATCGGCGCCGTCCTTGCGATCCGCCAGCGGCTTGAGAGTGATGAACAGCTGCGCACTGTTGACCGCCCCGCCGATCCCGCCACCGCCGCCGACAAACCCGCCGACGGTCGCCACGTTCGGATTGCTCAAGACCTTTTTATTGATCTCGCTGAAGTTCGACTGGATCGCCCCGAAGGAAATGCTCTGCGCCGCAATGATGCTGCCGGACATGCGCCCGGTGTCTTCCTGCGGAAAGAAACCCTTGGGCACCAACACGTACAGCACGCACGCCAGCACAATCACCAGCAGCGTCAGCAGGCCCATCAGAAACGAATGCTCGACAACCCAACCCAGCGTGCGATCGTAGAACCGGTGAAAGTACGAATCCGGATGATCGTCACCCTTGCCGCTCTGCTGTTGAGTGCGCAGCAGCACGCTGGCGAGCATCGGCGTCACCGTCAACGACACCAGCATCGAAATCACGATGGCCACCGACAGCGAAATCGAAAACTCGCGAAACAGCCGCCCGACCACCCCGCCCATCAGCAGCAACGGAATGAACACCGCCACCAGCGACACGCTGATGGTCATCACCGTAAAGCCCACCTCCCGCGCCCCGGCCAGTGCCGCTTGCACGCGGCTCTCGCCTTTCTCCAGGTGCCGCATGATGTTCTCGACCACCACAATCGCGTCGTCCACCACAAACCCGGTGGAAATGGTCAGCGCCATCAGCGACAGGTTGTTGAGGCTGTAGCCGAGAAAATACATCGCCCCGAAAGTGCCGAGCAGCGACAACGGCACGACGATGGCCGGGATCAGCGTGCTGCGCCAGTCGCGGAAGAAGCCGAAGGTCACCAGCGTCACCAGCGCGATCGAAATCAGCAGGGTCACTTCCACGTCGTGCAGCGAGGCGCGAATGGTGGTGGTGCGGTCCATCAGGATATTGATCTTGATCGCCGAGGGGATCGAACTCTGCAGGAACGGCAGGTCGGCTTTCACCGCATCCACCGTGTCGATCACATTGGCGCCGGGCTGCTTGAACACCACCAGCAACACCGCCGGTTTGCCGTTGGACAGACCGAAGTTGCGCAGGTCTTCGACGTCTTCGCTGACGTCACCGAGATCGGAAATGCGCACCAGATCGCCGTTGCGCTGCTTGACCACCAATGGTCCGTAATCGCTGCCCTGATAGAGCATGTCGTTGGCCTTCAGGCCATAGGACTGATCGCCGACCAACACCGTGCCTTTGGGCAGATTCACGTTGGACGCCTGAATAACCTGACGCACTTGCTCCAGGCTGACGCCATAGCGATTGAGCCGGTCCGGATTGAGCTCGATGCGCACCGCCGGCAATGCCGCGCCGCCCACCGTGACATCGCCTACACCCGTGGTCTGCAACAGCCGCTGTTCGAGCAGGGTCGAGGCCACGTCGTACATCTGGCCACGGGTCGCCGAATCGGAAGTCAGGCTGAGAATCAGGATCGGTGAGTCGGCCGGGTTGACCTTGCGGTAGGTCGGGTTGCCGGACAGGTCGCTCGGCAGGCTGCTGCGGGCGGCGTTGATCGCCGCTTGCACGTCCCGCGCCGCGCCATCGATGTCGCGATTGAGGTCGAACTGCAAGGTGATGCGGGTCGCCCCCAGCGAACTGGACGAGGTCATTTCAGTGACCCCGGCAATCTGCCCGAACTGACGCTCCAGCGGCGTCGCCACCGATGACGCCACCGTACTCGGGTCGGCACCGGGCAACGAGGCACGCACGCTGATGGTCGGGAAATCCACCTCCGGCAGCGGCGCCACCGGCAGCAGGTTGAACGCCAATACGCCAAACAACGCCAGCCCGACCGCCAGCAGCGTGGTGGCGATGGGGCGCTGGATAAATGGCGCGCTAAGGTTCATCGCGCAAGGCCTCGGCCGCCACTGGCCGGCGCCGGGCGAAGCGCTGCTCGAGGCCATGCATGGCGAGGAAAATCACCGGGGTCGAGAACAGCGTCAGCAACTGGCTCAGCAACAGCCCGCCGATGATCGCGATTCCCAACGGATGGCGCAGCTCCGAGCCGATCCCGGTGCCCAGCGCCAGCGGCACCGCGCCGAACAAGGAAGCCATGCTGGTCATCAGGATCGGCCGGAAACGCAGCTCGGCAGCCTGACGGATCGCCGCCACCGGATCGAGTCCGCCCTTGCGCTCCAGCTCCAGGGCGAAGTCGACCATCATGATGCCGTTCTTCATAACGATGCCGATCAGCAGCACGATGCCGATCAAGCCGATGATGTCGAACTGCGTGCCGGTGATCAGCAATGCCAGCAAGGCGCCGAGCGCGGCGGACAGCAGGGTCGAGAGAATCGTCACCGGGTGCACGAAGCTCTCGTAGAGAATCCCCAGCATCAGGTACACCACGATGATCGCCGCCAGCACCAGAAACACCTGATTGGACAACGACGCCTCGAACGTCGCCGCCGCCCCTTCCAGATTGGCCTGCACCGACAGCGGCAGGCCGGCCCGGGTTTCGATGTCCTTGAGCCGCGTCACCGCCGTGCCGAGGGTCTGGCCGGGGGCGAGGTTGAACGAGACATCGGCGTAGGGAAACTGCCCCAGACGATTGATTGTTACCGGCGCGCGAATCACCTGCATCGTCGCCATGCTCGACAGCGGCGCCACCCCGCCGCCGGGAATGTCGACGTAGAGCCCGGTCAACAGATCCGCCAGATTGTGTGGCGGATGGTCGGTGGCGATCACCACGTGATACTGGTTGAGCTGGGTGTAGATGGTCGACACCTGACGCTGGCCGAAAGCGTCATACAACACGTCGTCGATGGCTTGCGGCGTGATGCCCAGACGCGACGCGGTGGCGCGGTCAAAGTTGAGCTGGATCTGATTGCCGAACTGCATCGCCTGGCTTTGCACGTCGGTGAACATCGGGTCCTGCTTGATCGCCGCCAGCAGTTTGTTGGTCCAGGTTTCCAGTTCGCCCGGGTCAGTGGCTTGCAGGCCGAGGCGGTAACTGGTGGTCGAGACGGTGGCGTCCAGCGTCAGGTCCTGCACGCTGTGCAGGTACAGGCGAATCCCGGCGTCGTCGGCATTGGCGTCGGAGAGCCGGCGAATCACCGCTGCACTGCTGTCACGGTCGCCGTGGGGCTTGAGGTTGATCAGCAGGTTGCCCTGATTGATCGTCGGGTTGGTCTGGTCGATGCCGACGAATGACGACAGGCTCGCCACCGCCGGATCCTTGAGAATCCGCGCCGCCAGCCGCTGTTGCTCGCTCTGCATCTGCTGGAAGGAAATGCCCGGCGAGGCCTGGGAAATGCCCTGGATCAGCCCGGTGTCCTGCTCGGGAAAAAAGCCCTTGGGCATGATCACGATGATCAACAGCGTCAGCAACCCGGTGAGCACCACCGAGATCAACGTCAGCCCGCGATGCAGCAGCACCCAGTCGAGACCTTTGACGTAATAGCCGTTGACCCGGTCGAAGAAATCGACCCGGCGTTCCTCGTGTTTGTGCTTGAGCATCCGCGAACACATCATCGGCGTCAGGGTCAGGGTGATCAGCGCCGAGATGACGATGGTCACCGCCACGGTCATGGCGAATTCGCGAAACAGCCGGCCGACCACATCGCCCATGAACAGCAGCGGAATCATCACTGCGATCAGCGCCACCGACAGCGAAATGATGGTGAAGCCGATCTGCTCCGCGCCCTTGAGCGCAGCCTGCATCGGCGAGTCGCCGGCTTCGATGTAGCGGGTAATGTTTTCGATCATGACGATGGCGTCATCGACCACAAAACCGATGGCGATAGTCAGCGCCATCAGCGTCAGGTTGTTCAGCGAAAACCCCACCGCGTAGGCCACCGCCAGGGTGCCGACCAGCGTCAGCGGCACGGTCACCGCCGGGATGATCGTCGCCGCCACGTTGCGCAGGAACAGGAAAATCACGATCACCACCAGCAACACCGCCACCGCCAGTTCGTATTGCACGTCGGTGACCGAGGCGCGGATGGTTTGCGTGCGATCGGTGAGCACGTTGACCTTCAGTGTCGCCGGCAAACTGGCGCGCAGCTTGGGCAGCAGTTGTTGCACGCGGTCGACCACATCAATCACGTTGGCCCCGGGCTGGCGCTGGATGTTCAGAACAATCGACGGCGTGCTGTCGGTCCATGCTGCTTGCCGAGGATTTTCCGGGCCCTGGGTCGACGAAGCGATCTGCGACAGGCGAATCGGCGCGCCGTTCTTGTAGGCGATCACCAGATCGCGGTACTCCTCGGCCGACTGCAACTGGTCGTTGGTGCCAATGGAATACGCCTGATATTTGCCGTCGATATTGCCCTTGGCCTGATTGACGTTGGCCGTGCCCAGCGAGGTGCGCAGGTCATCGAGGGACAGCCCCAGACTGTTCAGCGCCGAGGTGTTGGCCTCGACCCGCACCGCCGGGCGCTGACCGCCGCTGAGGGTGACCAGGCCGACACCGGTGATCTGCGAAATCTTTTGCGCCAGCCGCGTGTCGGCCAAGTCTTCGACCTTGGTCAGCGGCAACACGTCAGAGGTCAGCGACAGCGTCAGCACCGGCGCATCGGCCGGGTTGACCTTACTGTAGACCGGCGGGTACGGCAGGTTCGCCGGCAGGAAGGTGCCGGCGGCGTTGATCGCGGCCTGCACTTCCTGCTCGGCGACATCAAGCGACAGTGAAAGATCGAATTGCAGGGTCACCACCGAAGCGCCGTCGGAGCTGGTGGAGTTCATCGACTTGAGCCCCGGCATCTCGCCGAGCTGGCGTTCCAGCGGCGCGGTGATCGACGAACTGATGACCTCGGGACTGGCACCGGGGTATTGGGTAAACACCTGAATGGTCGGGTAATCCACCTCCGGCAACGCCGACACCGACAACAAGTGATAACCCAGCAGACCCAGCAACAGTACGGCGACCATCAACAGCGTGGTGGCCACCGGGCGTTCGATGAAGGGGCGCGAGACGTTCATGGGCTACGCCTCCTATTGCGCGACGACTTTCACCGCCGAGCCATCGTCGAGTTTGTCGGCGCCCTCGGTGACGACCTGCTCGCCCTCCTTCACCCCGTTGTCGAGCACCGCCGAGACATCGCCCGTGGCCGGCCCGGTCCTGATGTTGCGCAGGCTGACCTTGTTGCCGGGATCGACCACCACAAAAACGAAATCGCCCTTGCTGCCGTGCTGGATCGCCCGGGTCGGCACCACGGGGTTCTGACTCAGGGTGTCGGCCTTGAGCCGGGCGTTGACGAACTGATTGGGGAACAGCGCCTTGCCGGAGTCGTCGAACTGCGCCTTGACCTTGATCGTGCCGGTGCTGGTATCGACCTGGTTATCCAGCGCCAGCAGATTGCCGGTGGCCAGCAGGTTATGTTTGTTGCGGTCGTAGGCCAGCACCGTCACCACGCCTTTGGCCATGGCCTGATTGATCGCACCCAGATCATCCTCGGGCACGGCGAACACCACAGTGGCCGGAGTCATCTGGGTGATCACGGCAATCCCGGTGGTGCTGGTGGTGGTCACGTAGTTACCGGGGTCGACCTGGCGCAAACCGACCACGCCATCCACCGGCGAAGTGATCGTGCAATAGCTCAACTGGACTTCGAGGTTCTGCACGCTGCCCTGATCCGAAGCGACCGTGCCTTGCAGTTGCTGCACCAGCGAGGCCTGGGTATCGAGGGTTTGCTGGGTGGTAGAGCCGACCTTGATCAGTTCACGATAACGCGCCAGATCGCGCACGGCGTTGGCGAGCAGTGCCTGATCGTGCATCAGCGTGCCCTTGGCCACCGCCAGTTGTGCCTTCAGCGCGCGATCGTCGATGCGGGCGATGACTTGGCCTTTGGCGACGTGCTGGCCTTCCTTGAACTCGACCGAGCTGAGAATGCCGTTGACCTGGGTCACTACGGTCACGCTGCGGGTCGGGGTCACCGTGCCCAACGCGTCGATGTAGACCGGCACGTCCTGCAACCTGACCGGGACCGTCGCGACCGGCTCGGCGGCCGGCGGGGGTTTGACCCGACGCTGACCGGCGCTCAGGTAGAACCACAGGGCAAGCCCCAGCAACAGCACAATGCCAATGATCAACAGGACTTTGCCGCGCCTGCGTTTCGCCATGACCGCCCGCCTCTTGCCCCCGCGTCTGCCTTGACTCTAGCAGCGTCCCGACAGCCATCGCGGGGCATGGCGAACTTGTTCAGGCTGGCGACAGACTGACACGACGAGCGCCACCAACGGGCATTGTTGAGCGGCGCGCGAGGCCGGTGCTACCATGCGCAACCGCCAGAACAGGCAAGGAACCACCGGGTTTATGAGCACAATCCGCGAGCGCAACAAAGAACTGATCCTGCGTGCCGCCAGTGAAGAGTTTGCCGACAAGGGCTTCGCTGCGACCAAAACCAGCGACATCGCCGCCAAGGCGGGATTGCCCAAGCCCAACGTCTACTACTACTTCAAGTCCAAGGAAAACCTCTACCGCGAGGTTCTGGAAAGCATCATCGTGCCGATCCTGCAGGCCTCGACCCCGTTCAACCCGGACGGCGTGCCGAGCGAAGTGCTGAGCGGCTACATCCGCTCGAAGATCCGCATCTCCCGCGACCTGCCGTTTGCCTCGAAGGTGTTCGCCAGCGAAATCATGCACGGCGCCCCACACCTGAGCGCCGACCTGGTCGAGCAACTGAACAGCCAGGCCAAGCACAACATCGACTGCATCCAGAGCTGGATCGACCGCGGGCAGATCGCCCCGATCGACCCCAACCACCTGATGTTCAGCATCTGGGCCGCGACCCAGACCTACGCCGACTTCGACTGGCAGATCTCCGCCGTGACCGGCAAGGAAAAGCTCGACGAAGCCGATTATGAGTCCGCGGCACAAACCATCATCCGGTTGGTGCTCAAGGGCTGCGAGCCGGACTGAAACCAACACCTCCAGACACAAACAAGCCCGCCCTCACAGAACGTCCTGTGAGGGCGGGCTTGTTCATTTCAGCGACTATCCGGCATTAGCCACTCAGGCCGCCACCCCCGCATCCGCCCGCAGGTCCAAAGCCTCCACAGCCTTGATCGCCACCTGCTCATCGACATCCGACAGATCGCCGCTGATGCCGATCGCTCCCAGCACGTTGCCCGCCTGATCACGGATCAACACGCCGCCCGGTGCCGGGACGACGCTGCCCTGCCCCATGCTGTTGAGCGCGGCGATGAACGCCGGGCGTTGTTGCGCGTCCAGCGCCAGCAGGCGTGAGCCCTTGCCCAGGGCAATGGCGCCCCAGGCTTTGCCGATGGCGATGTTCGGGCGCAGCAGGCTGGCGCCGTCTTCGCGTTGCAAGGTGACCAGGTGGCCGCCGGTATCCAGTACTGCAATGGTCAGCGGCGCAGCGGAGATCGCCCGCCCTGCGCTGATGGCTTCGTTGACCAGGTTGACTGCGACTTTCAAGGTTAAAGCGCTCATGGTGCCGTCCTCATTTTGTTATTGGGAAAGCCGTTGGGCTGCGCGTTTGTGCCGCAGCCGGATGCAACAAATAGAACACAATGAATTATTTTTTTGTATACAATAATTATCGAAAAGCGCCCCATGCGACGAAAAGCCACAGTAGAAACGGCTTCCGACGAATGAAACAGGCGCTTGAGAAAATGGATTGACCTGCGCCGTCCGCCGTGAATACACTCTGCGCAAAGCCACTTGTATACAATTACAAAACGTAAAGAGGCACAAAACCATGAGCAAAATGAGAGCAATCGAAGCCGCCGTTCTGGTGATGCGCCGTGAAGGGGTTGATACCGCTTTTGGCATTCCGGGTGCTGCGATCAACCCGCTGTATTCCGCCCTGAAGAAAGTCGGTGGCATCGATCACGTCCTCGCTCGCCACGTTGAAGGCGCCTCGCACATGGCCGAGGGCTACACCCGCACCAAGGCCGGCAACATCGGCGTGTGCATCGGTACTTCCGGCCCTGCCGGTACCGACATGGTCACCGGTCTGTACAGCGCCTCCGCGGACTCGATCCCGATCCTCTGCATCACCGGCCAGGCCCCCCGCGCCCGTATGCACAAGGAAGATTTCCAGGCCGTCGACATCACCAGCATCGTCAAGCCAGTGACCAAGTGGGCAACCACCGTTCTGGAGCCGGGCCAGGTGCCTTACGCGTTCCAGAAAGCCTTCTACGAAATGCGCTCCGGCCGTCCTGGCCCGGTGCTGATCGACCTGCCGTTCGACGTGCAGATGGCTGAAATCGAATTCGACATCGACGCCTACCAGCCACTGCCGCTGGCCAAGCCGAGCGCAACTCGCGTGCAGGTTGAAAAGGCTCTGGCGCTGCTCGATCAGGCTGAACGTCCATTGCTGGTGGCCGGTGGCGGCATCATCAACGCCGACGCCAGCGATCTGCTGGTGGAATTCGCCGAGCTGACCGGCATCCCGGTCATCCCGACCCTGATGGGCTGGGGCACCATTCCGGACGATCACCCGCTGATGGTCGGCATGGTCGGTCTGCAGACTTCGCACCGTTACGGCAACGCCACGATGCTGAAATCCGACGTGGTGCTGGGTATCGGTAACCGCTGGGCCAACCGTCACACCGGTTCGGTCGACGTGTACACCGAAGGTCGCAAGTTCATTCACGTCGACATCGAAGGCACCCAGATCGGCCGCGTGTTCACCCCGGACCTGGGCATCGTTTCCGACGCCGCCGCCGCGCTGACCGTGTTCATCGAAGTCGCCCGTGAATGGCAAGCCGCCGGCAAACTGAAAAACCGCAGTGCATGGCTGCAGGACTGCCAGCAGCGCAAGTCCAGCCTGCAACGCAAGACCCACTTCGACAACGTGCCGGTCAAGCCGCAGCGCGTGTATGAAGAAATGAACCAGGTGTTCGGCAAGGACACCTGCTACGTCAGCACCATCGGCCTGTCGCAGATTGCCGGCGCGCAGTTCCTGCACGTCTACAAGCCGCGTCACTGGATCAACTGCGGCCAGGCAGGCCCGTTGGGCTGGACCATTCCGGCGGCGCTGGGCGTGGTGAAGGCCGATCCGAACCGTAAAGTCGTGGCCCTGTCGGGGGACTATGACTTCCAGTTCATGATCGAAGAACTGGCGGTCGGCGCTCAGTTCAATCTGCCGTACATCCACGTCGTGGTGAACAACTCGTACCTGGGTCTGATCCGTCAGGCACAGCGCGGATTCGAAATGGACTACTGCGTGCAGCTGTCCTTCGATAACCTGAACGCGCCGGAACTCAACGGTTACGGTGTCGACCACGTCGCAGTCGCCGAAGGCCTGGGCTGCAAGGCGCTGCGTGTGTTCGAACCGGCTGACATCGCCCCTGCCCTGCGCAAGGCCGAAGAGCTGATCGAAGAGTTCAAGGTGCCGGTGATCGTCGAGATCATTCTGGAACGTGTGACCAACATCTCCATGGGTACCGAGATCAACGCCGTCAACGAATTCGAAGACCTGGCGCTGGTCGGCAACGATGCGCCTACCGCGATTTCGCTGCTCGATTAAAACTGCTTGCCGTTCGTTCCCGCGCCGGGCGCGGGAACGATCACTCTAACGGGAGACCACCATGCCGCGTTTCGCAGCCAACCTGTCCATGCTGTTCACCGAACAGGATTTCCTTGCCCGTTTCGACGCCGCCGCCAAGGCTGGCTTCAGCGGTGTCGAGTACCTGTTCCCGTACGATTTCAGCTCCGCCGAAATCAAGGCCAAACTCGACGCCAACGGTCTGACCCAAGTGCTGTTCAACCTGCCGGCCGGTGACTGGGCCAAGGGCGAACGCGGTATCGCGTGCCTGCCGGACCGGGTCGAAGAGTTCCGCGCCGGTGTCGATCTGGCCATCGCTTACGCACAGGTTCTGGGCAACACCCAGGTCAACTGCCTGGCCGGTATCCGTCCGCAGGGCGTGGACGATGCCACCGTTGAAAAGACCTTCGTCGCCAACCTCAAGTACGCCGCCGAAAAGCTGCAAGCCGTCGGCATCAAACTGGTGATGGAAGCGATCAACACCCGCGACATCCCGGGTTTCTACCTGAACAACACGGCGCAGGCCCTGTCGATTCGCGAGCAGGTCGGCAGCGCCAATCTGTTCCTGCAATACGACATCTATCACATGCAAATCATGGAAGGCGATCTGGCCCGCACCCTGCAATCGCACCTGGGCGAGATCAACCATGTGCAGTTGGCCGACAACCCGGGCCGCAACGAGCCGGGCACTGGCGAGATCAACTACCGCTTCCTGTTCGAACACCTCGATCGCATCGGTTATCAGGGCTGGGTCGGCTGCGAGTACAAACCGCTGACCACCACTGAAGCGGGCCTCGGCTGGCTGAAGACCCACAACGCGATCTGACCCCCTATTTGCTTGAGCAAGACAAAAACAAGAGGAATTTCTCATGGCTAAAATCGGATTTATCGGCACCGGCATCATGGGCCACCCAATGGCTTCGAACCTGCAGAAAGCCGGTCACAGCCTGTTCCTGTCGGCGCACCACGACGCCGCTCCTGCCGATCTGGTCGCTGCTGGCGCCGTGGCCCTGGCCAACCCGCGCGAAGTGGCCCAGGAAGCTGAGTTCATCATCGTCATGGTGCCGGATACCCCGCAGGTCGACGACGTGCTGTTCCGCGCCGACGGCGTTGCTGCCGGCATCGGCAAAGGCAAAGTGGTGATCGACATGAGCTCGATCTCGCCGACCGCCACCAAGGCTTTCGCCGCGAAGATCAACGAAAAAGGCGCGCAATACCTCGACGCTCCGGTGTCCGGTGGTGAAGTCGGCGCCAAGGCCGCGACCCTGAGCATCATGGTCGGTGGCGATGCCGATGCCTTCGAACGCGCACTGCCGCTGTTCCAGGCCATGGGCAAGAACATCACCCTGGTCGGCGGCAATGGTGACGGTCAGACCGCCAAGGTGGCGAACCAGATCATCGTTGCCCTGAACATTCAGGCCGTGGCCGAAGCCCTGCTGTTTGCTTCGAAAAACGGTGCCGATCCGGCCAAGGTGCGTGAAGCGCTGATGGGTGGTTTCGCCTCCTCGAAGATCCTCGAAGTGCACGGCGAGCGCATGATCAAGGGCACCTTCGATCCGGGCTTCCGCATCAGCCTGCACCAGAAGGACCTGAACCTGGCCCTGCAAGGCGCCAAGGAGCTGAACATCAACCTGCCGAACACCGCCAACGCCCAGCAAGTGTTCAGCACCTGCGCGGCCATCGGCGGCAGCAACTGGGACCACTCGGCGCTGATCAAGGGCCTGGAACACATGGCCAACTTCTCGATTCGCGACAAGAAGTAAGCCCTGCCCCGTCCCCGGTGTGGAAGCAGCCCTGCTTCCACACTGGACCGAGTTGCCCTTCCAATAACAAGAATTCCGGGAGCCCGCCATGTCGGTCGATCCGCAACAACTGCTGCGCGAGCTGTTTGCCACAGCCATCGACGCGGCCCATCCGAACCAGGTCCTCGAAGCCCATTTGCCTGCCGATCGCACAGGTCGCGTGATCGTCATCGGTGCCGGCAAGGCTGCCGCTGCCATGGCGCAAGTGGTCGAGCGCTGCTGGGAAGGTGAAGTCTCGGGCCTTGTGGTGACCCGCTACGGTCACGGCGCCCCGTGCGAAAAAATCGAAGTGGTCGAAGCCGCGCACCCGGTGCCGGACGCAGCCGGCCTGGCCGTGGCCAAGCGCGTGCTGGATCTGGTCAGCAACCTGACCGAAGACGACCGCGTGATCTTCCTGCTGTCCGGCGGCGGTTCTGCCCTGCTGGCGCTGCCGGCCGAAGGCATCACCCTGGCCGACAAACAGTCGATCAACAAAGCCCTGCTCAAATCCGGCGCGACCATCGGCGAGATGAACTGCGTGCGCAAGCACCTCTCGGCGATCAAGGGCGGACGCCTGGGCAAGGCCTGCTGGCCGGCGACTGTTTATACCTACGCGATTTCCGATGTACCGGGCGACCTCGCCACGGTCATCGCCTCCGGCCCGACCGTGGCCGACCCGAGCACCAGCGCCGAAGCGCTGGCAATCATCAAGCGCTACGGCATCGAGATCCCGGCTTCCGTGCGCACCTGGCTGCAAAGCCCGGAATCGGAAACCGTCAAACCCGGCGATCCGAGCCTGGCCCGCAGTCACTTCCAGCTGATCGCCCGTCCTCAGCAATCGCTGGATGCGGCGGCGGTGAAATGCCGTCAGGCCGGTTTCAGCACGCTGATCCTCGGCGACCTGGAAGGCGAATCCCGCGAGGTGGCAAAAGTCCACGCCGGCATCGCGCGCCAGATCATCCATCACGGCCAGCCGCTGGCAGCACCGTGCGTGATTCTCTCCGGCGGCGAAACCACGGTGACCGTGCGCGGCAATGGCCGTGGCGGACGCAACGCCGAATTCCTCCTCAGCCTCACCGACAGCCTCAAGGGCCAGCCCGGCGTCTATGCGCTGGCCGGTGACACCGACGGCATAGACGGCTCGGAAGACAACGCCGGCGCGATCATGACCCCGGACAGCTACGCCCGCGCCGCCGCCCTGGGCCTGAGCGCCAGCGACGAGCTGGATAACAACAACGGTTACGGCTACTTCGCGGCGCTCGATGCGCTGATCGTCACCGAGCCGACCCGCACCAACGTCAACGACTTCCGCGCCATCCTGATCCTCGAGAGCTCTAAATCATGACGCCTGACAAAAAGGTCAAAATCCTCGCCACCCTCGGGCCTGCCGTCGACGGCATCGAAGACATCCGCGAGCTGGTCGAGGCCGGGGTCAATATCTTCCGCCTCAACTTCAGCCACGGCGATCACGCCGACCACGCCAAGCGCTATCAGTGGATCCGCGAAGTCGAGCGCCAGCTCAACTACCCGCTCGGCATCCTGATGGACCTGCAGGGGCCGAAACTGCGGGTCGGCAAGTTCGCAGACGGCAAGGTTCAACTGCATCGCGGCCAGGCCTTCCGCCTCGATATGGACGCGACACCGGGCGACGAACGCCGGGTGAACCTGCCGCATCCGGAGATCATCGCCGCGCTGGAAGCCGGGATGGATCTGCTGCTCGACGACGGCAAACTGCGCCTGCGGGTCGTGACCAAATACAGCGATGCGATCGACACCACCGTGCTCAACGGTGGCGAACTGTCGGATCGCAAAGGCGTGAACGTTCCGCAAGCGGTACTCGATCTGAGCCCGCTGACCACCAAGGACCGCCGCGACCTGAGCTTCGGTCTGGAACTGGGTGTGGACTGGGTGGCGCTGTCGTTCGTACAGCGTCCGCAAGACATCATCGAGGCCCGCGAGCTGATCGGCGACAAGGCGTTCCTGATGGCGAAAATCGAGAAGCCGTCGGCCGTCGAACAACTGCGCGAAATCGCCGAGCTGAGCGACGCGATCATGGTTGCCCGCGGCGACCTGGGCGTGGAAGTGCCGGCCGAAAGCGTGCCGCAGATCCAGAAAAACATCATCACCACCTGCCGCCAGCTCGGCAAACCGGTGGTGGTGGCGACACAGATGCTCGAGTCGATGCGCTTCTCGCCGGCGCCGACCCGCGCCGAAGTCACCGACGTGGCCAACGCCGTGGCCGAAGGCGCCGATGCGGTGATGCTGTCGGCAGAAACCGCGTCCGGCGAATACCCGCTGGAAGCCGTGCAGATGATGAGCAAGATCATCCGCCAGGTGGAGAACGGTCCGGACTACCAGACCCAACTCGACGTCAGCCGGCCGAAAGCCGAAGCGACCGTGTCCGATGCCATCAGCTGTGCGATTCGCCGGATCAGCAACGTGCTGCCGGTGGCGGTGCTGGTCAACTACAGCGAGTCCGGTGCATCGAGTCTGCGTGCGGCGCGGGAGCGGCCGAAAGCGCCGATCCTCAACCTGACGCCGAACCTGCAGACCGCCCGCCGCTTGAGCGTGGCGTGGGGCATTCATTCGGTGGTCAATGATCGCCTGCGTCAGGTGGATGAAGTGTGCTCGACCGCGCTGGAAATCGCTCAGGCTCAAGGAATGGCCGAGCGTGGCGATACGTTGCTGATCACTGCGGGTGTGCCGTTTGGCCAGCCGGGATCGACTAATTCGCTGCGGATCGAAACATTGATTTAAGCAACACCTGTGTGGCGAGGGAGCGTGTTCCCTTCGCTCGGTATGACGGTTTCCACAAGAGACACCGCATTCACCGGGCATGAACTCCCTCACCACAGCTTCAAGCAAGACCTTTTGATTGTCCTACTGCCCAGATTGTCCAGACATGCCTGCCAACCATTTCAACACCCACTGCCCCGACTGGGCCGAAGCCTTGCTCAATGGCTTCAGTCAGATCTTCCTCCAGCGCCACCCGTTGTGTGGACTGCTGTGCCTTTTGGCCATTTTATTCACCGCGCCGGTGCTGTTCGCCGGCGCGCTGCTCGGCGCGGTCGCCGGGTTGCTCACCGCGCAGCGGCGCAACTACGCCAAGGCTGATCGCCAGGCCGGGCTGTTCAGCTACAACGGCGTGCTGGTCGGCCTGTTGCTGAGCCTGTATTTCCCCTGGTCGCCGATGTTGCCACCGCTGATTCTGGCGGCCGGCGGTCTGAGCGCGATGATCACGCAGCAATGGCTCAAACGTGCACGCCTCACCGAGTACCTGCCCGCCTACACCGCGCCGTTCGTATTGTTGAGCTGGGTGTTCCTGTGTTTCGCCGAGCCTTCGACGCCGGCTCCGGCGCTTGAACTGAACACGCTGAACCTGCTTGGTGCCGCGCTGAAGGGGCTGGGCCAGGTGATGTTCCTCGACCATCCGCTGGCCGGTGCATTGATCGCTGCCGGTCTGCTGATCGCCGATCGCCGGGCCTTTGTCTGGGCAATGGCGGCCTCGGCGATTGGTCTGGGCTCCAGCCTGTTGCATCACGACAGCCAGGTCGCGCTGCTCGGTCTGGGGGGCTACAACGCGGTGCTCGCCGCCCTCGCCTTCAGCACCCAGCGCCAGCAACCGTGGTTGCCGCTGTTCGGCATCGGCCTGGCGCTGCTGGTGACACCGCTGTTCAGTGCCCTGGGCCTGGCGACGCTCACCGCACCGTTCATTCTTGCCTGCTGGCTGCTGCGCACCGGCATTCGCCTGATGCGCCAACCGGAGATACATACCGCGCCTTGCGCTGACGGGGAGAATCAACCTAGGCTGCGCTGATTTATGGCCAGGGCGATTCGCATGAACGGCAACAACACGTGGCGTGATCGCCTGTACGTGATCATCTTTCAGACTGACACAGTAGCGGGACGTCGATTCGACAAGACCCTGCTGCTGATCATCCTCGCCAGTCTGGTGACGGTGATCCTCGACAGCATCGATGACGTCCACCAGAACTATGCCGATGTGCTGGCGTACATCGAGTGGGGCTTCACGGTCATCTTTCTCGGCGAATACCTGCTGCGCCTGTATTGCTCGCCCAAGCCGCTGCGCTACGCCTTCAGTTTCTACGGGTTGGTGGACCTGCTGGCGATCGTGCCCGGCATCCTCGCGCTGTATTACAGCGATGCCCAGTACTTGCTGATCATCCGGGTGATCCGGATGCTGCGGATCTTCCGCGTACTCAAGCTCGGCCCGTACCTGAAACAGGCGCATTACCTGCTCGACGCCCTGCGCGGCAGCAAACAGAAGATCCTCGTGTTCCTGCTCAGCGTCTGCACCCTGGTCACGGTGTTCGGCACCCTGATGTACGTGGTCGAAGGCCCGGAACATGGCTTCACCAGCATTCCAAAAGGCATCTATTGGGCTATCGTGACCCTGACCACCGTGGGTTACGGCGACATCGTGCCGAGGACCATTCTGGGCCAGGTAATTTCGTCGCTGGTGATGATCACCGGTTATTCGATCATCGCCGTGCCCACGGGGATTTTCACCGCCGAACTGGCCACCGCCATGCGTGGCGGTCAGCTGCAGCACGACTGCCCGGTGTGCAAGAAAAACAGCCATGAACACGAAGCCTCGTTCTGCTCCCGTTGTGGCAATGCGCTGTTCAATAAAATGGAATAAGCAAAGTTCTTTTTAATCTTTAAGCGACTATGCGCGCCCCGCTATAGTCGCTGGCAAATGGCCTCACCTTTGTAAAAACACCCCCACAGAACAAGGAATGCGCAGTGAAAAAACTCTTTGGCGCCTCACTTCTCGCCGCTGGTCTTGCCTTCGGCAGCGTGGCTCAGGCCGCACCGACCCTGCTTAACGTTTCCTACGACGTGATGCGCGATTTCTACAAGGACTACAACACTGCGTTCCAGAAACACTGGCAGGCTGAACACAACGAAAACATCACAGTGCAGATGTCTTTCGGCGGTTCGAGCAAACAAGCCCGCTCCGTGATCGACGGCCTGCCGGCTGACGTCATCACCATGAACATGGCCACCGACATCAACGCTCTCGCAGATAACGGTCAACTGGTGCCAAAGGACTGGGTCACCCGTCTGCCGAACAACAGTGCGCCGTTCACCTCCGCGACCGTGTTCATCGTGCGCAAGGGCAATCCGAAAGCCCTGAAAGACTGGCCGGACCTGCTCAAGGACGGCGTGCAAGTAATCGTGCCGAACCCGAAAACCTCGGGCAACGGCCGCTACACCTACCTGTCGGCCTGGGGCTACGTGCTGAAAAACGGCGGTGACGAGAACAAGGCCAAAGACTTCGTCGGCAAACTGTTCAAGCAGGCGCCAGTGCTGGACACCGGTGGCCGTGCCGCGACCACCACGTTCATGACCAACCAGATCGGTGACGTGCTGGTGACCTTCGAGAACGAAGCTGAAATGATCGCCCGCGAGTTCGGCCGCGACCAGTTCGAAGTCATCTACCCGAGCGTCTCCGCCGAAGCCGAGCCACCGGTGTCGGTAGTCGACAAAGTTGTCGAGAAGAAAGGCTCCCGCGCGGCGGCCGAGGAATACCTGAAGTACCTGTGGTCGCCGGAAGGTCAGGAAATCGCTGCCGCCAACTACCTGCGTCCGCGTGACCCGGCGGTCCTGGCCAAGTACACCGACCGTTTCCCGAAAGTCGACTTCCTGTCGGTCGAGAAAACCTTCGGTGACTGGCGCACCGTGCAGAAGACCCACTTCAACGACGGCGGGATCTTCGACCAGATCTACAACGGCCAGTAAGGCGTGAGCTGACATGAAAAAGGCGACCTGAAGCGGTCGCCTTTTTTGTGGTCGGCTACATGGGCGGCTTGACGCCATCCTTGCCGGCCGAAACCGATTGCGCGGTCAACGTGCCGTCCGCGCTCTGGGTCACGAAGGTGACGATCTTCACCCCGACCTTGAGCAGGCTGCGGTCGCCCGGTGTCAGGTTGACGATCGGCACGTCCTCCGGCACCAGGATCTTCTGCTGGCCGCCCTTGTAGTTGACGGTCAGCACCCGGCCGTTGCTCACCACCAGATCGCCGACGCTGCCATTGGTCATGCTGCTGCCCTTGGCCAGGTCGAATGGCCGGTGGCCGTCGCCGCTGCCGGCCAGCTCCGGCGGGAAGACGTGAACCTCCAGCGCCTTGAGCGTGCCATCCTCCTGGGGAATGGCCGCCGAACCGATGTAGCTGCCGGGCTTGATGTCTTCGATATTGGCCAGGGTGACGGCGCGGACCTTGGTGTCCGGGGTCAACTGGACCACTACATTTTCGCCCGTGTTGACGTGCACCTTGAGGGAGTCGGGGCTGACCCCGGTGATTTCGCCGCGTATGCCCATGCGCATGCCCGGGGCTTCGCCGGCGTAGACGCTGCCGGCACTGAGTACGCCGATCATCAAAAGAGTCGTGGTGTGGCGAAGCAACTGACGAAACATCGCAATCCTCCCGTTGAATACACATGGAAATCCAGGCGCAACATAAGCACGCTATCGAACAAGATGTAAGTGAATGTATCATCGTCCCTCTTCGGTCGGACGCAAGGTTCGCCGATGGACGACGGATTGTTCGACGCGATCTATTCCGCAACGGAATAACTGATATCGATCCAGGGCTTCTACCGCCCGCCCGTTTCGTCCCTTAGCCTCACCGCATTCCTTTTCGCTGGATCGAGAAACCCTATGACCGCCACAACTCACGCAATGACCCGAGGCATGGTGCTGCTGTTCGCTTTCTGCTGCGGCGCAATCGTTGCCAACATCTACTATGCCCAGCCGATCATCGGCCTGATCGCGCCGGACATCGGCCTGACCGACACCATGGCCAGTTTCATCGTGTCGTTGACCCAGATCGGTTATGCGCTGGGCCTGTTCTTCCTGGTGCCGCTGGCGGATCTGCTGGAAAACCGCCGTCTGATGATCATCACCACCGTGGTGGCGATTGCCAGTCTGCTGGGGGCGGCATTTACCGATCAGCCCAACGTGTTCCTGTTGATTTCGCTGCTGGTGGGTTTCAGTTCGGTGTCGGTGCAGATCCTGATTCCATTGGCGGCGCACCTGGCGCCGGAAGAATCCCGTGGCCGGGTGGTCGGCGGGATCATGGGCGGTTTGCTGCTGGGGATTCTGCTGGCACGGCCGGTGTCGAGCGTGGTCGCCGACCATCTCGGCTGGCGGGCGATGTTCATGATCGCCGCAGCCTTGATGGCAGCGATCAGCGTGGTGTTGGCGCTGACCGTGCCCAAGCGCCAGCCGGATCACAGCGCCTCCTACGGCCAGTTGCTGGGTTCGTTGTGGACGCTGCTGCGCAAACAACCGGTGCTGCGTCAGCGCGCGTTTTACCAGGCCTGCATGTTCGCCACGTTCAGCCTGTTCTGGACCGCCGTGCCGCTGGAACTGGCGCGTAACCATGGCTTGTCCCAGAGTGAAATCGCGATCTTCGCCCTGGTCGGCGCCATCGGTGCCATCGCCGCCCCGATCAGCGGTCGCCTGGCCGACGCCGGCCACACCCGCATCGCCTCGCTGCTGGCCATGCTGTTCGCCAGCCTGAGCTTCCTGCCGGCCTTCATCCACCCGGCCTACAGCGTCATCGGTCTGGCCGTGACCGGCGTGGTGCTCGATTTCTGTGTGCAGATGAACATGGTGCTCGGCCAGCGCGCAGTCTACTCCCTCGACGCCAAAAGCCGCGGCCGCCTCAACGCGCTGTACATGACCAGCATCTTCGTCGGCGGCGCCTTCGGCTCGTCGGTAGCCAGTGCGGTGTACGAGCATGGCGGCTGGTTGTGGATCGTGATTGTCGGCAGCGCGTTCCCGCTGCTGGCACTGGTGCGGTTTTTGAGTGCTTCGCAGAAAACAGTGATGGCGACTGCTTGAGAGGTGCGAGGCGCTGCCAACCGGCAGCGCCCGACGCTCAATGCCGGACCAGTTTCTCCATGGCAGCATCCGCCAGAAAGGATGAACGACTTTTGACGTTGTGCTCCCGTACATAGCGGTCGATCCGCTGGATGACGTAACCGGGCAACGTCACATTGACCTTCTCGGTCTTGCCCATGTACGGCGAGATGTCCAGCTCCAGCATGCCCCAGCCCATCTCGGCAAATTCCGGGTTGTTGCGGTGGGTGGCCGCTGAGGTCGGCATCGGAATCGGATCACCATCCGCCGCGATCTCCTGCAGCATGATGTGGGCAATCTCGACGGCTGCGTTGTAGGCATCCTCAAACGTATCACCGGCCGTTACCGCGCCGGGAATATCGGGGATCTGAATACCGATGGCGGTGTTCTCGTCACCCCACTCGATGCAGATTGGGTATTGCATTGTGAAATTGCCTCGCCCATTAAAGTAACTCTAGAGGTACCTTTAGTGGCCTGCAGAAGCCTGTGACACAACGTTGGTTGTTTTGCAGAATGTTTTGACCTCCTTAGCTGTAAGGCAAAACTGCCTACGAAGACTCACAATTTTTTAACAAGACTGCACAGGACCGTCGATGGACCGCCTCGCCGCCATGGAAACCTTCGTCTACGTCGTGGAAACCGGCTCGTTTTCCGCCGCTGCCCGGCGGTTGAATATCGGTCAGCCCGCCGTGTCGAAAACCATCGCCCAACTCGAAACCCGCCTCGGCGTGCGCCTGCTGTTGCGTTCGACCCGAGGCTTGACGCCGACCGAAGCGGGCGTGGCCTTTTTCGAGCGAGCCAGGCGTGCGCTCGAAGAAGCCGACGAGGCTGACAACGCTGCCCGAGGCGTGGCCGGCGGTCTGAGCGGCAATCTGCGGGTCAGCACGGCCGTGACCTTCGGCCGGATGCATGTGGTGCCACATCTGGGGCCGTTTCTCGATCAACATCCACAACTCAACGTCGACCTGTTGCTAGACGATCAGAACATCAACCTCGTGGAGGAAGGCATCGACGTCGCCCTGCGCCTGGGCCCGCTCAGCGACTCAGGCCTGACCGTGCGCAAGATCGCCGAATGCCGGCGCGTCATCGTTGGCACTCCGACCTACTTCGCCAGTCACGGTGAACCCGCCTGCCCTGCCGATCTGAGCCGGCACCGCGCCGTCATCTACCACCGTGGCGGCGGCGCGACCTGGCACTTGAACAAGGATGGCGAAGAACAGACCGTGACCGTCAATGGCCGCCTGCGCGTCAGCGCCGCCGAAGGGTTGCGTGAGGCAGTGCTGACCCATCAGGGGCTGGGGATGGGCTCGGAGTGGATGTTTGCACCGGAACTGGCCAGTGGCGCAGTGAAGGCTGTCATGGGCGATTGGGTGTTGCCGAAGCAGGAGCTGTGGGCGGTGTTTCCGACGGGCAGGATGGCCAGCGCCAAGGCGCGGGCGTTTGTTGAGTATGTGCAGGGAATGTTGATAAAAAAGCCTTAAAGCAGCACTCGTTTCGTTTATTGCGATTTTCGCTTATTTCGAATAACGTTCCCGGCATTACTCATTCCCAAAGCCGGACTCGCCATGTCGACCGTTATTCATCCCTCCATCAGCCTCCCCGTAGAACGCGAAGTCAAAGCCGCCATTGAAGGGCAGCGCGCCTTGGCTGCCTATCTCGCGACCGGTTTCGAGACTCAGCACATCCAGATTTTCGACGAGCAGAATGAAGCTCATCGCGTCGAACTGCCCACCTCGGCCCTGCGCCTGCTGATCGACATTCTGGCGGAGCTGGCAGCCGGCAACGCGGTCCAGGTCGTGCCGGTGCATGCCGAATTGACGACTCAGGAAGCCGCCGACCTGCTCAACGTCTCACGTCCACACCTCATAAAACTGCTGGAAAGCGGCGAGTTGTCCTACCACAAAACAGGCAAGCACCGACGTGTGCGCTTTGCCGATCTGATGGACTATAAGACCCGGCGCACCACCGCCAGCGAGCAGGCAATGGCGCTTCTCGCAGAGCAAGCTCAGGCGTTAAGGACAGGTTACGAGTGAGGCATTCCTCTTTTACCGCTTTGTACGATGCATGCGTCTTGTACCCCGCCCCCTTGAGAGACTTCCTCATGTGGCTTGCGCTCTCGGGACGATTTCGGGCGCGATGGACCCAGTAGATTCACTGCGAATGGAAACGCAATCTGCTGAAGAACCGCCCGGACCTGACGATGGAGCAGCTGGATCGCACCTCAAACCTTATGGATCAAGCAATACCTGACGCCTGCGTCCATGACTATGAAGACCTGATTGCCGGCCTCACCTTGCCCGACTGCGATGATCGTCACGTTCTGGCAGCGGCCATCCGCTGCGGCGCAAGCGTGATAGTGACGTTCAACCAGAAAGACTTTCCCTGCAGATCGCTGGAGCCTTTCGGCATCGAAGCGCAGCATCCGGACGAGTTCGTCGACAACCTCTTGGGGCTTGAATCCGGCAGCAGTGGTTGCAGCGGCCCAAAAGCAGCGTCGGCAGCTGAAAATGCCTGCCATGGACGTCGAACCCTTTCTTGATCTACTGCAACGACAAGGCCTGACTAAATAGGTCCAGGCACTAAGCAGCTATCACTCGATTCTTTGAAAGCTCATGACCCTGGATAGCAAAACGGCGATCCAAAGATCGCCGTTTTTCATTACTCCCCGAACTGCTTGCCCAACCCCGCCGGCACACCGTGGATATTGGTGTCCTCCCACGGTCCGTTCGGGCTGATCGAGCGGCTCCAGCCGTTGTTCCAGCGGTAGTAGGTGCGCTGGCGGTAGAAGGTGTTGGGCTGGTCATCCAGCACGTACACGCCCAGTTTCTGATCCCAGTGGCTGTTGCCGCCCGGTGGCGGGGCGAAGCTGGCTGAGGTGCGCGGGGCGGGTTTCGAGGGTTTGGCCGGGATGCCCGGTTTGCCCGGCGTCGGACTGGTCGACGGGGTCGGGCTCGGCTGTGATGGCGGGATCGGCGGCAGCCGTGTCGTCGGCTCAGGCCGTTGCACCGCACATGCGCTCAAGCCCAGGGCCAGTGTGAGGACTGTGATTCGGGCGATGGCGTTCATGGCGGTGCGTTCCTGATGGTTCCGGCTATTTGTCCGGGCTGTCGATGGTCAGTTTTTGTGGCGCGGTGGTGCTGCTGGCCAGAGGCCCGCTGCGGCCTACCCACTCACCGGCGGTCGGCTGACCGGCACGGGAGACGCGCGCAACCAGTTGGACTTCAGGAAAGTTCGACAGTTTCAACTGCGGCATCATTGCATCGGCATCGCCCAGCTCGACGGTTACCGGCAGGTCAGCGACGGTCAGACGCTTGGCTGCCAGCGGCGCTGGAGGACCGGAAACGGCGCGGGCGAAGATGAACACGCTGTCACCCGGTTGCACCTTGCCCTTGAGCTCGCTGGCCAGATCGACGCTGACTTTGAGCAGCGCGGTTTTCGCGGCCGGCGCCTGAGCCACCTTGCCGCCGCTGGCTTCAAGTTTCTCGGTCGCTCGCGCGATACCGCCCTGCAGGGCTTCGCGGGATTTGTCATTCGCTGGCATTTGCTCCAGCAGGCGGTTCCAGTAGTCGATAGCTTGCTGATAGCGCTCGCCTTCGAACGCGGCGATCCCCAGCAGACCGAGACTGGTGACTTCTTTCGGATCAGCCTTCAGCGCTTCGTCGGTCAGGGCCTGGATCTTGTCCGACCACTTCTTGCCATCGGCGAAGTACTGCGCCTGCGCCCACTGGCCGAGCAGTTCCGGTTGACGACCGGCCAGGTTGGCGGCGCGTTCGAACATCTTCGCCGCGTCCGCCGGACGATCCTGAGCCATGTAGGTACGACCGAGGAAATACAGGCCCTCGGCGGAATCCGGTTGCGCGGCCACGGCGCGCTCCAGGCGCCGGGTCATCTCTTCCATCGACTGCGGCGCCTGGGCGAACTCGCGGGTCAGCTCGACTTTGTCAGCGGCACCGAAATGCAGGTACAGACCGAGGCCCAATACCGGCACCAGCAAAGCTGCCAGCAACGGCAACGGCTTGCCCAGTTTCGAAACCCGTGTCGGCGCCACACCTTCGGTGTCGGCCAGCAACTCACGGGCCGCTTCAGCACGGCCGCTATCCATTTGCGCGGCATCGAGCACGCCTTCAGCCTGCTGCGCTTGCAGCTCGGCAACGCGCTCCTGATACAACGCGACGTTCAGGGCAGTCCGATCCTCTTCACGCTGGGCGCGACGTTCGCGCAAAACAGGGATCAGCAGAAAACTCAGGGCAACCAGAAGCAACAGCCCTGCGGCAAGCCAGAAATCAATCATTCTTGGTTTTTATCCAACAGTTGGTCGAGGCGCTGACGCTCTTCGGGGGACAGCGATTGCGGAGTCTCGGCGCGTTGCCCGCGACGGCGGCGGACGATCACGGCGATGACGACAAAACCGCCGAGCAGCAATCCCGCCGGGCCGAACCACAGCAGCGCGGTCTTGGCATTCAGCGCCGGTTTGTAGCGCACGAAATCACCGTAGCGATCGACCATGAAGTCGATGATCTGCTGATTGTCCTTGCCCTCGCCGAGCATGCGGAAAATCTCTTTGCGCAGGTCGGCGGCAATCGGCGCGTTGGAGTCGGCGATGTCCTGGTTCTGGCACTTGGGGCAGCGCAGTTCCTTGGTCAGTTCGCGGAAGCGCTCGCGATCGCCCTCTTTGGCGAACTCGTAAGTATCGATGGCGGCGTGGGCCACGCCGGCCAGACTCAGCCCCAGTACCACGGCAGCAATAAAACGCTTCATGGTTTGGCCTCATCGACCAGCGCCTGATACTTGGCCGCCAGTTTTTCGCGCCAGACCTGCTCGTCGATCACCCCGACGTACTTGTCGCGGATGATGCCCTTGGCGTCGATGAAGAAGGTTTCCGGCGCGCCGTAAACACCCAGATTCAGGCCCAGGGAGCCTTCGTCATCGCGGATGTCCAGTTGATACGGGTTGTGGAATTCGGCCAGCCACTTCAACGCATCGGCGTTGGTGTCCTTGTAATTGATGCCGTAGATCACCACGCCGCGCTCGGCGAGCTTGTTCAGCACCGGGTGTTCGACCCGGCAGGAAATGCACCAGGTGCCCCAGACGTTGACCAGTGCCGGTTTGCCGAGGATGTCGGCCTTGGTCAGGGTCTTGTCGCCCTGCACCGCCGGCAGGGAAAACTCCGGGAACGGTTTGCCGATCATCGCCGACGGCAGTTCCGCCGGATCCAGGTACAGACCGCGATAAAGAAATACCGCCACCAGCAGGAAAATCGCCAGCGGCACCAGCATCAACCAACGTCTCATGCAGCGGCTCCTTCCATGCCCAGCGCTTCACGCACCCTGGCTTTGACCTTGACCCGGTAACGCCGGTCCAGCGCCGCCAGAATCCCGCCCAGACCGGTCAGCAGACCGCCAAACCAGATCCAGCGCACAAACGGTTTCACATGCACCCGCACCGCCCAAGCGCCGTCGCCCAGTGGTTCACCCAGTGCGACGTAGAGGTCGCGGGTGAAACCGGCATCGATCCCGGCTTCGGTCATCATCGAACTCTGCACGGTGTACAGGCGTTTTTCCGGGTGCAGCACGCTGACTTCGCGACCATCGCGGATCACCCGGATGGTGCCTTTGTCGGAAGTGAAATTCGGGCCTTCGAAGTGTTTGGCACCTTCGAACACGAACTGATAACCGGCCAGTTCCATCGACTCGCCCGGCGCCAGACGCAGGTCGCGCTCGGCACTGTTCTGGCTCGACAACACCACGCCCAGCGCACACACGGCGATGCCGATGTGGGCCAGTTGCATGCCCCAGTAGCTGCGGGTCAGGGTCGGCAGGCCTTTGATCAGGCCTTTGTGGCGCGTCTTGTCGAAGATGTCGCGCACGCCGGCCAGCAACACCCAGGCCGCGAGCAGGAAGGTTGCGATCACCGCCCAGTTGAAATCGCCGTAGGCGACACCGGCAACGACCGCCAGGGCGACACTGCCCAGCAGCACCGGGGTCAGCATGTTGGCCAGCCATTTCACCGGTGTGTCTTTCCAGCGCACGATCACGCCGACCGCCATCACCACCATCAGCAGCGCCATCAACGGAATGAACAGCGCGTTGAAGTACGGCGGGCCGACCGACAGCTTGGCGCCGCTGATCGCATCGAGAATCAGCGGATACAGGGTGCCGAGCAGGATCATCGACGCGGCCACCACCAGCACCAGGTTGTTACCCAGCAGCAGGGTTTCCCGCGACCACAGGTTGAAGCCGACCTGGCTCTTGACCACCGGGGCGCGCAAGGCAAACAGCGTCAGCGAACCGCCGACCACGAACAGCAGGAAGATCAGGATGAACACGCCGCGCTCAGGATCTGAGGCAAACGCGTGTACCGATGTCAGCACACCGGAACGTACGAGGAACGTCCCGAGCAGGCTCAGGGAGAACGCGGCAATCGCCAGCAACACTGTCCAGCTCTTGAATACGCCACGTTTCTCGGTGACCGCCAGCGAGTGGATCAGCGCCGTGCCCACCAGCCATGGCATGAACGAGGCGTTTTCCACCGGGTCCCAGAACCACCAGCCGCCCCAGCCGAGTTCGTAGTAGGCCCACCACGAACCGAGGGTGATGCCGATGCCGAGGAAGGCCCAGGCAACGATGGTCCACGGACGCGACCAGCGTGCCCACGCGGCATCCAGACGACCGCCGAGCAGTGCGGCGATAGCGAAGGCGAATGCCACCGAGAACCCGACATAACCCATGTACAGCATCGGCGGATGCACGATCAGGCCGATGTCTTGCAGCAGCGGATTGAGGTCACGACCGTCGGCCGGGATCTGCGGCAGGATCCGCGAGAACGGGTTCGAGGTAAGGATCAGGAACAGCAGGAAACCCGTGCTGATCATGCCCATCACCGCCAATACACGGGCGAGCATGACTTGCGGCAACTGCCGGGAGAACACCGACACCGCGAAAGTCCAGCCACCGAGGATCAACGCCCACAGCAGCAGCGACCCTTCGTGGGCGCCCCACACCGCGCTGAATTTGTAGTACCACGGCAGCGCGCTGTTGGAGTTCATCGCGACGTAGGCCACGGAGAAGTCGTCTGTCATGAACGCGTAGGTCAGAACGCCGAAGGCGAACAACAGGAACGCGAACTGCCCCCACGCTGCCGGCTGGGCTAATCCCATCCACAGACGGTCGCCGCGCCAGGCACCGAGCAACGGCACCACGGCCTGCACCAGCGCGAAACACAGCGCCAGAATCATCGCCAGATGGCCAAGCTCGGGAATAAAAATCGTTGAAGTCATCGATCAACCCTCCTTCGCTTGGGTTGGCGCGGATTGACCACTGTCCTTCAGGGCCTTGGTCACTTCCGGCGGCATGTATTTCTCGTCGTGCTTGGCCAGCACTTCATCGGCGACCACGACGCCGTCGGCGTTGAGCTTGCCCAGTGCGACGATGCCCTGCCCTTCGCGGAACAGGTCCGGCAGGATGCCGCGGTAGGTGATGGTCACGGACTTGTTGAAGTCAGTGACCACGAATTTCACGTCCAGAGAGTCCGGGGAGCGTTGCAGCGAACCTTTCTCGACCATGCCGCCGGCGCGGATGCGGGTGTCCTGCGGCGCTTCGCCGTTGGCGATCTGGGTCGGGGTGTAAAACAGATTGATATTCTGCTGCAGGGCGCTCAGGGCCAGGCCGACGGCAGCGCCGACCCCGACCAGAATCGCCAGAATGATGATAAGACGCTTTTTGCGCAGCGGATTCACTTGCCGTTCTCCCGGCGCAGACGACGCGCCTCTTGTTGCAGATAACGCTTGCGGGCCGCAATCGGCGCCGCCACGTTGAGGATCAGTACCGCCAGACAGATGCCGTAGGCCGACCAGACGTACAGGCCGTGATGGCCCATGGCGAGGAAGTCGCCGAATGACGCGAAACTCATCGAGCGGCCTCCAGGCTGTTCTGCACTTCTTCTTTCACCCAACTGGCGCGGGCTTCGCGCTTGAGCACTTCAAGACGCATGCGCAGCAACAGCACGGCACCGAAGAAACAGTAGAAACCCAGCACCGTCAGCAGCAGCGGCAGCCACATCTCGGCGGGCATCGCCGGTTTTTCGGTGAGGGTGAAGGTCGCGCCCTGATGCAGGGTGTTCCACCACTCCACCGAGTATTTGATGATCGGAATGTTGATCACGCCGACAATGGCCAGTACCGCGCAGGCCTTGGCGGCGCTGTCGCGATTGCTGATGGCATTGCCCAAGGCGATCACGCCGAAGTACAGGAACAACAAAATCAGCATCGAGGTCAGCCGCGCGTCCCAGACCCACCACGAACCCCAGGTCGGCTTGCCCCAGATCGCCCCGGTGACCAGCGCCACAGCGGTCATCCACGCGCCGATCGGTGCGGCGCATTGCAGGGCGACGTCGGCCAGTTTCATCTTCCACACCAGCCCGACCACGCCGCACACCGCCAGCATCACGTAGATCGACTGGGCGAGCATCGCGGCGGGAACGTGGATGTAGATGATGCGAAAGCTGTTGCCTTGCTGATAGTCCGGCGGCGCGAAGGCCAGGCCCCAGACGACGCCGACAGCGATCAGCAGCAACGCTGCAATGCTCAGCCACGGCAGGAACTTGCTGCTGATGCCGTAGAACCACTTGGGCGAGCCGAGCTTGTGAAACCAGGTCCAGTTCATACTGTTTCCATCACGGGTGCCGCTCATCGGTGTGAGCAGTCTCAGGGTCTTTGCTGGTTAAATTTTAACCAGACCTCATTATTCGCCGACGCTGATCTTCAGGCCAGCAGCTATTGCAAAAGGTGTCAGGGTTATCGCCAGGGCGGTCAGGCTGCCAAGCCACAACAGATAACCCGTCGCCGGCATGCCCTGCAGCGCCGCCTGCAAGGCGCCACTGCCGAGGATCAACACCGGGATGTACAACGGCAGAATCAGCAGCGCCAGCAACAGGCCACCGCGTTTCAGACCGACCGTCAGCGCCGCGCCCACCGCGCCGAGCAAGCTCAGCACCGGCGTTCCCAGCAGCAACGAAAGCAGCAATACCGGCAAGCACGCAGCCGGCAACCCGAGCATCAACGCCAGTAACGGCGAGAGCAAAACCAGTGCCAGCCCGGAAAAAAGCCAGTGTGCCAGCACCTTGGCCAACACCAGAAGTGGCAGGGGGTGCGGCGAAAGGACCCACTGTTCAAGGGATCCGTCTTCGAAATCACTGCGGAAAAGCCCGTCCAGCGAGAGCAGGACCGACAAAAGCGCCGCCACCCAGACTAACCCCGGGGACAAGTTTTGCAATACTTGAGTTTCCGGTCCGACGGCCAGCGGGAACAATGCGATGACGATGGCAAAGAAAATCAGCGGATTGGCCAGCTCCGCCGGGCGGCGGAACAGCAGTCGGGATTCACGGGCAACCAGCAGGCCGAACACACTCATACTGCCCAGTTCCCCAGATCGATGTCGCGATAACCAGCCGGCATCCGGCTCAGCGTGTGGTGAGTGGTCAACACCACCAGACCGCCCTGCTCGCAGTGTTTGGCCAGGTGTTCTTCGAGCTGCGCCACGCCTTGTTTGTCCAGCGCGGTGAACGGCTCATCGAGGATCCACAGCGGCGGGCTGTCCAGATACAAGCGTGCCAGCGCCACGCGGCGCTGCTGACCGGCGGACAGGCTATGGCAGGGAACATCCTCGAAACCGCGCAATCCAACCGCCGCCAGTGCCTGCCAGATCGCCTCGCGTCCGGCGGGTTGATGCAGGGCGCAGAGCCAGGCGAGGTTTTCTTCCGGGGTCAGCAGATCCTTGATTCCGGCAGCATGGCCGATCCACAGCAGGTTGCGCGCAAGTTCGCTGCGTTGCTCGGCCAGGGGCTGGCCGTTGAGCAGCACCTGACCGTCGGTCGGTTGCATCAGGCCGGCCAGCAGGCGCAAGAGACTCGTCTTGCCGCTGCCGTTGGGACCGCTGATCTGCACCATATCGCCACTGGCCAGTCTCAATTCGAGATTCTCGAAGAGCAGTCTGAGATCGCGCTCACAGGCGAGGCCGACGGTTTGCAGGACAGGGCTGGTCAAGGGTTCACGGGCCTTATACGGTTCAAGTCGGCTCTGGGGCGGCCGTTAAAGAGTTGCAGCATAAATGCAATGACGGCTCAATCCAGAGAGCTGGGTCAAACAATTGCTATGTTTTTTTGAACGAACGGAAGGACGGGCGGCATTATACATGGCGTCCCCTGCTCTCCCGAGTGCATTTTCCTCAGGTTGTGTCCGCGTATGACAGGCGAAATGAACATCCTCCCGCTCCCGCCCACCACCCCGGCGACCGCTCGCCCGCAGGTGGGTGAGCTGCTCAAGTTGCTGACGCCGATGGACGGGCTGATTGCCGCCGGCCAGAGCGCCAAGGCCGAGGTGTTGTCGCTGAAACCGGCGGACCAAGCCTTTCAGGTGCTGCTCAAGGTCACCCTCGACAGCGGCCGTCAGACCACCGTGCAGGCGACCAGCCCCCTGCCGCTGCCGCAAGGCACCAACCTGGCGGTCACCCAGCCGTCGGCGGGCAATCTGGCGGTTACCGTGCAACAGGCCATCGCCACGGCTGTCGCCACCCTCACCCGCATCGATACCGCGCAATTGCCGGTCGGGACGCTGCTACAAGGCAAGGTGCTGACCAATCAGGCGTTGCCGCAGGTGCCGGGGCAGCCGACGGTGTTCCGCTCGACGGTCAGCCTGCTCAATACAGTGTTGAGCGGCAGCACCCTGAGCATCGACAGCCCGCAGCCGTTGCGCATCGGCACCCTGCTGTCGGCGCTGGTGCAGGATTCCCAGACCCTGAAATTCCTGCCGCTGAGCAATCGCCAGGAACAACTCGCGGTCAGTCAGCAACTGGTCAGCCAGCAGAGCCGCCAGGGTTCGCTGGATGGCCTGCTGAAAATGCTCCAGAGCCTGCCGCCCGCCGACGATCAGACCTCCAGTGATCTGCGCGCGGCCGTGGACCGACTGCTGGCGAACCTGCCGGACGTCGGGCAACTGACCACACCCAAAGGCCTGGCCCAGGCGCTGCTCAACAGCGGCGCGTTTCTTGAAGCCAAATTGCTCGCCGGGCAAAACCCGACGCTGACCCCGGACATGAAAGGCGACCTGCTCAAGCTGATCGCGCAACTCACCCCCGGCCTGCCCGGCAATACCAATCTCAATGCAATCATCGCCGCCAACACTCTGGCCCAGGCGATGCCGAGCTTCGTGCGCAATGCCCTCGGCATGCTCGGCCAGGTCAGCGCCAAACCGGTGCCGGGCAGTTTCCCGCTACCGGACCGGCTGCTGCAAAGCCTGGAAGGCGAAGGCGATCTGGAACACTTGCTGCGCCTGGCCGCCGCCGCGGTCTCGCGCCTGCAAAGCCATCAACTGTCGAGCCTGGAACAGACCGGCGTGACCGACGACGGGCGTCTGCTCAGCACCTGGCAACTGGAAATCCCGATGCGCAACCTGCAGGACATCGTGCCGCTGCAGGTCAAATTCCAGCGCGAAGAAGCGCCACAAGACGAAAAACAGAACGAACGCCGTGACAGCGAGCGCGAAACCAAACAACAGTTGTGGCGCGTCGATCTGGCCTTCGACATGGAACCGCTGGGGCCGATGCAGGTTCAGGCGCAACTGATCAACGGCAGCCTGTCGAGCCAGCTATGGGCCGAACGGCCGTACACTGCCGACCTGATCGAAACCAATCTGGCCGCATTGCGTCAACGCCTGCTGGATCGCGGGCTCAACGTCGGCGATCTCGACTGCCACCTCGGCACCCCGCCGCAAGGCATCCAAACCCGTCTCGAACACCGCTGGGTCGACGAAACCGCATGAACGATTCCACTGCTCCACGCCAGGCCATCGCCCTCAAGTACGACGGCAGCCATGCCCCGACCCTCACCGCCAAGGGCGACGACGAACTGGCCGAGGAAATCCTGCGCATCGCTCGCGACTGTGAAGTGCCGATCTACGAGAACGCCGAACTGGTGAAGTTGCTGGCGCGCATGGAACTGGGCGACAGCATCCCGCAGGAGCTGTACCTGACGATTGCCGAGATCATCGCGTTTGCCTGGAACCTCAAGGGCAAGTTCCCGCAAGGACACGACCCGGATGCACCGATGGTCGAGAAGGACATCACCGACCGCGGCGACGATTACTGAGGGCAAAAAAAATCGCAGTCATCGACTGCGATTTTTTTGTTCCGCTCGAAACCCTCAACTGCTTCTGTGCAACTTGCGCATCAACTCCGCCTCAGCCTGGGTCAACCCGCAGGACTGAGTCAGCTCATCGACACTCGCGCCCATCCCCACCAGTTTCGCCGCCTGGGCGAATGACAGGCTGGACGGGTCGCGCTGTTCGAGCTGGGTGATCTTGTCCGGGATCGGACTGACGACCGCGCGCAGCTCGTGCAGGGCTTCGCCCATGCGCACGTTGCCGTTCTGGTAATCGTCGACACGCTTGGCCAGGTCCTTGATGCGCTGATCACGCAGCGCATCGCCCTGGGCCTGTTGCGCAGCGATCACCCGTTGCGCCTTGATGTACGCCAGAAACATCGCCAGCGTGCCTGCCCAGAACAGGAACAGGACAATGACCGCTACCTCGAGAATCAATCAGATATTCTCCAGTTCCGACCATTCTTCTTCGCTCATCATCTTGTCCAGCTCGACCAGGATGAGCAACTCGTTGTTCTTGTTGCACACGCCCTGGATGAACTTGGCCGACTCTTCGTTACCGACGTTCGGTGCGGTCTCGATTTCCGACTGACGCAGGTAAACCACTTCAGCCACGCTGTCGACCATGATGCCGACCACTTGCTTGTCGGCTTCGATGATGACGATACGGGTGTTGTCGCTGATCTCGCCGCTCATCAGGCCGAAGCGCTGACGGGTGTCGATCACGGTCACCACGTTGCCGCGCAGGTTGATGATGCCCAGCACGTAGCTTGGAGCACCCGGAACCGGAGCGATCTCGGTGTAGCGCAGGACTTCCTGAACGCGCATCACGTTGATGCCGTAGGTTTCGTTGTCCAGCTTGAAGGTCACCCATTGCAGGATCGGATCTTCGGAACCCTTTGCCGCCGTAGCCTTGTCGTTCATACCCTAGCCCCTCGAAAAACCGCGCCTGGCGGTGTGTGTTCTGTGCGCCGCCATGCGTATGCCGGTGCTGTCTGTTATGTAAGTGTTATGTCGGTTTGTGGTTCGGCTTACTGCCGGACATGTGCTTTGCCCCACCGCTGGCGATCAGCTCGGCCAGTGCGGAGACGTCGAGCAAGGCGCACATGTGTTCAATCACCGTGCCCGCGAGCCATGGCCGCTGACCCCGGTGACTTCTCCATTTGATTTCATTCGGGTCCAGGCGCAACGAGCGGCTGACCTGATGCACCGCCAGCCCCCACTCGTAACCTTGTACCGAAATCACGTATTGCAGGCCCTGACGGAAGTCATCGCGATAGCGATCCGGCATGACCCAGCGTGCGGTGTCCAGCACCTTCAGATTCCCCGCCTGGCTTGGCAGGATGCCGAGGAACCACTCCGGTTGACCGAACAGCGGCGTCAGCTCATGGCCGGCCAGCGAATAGATCGAGCCGAGGCACACCAGCGGCACGGCCAGGGTCAACCCGGCCACATCGAACAACAGGCATTCGAAGGCTTCCGACGCCCAGGCCGGGCGACCGTCGGTTTCCACCGGTGGCGGCGTATTGCTGGGTGGCAGATGCACTTCCACCAGTGGCGCAACCAGAGTCGGCTCGACCGGGGCCGGAGCAGGCGCTTCGGGTTCAGGCGCTGGCGCCGCCGGAACCGCAGGCGTTCGCAGAAGTTGGGTTTGCAGCAGCGGTGCCAGGGTCGAGACCACGCGCACCGGCTCAGGCTCTTTGATCAACGTTGCAGGTGCCTTCGCTACCACAGCCGCAGGCGCTGCAACCGGGGCGACCGGCCGGGCGGCTTGCTGCGCATCCCGGGCCTGCTCTTCAAGCACGGCGGCCTGGAATTCATCGAGTACGACGGTGTTCTCGACCACCTCGACCGGCGCTGCGACTTCCTGCTCGACCTCGTCCGTCACTTCCTGCAGCAAGCCGTCCAGATAGGACTGCAGCGCCAGTTGCGGCTTCGATGTCAGCTTGATCGGCCGATTCATGCTCAGGCCACCTGCGGAACGAGTTGTTGCGCCAGCAGATGCTTGAGCAGCGCGCGGTAGGCCAGCACGCCACGGCTCTTGCCGTCGAATTGCGAAGGCGTGACACCGGCGCGGCTGGCGTCGCGCAGACGGGTATCGACCGGGATGTAACCCTGCCAGATCTCGTCGGGGAATTTGTCGCGCAGCACGCGCAAGGTGCCCATCGACGCCTGAGTGCGGCGGTCGAACAGGGTCGGCACGATGCTGAACGGCAGCGCCTGTTTGCGCGAACGGTTGATCATCGCCAGAGTGTTGACCATGCGCTCCAGGCCTTTGACGGCCAGGTGCTCGGTCTGCACCGGGATCACCAGTTGCTGGCTCGCAGCCAGAGCGTTGACCATCAGCACACCGAGCAATGGCGGGCTGTCGATGATCGCGTAATCGAAGTCCTGCCACAGCTGCGCCAGACTCTTGGCGATCACCAGGCCCAGGCCACTCTGCCCCGGCGACTGACGCTCGAGGGTGGCCAGCGCGGTGCTCGACGGCAGCAGGGAAATGCGTTCATCGCTGGTGGATAGCAGCAACTGGCCCGGCAGGCCTTGCGGCACACTGCCCTTGTGCAGGAACAGGTCGTAGTTGCTGTGTTCCAGGCTGTCGGGGTCGTAGCCGAAATAGCTGGTCATCGAGCCGTGCGGGTCGAGATCGACCACGACCACGCGTTTGCCCGCCTCGGCCAGCAAACCGGCTAAAGCGATGGAAGAAGTGGTTTTACCAACACCACCCTTTTGATTGGCGACTGCCCAGACTCTCATTCGGATTGTTCCTCCCGGCCGAGATGCTCGGCCGAGACATGGCTCAGCGTATTAATGCGGGCGACGGAGAATTGACGGCACTCTCGCGTCCCGGCGTCTTGACCGGGGTCGGTGCAGTTTGTGTGCCAGCACGCTTCAACGCGGCGTCCGGTGTTGCATTGGCGGTCCCGGTGCCGGTCAGGCTGCGGCGCACATCGAGATTGCGCGACACCACCAGCACCACGCGACGGTTCTTCGCCCGGCCTTCGGCGGTGGCGTTGTTGGCCACCGGCTGGAATTCGCCGTAACCCACCGAGGCCATGCGGCCAGGGTTGACGCCCTGCATCGCCAGCATGCGCACGATGCTCGCCGAACGCGCCGAAGACAGTTCCCAGTTGGTCGGGTATTGCGCGGTGCGGATCGGTTGATCGTCGGTGAAGCCTTCGACGTGGATCGGGTTGTCGAACGGTTTGAGGATCGCCGCAACCTTGTCGATGATATTGAACGCGATGTCGCTCGGCATCGCATCACCGCTGCCGAACAACAGGCTGGAGTTGAGTTCGATCTCGACCCACAGTTCGTTGCCGCGCACGGTCATCTGGTTGCTCGCGATCAGGTCGCCGAACGCGGCGCTGATATCGTCGGCGATGCTTTTCAGCGGATCGCTGGCCCCGGCGATGCCGGCATCGACCTGCTCGCTGTCCTTGACCAGCGGCTTGGCCGGGGTCACGGTTTTCGGGCGTTCTTCACCGATCGGGATCGGCTTGAGCGAGCGGTCGGAGTCTGTGAAGACCCCGATCAGCGCTTCGGAGATGACCTTGTACTTGCCTTCGTTGATCGACGAGATGGAGTACATCACCACGAAAAAGGCAAAGAGCAAGGTGATGAAGTCGGCGTAGGAAACCAGCCAACGTTCATGGTTTACGTGCTCTTCATGCTGGCGACGACGTGCCATGAGGTTAGTCCCTTAATCCATGAAGCCCTGAAGCTTCAACTCGATGGAGCGTGGGTTTTCACCTTCAGCGATCGACAAAATACCTTCCAACAACATTTCGCGATAACGCGACTGCCGCAACGCAATTGACTTGAGCTTGGCAGCGACCGGCAGCAACACCAGGTTGGCACTGGCCACACCGTAGATGGTGGCGACGAAGGCCACGGCGATGCCGTTGCCCAGTTGCGACGGATCGGCCAGGTTGCCCATCACGTGGATCAGGCCCATCACCGCACCGATGATACCGATGGTCGGCGCGTAGCCGCCCATACTTTCAAAGACCTTGGCGGCTTCGATGTCGCGGGCTTCCTGGGTGTAGAAATCCACTTCGAGGATGCTGCGGATCGCTTCCGGCTCGGCGCCGTCGACCAGCAGTTGCAAGCCTTTGCGCGAGTAGGCGTCGGGCTCCGCATCCGCCACGCCTTCCAGGCCCAGCAGGCCTTCCTTGCGTGCGGTGAGGCTCCAGTTGACGACACGGTCGATGCCGCCAGCCAGATCCACACGGGGCGGGAAAAAGATCCAGGCCAGAATCTGCATGGCACGCTTGAACGCGCTCATCGGCGATTGCAGCAAGGCGGCACCGATGGTCCCGCCGAGCACGATCAGCGCCGCCGGGCCGTTGGCCAGTGCGCCGAGGTGACCGCCTTCAAGGAAGTTGCCGCCGATGATGGCGACAAACGCCATGATGATCCCGATAAGGCTTAGAACATCCATCAGATACACGCCTCGACGATGTGCTTGCCGATATCGTCCAGACCGTACACCGCATCGGCGAGGTCAGCTTTGACGATCGCCATCGGCATGCCGTAGATCACGCAACTGGCTTCGTCCTGGGCCCAGACAGTGCTGCCGCCCTGCTTGAGCAGACGCGCGCCTTCGCGACCGTCGGCGCCCATGCCGGTCAACACGACCGCCAGAACTTTGTCGCTGTAGGATTTCGCCGCAGAACCGAAGGTGATGTCCACGCAAGGCTTGTAGTTCAGACGCTCGTCGCCCGGCAGGATTTTCACCGCGCCACGGCCGTCGATCATCATCTGCTTGCCACCCGGTGCCAGCAGCGCCAGGCCCGGACGCAGGATGTCGCCATCCTCGGCTTCCTTGACGCTGATGCGGCACAGCTTGTCGAGACGCTCGGCAAAGGCCTTGGTGAAGGCCGCCGGCATGTGCTGGATCAGCACGATCGGCGCCGGGAAGTTGGCCGGCAACTGGGTCAGAACCCGTTGCAGCGCAACCGGGCCACCGGTCGAGGTGCCGATCGCCACCAGCTTGTAGGCCTTGCGTTTCGGCGCCGGCGACGAAGCGCTGGCTGCCGGAGCGCGAGCCGGGGCAGGCGCCGGTGCCGGACGAGCCGGTGCGCTGTGGCTGCCAAAGCTCGATGTCGGCGCCGGAGCCGGTGCAGGCGTCGGTGCAGCGGCTGGCGCCGGCGCACTGTAGGCACTGAAACGACGGTTACTGCGCGAGATGCTGTGCACCTTCTCGCACAGCAGTTGCTTGACCTTCTCCGGATTGCGGGAGATGTCTTCGAAATTCTTCGGCAGGAAATCCACCGCGCCGGCATCCAGCGCATCCAGAGTCACCCGGGCGCCTTCATGGGTCAGCGAGGAGAACATCAACACCGGGGTCGGGCAGCGCTGCATGATGTGCCGCACCGCCGTGATGCCATCCATCATCGGCATCTCGTAGTCCATGGTGATCACGTCCGGCTTGAGGGCCAGGGCCTGATCGATCGCCTCTTTACCGTTGGTTGCCGTACCGACAACCTGGATGCTCGGATCCGCTGAAAGAATTTCCGAGACGCGGCGGCGGAAAAAACCCGAATCGTCCACCACCAGGACTTTGACTGCCATAAACACTCCATTAGGTGCAGCGGGACGTTGTCGCCCCGCTGCCCCGGATTCAAATACGCCGTGCGGCGTAACGCTTGAGCATGCTTGGAACATCGAGAATCAGCGCAATGCGGCCGTCACCGGTAATGGTGGCGCCGGACATGCCCGGGGTTCCCTGCAGCATTTTGCCCAATGGCTTGATGACCACTTCTTCCTGGCCGACCAGTTGATCGACGACGAAGCCGATCCGCTGGGTGCCCACCGAAAGGATCACCACATGGCCTTCGCGCTGCTCTTCGTGAGCGGCGGAGCTGACCAGCCAGCGCTTGAGGTAGAACAATGGCAGCGCCTTGTCCCGCACGATCACCACTTCCTGGCCGTCCACCACGTTGGTGGTCGACAGGTCGAGGTGGAAGATTTCGTTGACGTTCACCA
Source organism: Pseudomonas sp. UV AK001 (assembly GCF_046097675.1). Taxonomy (NCBI): domain Bacteria; kingdom Pseudomonadati; phylum Pseudomonadota; class Gammaproteobacteria; order Pseudomonadales; family Pseudomonadaceae; genus Pseudomonas; species Pseudomonas sp. UV AK001. The sequence continues at coordinate 207,596 of NZ_JBJUVZ010000011.1, forward strand.
GCGGGAACGCGAACGCCTGGTTGCCGAGCATCACCATCAGAGTCGGCATGATCGCCAGCGTCAGCGGCACCTTGATGACGATTTTCGAGCCGGCGCCCTTGGTCGAGTAGATGTTGATCGAACCGTTGAGCTGGGAAATCTTGGTCTTCACCACGTCCATGCCGACACCACGGCCGGACACGTCGGAGATCTCGGTCTTGGTCGAGAAACCCGGGGCGAAGATCAGGTTGTAGCACTCGGTGTCGCTCAGGCGATCGGCGGCATCCTTGTCCATCACACCGCGTTTCACGGCGATGGCGCGCAGGACGTTCGGGTCCATGCCTTTGCCGTCGTCGGAGATCGACAACAGGATGTGGTCGCCTTCCTGCTCGGCCGCCAGGATCACCTTGCCGCCACGGGCCTTGCCCGAGGCTTCGCGTTCTTCCGGCGACTCGATGCCGTGGTCGACCGCGTTGCGCACCAAGTGGACCAGCGGGTCGGCCAGTGCCTCGACGAGGTTCTTGTCGAGGTCGGTCTCTTCGCCCACCAGCTCCAGGTTGATCTCTTTCTTGAGCTGACGCGCGAGGTCGCGAACCAGTCGCGGGAAGCGGCCGAAGACTTTCTTGATCGGCTGCATCCGGGTCTTCATTACCGCGGTCTGCAGGTCGGCGGTGACCACGTCGAGGTTCGACACGGCCTTCTGCATCGACTCGTCGCCGCTGTTCAGGCCCAGGCGCACCAGACGGTTACGCACCAGCACCAGCTCGCCAACCATGTTCATGATTTCGTCGAGACGTGCGGTGTCCACACGCACGGTAGTCTCGGCTTCGCTCGCCGGTTTTTCCGGTGGCGGAGTCGCCGGCGCACGGGCCGGAGCGGGTGCCGCAGCGGCAGCCGGTTTGGCCGGTTCGGCTTTGGGCTCAGGCGCTTTTGCAGCGGGTTTTGCCGCAGCGGCTGGCGTCTTCGCAGCCGGCGTCGCAACCGCCGAAGCATTGCCGGCCGTCACGACGGCACCGGTGGCGACGTCAGTGAACTTGCCTTTGCCATGCAGATCGTCGAGCAGCGATTCGAACTCGTGATCGGTGATCAGATCGCTACCGGCTGCAGCCGCTGCCGGGGCAGCATTTGCATTCGCAGGGACGGACGCAATCGCCGACTCCAGCGCATCGACGGCAAAGTTGCCCTTGCCATGCAACTGATCGAGCAAGGCTTCGAATTCGTCGTCGGTGATGTCCGAGCTGTCACCCGCCGCCGGAGCCGCAGGCGCAGCGGCAGCCGGTGCCACGGCGTCGGCCGCGAACTGACCCTTGCCGTGCAACTGGTCGAGCAGCGACTCGAACTCGGCGTCGGTGATTTCATCGCTGGCCGCCTCATCGGAAACAGGCGCAGCGGCAGCCGCCGGGGCTTCGGCTTCGGCCTTGACGGCGTTCAGCGAGTCCAGCAGCTGTTCAAATTCGTTATCGGTGATGTCGCCGGAGTCGCCGGTTTCGTTTTCAACGACCAGCTCTTCGATCATCTCGGCCACGGGCGAAGCCGGAGCTTCATCCGCCGATTGCGGTTCGGCCAGGCGCGCCAGGGCGGCCAGCAGTTCCGGGGTTGCAGCGGTAATCGGGCTGCGATCGCGGACTTCGCTGAACATGCTGTTCACCGCGTCCAGCGCTTCGAGCACCACGTCCATCAGTTCTGCATCTACGCGACGCTCACCCTTGCGCAGGATGTCGAACACGTTTTCGGCGATGTGACAGCACTCCACCAGCTCGTTGAGCTGAAGGAAGCCGGCGCCCCCTTTTACAGTGTGGAAACCGCGAAAAATTGCGTTGAGCAGATCTGCGTCATCCGGGCGGCTTTCCAGCTCGACCAGTTGTTCGGACAGTTGCTCAAGAATCTCGCCGGCCTCAACCAGGAAATCCTGAAGGATCTCTTCATCGGCGCCGAAGCTCATTAATGGGGTGCTCCTACAGGTCTAAAAACCCAGAAAACTAAAATCCAAGGCTGGATAGCAAATCGTCCACATCGTCCTGACCGGACACAACGTCTTCTCGTTTATCGGCATGAATCTGCGGACCTTCACCCTGCGAGAGATGTTTTTGTGGATCTTTTTCAGCGAGCATCGCCGCACGGTCATGTTCGATGCCCGCGAAGCGGTCAACCTGACTGGCCATAAGGACGAGTTTGAGCAGATTGCTTTCGACTTCGGTGACCAGTTGGGTCACGCGCTTGATCACCTGACCGGTGAGGTCCTGGTAATCCTGGGCCAGCAGGATGTCGTTGAGGTTGCTCGACACCGCGCGGTTGTCCGCGCTGCTGCGTGACAGAAAACCGTCGACCCGACGCGCCAGTTCGCGGAACTCTTCAGCCCCGACTTCGCGGCGCATGAAACGTCCCCAGTCGGCACTCAACGCCTGGGCTTCATCAGCCAGACCATTGACCACCGGCGTGGCGCTTTCCACCAGATCCATGGTGCGGTTGGCCGCAGCTTCGGTCAGCTTGACCACATAGCCCAGGCGCTCGGTCGCATCAGTGATCTGCGACACTTCCTCGGCCTGCGGCATGTGCGGGTCGATCTGGAAGTTAACGATTGCACTGTGCAGTTCGCGCGTGAGCTTGCCGACTTCCTGGTACAGGCCACGGTCACGGGTCTGATTGAGCTCATGGATCAGTTGCACAGCGTCGCCGAACCTGCCTTTTTCGAGGCTTTCGACCAGTTCGACCGCGTGTTTTTTCAGCGTCGACTCGAAGTCGCCCTGTGAAGATTCTTTATGCTCCATAGCTCCCCCGCGCGTCATCAGCCGATGCGTTCGAAAATCTTCTCGATTTTTTCTTTCAGCGCCTGAGCCGTGAAAGGTTTGACCACGTAGCCGTTAACGCCGGCCTGGGCCGCTTCGATGATCTGCTCGCGCTTGGCTTCAGCGGTCACCATCAGCACCGGCAGGTGCTTGAGTTTTTCATCGGCGCGCACGTGACGCAGCAGGTCGATACCGGTCATGCCGGGCATGTTCCAGTCGGTCACCAGAAAGTCGATGCTGCCGCTGTTGAGCACCGGAATGGCAGTGGTGCCATCGTCGGCTTCAACGGTGTTGGTGAACCCGAGGTCACGCAACAGGTTCTTGATGATCCGCCGCATCGTTGAGAAGTCATCAACGATGAGGATTTTCATGTCTTTGTTCAATTCGACCTCCAAGCAGTCTTAAACGCGTCCAGCACCTGAACGCGCCATTTCAATCAATCCGGCAAAGCACTCGATGACTGTCTGGAGCACAACAGAGCAAGACCGGTGCCGTTCACCACCGCACCAGCCTCGTTCGCAGTGTCCCCACACTGCCTTCAGCGCGCTCGCCACTCCCCCAAACGCCCCCGCAAGCGGGCCGCGCACTGGCTGTGTAACTGGCTGACCCGCGATTCACTGACGCCAAGGACTTCACCGATTTCCTTGAGGTTCAGTTCTTCGTCGTAGTACAGCGCCAACACCAGTCGCTCACGCTCCGGCAAATTGGCAATCGCGTCCGCCAGCGCCGCCTGGAAGCGTTCATCTTCCAGATCGCGTGACGGCTCAAGATGAGCACTGGCGCCATCCTCGTGCAGCCCTTCGTGTTCGCCGTCCTGCAACAGGTCGTCGAAACTGAACAGTCGGCTGCCCAGGGTGTCGTTCAAAATCCCGTAGTAATCGTCGAGACTCAACTGGAGTTCGGCCGCAACCTCGTGATCTTTAGCGTCACGGCCGGTTTTAGCTTCAATCGAGCGAATCGCGTCGCTGACCATACGGGTATTGCGGTGAACCGAGCGCGGTGCCCAGTCCCCCTTGCGGACTTCATCGAGCATCGCGCCGCGGATCCGGATGCCCGCGTACGTTTCGAAACTGGCGCCCTTGCTGGCGTCGTATTTGGTCGAGACTTCGAGCAGGCCGATCATCCCGGCCTGGATCAGGTCTTCGACCTGCACACTGGCCGGCAACCGCGCCAGCAAGTGGTAGGCGATGCGTTTGACCAGCGGCGCGTAACGCTCGATCAGCTCGTACTGCGCGTCACGCGCCGACTTTTTGTAAAGGTTCATACCGCTGGCGGTCATAGCACAGGTCCTGCCGTTTGCTGCACGAGGCGCTCGACGAAAAATTCGAGATGGCCGCGCGGGTTGGCGGGCAGCGGCCAGGTGTCGACCTTTTGCGCGATCGCCTTGAATGCCAGTGCGCACTTGGAACGCGGGAAGGCTTCATAGACCGCACGCTGCTTCTGCACCGCCTTGCGCACGCTTTCGTCGTAAGGCACCGCACCGACGTATTGTAAGGCGACGTCGAGGAAGCGATCCGTGACCTTGGTCAACTTCGCGAACAGGTTGCGACCTTCCTGCGGGCTCTGGGCCATGTTGGCCAGGACGCGGAAGCGGTTCATGCCGTAATCGCGGTTGAGCAGCTTGATCAGCGCGTAGGCGTCGGTGATCGAGGTCGGCTCGTCGCAGACCACCAGCAACACTTCTTGCGCAGCGCGAACGAAACTGACTACCGAGTCACCAATACCCGCAGCGGTGTCGATCACCAGCACGTCGAGATTGTCGCCGATATCACTGAATGCCTGGATGAGGCCGGCATGCTGGGCCGGGCTCAGGTGAACCATGCTTTGCGTGCCGGAAGCGGCCGGCACTATGCGGATCCCGCCGGGACCTTGCAACAGCACGTCGCGCAGTTCGCAGCGACCCTCGATCACATCGGCCAGAGTACGTTTGGGCGTCAGGCCCAGCAGAACGTCGACGTTCGCCAGACCCAGGTCGGCATCCAGCAGCATGACCCGACGGCCAAGCTCTGCCAGCGCCAGGGACAAGTTCACTGACACGTTAGTCTTGCCGACGCCACCTTTGCCGCCGGTCACCGCGATCACCTGTACGGGATGCATGCTGCCCATGTTATTTCTTTACCTTGTCTTGCATAGACGGAGGCCACATTACTGGCTGCGCGTTCACAACCGGAACAATGCGTGGCAGACCATCGATGTAGGTACAAAAACTGTTCATTACCTCAGCCAACCTGCTTGGTCGGGCTGTGGTAGATATCAGCGAACATGTCAGCCATGGCTTCTTCGCTGGGTTCTTCCTGCATTTGCACGCTGACGGCGCGGCTGACCAATTGATGACGGCGCGGCAGATGCAGATCATCCGGAATCCGCGGGCCGTCGGTCAGGTAGGCGACCGGCAGTTCATGACTGATCGCCAGGCTCAGCACTTCGCCAAGGCTGGCCGTCTCATCCAGTTTAGTCAGGATGCACCCGGCGAGCCCGCAACGCTTGTAACTGTGATAAGCGGCGGTTAGAACCTGTTTCTGGCTGGTGGTTGCCAGCACCAGATAATTTTTCGACCGAATGCCACGACCGGCCAGACTTTCCAGCTGCATGCGCAGTGCCGGATCGCTGGCCTGCAGGCCGGCGGTATCGATCAGCACCACGCGTTTGCGCAGCAGTGGATCCAGCGCCTGCACCAGGGACTGGCCCGGGTCGACGTGGGTCACCGACACATTGAGGATCCGGCCCAGGGTTTTCAACTGTTCCTGAGCACCGATGCGGAAACTGTCCATGCTCACCAGCGCAATGTTCTGTGCGCCGTACTTGAGCACATAACGGGCAGCGAGCTTGGCGAGGGTGGTGGTCTTGCCCATGCCGGCCGGGCCGACCATGGCAATCACACCGCCCTCTTCCAGCGGCTCGACTTCCGGTGTGGCGATCATCCGCGCCAGGTGCGCGAGCAACATGCGCCAGGCCTGACGAGGTTCTTCGATATCGCTGGTCAGCGCCAGCAGGTCGCGGGACAACGGGCCGGACAGGCCGATGCGTTGCAGACGACGATAGAGGTTCGCCTGAGCCGGACGGCTGCCTTGCAGCTGATTCCAGGCCAGGGTGCCGAGCTGCACTTCCATCAGCTCGCGCAGGCTGTTGAGTTCGAAACGCATCGAGTCCAGCGCACGCGGATCGACACCAGCGGCAGCCGGCGCAGGTGCCGGGGCTGGACGGGCCGGTGCGGCGTACGTCGGCTCTGTCAGAGGCTCGGCAGCCGTCAACGGCAGGCCGGCGGTCAATGGCAGACCGGAGAACAACTGGCGATTGGTGTTGCCGTCGGCCTCACCACGCATGCTCAGCTCGGCCTGGGCGGTGACGATGCGCGACTGGGTCTTGCGCAGCTCGTCTTCGAGTTCCATGTTCGGAACCCGTGGCGCCAGCGCCGACAGTTTGTAATCCAGCGCCGCCGTCAGCTCGACGCCGCCGGCAATGCGGCGGTTGCCAATGATGGCGGCATCAGCGCCCAGCTCATCACGAACCAGCTTCATGGCCTGACGCATATCGGCGGCGAAAAAACGCTTAACTTGCATAAACCACTACCTCAGCCGTTGGGCCCTACTGTCGCAACGATGGTCACTTGCTTGTTGTCCGGAATTTCCTGGTAGGCCAGCACATGCAGTCCGGGAACTGCCAGGCGACCAAAGCGCGAGAGCATCGCGCGAACCGGGCCTGCTACCAACAGGATCACCGGCTGACCTTGCATTTCCTGACGCTGCGCCGCTTCGATGAGCGAACGTTGCAGCTTCTCGGCCATGCTTGGCTCCAGCAGAACGCCCTCTTCCGAGCCTTGTCCTGCCTTCTGCAGACTATTGAGCAATATTTGTTCCAACCTTGGCTCCAGCGTGATGACTGGCAGCTCGGACTCAGTCCCTACAATGCTTTGGACGATTGCACGGGATACGCCAACACGCACAGCGGCCACCAAAGCGGCGGTATCTTGACTCTTGGCGGCATTGTTGGCGATGGCTTCGGCAATGCTGCGGATGTCGCGCACCGGCACGTGTTCGGCCAGCAGCGCCTGCAACACTTTCAACAGCTGCGACAACGTGACCACACCCGGCACCAGTTCTTCCGCCAGTTTCGGCGAGCTCTTGGCCAGCAATTGCATGAGTTGCTGCACTTCTTCGTGACCGATCAGCTCGCTGGAGTGCTTGTACAGAATCTGGTTCAAGTGGGTGGCGACCACGGTGCTGGCGTCCACCACGGTGTAACCGAGCGATTGCGCCTGGGCGCGCTGGCTGACTTCGATCCACACCGCCTCCAGGCCGAAAGCCGGATCTTTGGCGGTAATACCGTTGAGCGCGCCGTAGACCTGCCCCGGGTTGATCGCCAGTTCACGATCCGGGTAGATCTCGGCTTCGGCCAGAATCACGCCCATCAGGGTCAGGCGGTAGGCGCTCGGTGCCAGGTCGAGGTTGTCGCGGATGTGCACGGTCGGCATCAGGAAGCCCAGATCCTGCGAGAGCTTCTTGCGCACGCCCTTGATCCGCGCCAGCAACTGACCGCCCTGGTTGCGGTCCACCAGCGGAATCAGGCGATAGCCGACTTCCAGGCCGATCATGTCGATGGGCGTCACGTCGTCCCAGCCCAGTTCCTTGGTTTCCATGGCGCGGGCCGGCGACGGCAGCAGTTCCTGCTGACGCTTGACCTCTTCCAGCGCCTGCACCTTGGCCACGTTCTGCTTCTTCCAGAACAGGTAAGCACCACCGGCGGCCAGTGCGGCCATGGTCAGGAACGAGAAGTGCGGCATGCCCGGCACCAGGCCCATGACCGCCATCAGACCGGCCGCCACCGCCAGCGCTTTCGGCGAGGCGAACATCTGGCGATTGATCTGCTTGCCCATGTCTTCCGAACCGGAAGCACGGGTCACCATGATCGCTGCAGCTGTAGATAACAACAGTGATGGCAATTGCGCCACTAAACCGTCACCGATGGTCAGCAAGGCGTACACCTTGCCGGCGTCAGCGAAGGACATGTTGTGCTGGAAAATACCGACGGCCATGCCGCCGATGAGGTTGATGAACAGAATCAGCAGGCCGGCGATGGCGTCACCGCGCACGAACTTGCTGGCACCGTCCATCGAACCGTAGAACTCTGCTTCCTGGGCCACTTCCTGACGGCGGGCCTTGGCCTGGGTCTGGTCGATCAGGCCGGCGTTGAGGTCGGCGTCGATGGCCATTTGTTTGCCGGGCATCGCATCGAGGGTGAAGCGCGCGCTCACCTCGGAAATCCGCCCGGCACCCTTGGTCACCACGACGAAGTTGATGATCATCAAAATCGCGAAGACCACGATACCGACCACGTAGTTACCGCCGATCACCACCTCACCGAAGGCCTGGATCACCTTACCGGCAGCGGCGTGGCCGTCCTGACCGTGGAGCATCACCACCCGCGTCGACGCTACGTTCAGCGCCAGCCGCAACAGCGTCGCCACCAGCAGGATCGTCGGAAACACCGCGAAATCCAGCGGCCGCAAGGCGTACACGCAGACCAGCAGCACGACGATCGACAGGGCAATGTTGAAGGTGAAGAACACGTCGAGCAGGAACGGCGGCACCGGCAACATCATCATCGCCAGCATGACCAGCAGCAACAGCGGCACACCCAGATTGCCCCGACTGAGATCGGCAATGTTCGAGCGAGCACTGTTGATTAACTGAGAGCGATCCACCGGTTTTCCCCGTTCCTTTAAAGCAAACTTTTGACGCCCGGAGCGGGCGCACGGCGGCTACTGCAAGAAGCCTTCCAACTTTTGCACCGAAAAAAAGATCACCGTAGAAAGGCGCTATTTTGCTTTGAATGTCGTGCCAATCACCGCTTGTCGGCACCTGTCAGATCTGACAGGTGTGGGGTCTGTATTTCAGCGATTAAATGGCACCTGACCGTTCCGACCACGCAGGAGCCTCATTCATGACCGCCTCGACCCCACCGGACAACACCGTTCTCGTTCTCTATCCGCCATCCGTCAATGGCCAGACCACGCCCGTAGAAGGTGCGCATATCGGAGTGCCCCTGGTCGCCTATGATCTGGTCACCGATGGTGAAGGCGCTGTCGTTCTCGTCGATCCGCCGTCGTCGGGCACCATGGATCCCGGGGACGTCATGGAGCTTTGGCTTGAGGGGGAACAGGCTGCACTGGACAGCAAAACCATCGTCGATCCGAACGCGCGTACCACACTGCGCATTCCCAAGGGTCGACTACACCCGGACCGGATCAACATGCTGTATTACACGGTCAGGCGTGGAAGCAGCAATTTAGGGACGTCCACACCCCCGCTCGAAATACTCTATAACCGCATCCGCCCCGGCCTGAAGGATCGCCTGACCGATCCCGGTGGCCACTCTGAACTCAAGCTCCTTCTGCCTGACGAGTTCAAGAACGGCGTCGGCCCGGATTTCGTCAGCGCCGAAGTGTGTGTGGCCTATCCATATTGCCGGGCGTATGACCTCATCACCCTCAAATGCAATGGCGAACTGCTGGAGCCCAAGCCCAGGGTCAATCCGAATCAGGCGCCACAACCGCCGAATCCCGGTGACGAAGACCCCATCACCATTTGTTTCACCGTTACCCGCGCGTATCTGGATAAGGCGAAACGTCAGGACAAGAAACTGCATTTTTCCTACACCGTCACCGATCAGCTTGGCAACGGTCCGGACACCGATGCTCCGTGGTCGCCGGTGCAGACGGTGGATGAGGACCTGGATGGCAAGCGTCTGCCGATGGCGATCCTGCTGGAGCGGATGGAGGATTATCCCGGCGACGACGCCGAGGAAATCGATCTGGAGAAACTGGCGGGCAAGCCATTGCTGCTGGTGGTCCTGACGATAGATCAGCGTTTTGTCGCGGGCTATGAAGTCATCGCGACGTACACAGCGAAAAACACGGGGCAACCCGCAGATGTGGTGGTAACCGTCAGCGGCAAAGTCGAAGCGGATCCGTTCGGGCAGAAGAAACCCTGCATCCTTGAAGTGCCGAACAACAAGATCTTTGCCGGTAGCAACGTCATCGTGACTTACGAACTGCGCAAGCCGAACGGTGATCTGGTGGGCAGCTCCAGACCGGCGACCGGCACCGTAACAGGATCGACTCCGGAGGATTTGCTACCGCCATTTCTGGTGGCTCCGGCCGCCAACCCTATCGATGTGTTGGCCTATCTGAATGGAGTGACAGTACGCATCGAACACCTGCAGGCGCGGGACGGCGACCGGGCACGACTGGTGGAGATCAATCCACCAGCGGGCTCGCCGCAGTTTCCGCTGGTGGCGTTCAACAGCAACAAGCGAGTGAACACCGTATTGAGCCCTGCATTTCTTGCCGCGCGGCATGGTCAGGATATTGAGGTTCGATGGAATTTGAATCGTTATGGGGGACAGGCGGGAAAATCGAAAGCGATGAAATTCAGCGTGATGGAGATTGCTAACGAAGATCCACGACTGCCAACTCCGGAAGTACCCCAAGCAACGGATGAAGGCTATTTGATTCTCTATAGTTTCAAGGATGACGCCCAAGTCAGGGTAGCACCATGGACAGGCATGCTGGCAGGCCAAAAGGCCGACTTGAAGGCATACGGTTTTAAGGATGACGACTCAGCCCATACCATTTCTCTATTAAGCAGCCACACCGTCACAGACGACGACCTAATTAATGGGTTGAAGGCCGATTTATTAAGGAACGAACTCATTCAACTAAAACACAACAGCGAATTAACAATAGCAGCCAAAATAAACTTCGCACCAAACGGAAACTTTATAAAGGAGGTAGCATGCCCAAAACGCTTGCTAAAATTCCTAAAACAAAAAACAGCTTCAGGATCTGAAACATGGGAACAAAGAGCGCCGCAAGTATTTAGACAAAACACCCCTGTAAAACTTGCAAACGGGTTCACGGTACATGTCATTAGAGAAAAGCCTAACTCACCATATTATGTGCAAATACTTCATGCCCCTACAGGTTTCCCGCCGAGCTTCGGCTCCAAGGTACTGCTTGCAGACGGGACCTCACTATTCAGACTAGAACTCGATGGAGTAGCACAAAAGGTGAAACTAGAGTTCAGTGCCGTGCACGTATTCGGTACGGAATTAAAATTCTGCAATTCAAACGGAGAAACATTGCACCGCGTGCAAATCCCAGTAACTGCCAACCCACATATTTATACATCTTCGTACACAGCACCAATTGGAAAACACATCGTCTACGTAGAGATATTAGTAGGCCCAGAAAACGATGGCGGAATTTGGATTGACAATATTGAATATGAGTAAAATTTTTTTCAATCAAATGAAAATTAGCTAGAAAAAATAGAGAGCAACGAGGACGTATTTATTTACCAGCTAGCTCGCTCCCACAGGGAAATGCATTCCAAATGTGGGAGCGAGCTTGCTCGCGAAGGGGGACGATAAATCAGCACCCAGTGTCTTTTAAACTCAGGCGTTTAAAAGACACCTCAAGACACGCCTTGGAGGCTACGAATCCTTGCGCCATTGCCTACAGCTACGCCAGAATCCGCCGGCTTGTGCGCCTTGGGGTCGGGTTTTATTGTGGGTCGGTCGCTGACGAATCAGCGATCGGGTTTAGCGACTCGCTCAGATTAAAGGTGCACCAGCGTTCCAGGCTTCGTTGCGGATCTGTATGTCTGCGATTTCGTTATGGTGGCTGTATGCGGGAGACCCTCGGGTCTGCCGGGTGCCTTTGACCGGTTCGCTAACCTGCGTACAGCCGCCACCTTCCTGTTTAGCGACTGGATCTGGCGGCTCCACCCCAAAGGAGCTTCACCATGATCAAACCAACACCCAACCCACCCGAAACCGATCCCGCCTCGCCCTACGAATCCCTCGACTCCAGAAAGCTTCACGAAGCCGCCGACCGCGCCCTCGATCACTATCTCTGCCCGCCCGGCGCCACGCCACCGCCACGCAGAACCCGCCGGATGTTTGCCGTCACCGCAGACTTCAAAAACGAAGAGCTGCTGGTCGAGCTCTGCGAAACCCTCGCCTCCGCCAGAACCATCGCCAATGACTTCGCCCACCTCATGCCCGCCTCCCAGCGCAGAACGCTGACGGGTATCGGGCAACTGATCATGCTCGGGGAGCTGGCTGCGAATCGGGTGCTGAATAATCTGGAGCTACAACCGTCGCAAACCTCTGCGTAAAGGGTTGAGAAATGCGTCGTGGCGGCCTCAACGCCAACGCAGGTCATCAGGCATAAAAAAACCGCCTTCGGACTCAACCGGAAGGCGGTTTTTTGTTTCATCAAGAATCGCGCCGCAGATCCGGCGGAATCGGCAGGTCGTCCTTGAGCGGCTCCGGGAACTTGCCCTTGCCCGCGCGGTGCTGGCGGATCTGGTAGACGTAGGCCAGTACCTGAGCGACCGCCAGGTACAGGCCGCCGGGGATCTCTTCTTCCAGCTCGGTGGAGTAGTAGATCGAACGCGCCAGGGCCGGCGATTCGAGCAGCATGACTTCGTTGGCCACGGCGATTTCGCGGATCTTCAGCGCCAGGAAGTCGCTGCCCTTGGCCAGCAGCACCGGCGCCCCGCCCTTCTCCGAGTCGTACTTGAGCGCAACGGCGTAGTGGGTCGGGTTGGTGATGACCACGTCGGCATCCGGAATCGCCGCCATCATCCGCCGCTGCGACATTTCGCGCTGGACCTGACGGATCCGCTGCTTGACCTCCGGCCGGCCTTCCTGGTCCTTGTGCTCGTCGCGCACTTCCTGCTTGGTCATCTTGAGCTTTTTGATGCTCTCCCAGATCTGCACGGGTACATCGACGGCCGCGATGATGATCAATCCGCAGGCCATCCACAGCGTGCTCCAGCCCACCACTTGCAGGCTGTGAATGATGGCCCGGTCCATCGGTTCATGGGCGATGCGCAGCAGGTCGTCGACATCCCCGGACAGCACCACCAGCGCCACGGCCAGAATGATCAGGAATTTGGCCAGCGCCTTGAGCAGCTCGATCACCGACTTCGCGGAGAACATGCGCTTGAGGCCGGAGGCGGGATTCATCCGGCTGAACTTGGGCGCCAGGGAGCCGGCGGCGAACAGCCAGCCACCGAGGGCGATCGGCCCGAGAAACGCCGCCAGCAGCAACGTGATCATGATCGGCTGAATCGCCACCAGCGCAGTGAGGCCGGAATTCATCAGGAACTTGCCCATGGCGCCCTGATCCATGATTACTTCCCGCGACAGCGTGAAGTTCATGCGCATCAGTTCCATCAGGTCCTGCGCGAGCATGCCGCCGAACACCAGCAGCGCGCCGGAACCGGCAAGCATGATCGCCAGGGTGTTGAGCTCCTTGGAGCGCGCAATCTCGCCCTTTTCCCGGGAGTCCTTCTTGCGCTTCTCCGTGGGGTCTTCTGTCTTGTCCTGACCGCTCTCGCTCTCTGCCATGACTCAGCGCGCCTGTGCCAGTTCGCGTAGCAGCTGCAAGGCCTCGACGGCCAGCGGCTGATACTGGTTGAGAATGTCCGCCAGACCGACCCAGACAATGAACAGGCCGAGCACGAGGGTCAGCGGGAAACCGATGGAGAAGATGTTCAGTTGCGGCGCCGCCCGGGTCATCACGCCGAACGCAATGTTGACCACCAGCAGCGCAGTGACCGCCGGCAGCACCAGCATCAATGCCGCACCGAGCACCCAACCGAGCTTGCCGGCCAGCTCCCAGTAATGCGCGGTCATCAGGCCTGCACCGACCGGCAGCGTGGTGAAGCTTTCAGTCAGCACCTCGAAGACCACGAGGTGACCGTTCATGCCGAGGAACAGCAGCGTCACCAGCATGGTGAAGAACTGCCCGATCACCGCCACCGACACGCCGTTGGTGGGGTCGATCATCGAGGCGAAGCCCATGCCCATCTGGATTGCAACGATCTGACCCGCGATCACGAACGCCTGGAAGAACAGCTGCAAGGAGAAGCCCAGCACGGCACCGACCAGAATCTGCTCGGAGATCAACAACAAGCCGCTGAGATCGAGAGGACTGACCGCCGGCATGGGCGGCAGGTTGGGCGAGATCACCACGGTGATCGCCAGTGCGAGATACAGGCGGATGCGCTTGGGAACCAGCGTGGTGCCGAAGACCGGCATCACCATCAGCATCGAGCCGATGCGAAACAGCGGCAACATGAACGTCGCCACCCAGGTGCTGATCTGGGTGTCGGTCAACTGAAGCAGCGACTGCATGGCCTAGCCGATGACCAGCGGAATGTTTTTGTACAGCTGGATGATGTATTCCATGAAGGTCTGGATGATCCACGGACCGCCGACGATCAGGGTCACCAGCATCACCAGCAGACGCGGCAGAAAGCTCAGGGTCTGTTCGTTGATCTGCGTCGCCGCCTGGAACATCGACACCAGCAGGCCCACCAGCAGACTCGGGACCACCAGGATCGCGACCATCATCGTGGTCAGCCACAAGGCTTCGCGAAAGATGTCGACCGCTACTTCTGGGGTCATGGCGAAACACCTCCGAAACTGCTGGCCAGGGTGCCGATGATCAGCGCCCATCCGTCAACCAGCACGAACAGCATGATCTTGAACGGCAGGGAAATGATCAGCGGCGACAGCATCATCATACCCATCGCCATCAGCACACTGGCCACGACCAGGTCGATGATCAGGAACGGGATGAAGATCATGAAGCCGATCTGGAACGCGGTTTTCAGCTCGGACGTAACGAACGCCGGCACCAGAATGGTCAGCGGCGCCTGATCCGGCGTCGCGATGTCGGTGCGCTTGGACAGGCGCATGAACAGCTCCAGATCGCTGGAGCGCGTCTGCGCGAGCATGAAGTCCTTGATCGGCACCTGGGCCTTTTCCACCGCTTGCTGGGCGGTGAGTTTCTCCGCCAGATACGGTTGCAGAGCATCGTTGTTCACCCGGTCGAACACCGGCGCCATGATGAACAGGGTCAGGAACAGCGCCATGCCGGTGAGGATCTGGTTCGACGGCGTCTGTTGCAGGCCGAGGGCCTGACGCAGGATCGAGAAGACGATGATGATCCGGGTGAAGCTGGTCATCAGGATGACGGCGGCCGGGATGAAGCTCAGCGCCGTCATGATCAGCAGGATCTGCAGGCTGACCGAATACTCCTGCGCCCCGTTGGCGTTGGTGCCCAGGGTGACCGCCGGGATCGACAACGGATCGGCGGCGAACGCCAGTGGCGCGGCCAACATCAGGGCCAGGGTCAAGACGATGCGCAACGCACCCATTACTTCTTATCCTTCTGATCCTTGCCGAGGATCTTCAACAGATGCTGGGCAAATTCCGGAGTCGCTTTTTCGGAGGTGGCCGGGACGTCCACCGGCTCCTTGAGTACGTGCAGCGCGGTGATCGTGCCAGGGCTCAGACCAAGCAGGATCTGCTCGTTGCCGACCTGCACCAGCATCAAGCGGTCACGCGGACCGAGCGCCCGGGAACCGATCAGTTCGATCACATGGCCCTTGCCCGCCGGCCCTGCGTTCTGCACCCGGCGCAGCAGCCAGGCGAGGAAGAAGATCAACCCCAGCACCAGCAGCAGGCCGAACACCAGTTGCGTCAATTGACCGGCGACGCCACTGCTGACCGCCGGAGCAATCGTGGGCGCCGCAGGAGCCGCCGCAGCAGCAGTCACGGCTGCAGGCTCGGCGGCCATGACCGTCAATGGCAGCGCCAGCACCGCGGCCAGCAAGGAACCCAGAACCTTTTTCACTCAGCGCAGCTTCTTGATGCGTTCGCTTGGGCTGATCACGTCGGTCAGGCGGATGCCGAACTTTTCGTTGACCACAACCACTTCGCCGTGAGCGATGAGGGTGCCGTTGACCAGCACGTCCAGCGGCTCACCGGCCAGACGGTCAAGCTCGATCACCGAACCCTGGTTGAGTTGCAGCAGGTTGCGGATGTTGATGTCGGTGCTGCCCACTTCCATCGAGATCGACACCGGGATGTCGAGAATCACGTCCAGATTCGGACCGTCCAGACTGACCGGCTCGTTGCTCTTCGGCACGCTGCCGAACTCTTCCATCGGCAGACGGTTGGAGCTCGCAACGCCAGCGTCGGCGGCCAGCAGCGCGTCGATGTCGGCCTGCCCGGCTTCACCGGTTTCTTCCAGGGCGGCAGCCCACTCGTCGGCCAGTGCCTGATCGTCCTGGGCGTTCATTTCGTCGTTCATCATTTGTCCTCGGCGGGCAACAATTCAGTTAAAGGCGTAAGGGGTGTTGCGCCGCTTCAGCGACGCTCGATCGGCTCGATGACTTGCAACGCGAGGTTGCCTTTGTGCGAGCCCATCTTGACCTTGAAGGCCGGCACGCCGTTGGCGCGCATGATCATGTCTTCCGGCATCTCGACCGGGATCACGTCACCCGGCTGCATGTGCAGGATGTCGCGCAGTTTCAGCTGGCGGCGAGCCACGGTGGCGCCGATCGGCACGTCAACATCCAGCACGTCCTGGCGCAGGGCGTTGACCCAGCGCTCGTCCTGGTCGTCGAGGTCCGACTGGAAACCGGCGTCGAGCATTTCGCGCACCGGCTCGATCATCGAGTACGGCATGGTCACGTGCAGGTCGCCGCCACCGCCGTCGAGTTCGATGTGGAACGTGGAGACCACGATCGCTTCGCTCGGGCCGACGATGTTGGCCATGGCCGGGTTCACTTCCGAGTTGATGTACTCGAAGTTGACTTCCATGATCGCCTGCCAGGCTTCTTTCAGGTCGACGAACGCCTGCTCCAGCACCATGCGCACCACGCGCAGTTCGGTCGGGGTGAATTCACGCCCTTCGATCTTGGCGTGACGGCCGTCGCCGCCGAAGAAGTTGTCCACCAGCTTGAACACCAGTTTGGCGTCGAGGATGAACAGCGCGGTGCCGCGCAGGGGTTTGATCTTGACCAGGTTCAGACTGGTCGGTACGTACAGCGAGTGCACGTATTCGCCGAACTTCATCACCTGCACGCCACCGACGGCAACGTCCGCCGAGCGGCGCAGCATGTTGAACATGCTGATGCGGGTGTAGCGGGCAAAACGCTCGTTGATCATCTCCAGAGTCGGCATGCGTCCACGGACGATGCGATCCTGGCTGGTCAGGTCGTAGCTTTTGACACTGCCGGGTTCGGCAGCGTTATCGGTCTGTACCAGACCATCGTCGACGCCATGCAACAGCGCGTCGATTTCATCCTGGGACAGCAGATCCTGCACGGCCATGTCGTGTTCCTACTGCAGTACGAAGTTAGTGAAAAGCAACTGTTCGATCACCACTTTGCCCAGCTCTTTCTGCGCCACTTCCTGGACGCTGGCCGTGGCCTTCTGGCGCAACATCTCCTGACCGACCGGGGTCGCCAGTGTGGCGAAGTCCTGACCGGAGAAGAGCATCACCAGGTTGTTGCGGATCACCGGCATGTGCACTTTGAGCGCTTCCAGATCGGCCTGGTTGCGCGCCAGCATGGTGATGCTCACCTGCATGTAGCGCTGACGGCCGTTCTGGTTGTAGTTGGCCACGAAGGCCGGCGCCATCGGCTCGAAAATCGCCGGCTGCTTGCCGACCGGAGCGGTTTCCACGGCAGCCGCAGGTTTGCTCTGGGCGCTGTGCATGAAGAACCACGTCGCCCCCACAGACGCGCCGATGGCCAGCAGCAACCCGAGCACGATCGCGATGATCATCTTGAGTTTGCCTTTGGTTGCGGGGTCTTTTACTGCTGCTGCTTCGCTCTTCGCCATGCCAATAATCCGTCACTAATCGGGTTTTCACAGTCGCACGGCAAGGCAAGAGCAAGTGTTATGCCAGAAGTGTCGGAGGGGAATGGAGAGCGGTGGCAAAACAGATGAGGGAGCGGACAGGGCCGCTCCCTCGGGGAAGGATGAATCAGGCGTAATAGTCGACGGCGCTGGAGCCGATCACGTGAGTGGTCGCGGCAGCCGCTTCAGCCACGGCCGCAGACGTCAGCTCTTCTTCCGACGAGTCCAGGCGACCGCCGGCGGCGCTGGTGCGCCCCGTCTGGCCCTGTTGCGCCTGCTCCTGACCCTGCCCTTGCCAGCCACGGTTCTGGTCGGAAACGTTGACATCGACCTGTCCCATGCCCTGTTGAGTGAACATGTCACGCAGGCGATGCATCTGGCCGTCGAGGGCTTCGCGAACGCTCGGGTGAGCACTCATGAAGGTCACCTGGGTCTGCTGGTCCGGCACCATGTTCACCCGGATATCCAGGCGACCCAGTTCAGCCGGCTGCAACTGGATATCGGCAGATTTCAGGTTATTGCTCGACAGGTACATGACGCGGTTGACCACCTCCTCGGTCCAGCCGTTCTGATGCATGGCGATCGGCTGGTTCACCGGCACCGCGTTGGCGGTTTTCGGTGTGGCCGCCTGGGTCAGTGCCGCCAGACGGTTGGCGAAATCATCGACGCGGGTATCGCTGGTGGCGGATTTCAGGTCTTTCAGGCCATCGTCGATCAGACCACTGAAGGCCTTTTCGCCGCCCTGACTGGTGCTGTCCTTGTCGGCCTGCACATCCAGCATGCTGGCCATGCCGGCAGCGAAGGTCTGGGCCGAGGTCAGTTCGCCGTCGGCCTGGGTCTGGGCCGGGGTCGTCTTGGGTTGCGACTGGCTGGACGCGGAAATGTGACCGCTCTGCTCCATCGCCATGCGCAAGGCCGGCATTGAATCGAGCGGATCGGCCTCGGGATCGAAATCACTGTCAACGACAGGCGTCGTCGCAGTGGCGGCTGCTGGCAATGCCGCCACTGCCGGCGCCTGGGTCTCAGGCTTCACCGGAGGTGTTTCAACGACCGGCGCAGCAACAACCGGTGGCGTGACGACCGGCTGCACGACCTGCATCAGCGCCGGGTCCAGCGTCGGATCCACAACCGGGGTGATGTCGGCGACCGGCGTGGTCGGCGTATCGGACGTATCGTCGCTGGCCACCGGATCATCCGTTGCGGTCGACGAGGTTTTGTCGGCGGGCAAGGCTTTGCCGCTATCGGCAACCGTCGCGTCCGGAGCGGCAGACTGATCCTTGCCGGCGTCCTTCTTGCCGCTGTTGTCGGCGACCTTGTCGCGTGCGGGTTTTACCGAGTTGTCGACCGTGACGGCAGGCTTGTTCTGCCCCTGATCGGCAAACACCTGAGCGAAGCTCGAAGCCTTGTCCCCGGGGCCTGCGGCCACCACTGACGGTTTGGCAGAGGCGGCTTGCGCCTTGGCCTGGGCGGCAGTCTGAAGAAGAATGTTAGGGGTTGCAGGCATGGCACGGTCTCCGCTGCACTGGGATCATAGGTACAGTTGAACGAGATGACTGCAAGTGCCGGGCCAGTTTCGTCCGGCGCCGGATAAAAACGCCGGACGGTTGACTCAATGGGCGGGAGAGCGCTGTCGCTCGGCCTCATAGACGGGGCGCACATCCGCAAACTCGTCATGGATGTCGGCCACCAGCTTGATGATTTCGGACGGGCTCTTGTCTCTGGCGTGCTGCTCCAGCTCCTGACAAAGTTCAGCAAGACGGGTCGCCCCCATATTGCTGCTACTGCCTTTGAAGCTATGAGCCACCGACGACAAGGCGTCGGCATCGGCGGTTTTTTGCAGTTCACGCAGGCGCGCTTCGGAATCTGCCAGGAACGTATCCAGCAATTCCGGATAGCCATCCTCCATGACTTCTTGCAACGCACTCAGTACGTCGCGATCTACACAGGCATCAGTCACTTGTTCACTCCTTGATCAAGAATGCGCGGATTATGCCAGAGCCTCCCAGAAAAACTCCACGCGAGCACTACGACCATCGTCCGACCAGCTTGGATTCCTGCTCAATTGCCGGATCAGACTGACGCCGCGCCCCGACAGGCGGACACCGTCGAGCGGCCGCTCCATCACACGAGCCACGTCAAAGCCCTTGCCACTGTCTTCGACACGCACGATCAGACAACCGCCCTCGCCCTCGGGACGAACCTCCAGATGCACGCGCACATATCCATCCTGCAGGGCATCGAGGCGCGCATTGCGTTGCTCATAGTAACGGGCGAAACCCGATGCGTCGCGCTTGAGGCTGGAATCCAGTCCCAGCACCCCATGCTCCAGCGCATTGGAGTAAAGCTCGGCGAGCACGCTGTACAGTGCGCCACTCTGCGTGCGCAAGCCATGCACTTCGAGCAGCAATTGCAGCAGGTAGGGCAAAGGATTGAAGCGTTTGAGCGTGGCGCCGCGAAATTCGAAACTCACCGACCAGTCCAGCGGGCACGACTGACCGCTGTCGGAATACACCGGTGCCGACGGATTGACCTGCGCCATTTCCAGCAGGCTGACCTCGACCATGCTCACATCGTCCCGGGCTTCGCCGCGAAAATCCTGCAACGCCTGCTCGATCTCGGCGAACAGCCGATCCGGCTGGCGATTGCCGGAAAACACCCGCTGCAAGCGCTCGACACCGAACAGCTGATCATTGGCGTCGCAGGTGTCGATCACCCCGTCGGACAACAGGAACACCCGATCACCCACCGCCATCGACAGCACTTCGGTGCGGTCATCGAAAGCCTGCGGGCTGAGCACCCCCAAAGGCAGATGCCGCGCCGCCAGCGGTACCCGCTCGCCCGTAGCGATGCGATGCAGATAACCGTCAGGCATGCCGCCGTTCCAGATCTCCACGCTGCGCCGCTGAAAACTCAGGCAGAGCAGCGTGGCGCAGCAGAACATGTCCACCGGCAGGATACGCTTGAGCTTGGCGTTCATTTCCCGCAGGGTTTCGGCAAGCCCGTAACCCTTGGCGGTCATGCCGTAGAACACTTCCGCCAGCGGCATGGCACCGACCGCCGCCGGCAGACCGTGCCCGGTGAAGTCACCGAGCAATACATGCATGTCGCCGGCCGGCGTGTAGGCCGCCAGTAGCAGATCGCCGTTGAACAGCGCATAGGGCGATTGCAGGTAACGGATATTCGGCGCACTCAGGCAACCGGAATGCGCGACCTTGTCGAACACTGCCTTGGCGACCCGCTGCTCGTTGAGCAGGTAGTCGTGGTGCCGGGCAATCAGGTCGCGCTGTTCAAGCACCGTGGCTTGCAGGCGGCGCAAGCGATCCATCGCCTTGATTTTGGCGGACAGGATCACCTGGTTGTATGGCTTCGCCAGAAAGTCGTCACCGCCGGCCTCCAGGCATCGCACCAAGGCTTCGCTCTCGGTCAGCGACGTGAGGAATATGATCGGCACCAGGTTCTCACCCGCCAGTACCTTGATCTGGCGTGCGGCTTCGAAGCCGTCCATGACCGGCATCATCGCGTCCATCAGCACCAGATGCGGCTGCTGGCTGGAAAACACCTCGACCGCTTCGGCCCCATTGGCGGCCGTCAGTACCGCATGCCCCTGGCGTCGCACGATGGTCGACAACAGCAGCCGGTCAGCGGCGCTGTCCTCGGCGATCAGGATCGTCAGGGGCTCTTGCGGCTGCATGGCCGTCAACTGATGTCGAACAGTTTGTCGAAGTTGGAGATGGCGAGGATCTTGCGCACATCCGAATTGCTGTTGACCACCCGCACGTCCGAGTCGTCACCGCCGGCGTGGTCACGCAGCAGAAGCAGCATGCCCAAGGCCGAGCTGTCGAGATAGGTGGCATCCTTGAGATCCACCACGATGGAGTCGGGCTTTTTATTGAGTCGCTCGTAGGACTCGCGAAATTCCTGATGGCGACCGAAATCGAACCGGCCCTTGATCGAGATCGTCAGCTTTTGGCCATCCGGAGAAACTTCTGTAACGACTGACATGTACTGGCTTCCTTGTCATTGACGAACCTGTACAAGGTTTAGCACTTGCTAGGGTAAGGGGCAAGGCAGGAAGTCACCGCAAACTGTCAGAGATCAACCCGTCAGTAGGCATCACGGCGCGGCAGGCGCTGGGACAGTTCGTCCAGCAGCTTTTGCTCGCGCTTGTCTTCGACTCGCTGGGCTTCATCGCGGTAGCGTTGTACAAGTTTTCGCAAGCCTTCGACCCGGGCAAACGCCTGCTGCCAGGCCTCGCGAGCCTTGTCCAGATTGTTCTGGTGCCATTGCAGGCTTTGCCGTTGCTGGTCGACCGCCGTATCGAGCTGGGTCAGAAATCCCTGGAACCCGAGCAGCCACTGCCCGGTCACCCCGGTGCTGCCGCGCACGATCCATTGCTCGGAGTAATCCAGACGAAAGGCATGTAGGTCGGCGAGTTTGCTTTCGGCCACTTTCACCTGTCCCTGGAAATACCCGAGACGTTGCACGGCGGTTTTTTCGGCCTTCTCGGCCATTTCCACCACCGGTGCCAGACGTGCGGCGCGGCTCAGGGCCATGGCCGGTTACCCGCCGGTCGCAGGGGCGAGAATTGTTTCGAGGTAGGCCTCGCTTTCGCCCAGGCTGATGCTGTCGTTCAGACCCTGGCGCAGGTATCTGACCAGTTGCGGCTGCAGATTGATGGCAAGGTCAGTCTCGCGATCACCACCGGCGACATAGGCACCGACACTGATCAGGTCGCGACTTTGCTGGTAACGCGACCACAGCTGCTTGAAGAATTGCGCCCGGACCATGTGATCGGGCGGCACCACGGCCGGCATTACCCGGCTGATCGAGGCTTCGATATCGATGGCCGGGTAATGCCCTTCTTCGGCCAGGCGCCGGGACAATACGATGTGACCGTCGAGCACGCCTCGCGCCGAGTCGGCGATCGGGTCCTGCTGGTCATCGCCCTCGGACAGCACGGTATAGAACGCGGTAATCGAACCACCGCCCTTCTCCGCGTTACCGGCGCGCTCCACCAGTTTCGGCAGCTTGGCAAACACAGAAGGCGGATAACCCTTGGTCGCCGGCGGCTCCCCAATGGCCAGGGCGATTTCCCGCTGGGCCTGGGCGAAACGGGTCAGGGAATCCATCAGCAACAGGACATTCTTGCCCTTGTCGCGGAAATACTCGGCGATGCGCGTGCAGTACATCGCCGCGCGCAGACGCATCAGTGGTGCGTCGTCCGCAGGGGATGCAACCACCACGGAACGCTTGAGGCCTTCTTCACCGAGAATGTGCTCGATGAACTCTTTAACTTCTCGACCCCGCTCACCGATCAGACCGACGACGATGATGTCGGCCTCGGTGAAGCGGGTCATCATGCCCAGCAGCACCGACTTACCGACACCAGTACCGGCGAACAGACCCAGACGCTGACCGCGACCGACCGTCAACAAACCGTTGATGCAACGAATGCCGACGTCCAGCGGCACGCTGATCGGGTCACGGTTGAGCGGGTTGATGGTCGGACCGTCCATCGGCACCCAGTCTTCGGCCTTCATGCCGCCCTTGCCGTCCAGCGCACGTCCGGCGCCGTCCAGCACACGACCAAGCATGCTCATGCCCATCGGCAAACGACCGGTATCGGCCAGCGGCACCACACGGGCACCCGGCGCGATACCGGCAACGCTGCCAACAGGCATCAGGAAAACTTTGCTGCCGGAGAAACCCATCACTTCAGCTTCGACCTGCGACGGGTGATAGCTGTCGTCGTTGATCACCATGCAGCGGGTGCCCATGGCCGCGCGCAGGCCTTCGGCTTCGAGGGTCAGACCGACCATGCGCAGCAGGCGTCCTTCGAGGATCGGCGCACCGGGGATTTCGGTGGCCTCCGCATAGGTGCTCAGGCGCTTGGCGAAACTGGTGCGTTCAAGGCGCATCGGGGGCGTCCGCGAGCGGCTCGTCGGTGACAGGGGCCGGTTTCGGCGCTTCCGGCAAGTCGAGGCTCAGATCCGGTTCGGCCGGGTGCAAGGCCTGTTCGTGCAACTGGTCGAACAGCTTGGCCATGACCTGACCGACACGGGTTTCGATGCTCGCATCGATCCGGCTGTGCTCGGTTTCAACCCGGCAACCGCCCGGCAGCAGCGACTCGTCCTCGACGATACGCCAGGTTTCCTCATGGCGTTCGCGCAGGGCTTTGACCTGCTCGAAATCCTGCGGATTGACGTACAGCCGCACATTGCCCACGCCCAGCGGCAACAGCTTGAGGGCGTCGCGCATGACGTGTTCGATCTGCGTCGAGTCGATGGCCAGTTCGCGCTGGATCACCTGACGCGCGATGTGCTGCACGAGGTCGACCAGCGACTTTTCAATCTGCGTGTCTTGTTCGGCGATGGGCTCGAACAGGTTCACCATCAACTGCTCGAGGCTGTTGACCTTGGCGGAGAGAACCACTTCGGCTTCCTGGCGCACCTTGAGGGTAGCGCTGTGGAAACCTTCTTTTTCGCCGATGGCGAAGCCCTCGTTGTAAGCCTCCTGACGGATGCTTTCGAGTTCTTCGAGGGTCAGTGGCTGGACTTCCTCCAGCGGCACTTCCTCCATCTCCGGCGGTTCGGGCTCCGGTTCCGGCTCGGGTTCCGGTGGCGGCGGGTCGAAACTCGGGATGGCCCAGGTTTCGAAACCGCGGACGTCCCGGGCACGGATCAGGTCCGTCACATCGTCGTCGTTCTTGCCCATGGTGTTAGATCATTTCCTCGCCGCCCTTGCCACCGAGCACGATTTCTCCGGCTTCGGCCATACGGCGGGCGATGGTGAGGATTTCCTTCTGCGCGGTTTCCACGTCGCTGACACGCACCGGGCCTTTGGCCTCGAGGTCGTCGCGCAGCAGTTCGGCAGCACGTTTGGACATGTTCTTGAAGATCTTTTCCTTGACGCCTTCGTCCGACCCCTTGAGGGCCAGCACCAGCACATCGGAGGACACTTCGCGCAACAGCGCCTGGATACCGCGGTCGTCGACATCGGCCAGGTTGTTGAACACGAACATGAGGTCTTCGATCTGACCGGACAGGTCTTCGTCGACTTCGCGGATCGAGTCCATGAGCTGGCCTTCGATCGAGCTGTCGAGGAAGTTCATGATGTCCGCCGCCCGCTTGATGCCACCCAGGGTGGTGCGCGAGGCGTTCGAGTTGCCCGAGAACTGCTTCTCGAGGATCTGGTTCAATTCTTTCAGTGCCGCCGGCTGCACGGTGTTCAACGACGAGACGCGCAGGATGATGTCCAGACGCACCTTGTGGTCGAAGTTGCCCAGCACTTCACCGGCCTGGTCCGGATCGAGGTACGCGACCACGATCGCCTGGATCTGCGGGTGCTCGTAGCGGATCACGTCGGCTACGGCGCGCGGCTCCATCCATTTCAGGCTGTCGAGGCCGCTGGTGTTGCCGCCCAGCAGGATGCGGTCGATCAGGCCGTTGGCCTTGTCTTCACCCAGGGCCTGGGTGAGCATTTTGCGCACGTAGTCGTCGGAGCCGACGCCCAGGCTGGTCTGGTCGCCGACGATGTCGACGAACTCGCTCATGACCTGCTCGACCTGCTCGCGGTGGACGTTGCCCATCTGGGCCATGGCCACGCCGACTCGCTGAACCTCTTTCGGGCCCATGTGGCGCAGCACTTGTGCAGCATCGGTCGAACCCAGGGACAGCAGCAGAATCGCGGCTTTATCGACCCGGGACAGTTTGGCGACGGCGGCTCGGTTATCACTCATCTGCGTTAATCCACTCTTTCACGACCTGGGCCACACGACCCGGGTCTTCTGCCACCAGACTCTTGATTGCGTTCAACTGAGCGTCATAGCCTTCGCTCGGGCTCGGCAGCAGGATGCTGGTCGGGCCGCCGAGGCTGACGCGATCGTTGGACAGTTCACCGTCCAGACCGCCCATGCCACCCAGTTCCACGTCACCGCCCAGACCGGCCAGTTCCTTGCCTTTGCCGCCGCCGGTGATGTTGTTGAGCACCGGACGCAGCACGCCGAACACCAGCACCAGGATGAACAACACACCCAGCACTTGTTTGACGATGTCCCAGAACCATGGCTGGGAGTAGAACGGAATGTCGGCAATCACTTCGCCGCGCTCGGCGGAGAACGGCATGTTGATCACGCTGACGCTGTCGCCACGGCTGGCGTCGAAACCGACGGCGTCCTGCACCAGACGAGTGAAGCGCGCCAATTCGTCGGCGCTCCACGGCGCACGGGTGGTTTCGCCGTTGGCCGGGTTGATCTTGACCTGATCGTCCACCACCACCGACACCGACAGGCGATTCAGGCGACCCTGCTGCTGCTTGGTGTGGCTGATGGAACGGTCGAGTTCAAAGTTCTTGGTGGATTGTTGACGCTTGTCTGCCGGGTACGGCGCGAGCATCGGCTGGCCGGTGGCCGGGTCCATGATCTGCTGACCGTTGGCATCGACCAGTGGCTGGCCAGGTTGCACCATGCCGGTCGAAGCCTGGGCGCCACCGGTGGTTTGCGGCGCCGAAGCCGGCGACGGCGGCTGGTTGCTCAGGGCACCTGGTACGCCTTGCGGGCCATTGCTGGCGGTGCGCTGCTCGTTGACCGATTGCTCGCTGCGCAGCGCCGGCTGATCCGGGTTGAACTGCTCGGCGGTGGATTCGACGGCACTGAAATCGATGTCGGCCGACACTTCAGCCTTGTAGCGATCGTTGCCCAGTACCGGTTGCAGAATATTGTGCACACGCTGGGTCAGCATGCTTTCCATGCGGCGGCTGTAATCGAACTGCTTGCCGGCCATGGTCATTTCGGAATTTTCCGCCTGATCCGACAGCAGGTTGCCCTTCTGGTCGACGACGGTGATCTGCGACTTGCTCAGCTCGGGAACGGAAGTGGCCACCAGGTTGATGATGGCAACGACCTGACCCGGCTCCAGCGAACGGCCGGAGTACAACTCGACCAGTACCGAAGCGCTTGGCTTGCGTTCGTCACGGACGAACACCGAGCTTTTCGGGATCGCCAGGTGAACGCGTGCGCCCTTGACGTTGTTCAGGGCGGAGATGGTGCGGGCCAGTTCGCCTTCGAGGCCGCGACGGTAACGGGTCGCTTCCATGAACTGGCTGGTGCCCAGACCCTGTTCCTTGTCGAGAATCTCGAAACCGATGTTGCCGTCGCTGGGAGTGACACCAGCAGCGGCGAGTTTCAGTCGCGCACGGGACAGGTCATCGGCCTTGACCAGCAAGGCACCGGAGTTCGGCTCGACGGTGTAGGGAATGTCGGCGGAGGCCAGGGTGTCCATGACCTGCTTGGCGTCCATACCGGCAAGGCTGCCGTACAGAGGCCGGTAGTCCGGTTGCTGTGACCACAGCACCACGGCAAAGCCAATCGCCACGCTCGCAGCCAGGCCGACCAACAGGCCCACCTGACGCAGCATGGTCATCTCGGAGAGGTTTTCCAGGAAGGACAGGCCGAACAGCGGCGGTTTGCCGTCTATCGGGGTGGCCTTGGCCGGAACATTATCGGCGACTGCTTCTGCCATGACTCAATCTCGTCCTTAAACCGGCATCTGCATGATGTCTTGATAAGCCTGAACCAGTTTGTTGCGCACCTGGGTCAGAGCCTGGAACGACACGCTGGCCTTTTGCGAGGAAATCATCACGTCCGTCAAATCGACGCCGCTCTTGCCGATTTCGAACGCGTTGGCCAATTGGCTCGAGGCCTGTTGGGTATCGTTCACTTTGTTGATGGCCTGACCGAGCATGTCGGAAAAGCTGCTGCCTGCCACTTCAGGGACGGCGGCAGTCGATTTCGGCTTCGACATGGCGTCCATTTGCATGGCCTTCATGTCCATCATCAACCGATTAAATTCAATACCTTGGCTCATGGTCTACTCTCTTGGGCGGCCCGCAATTTTTTGACACTCACTCGGCGGGTACTCAGGTGTTAGCAACAACGGTGCCAGCTCACGGGCACCGCTTCGAGAAATGCGTTTTCAAACGTTTGCGCCACCGCTTACGTGGCGAACAGATACCCTTCGACGTCCATCCCCGCATCGCGCATCTGCGCCAGTTTGTAGCGCAATGTACGCGGGCTGATACCGAGTTTTTCGGCGGCTTCCTTGCGCCGACCGCGTTCGGTGCGCAGGGTGTCGATGATCATCTGGAACTCGCGACGACGCAGGTCATCGCCCAGCGCGCCGGCCGAATCCGCCTCGATCTCGACCTCACGAATGACCGCTGCTGCCGGCACGGCCACTGGCAACGGCGCGAACAGCGCAGGCCCGGAGAGACAGAAATCCTGCGGCTGGATCAGCCCGCCCTGCTGCAGGATCAACGCCCGCTGCACCGCGTTATCCAGCTCACGCACGTTGCCCGGCCAGGGATAACCGATCAGGCACGCCTGCGCCTCGGGCGAGAACTTCGCCATCGCATGCTTCATTTTATTGACGTGCTTGGCCAGCAGACGCTCGGCCAGCGGCAGGATGTCGGCGGTGCGCTCACGCAGCGGACGCCAGGCCAGCGGAAACACCGACAGGCGATAGTAGAGGTCTTCACGGAACCGCCCCGCCGCCACTTCACCCGCCAGATCACGGTTGGTGGTGGCGACGACACGAATGTCGAGGGTGATCGGCTTGCGTGCGCCGACCCGTTCCACTTCACGCTCCTGCAGCACACGCAGCAACTTGGCCTGCAGCCCCAGAGGCATCTCGGAAATCTCGTCGAGCAGAATGGTGCCGCCGTCGGCCTGCTCGAACTTGCCGGCCTGCGCCGCGATGGCGCCGGTGAACGAACCTTTCTCGTGACCGAACAATGTCGCTTCAAGCATGTTGTCCGGGATCGCCGCGCAGTTGATCGCAATGAACGGCTGACTGGCGCGATGGGATTGCTGGTGGATGTAGCGCGCCAGCACCTCCTTGCCGGTGCCGGACTCGCCGGAAATCAGCACGGTGGAATCGCTGCGGGCGACCCGCGCCGCCAGATCCAGCAACTGCGCACTGGCCGGCTCGACGGCAACCGGCCCTTCTGCGTCAGTTGTACCGAGATTGCCCAGAGCATGGCGCGCAACCAGATCCAGCAGCGCCTTGGGCTCGAAGGGCTTGACCAGATAATCCGCCGCGCCCTGACGCATGGCATCCACCGCACGCTCGACGGCACCGTGAGCCGTCATCAGCAGCACCGGCAATTGCGGTTGGCGCGCGCGCAGCAGGCCGAGCAACTGGTGACCGTCCATGCCCGGCATGTTGACGTCGCTGACCACCAGGCTGAACGCCTCGCACTCCACGGCTTTCAGCGCCTCCTCGGCAGAACCCACGGCGTGATAGTCGTGACCGGCCAGCAGCAGCGTATCGGCCAGCGCCTCGCGCAATGAACGGTCATCCTCGACCAGCAGAACCTTGATGCCCATGACCTTCACTCAGCTCCCTGTACAGCGGAAAACATCGGCAGGACGACCTGCGCGCACGTGCCGCGCCCGACCCGCGAGCGCAGTTGCAATTCTCCCTGATGCGCACGGGCCACGGCCTTGACCACGGTCAGGCCCAGGCCGGTGCCGGTGACCTTGGTGGTGAAAAATGGCTCGCCCAGCCGCGCCAGCACCGCCGACTCGATACCGCCGCCATTGTCACTGACGCAAAGGCGCAGGGTGTTGTCGCGGGTGTAGCAATGCACTTTCAGGCGCACGTCACCGCCACTGGCCTGAATCGCGTTTTCAATCAGATTGAGCACAGCACCAACCAGCGTGTCGCGATTGCACAGCAACTCGCCTGCATGGCTGTCGCACTGCCAGCGAATTGGCAGATCCTGCACGTGGGTCAACGCTGCCGCCTGCAACGACTGCATCAGGGCATTGGGCGTGACGCGGTCGGTCAGCGGCAATTCACCGCGAGCGAACACCAGCATGTCGCGCACCTGATGCTCCAGCTCATGCAGACGCTCCTTCAGGCGCCCGGCAAACCGCTGCTGGGTGGCGACCGGCAGCGCCTGCTCGGTCAAATGGCTGGCATACAGCAGCGCGGCGGAAAGCGGCGTACGAATTTGATGAGCCAGCGAGGCGACCATGCGCCCCAACGACGACAGGCGTTCGTGGCGTGCGAGCTGATCCTGCAAGTGACGGGTTTCAGTCAGGTCATTGAGCAGCACCAATTGCCCCGGCTCGGCATCCAGCGAGCGGGTGGCAATCGACAGGCGTCGACCGTTTCTCAGGGATATTTCATGACCGTCGTCTTCACGGGGCGCGAAGCAACGGGCAATGACATGGCGCCACAGCTCACCTTCCAGCGGCAGGCCCAGCAGATCGATGGCGGCCGGATTGGCCTCGCACACGATGCCGTGACCATCGATGACGATGACACCACCGGGCAACAGATCGAGGAGATTTTGCAGACGGTTGGCCAGACGCTCCTTTTCCGCCAGCTCCTGCATGCGCTGGGCGCTGACCACGGCCAGCTCACCCTTGAGCTCGGTGACCCGCGCCTCAAGCATGCTGTAGGAGTCGGTCAATTGACTCGACATCTGGTTGAACAGCGCGAACGCCTGCTCAAGACCCTGCCGACTGGCCTGCTCTACGGACGGCAGTTGCCCCGAGGACTCGGGAACAGAAGACATCTGGGAGGCTTGGGGCATTGTGCTCTCTCGCTTGGCTGACCGTCAGTTAAACGGAACGTTGCGAGGGATGTAGCAATACCCGTGCCTAAAAAAAATTGCTTATAAATGAAGAAGTTGAAAAACAGGCGTCAATCATCCGCCTGTTCATCACCTTCACGCCGGCTCATGCCGTACTTGCGCATTTTCTCCACCAGCGTGGTGCGACGGATGCGCAGGCGTTCGGCGGCCCGGGCCACGATGCCGTTGGCATCATCCAGCGCCTGCTGAATCAGGCCCTGCTCCAGACCACCGAGGTAGTCCTTCAGATCCAGGCCTTCCGGCGGCAGCATGGCGTTGGCGGTGAAGTCCGGCGTGTGGCCGTTGATTGCCACGCGCTCTTCCAGATCGCTGCGCAGGCTGTCGACCATTTGCTCGTCTTCGTCGTCGACGTAGCGGAATTTCTTCGGCAGTTCGACCACACCGATCACCCCGTACGGGTGCATGATCGCCATGCGTTCCACCAGGTTGGCCAGTTCGCGGACGTTGCCCGGCCAGCCGTGACGGCACAGGGACATGATCGCAGCGGAGTTGAAACGGATCGAACCGCGCTTCTCGTGCTCCATGCGCGAAATCAGTTCGTTCATCAGCAGCGGAATGTCTTCGACACGCTCACGCAGCGGCGCCATCTCGATCGGGAACACGTTCAGGCGATAGTAGAGGTCTTCGCGGAAGGTACCGATCTCGATCATGCTTTCGAGATTCTTGTGGGTCGCGGCGATGATGCGCACGTCGACGCTCTGGGTCTTGTTGCTGCCCACACGCTCGAAGGTGCGCTCCTGCAGCACGCGCAGCAGCTTGACCTGCATCGGCAGCGGCATGTCACCGATTTCGTCGAGGAACAGCGTACCGCCGTTGGCCAGCTCGAAGCGGCCGGCACGGCTGGTGATCGCGCCGGTGAAGGCGCCCTTCTCGTGGCCGAACAGCTCGCTTTCCAGCAGCTCTGCCGGGATCGCCCCGCAATTGACCGGCACGAACGGCGCATCACGACGCTTGGAATGGTAATGCAGGTTACGCGCAACCACTTCCTTGCCGGTGCCGGACTCACCAAGGATCAGCACGCTGGCGTCGGTGTCGGCCACCTGCTGCATCATCTGGCGCACGTGCTGGATCGCACGGCTGGTGCCGACGAGGCTGCGGAACAGGTTGGGTTCGCGATGACGGCCGCGCTCGCGGGCCTGGTCGTACATTTCGCGATAGACCTGGGCACGGTGCAGGGAGTCCAGCAATTTGCTGTAGCTCGGCGGCATCTCGAGAGTCGAAAGCACCCGGCGGCGTTGGTCTTCGGGCAAGTCCACCGAAGAATTATCGCCCATCAGCAAAACCGGAAGGAACTCATCCCAGGTTGAGAGTGTCTTTAACAGGCCCAAAAGCGCACCAGGAGCATTGACCGTCCCGATCAGTACGCAAATGACCTCACGACTAGACGACAAAGAGCCGACTGCCTGCTGCCAGTCATGGCTTCCGCAGGGTAAATTTTCTTCGCCAAGAAAATTTAAAATCACCGCCAGGTCGCGGCGGCGGACGCTATCGTCATCGATCAGCAGAATTTTGGTTTCACGCCACATGCAATAGCAACTTCCCTAGTCAACTCAATGCCCGAAACGAGGGGCAAGCGAGACGCTTGCAGGACACTTCGTGCCTGTAGACGCCTGAAATCTGAAAACAGCCACTAGTTAAGTCAAAAAACCGTGCACAGTCAAATTTATGGCGCACATGTCTGGATTAACTGAGGGTTAATTAACCAAACAGATGGTAAACCTTTGCCGCGTTCTGCGCTTGGGTGATCTGCGACATCTCGTCGACTATCGCCTGACGCTCACCCATCGCGACCTCAAGAAGCTGCTTGTAGACATGCAGCAGCTCCTCGAGATTGTCACGCAGCGCCACTTCATCCAGCGAAGCCTCACTCAAGACATCTTCCATGCAGGAACGGCAATCGAGGTCCAGTTGACCGATCGCCTCCCAGTTGCGCTCGGCCAGGGCACCGACCAACGCCACTCGGGTTTCTTCGATTCGCTGCAATACAAGACTCATGGTGATCTCCTTAAAACTGAGGAGCAGGCGTGGGAGCAATGGCATCCCAGCCTTCTTTTACCGTACTCAGCAAGCCGGCGACTTCATCGAGAATGCGCGGATCGCTGTTTATGTTGGCCTCGGCAAGACGCTTCATCATGTAGATGTACAGCCCGTCGAGATCAGCCAGCGTATCGGCGGAGTTCTCCAGATCCAGGCCTTCACGCAGGCCGCTGACGATGCCAATGGCCTTGCTGATTGCCGTGCACTTGGCAGGAATGTCCTTGCGTTCGATCGCACCTTTGGCCTGAGCAATACGTGCCAGGCCACCTTCCATCAGCATTTGCACCAGACGGTGAGGGCTCGCTTCGGACGTCTGAGCGTGGGCGCCAACTTTCTGGTATTGCCGAAGGGCTAACATCGGATTCATGTTCTACCTCATTTGCCACAATGACTCGTATGACCAGTGTATCGCCAGCGAGTCGAAAAACTTTAGACCATAAGACAAAAACCCGGCACACGCTCGAAAGCGTAGCCGGGTTTTTGTCGCTCTTACATGTTACTTCGCAGATTGCTGAGCGTTCAGCGAGCTGAAGAACGATGTGATGTTGCTTGCGGTTGCCTTCATCTGTCCTACCAGCAAGTCCATGGCGTTGTACTTGGCTGTCAGCGTCTTGGTCAGGTTGGCGACACGCAGATCCAGCGCCAATTGCTGACTGGTGATGTTTTTGGTGTTGTTGTTCAGGATGGTCAGGCGCTGATCCAGCAGACCGCTCGTGGTCTTGCCATCGGGCGAAGCCTTCAGGTAAGGATCGACCGCCTTGCTCATGCGGGTCAACAGACCATTGGTGTCGTTGGTGCCGGTGAACATGTCCTGGACCTTGCCGGTCATGCCCGGCGTGGACATGGCCTTGGTGAACGCAGCCGTGTCGAACGTCAGGTTACCGGTATTGCGGTCGGTCATGACGCCCAACTGCGACAGATAAGCCATCGGGGTGCCAGCGGTAGCACTCTCGGCCGTCAATTGTCCGCGGATATCGGCAACCAATGAGCGCGCCAGGGAGTCACCGGTGAACGCCGCCTGAACGGTCAGCTTGCCATCTTCATCCGGTGTCGCCTTGGACAAGGTGTCGATGGTGCTTTTCAAGGTGTTGTAGGCATCGACGAACGCCTGAACCGACGTCTGCAAACCCTTGGTGTTACCGTCGACAGTCACCGTGACAGGTGTCGGCGGAGTACCCGGACTGGTCGTTACCAGGTTCATTGTCAGACCGCTGATAGCACCGGTGACCGTGTTGCTCTTGCTGGTCACCGCCAGGCCATCAATGCTCAACGACGCATCCTGAGCGAGACCATTGACCGCGCCGGAAGCGCCAGCGGCAGGGTTGGTACCCATCGGTTGGGTGCCGTCGATTTCCAGACCGGCAATGCCGCTGACCGTCAGGTCGGAACCAGCGCCCGTCTTGCTCGAACTGATCACCAGGCGCGAAGCACCCGAGCTGTCAGTCACGATGTTGGCGGAAATACCGTTGACGGCCTGAGCCGAGTTGATCGCATCCCGAGTGCTCTGCAAAGTGGCATTGGCCGGGATCGTGACATTGTAATCAGTGCCATTCTGACTGATTTTCAGGGTACCACTCGGAATGGCACTGGCAGCACCGCCGGCAAAGGATGCACTGGCGACTTTCGAGCCGGTGGCCAGCTTGTTCACAACGACACTGTAAGTACCCGACACTGCAGTGTTATCCGCAGAGACGCCCAGCACGGCAGGAGTACCCGAAGTCGCCGTGTAACCGGCAAAGGCAGGGTTGGTCTTGCTGCCCAGGTTGGTCATCGCTGTCTGGAATGCAGTCAGCGCACTCTTCAGCGTACCGATACCGGAAATCTTCAGCGTGTTGGTTTTGGTGGCGTTATCGATCTGCGTCTGCTTCGGCGACTTGTCCGCGTTGACCAGCGCAGTAACGATCGCACCGATGTCCAGGCCGGAACCCAGGCCCGTACCCGGTAAAATTGGACTTGCCATGTGCATCTCCCTTGGGGTTGTTGCCAGTCTTTTGACCCGTGCAGGCGCCTAAAGAACTTCAAACACGATTCATGCCAGCTATCAGACTTTGGCGTCGAACAACACGTGGCTCGCGTTGGCGAGGCTGTCTGCCAGCTTCAGCGCTTCTGCGGAGGGGATCTGCCGTACGACTTCGCCCGTCTCGCTTGCAATCACTTTGACGATGACTTTCCCGGAATGCTCATCAATCGAGAACTCCAGATTGCGCTTGATCGACTGCACGAACTTCTCGATCTCCTGCACCGCCAACTTCAATTTGCTTTCATCCGTTTCCTGACTGTCTTTCACGGCAGTAACGGCATCAGCAGCCTGCGGCTTCGTTTCCGACGGCTTGTCAGTGACAGTATTGGCTGGTTTGGGAGCCGGATAAGTCACGTTAAGCTTTACGCTCATGTCCATGCTCATCACCTCTTAACGTGAAAAAGCGAGAGAGCACGCAAGCGCACTCCCCCGCCAAACTCATTCCGAAATTACTGAAGCAGCTTCAGTACAGCGGAAGGCAGTTGGTTGGCTTGAGCCAGAACAGAGGTCGAAGCCTGTTGCAGGGTTTGCTGCTTGGTCAGGTTAGCAGTCTCTGCGGCGAAGTCGGTATCTTGTACGCGACCTTGTGCAGCAGTGGTGTTCTCGGTGATGTTCTGCAAGTTCTGGATGGTGCTGGTCAGACGGTTTTGCGAAGCACCCAGAGCGGCGCGGGTGGCGTTGATGTTCGCAATTGCAGCGTCGATCGCGGTGATCGCGTTGTCGATGTTCGAAGCGGCGGCAGCCGAAGTAGCACCGGTCAGAACAACAGTACCGCTACCTACCGACAGGCTGACGGCGTCGAACTTGCCGCTCAGTACCAGGTCGATGTGGTTGGCGGAGCCAGTGTTGGCGCCAACTTGCAGGGTCACAGTACCAGCCGAACCGTCCAGCAGGTTTTTGCCGTTCAGGTTGGTAGCAGCCGAGATACGGGTGATTTCGTCAGACATCTGAGCGAATTCAGCGTTGGTTGCGGTCTGGTCAGCAGTGCCGTTGGTACCGTTACGAGCTTTAACAGCCAGTTCACGCATACGCTGCAGGATGTCGGTCGAAGCTTGCAGAGCGCCTTCAGCGGTCTGGGCAACGGAGATACCGTCGTTGGCGTTCTGGATAGCCTGGGTGTTACCACGGATCTGCGAGGACATGCGGGTAGCGATCTGCAGGCCAGCGGCGTCGTCTTTAGCGCTGTTGATTTTCAGGCCGGAAGACAGGCGCTGCATCGAAGTCGACAGAGCGTCGGAGGCGCGGTTCAGGTTTTTCTGAACGTTCAACGACGTGGTGTTGGTGTTTACTGTTAAAGCCATGACGAATTCCTCGTTGGTTGGGTACTGCGGCTTCCGGCCCTGGCAACCGCCGGGTATGGCCTAGAGAACCTTCGTAATAGTTATCGTCGGGTTTGCAGGTTGCTTGAGGGCTTTTTTGAAAATTTTTGCCATCACCCTGCCACCCCCGAGAAAACAAAGACTTAGCAGCACTTCACCCTCGAAAAAATGACGCCATAAAACCGTCCGCAGCGCAAACCTGCGGGCCAGTGCTGTCGGTGATCTTTTATGCCGAAGAACTTTCCAGCAGCTGGATTAATTCGTACTCCATGAAATCGGCAAGACCGAGCCAGTCCTGACGCTCCTGACAATCGAGCATTTGCGTGAGCAGGTGCGCCCACGACTGCTGCACATCGGGCGTTGCCGATATCAGCAAATGCTGCGCACCATCGAACACGTCCACCATGTCCAGCGCCGCTTCAACATCACGCCCCAGGCGAAACAGCCCGGAACAGCGTCGGCATTCGTCGACACAACCTTGCAGCGCACTCATTGCACGAACTCCTGATTGAAACGTGTCCCGGCAATCAATGCGCCTGAGCGGCTGCTGTTGAAAAACTCGACGTGCGGCTGACTGGCGATGTATCGCTCCAGCACACACAGATAACCGCGAAAATTGAGCTGCGTACTGACCCGCTCACCGAATCCGTCACGCACCCAGTGCCGCGCCTGATTCACCGATGGCCCCAGATCACCATCACTCCAGCCGGCGTGGGTCTTGTTCATCGGAAACGCGAAGTCGGCGCCAAACAGCGTGATCCGCGCCGCGCCCATCTTCACCGCCAGATCCACCGCCGGGTGAATCACACTGCCGCCCACATGCAACAGCGCCCTTGGGTGTTGCTCACGCAATGCCGCATAGACCGGGCTCAGCGAATAGCCGCCGTAGCGCTTGCCCTTCCAGGCTCTCAATACCTCAGGATCGCTCATGGGCAGATACACCAGCGGGATGCCGTCGGATTCTTCGAAAGGCAAATGCCGGAAGCTGATGCGCTGGTCGATGCTTACCACCAAATCGGGCACGATCCCGTGCTCACGCAGCGGCCGGTAAGCGGTATCGACGCAAATGAACAGCGGGCGCTCGTCTCGCTCGCGAATGGCGGCCAGTCGCTCGAAATGCTGCTCAAGGGTCGGCCCGGTGCCGATCACATAGATCTCCCGGCCAGCGCAGGTGCCGAACAATTGCGCCACGTCATCGTCAGCGAGCAACACCGGCAGGCAGTCCCGCAGACGCTGCTGAATGAAGGGCGACTGCGGATCGAACTCACGATTGTTGAAGCTCAGGTGCACTTCACTGACCAGACGATCGCGTATCTTCGCGCTGAAGTCGTCGGCCAGCAGCATTTCGGCGGGCAAGGCAAAGAACGGCGTGCAGATGTCCGGCAGGTCACCGGCGTACAGAAGCTCTACCCGGGGATCCTCCAGCCATTGCTGCTGATCAATCAATTGCAACACCAGGGCGAACAACGCGCCATTGAGGATATGCACATACAAGCGCTCGAGCCCGGTACGCTCCAGCAGCACGGTCGGCAAATCTCCGAGGCCGGTGCCATAGACGTGCAATCGCGGCTTGCCCGCAGGCAGGCTTTCGGCCTGAATCCGGGCCTCATGGACGCGGTCGTGACGGCTGGTGAGCTGAATGCCGTTGATGCTTAGTGTCGAACCCAGCCCTTGCGTCAGCTCGGCCTGGATCGTCGAACTGTCTTCGCTCATCAACCGTGCGAACAGCGCCGGCCAGCGGCGCTCGATGATGTCTGCGTTAGCCTGGAAAAACTCGCTCATGATGCCTCGCGCTCCATTCAGGCAAAAAAAATAGCGTTCAAGGTTAACCCTTGAACGCTATTTTTGTATCCGTCGTTTTTGGTGGGTTCAAGGACGATAGATAATCGCCGAACCCCACGAAAGACCGACGCCGAAGCCGCTGAGCGCCACTCGGTTCCAACTGGAATCCAGCGCGTGCTTCTCCAGCAGCAGCGGAATGCTCGATGAAACGGTGTTGCCTGTCTCGACCATGTCCTTGATGAACTTCTCCGGCTCGCCTTCGAAGCGCCGCGCCACGGCATCGACAATCGCCGCGCTGCCCTGGTGAATGCAGAACGCATCGATGTCATCGGCGTTGAGGCCGGAGTCGTCGAGCAATTCATGCAAGTGCGCCGGGACTTTCAACAATGCAAAGTTGAACACCTGGCGACCGTTCATGAAGAACACGCCATCGGTGACTTTCAGGTGCGGCGCACCCGAACCGTCGGTGCCGAACTTGGCCTTGCCCAGCGCCCAGACCGGGTCTTCACCCATCCAGGTCGCAGTGGCGGCATCGCCGAACAGCATGGTGGTGTTGCGATCTTCCGGATCGACGATTTTCGAATACGGATCGGCGGTGATCAGCAGGCCATTCTTCAGGCCGGCGGCTTCCATGAAGCCCTTGATCGCGTAGATGCCATAGACGTAACCGGAGCAGCCCAGGGAAATGTCAAACGCGGCGACGTTGGTTGGCAGGCCCAGTTTGTCCTGGACGATCGCTGCGGTATGCGGCAGGCCTTCTTCGTCACCGTTCTGGGTCACGACGATCAGCGCATCGATGGATTCACGCTTCAGTTCAGGATTGCTGGCAAACAGCGCATTGGCCGCTTCAACGCACAGATCGGAAGTTTCCTGCTCTGCGTCTTTACGTGGCAGGAAGGCCGAACCGATCTTGCCGAGGATGAATTCTTCATCCTTCTCGAATTTTGCACCTTGTGCGTAATTGTCCACGCCGGCTACAGGAACGTAGCTCGCAATGCTTTTTATGCCAATCATTACGGCTTCCCAATAATAAACAGCCCAATACCACCGCTCGCAAGGATTTCGAGGGGCGCCGACAAACAGAAAACGGCCGCCACAACGGGCAGCCACGGGGAGCGCAAAGGGCTATCACTGGAACCGCTAACGGGCCAGGCGCCATCTCCCCGGTCAATACAATACAGTGAAGATGCGCGTTATGACTCGCAGGTCACGCTATTTTGCCGAATCGGTGCAGATCGGGTTATTCGACCAGCGACCAGTCCAGCGGCGTGCCGCGTTTGATCGGCGCGCGCGCGCGGCGGCCGAGGACGGCATCGGTGTGCTTGGGCGGCAGGCCGAGACCGGGACGAATGGCGCGCAGATTGGCCGCCGTGAAGGGTTCACCGGCCGCCATGTCGGCCGTGACGTACAGCGACCGACGGTAAACCAGAGACTTTTTCTCAGCCTCGGTCACGCCGTAATGCACCTGGCCCATGGCCTGCCATGCGCGCTCGGTTTCGACCACCAGGCTGGCCATTTCCGCGGGCTCCAGCGAGAAACTCGCGTCCACCCCGCCCGCCGCGCGGTCGAGGGTGAAGTGTTTCTCCACCACGGTTGCGCCCAGCGCCACTGCCGCCACCGACACGCCGACGCCCATCGAATGATCGGACAGACCGACCTGACAACCGAACAGTTCTCGCAGATGCGGGATCGTGCGCACATTGCTGTTGAGCGGCGTCGCCGGGTAGGTGCTGGTGCACTTGAGCAGCACCAGATCCTTGCACCCGGCTTCACGGGCCGCGCGCACGGTTTCGTCGAGCTCGGCGATGCTGGCCATGCCGGTGGAAATGATCATTGGCTTGCCGGTCGCCGCGACGCGACGAATCAGCGGCAGATCCGTGTTTTCGAAGCTGGCGATCTTGTAGGCCGGCACGTCGAGGCTCTCGAGAAAGTCCACGGCGCTGTCATCGAACGGCGTCGAAAACGCGAGCATGCCCAGCTCCTTGGCCCGGGCAAAGATCGGCGCGTGCCATTCCCACGGTGTGTGGGCCTTTTCGTACAGATCGTAAAGCGACGTGCCGGCCCACAGGCTGTTCGGATCATTGATGAAGAATTCACCCTCCGCCAGATCCAGGGTCATGGTGTCGGCGGTGTAGGTTTGCAGCTTCAAGGCATGGGCACCGGCCTTGGCCGCCGCCTCGACAATCTGCAGGGCGACGTCCAGCGACTGGTTATGGTTGCCGCTCATTTCAGCAATGATGAACGGCGGTGCGTCGGCACCGATCAGGCGATCGCCAATCTTGAAACTGTTCATGAACGGTGTTCCTTCAAATCCTTGGTGAACGCGCAGGCACTCTGGGTGAACCCGGCGTCACGAAATATATTCAATGAGGCCCGATTGGCCGGCAAGACCTGTGCGCTGATCGCGGTCATCTGCGGCCAGTGCGTCGTGACGAACGCCTCGCCCTGTGTCAGCAGCGCCCTGCCCCAGCCGAGACCGAAACGCCCCTCCAGCAGATACAGCGAAACCTCGGCCTCGAAACCGCGCAGATCGTAGCGCAACACACCGACCGGCCCGTCATCGGCCTCGGCGATCAACAACAGCCGTTGAGGATTGCGCAGACTGGCGTTCAACCAGTTCAGATGCTGCGACCACTCGATCTCGCCGCTTTCCAGCGACCAGCGACGCACCGCTTCGGCATTGCGCCCGTCAAACAGCAACTGCGCATCGTCCAGTGTTGCCTCACGCACCTTGAGCACCGCGCCCGCCAATGCCGCGGCAACCCGCAATGCCCCCCGCCCGTCGACCAGTTGCCGCGAACGCTCGGCCAGGCTCTGCCGCAGGTAAAAATTATCGACGACAAAACCGATGGCATCACGCAGTTGCTCGACGCTGACCTGCTCCCGCGCGCCCATGAACACATGGGCCCCGGCCGCCGCCATCACCTCGCCGTTGGCCTGCTGGTTGTTCGATACCGCAATGCAGATCGTCGGCAGGCCCATGGCCGCGCGCTCCCAACTGGTGCCACCGCCGGCGCCGATGAACAGGTCGGCTTCAGTCATGCGTCGATGAAAATCGCTGACAAAACTGTGCAGGTGCCAGTTCGAGCGCGTCTCGGCCAGTGCCTGCATCTCTGTCCATGCCGGGTTGTCTGCACCGGCGACAAAGTCCACTTCAAGCCCGGAAAAATCCGCCAGCGCCCGCATCGCGTGATGGGTCTGGCGGGCAGCGTCGAAGCCGCCGAAGTTCACCAGCACCCGTCGTGCCACGGGTTTGATCTCGATGGCCGGGCCGCTGAACTCTTCGCGCAGCATGGCAAAGCGCGGACCGAGCAGCGTTAGGCACCCGGCCGGCAGCAGCGGCTGATAGTTTTCACTGAGGCCGGAGAGGTTCTGATTGAGCAGCAGATCCACGCTGTAGCGACGGGTCGCCAGATCGTCCACGGCGGCGATCCGTGGTGCGAAGCGCCGGGCAGCGGTCTGCCAGTGATGATCGAGGCCGTAATGGTCGGCGATGACCCAGTCGAATTCGGCCTGCCCTTCCAGCTGCGTCGCCAGTGCATCGATATCCGCCTGCCACGGCAGCATCGATTCGATGGCCTGCTCCGGGTCTTCACCGGCGTAGCGATCCGGCAACGCGAACGTCTCGAAGCCTTCGGCCTGCAACGCATCAAGCCGATGCCCCGGCAAACGACGACAGGCAAATGCCACGTGACTGCCCTGGACGCGCAACACCCGCGCCAGCGTCAGGCACCGGGCGATATGGCCGCTGCCAATGGTCGGCGAGGCGTCGGCGCGGATCAGCACTCTCATTGCAGCTCCCCGCCGGCCTTGAGTGCCGCGTAGAGATACTCGGCGCGTTTCCAGTCCTCGGCAGTGTCGATGTCCTGCACCAGATGCCGGGGCAGGATCACCGGCAGGCTGGCCGGCGAATACAGAATCTCGCCACGCAGCCAGGCCTCGCTGCGCCCCCAGTAAAACTGCCCGGCATCCTGAAAGGCAGCCGGGAGATCCTGCGATCGGGTATTGCGAAACTCGGGATACAACGCCGTCAGCGCGCCCTGCCCGTCGAGGGTCAATGCACGCTGCACCGGAAAGCCGAAATCGGTGACCGAAAACGCAAAGGACTTATCCGGATGCCGCCCCAGTAATTCATAACCCTCACGCAGGAACCGCGCCTGCAACAACGGCGCCGTGGCGTACACGCAGCAGGCGTAATCAAAGTGCGGCAGTTGCTGCAAGGCATGCACGATCACCGCTGCGGTGCCGGTGAAGTCATCGGCCAGCTCCGCCGGTCGCAGGAACGGCACTTGCGCACCATAAGCCTGCGCCAGCTCGGCGATCTCTTCGTCATCGGTGCTGACCACCACCTGCTCGAACAACCCCGAATCCAGTGCCGTGCGAATCGAGCGGGCAATCATCGGCACTCCGTCGAACGGTTTGAGATTCTTGCGCGGAATGCGTTTGCTTCCGCCACGGGCCGGGATGATTGCGAGGTTGCTCAAGGGCGTTTTTCCAGCAGGAACCAGGTTATGTCGTCCAGCGGAAATTGTGGATCACGGCGATAACCGAAGCCGTAATCCAGCAGTTGCAGATCCGGATAGCGATCGAGCATTTCCCCGGCGAAATCGCGCTTGAACAACTTGCCGCTGTTGCCGCGATAGGACACTTCCACCGGTGAGGGATTGTAGTATTCGGCGATCAGAATGTAGCGCTGGCTCAGTTCGTACAACTGCGCATAAGCGGTCGGCAACAGCTCCGGGGCCAGATGAATCAGCACGCCTTTGCTGAGCGTCAGATCGTAGCGGCGCTCACGGGGGAAATCGAACAGCGAGCCGTGCCAGATCTGTGCAATGTCCAGCGCCCGGGCCTGGGCACAGGCGCTGGCGTTGATTTCGACACCGAACAGCTCGCAGCGCGGCAACAGCTGACGCAGCGCCTGCAAGTTGTTGCCGGCGTTGGTGCCCAGCTCCAGCAAACTGTCGATACGCCCTGCCCGGGTCAGCGCCTTGGCGAACAACGCCAGATTGGCGGCCACCAGCGGTTGCCCGACGTTGCGGTCGACGTACTGGTTGCCGAATTCGCCCTGCCAGAATTGTTCCTGTTCGCTCAGATCACGCATTGCCGTTTTCCACCCACCGCCGCAGCGGCACTCATTCAGTCAATAGACGCAATTGCTCGACCACGAAATCCTGCTGTTGATCGCTCAGCAACGGAAACAGCGGCAAGCTGATCGCTTCGGCGTAATAACGCTCGGCTTCGGGGAAGTCTCCCTCGGCGAAACCCAGTTCACGATAGTAAGGCTGCAGGTGTACGGGAATGTAGTGCAGGTTCACGCCGATGCCGGCCGCGCGCAAGCCTTCGAACACCTGACGGTGGCTGAGGCTGATGCGCTCGGTCTGCAAGCGCACCACGTAAAGGTGCCAGGCCGATTCGGCGTCCGGCTGGATGCCCGGCACGGTAACCGGCAAGTACGCCAGCAAGCGGTCGTAACGTGCGGCCAGTTCCCGGCGACGGGCGATGAAGTCGTCCAGTTTGCCCAGCTGTGACAGGCCCAACGCGGCTTGCAGATCGGTGATCCGGTAGTTGAAACCCAACTCGACCTGCTGGTAGTACCACGGCCCGTGGCTGGGCTCGGTCATCTGCTGCGGATCGCGGGTCATGCCGTGGCTGCGCAGGCGTTGCAGACGCTCGGCCAGTTCCGGGCGATTGGTCAGCACCATGCCGCCTTCGCCGCTGGTGATGATCTTCACCGGGTGGAAGCTGAACACCGTCATCGCTGCGAATTCGCCACAACCCACCGGACGCCCGGCGTAGCTGGCGCCAACCGCGTGGGAGGCGTCTTCGATCACGGTGAAGTTGTAGCGCTCGGCCAGTTCGGCGATTCGCCGCATGTCACAGCTCTGCCCGGAGAACGCCACCGCCACCAGCACTTTGGGCAAGGTGCCGTCGCGCTCGGCAGCGTCGAGTTTGCTGGCCAGAACTTCGGCATCGAGGTTCCAGGTCAGCGGATCGATGTCCACGAAGTCAACGTCGGCGCCACAGTAACGGCCGCAGTTGGCCGACGCGAGAAAGGTGTTCGGCGTGGTCCACAAGCGGTCGCCCGCTCCCAGTCCTGCGGCCAGGCAGGCAATGTGCAGCGCCGCCGTGGCGTTGCACACCGCGACCGCGAAATCCGCCTGGCAACGCTCGGCCATCACCTGCTCGAAGCGCTCGATGGTCGGCCCCTGAGTCAGCCAGTCGGACTGCAACACCTCGACGACCGCGTCGATGTCCGTCTGGTCGAGGCTTTGCCGGCCGTAGGGAATCATACCGACAGCTTCGCGTGCAGGTCGGCGATCTGCCCCACCGAGAGGAAGTGCGGATTGGTATCGGAGCGGTATTCAAAGTCCTCGCCCACCGGCCGCCCGTGCTCGCCGAGTTTATCGACGGCAAAGTCGACATCGACGCTGGTGAAGCGGATCGACGGCTGGATGGTGTAGTGATCTTCGAACTCCAGGGTCATCCGCGCATCGTCCAGCGGCACCATCAGTTCGTGCAGTTTCTCGCCGGGACGGATGCCGACGTTCTTGTGCGGCAG
Organism: Pseudomonas sp. UV AK001; assembly: GCF_046097675.1. Lineage (NCBI taxonomy): Bacteria > Pseudomonadati > Pseudomonadota > Gammaproteobacteria > Pseudomonadales > Pseudomonadaceae > Pseudomonas > Pseudomonas sp. UV AK001. The sequence continues at coordinate 251,468 of NZ_JBJUVZ010000011.1, forward strand.
ATGTTCGGCCATGCCACGCGCCAGATCGACAATGCGGATCGACGGGATCTTCGGCACGAACACTTCACCGCCGTGCATCCGTGCAAAACTGTCGAGGACGAATTGCACGCCGTGATCGAGGGTGATCCAGAAACGGGTCATGCGCTCGTCAGTGATCGGCAGCTCTGTCGCGCCATCGGCAATCAGCTTGCTGAAGAACGGCACCACGGACCCGCGCGAACCCGCCACGTTGCCGTAGCGCACCACGGCAAAACGCGTCTGTTGCTCACCGGCGATGTTGTTGGCCGCGACGAACAACTTGTCCGACAGCAGCTTGGTGGCGCCGTACAGATTGATCGGACTCGCCGCCTTGTCGGTGGACAGTGCGACGACTTTCTTCACGCCGTTGTCGATGGCCGCGGCGATGATGTTCTCCGCGCCGTTGACGTTGGTGCGGATGCATTCGGTCGGGTTGTACTCCGCCGCCGGCACCTGCTTCAACGCCGCGGCATGCACCACGTAATCGATGCCGCGCATGGCCTGGCGCAGACGCTCGGCGTCGCGCACATCACCAAGGAAGTAACGCATGCACGGCGCGTTGAACGTCTGCTGCATCTCGTATTGCTTGAGTTCATCCCGGGAGAACACCACCACGCGCTTGGGCTGGTATTGCTCGAGCAGGCGAGCAATGAATTTGCGCCCGAACGAGCCGGTGCCACCGGAGATGAAAATCGATTTACCGTTGAACATGTCTTGAGTCCCGTTCCCTGTCGACCTAGGCGATCAACTGTGCCCAGTTCAGCGAAGCGCTTTCGTCCAGGACAAAGCCTTTGCCAATCAGGCTCAGGTTGGCGTTGTAAGCCGAATCGCCCGCGAACGCGCCAGACCATTTCTCACGCAATGCCTGAAGCGCTTGCGGCGTCTGCGCCTGTTGACCGGAATGAATCACCTGGACCAGCGGCGTCCAGACGGTGAGGAAACCGGCCTGGCCCGCCTTCAGGCACAGATCGACATCGCTGTAACCGTCGGCGAATGCCTGTTCATCCAGGCCACCCAACGCATCGAACAGTTCCTTGCGCACCATCAGGCAGACGCCCGATACCGCCGAGTAGTTCTGCTCCACCGCCAGGCGATGCATGTAACCGTTGGCGTCGTGCTTCTCACCGACAAAGGCAGAACCTACGCCGCCATTCAAGCCGAGAATCAGACCCGCCTGGGAGATCTTGCCGTCACGGTCGACCAGTTTCGCACCGACGATACCGACCTCCGGCCGCAGGGCATGATTGAGCAACTGCTCGATCCAGTTCGGGTTGACCACTTCACCATCGGCCGCCATCAGCACCAGGAACTCGCCCTGTGCCTCCTGGCTGGCAGCATTGCACAGAGCCACGTCGCTCAGGACCTGCTCGGCGCGCAGCACGCGGACCTTGGCGTTGCGCAGGGTTCCCAGCCAGTCATTGACGTCAGCCGAGAGGTTCGGATTGGCCGCGATCAACACTTCATAACGGGTGTAGCGCGTTCTGAGCAAAATACCTTCCAGGCAACGCTGCAGTGCTGGCAGATCATCACTGGCAGGCAGGATGACCGATACCAGCGGCTGCTCGGTGTGACGGTAGTCGACCTGATAGGTGCCAGGTTGCGTCGAGGTGATCTTGGCCTTGTAGCCGCGATTGCCCAGATGCCGCAGCAGGGCCTGACGCTCGTCGGCGTTTTCTTCCGGTTCCACTGCCCGGGAAATCAGCAACGGTTCATCGAGGTGCGCCAGACCATTGAGACCGCCCTGCTCGATGATGCGCAGCAGCAGATCGAACTCCAGCGCCTTGCTGAAATCGGCCTGATAGCCGCCGGCCTCGACCAGTACGTCACGACGGATCAGCCAGTGCCGCGCCATCTGCGCCGGCAGGCTTTGCAGCAGGTCAAGGTTGAAGCCCGGACGGAAGGCATCGATCAATGCGCCTTCGGCGGTACGCAGGATTTCATCGGTGGCCACGGCACGGCATTCACCGGCCGACATCAGTTCCAGGCCGGCGCGCAACAGACCGCCCGCAGTGAATTCGTCGCCCGCTTCTGCCAGCAGCAGCCAGTCGCAAGGCGATTGACGCACGCTCAGATTCAGCTTGTCGACGAAATTGCTCTGGGTGACCCGCACAAAGTGCAGGGTGTTCTGCGCGGTGGTTGCCGCCGGTGGCTCTCCGGTGGTGAATACCACCACTTTGAACGCCTTGCTGTGACCTTCGAGCAAGCTGTCCAGGGTGACCTGCAACTTGTCGATGTCGTTATCCAGATCGAGCAGGAAAATGCCGAACTGAGGACCGCCGCCGTTCGCCGCCAGGTGCCGGGCAATCGCTTCGGCCTGCTCGGTGTCGGGCTGACGCGCATCGAGCCACTTGAGCAAGCGGCCAGTGCGCATTTTGCTGAATGTCGCCTGATTGCCTTCCAGCAATGCCGCTTCCAGACGCGCATTCCACTTACGCAGCTTTTCAGCGTCCTCGTCTTCACCCAGCAACTGCAACTGAGCTACCAGACGTTTGATGACGGTACGGTTGAACACGTTGGCGTCGTGGGCTTGCCACAAACGGTCCACCACACTTTCCGGCGTGTCGTTGTTGCGGGCCAGCATCAGGTTTTCCTGGCGGGCCCAGATGCCTTCCAGCCCTTGCAACTGAATGCGGCCGGCCGGCATGGCGTGCAGCAGAAACTCGAACTGAGTCAGTTGATCGAAAAACGCCTGATTGTAGAACGGCATTTCAACGTATTGGCGCGGCCCGAAACGGCGCTGCGGGCCGGCTTCGATATCCGTCCAGGCCGACTCGATAATCAGCTCGGCGGTCAATGCCCGGCCGGTACGCAGGCTGTCGGCAAGGGCCTCGAAACTCTCCAGGACAAACTGTTTGCCCTGCTGTGGGTCCTGATGCTCGACCTGGGTCGGCAGGCCGGCCAGGAAAGTGGCGAAGGCTTCGCGCTCGGACACCGACTTGGCGTCCGTGTACGCCAACGAGTGGAAGATCTCGGTGTTGTGATCGGAGTGCTGGTAGTTGATTTCACGCACAACATAAGGGATCGGCAGGATACGTGCCTTGCCCCGCGCCAGCATGTAATAGGTGTGACCGACTTCCTGCCACTGGAAGATCGTGTCTTCGGGCATCGCCTTGTACCAGTCGCGCAGGACATCGGAGCGCTGCACCGCATAAAACGGCGGCAGGTACTGCGACATGTAATCCAGCAGACGATCCTGGGCACGATCGGACGCGTAGTCTTCGCAGACTTTCTTGTCACGCCGGTAGTAGCTCACGCCGTTGGCCAGCGTCAGGTACATCATGCTGTAGCCGTGGCACAGGCTGTAATCGGGATTGGCGTCCATGAAGGCAACGGCTTCGTGCAAGGCATCGTGCACCAGGAAGTCATCGTCGGCGGCGAACACCATGTACGGGGTCTGCAACTGCTCGATACCGTAGGCCAGCTTGGCGCGAATGCCCCAATAGCCGAACTGCGGAAGGTGCTGATAATCCACGTTGGTGAATTGCCCGGCGACGCCCGGCAGCGCCTCGGCGGACGAATCCAGCACCAGGATCCGGCACGGCAGCGTGCTGTAGAAACGCACGGCCCTGCGCAGAAACGCCGGGCGTTCGTGAGAGATCAGCACAACGGTCAACTGGTCGTTGAGTGCCACACCGTGTTCAGAACTGTTCTTGCCTTGCATATTTTCCCCACAAGCGGCGAGTCGCCGAAAACTCTGCGTTGTTTGTCGATTAACGTACGCGGCGCAGATAACCATCCGGCGCGACTGTGATCAGCAACTTGCTGTGAATGGCCTGGTCGATCTCGAAATCGCGGTTCTCTTCCAGGTACGCCCACACGGCGGTTTTCGGGTTGTCACCCTTGCCCCACGGACGATCCGGAAAGGCGTCTTCCGGCATGTCTTCGACCACGGTGTCCATGACCACGCAGTAGCTGCCCACCGACACCAGCGGTGCATAGAGGCGCAGTTCCTCGAGGACGTGCTCGTGGGTATGGTTGGAGTCCAGCACCACCAGCACCTTCTTGCCCTGCACGCGCTCGCGGACCTGGTCGACGATGGCCTGATCGATGCTCGAACCCTGGATCATGCTGATGCGTTTGAACATCGGATGCGCTTCGATGGCTTCACGGTTGTGCTGACGAATGTCGATGTCGACGCCCAGCACTTCACCATGACCGATCAGCTCCAGGATCGATGCGTAGAACACCAGCGAACCGCCGTGGGCGATACCGGTTTCAACGATCACGTCCGGACGCAGGTTCCAGATGATTTCCTGCATGGCGACCATGTCCTGCGGGAACTGGATGATCGGCCGGCCCATCCAGCTGAAGTTGTAGGTGTATTTGTGCTTTGCGGTGGTGCCGACCCAGTCCAGGGACTCGGTTTGCAATGCTTTGTCTTTCTGCAGGCCTTCGATGTTGGCCTTCACTTCTTCGCGAAACTGCTCATGTGGATTCATTGCAACTCTCCAAAAATTCGGGAAACGGCTTACTTGAACACCTTGGCGTCCGGGTAAGGCACCGTGTTGTTCTTGATGATCCTGGCGGGATTGCCCACCACGACCGAAAAATCCGGGACATCTTTCGTCACCACGGCGCCCGCGCCGATGGTCACCCAGCGGCCGATGCGCAGGCGCGGCAGGATCGTGGCGTTGGTACCGATAAAGGTGCCGTCACCGATTTCCACGCAGCCGGCGATACAGACGCCGGGCGCCATGAACACCGAATGGCCGATCCGCCCTTCATGCCCCACCACGCTGCCGGCGCTGATACTGGTGTTGTCGCCAAGTTCGACTTCGGCCTGCATCAACACGCCTTCCTGCAGGTAACTGCCCTGCCCCATGCGGATCATGCTCAGGTCGATGCCGGGATGGATGAACTGGCCCAATTGCGCGCCGGCCTCTACCAACTGGCAGGTGGTTTCGTAGCGTAAACGGGTACTGCCGGTGATCAGGTTGACGAAGCGCACGTCCGGTCCATTGAGCTCAGCCACCCGCTCCGACCCGCCGACCACCGGCACGCCGTAAAACAGCGTGCCGTGCTTGCGCGGATCGTTGTCGAGAAACGCAAACTCGATGTTCGGCGTGCTGCGCTTGACGGCCTGCAGCATGCGCACTGCTTCCGGGTTGGCAGCGCCCAGCAGATACATCTTCACGATGCGTTCCCGCTGGCCAGCAAGTCGAGCACCACTTGCACCACGCGCTGCTGATCGGCGTCAGTCATTTCGTGATAACTCGGCAGATTGAAAGCCCGCTCCGGCAGGGCAAAGGACACCGGGGTGTCAACGTTGTGCTCGCTGAACATCGGCAGCGTCGACAGCGGCCAGAAAAACACTCGGGCATCGATGTCGGCGGCCTGGAACGCCGCGATCAGTTGCTCGCGATGGATACCGGTACCGGCATCGAACACCACGGTCGGCATCCAGTAACCGTTGCGCCCGTGAGCCGGCTCGGGATTGAGCGACACGCCCGGCACGCCTTCCAGCGCCTGCGCATAGTTGGCAAAGATCGCCCGCTTGCGCGCGATCAACTCTTCGATCCGCTCGACCTGCGCGCAGCCGACCGCTGCCTGCAGGTTGCTCATTTTGTATTTGAAACCGACGAATTCCGGCCAGAACTGCTTGGTGCAACCCGCTACACGGCCATGATTGGACAGGGTCAGCACGCGCTCATACAAGGCCTTGTCCGAAGTGACGAACATGCCGCCCTCGCCAGTGGTCATGGTCTTGGTGCCATGGAACGAAAACGCTCCGAAAGCCCCCAGCGAACCGGCAGCCTGGCCACGCCACTGCGAGCCGATGGCTTCGGCGGCGTCCTCGATCACCGGAATGCCGAACTCCTTGCCGATGGCCAGCAAGGCATCCATGTCGCAAAGATTGCCGTAGAGGTGCACCGCAAGAATGGCTTTGGTTCGCGGAGAAATGGCGTTCCGGACCTGCTGCGGATCAAGGCACCAGCTGTCGGCCAGGACATCGACAAACACCGGCGTGGCACCCAGGTAGGTGATCGGTGCTGCGGAGGCGATCCAGTTGGTGTTGGCCAGGATCACTTCGTCGCCGGCACCGATGCCCAATGCCGCCATGCCCATGTGCAGGGCACCGGTGCAACTGGAAGTAGCGATCGCGTAGGTCGACCCCAGATGCTCGGCGAAACCGTGTTCGAAACGGGTCAGGTATTCGTAGCAACGCGCGCCCCAGCCGTTCTGCACGGCGTCCTGGGCATATTGCGCTTCGAGTTCGCCGACACTCGGTTTGGTGTAGTGAATTCTGCTCATTGAATGATCAACTCCGGAACGGCGACGACAAAGCGTGCGCCCCATGCTTTGGCCGACGACAACTGCTGCGTCACTTCGCTCAGCAGATTCCACGGCAGAACCAGGATGTAGTCAGGCCGCTCTTGCGCAATGCGCTCGGGCGCCACGATCGGAATGCGGCTGCCCGGCAGGCACTTGCCCTGCTTGTGCGGGTTGGCATCGGCGACCCAGGCCAACAGATCCGGCTTGACCCCGGCGTAGTTGAGCAAGGTGTTGCCCTTGGCGGCGGCGCCGTAGCCGACCACACGCTTGCCATCGGCCCTGGCCTGCAACAGGAAGCGCAGCAGGTCATGCTTGATGCGTTCGGCGGCCGGCGCCAGCGTGGCGTAGTACTCAGTGGTTTTCACACCTGCGTCGAGCTCGGCCTGCAACTGCTGTTGCACCGCTGGCTGCACGGCGCGGCGTTCGCCATCCTTGCGTTGCACGAACACCCGCAGCGAGCCGCCGTGGGTGCTCAACTGGCTGACGTCGAACACTTCCAGGCCGTTGCGCTCACACAACGTCTGCACAGCAGTCAGGGACAGGTAGGAATAGTGCTCGTGGTACAGCGTGTCGAACTGCGCGCCGGCCATCAGCGTCAGCAGTTGCGGGAATTCGAAGGTGGCGACGCCGGTCGGCTTGAGCAGCGCGGCGAAACCACCGAGGAAGTCATTGATGTCCGGCACGTGGGCCAGCACGTTGTTGGCCGCCATCAGGTCGGCGGCCCAGCCTTCGCTTTTCAGCTGTGCGGCGGTGGAGCGACCGAAGAACAGCTCACGGATCTCCAGGCCTTTTTCCCGGGCAGCCTGTGCGGTGCTGCGGGTCGGCTCGACGCCCAGGCACGGGATGCCGCGAGCGGCGACGTATTGCAGCAGATAACCGTCGTTGGCGGCGACTTCCACGACCCGACTGTCGGCGGTCAGACCGAAGCGCTCGACCATATTCGCCACGTAACGCTCGGCATGGGCCAGCCAGGTGCTGGAGAACGAGCTGAAGTAGGCGTACTCGGCGTCGAACAGGCTGTCGGCACTGGTGTAATCCTCGGTCTGCACCAGCCAGCATTGCTGACACACGGCGACCTTCAGCGGCACCCATTGCTCGGCCTGCTCCAGCCGATCGGCATGCACGTAGGCGTTGGACGGTGGCGAGGTGCCGAGGTCGATCAGCGGCAGACTCAACGGTGCGGCGCACCCACGGCAATTCATAGACGCACTCCAGCAAAGTGTTGATCGAGCGCGGGATGGCTGGAATCACGCGCTGACAAATTATTGACAGGCAACGGCCAGGCAATCGCCAGCCGTGGATCGTTTACCGACAGCCCGCCCTCGTGCTCCGGCGCGTAATCGGCGCTGTGCAGATAAAGCAGCTCGGCATCGTCGGTGAGGGTCTGGAAACCGTGGGCGAAGCCGGCGGGGATCAACAGGCTGCGACCGTCGCCGGCCTTCAGATGCTCGGCGTGCCAGTGCAGGAAGGTTTCGGAATCCGGACGCAGGTCCACCGCCACGTCCCACACTTCGCCGCGCAGGCAGGTGATCAGTTTGGCTTCCGGGGCGTTGGCGTTCTGGTAATGCAGACCGCGCACACTGCCCTTTTCACGGGTGCAGGAATGGTTGATCTGGCGGATGTGAAATTCGTTGCCGAACGCTTTCAGACTGCCCTCGCAGAACAGCCGGGCGAAATGCCCGCGCTGATCTTCGAAGCGTTTGTGCTGGACGCTGAACAGACCGGCCAGCGGCAACTGCTTCAAGGAAAATTCGCTCACAGCGCGCCCCGGTACAGGTTCAGTTGGCCGAGGGTCACGGTGCGCATGTCGTCACCGTTCTGCCAGGCCAGGTGCCAGTCGAGGGTCTGGGTCAGGCATTGCTGCAACGACCAGCGTGGTTGCCAGCCCAGCACTTGGCGGGCGCGGCTGCTGTCCAGGCGCAGCAGGCCGGCTTCGTGCAGTTCGCTCGGTTCGATGCGCAGACCACGAGCCTGAGGCCAGCGGTTGGCGAGCAGCTCAACCACTTCGCCGACGCGGCACATGTCCGCTTCGCCCGGGCCGAAGTTCCACGCCCCGGCGTATTCCGGACCTTCTTCGTAGAGCCCGGCAGCCAGTTGCAGGTAACCGGCCAGTGGCTCCAGTGCGTGTTGCCATGGGCGCACGGCTTGCGGGTAGCGCAGGGTCACCGGCTCGTCTGCCGACCAGGCTTTCAGTACATCGGGAATCAGCCGTTCAGGGGCGAAGTCACCGCCGCCCAACACGTTGCCGGCCCGTGCGGTGGCCAGGGCCAGACCGTGCTCGGCGTACTTGTCGGCCGGGAAGAACGATGCCGCATAAGACTGCGCCAGCAACTCGCAGCAAGCCTTGCTGCTGCTGTAAGGGTCGTGACCACCAAGGGCTTCGTCTTCGCGGTACGGCCACAGCCATTCCTTGTTGGCGTAGACCTTGTCGGTGGTCACCAGCACACAGGCGCGCACGCAACCGACCTGACGAATCGCTTCAAGCAGATTGAGAGTGCCCATGACGTTGCTGGAATAGGTGCCGAGCGGATCGCGATAACCTTCGCGCACCAGCGGCTGGGCCGCCAGATGCAGGACGATTTCCGGCTCGGTGTCGGCGATGATCTCAAGCAAGGCGCCGAGGTCACGCAGATCACCGCGCTGATCGTCGATGCCTTCGTGTACCCGCGCCAGTTCGAACAGGCTCGGCTCGGTCGAAGGATCGAGGGAGAAACCGCTGACTTGCGCGCCGAGGCTTTGCAGCCACAGGGTCAGCCAGCTGCCCTTGAAACCGGTATGACCGGTAACCAGAACCCGCTTGCCGCGCCAGAACTCAGGACTCAGGCCCATTGCTTCCATGGGGCCTCCCCGCTCTGCCACAGCGCTTCGAGATGGTTCTTGTCGCGCAGGGTGTCCATTGGCTGCCAGAAACCTTCGTGCTGGTAGGCCAACAGTTCACCGCGCTCGGCCAGACCGTCCAGCGGACCGGATTCCCAAGAGGTCGAATCACCTTCGATCAGCGGCAGGACTTTCGGTGACAGCACGAAGAAACCGCCGTTGATCCAGCCACCGTCACCCCGCGGTTTTTCGGTGAACCCGAGGACCCGGTCACCGTCGCGATCCAGAGCACCATAGCGGCCGGGTGGCTGCACGGCAGTCACTGTAGCCAGCTTGCCGTGGGTCAGATGGAAGTCGACCAGTGCGCTGATGTTCAGATCCGAAACGCCGTCGCCATAGGTGAAGCAGAAGGCTTTTTCGTCTTCCAGATAGCGCGAAACCCGGCGCAGACGGCCACCGGTCATGGTTTCCTCACCCGTGTCCACCAGCGTCACGCGCCATGGCTCGCTGTAGTTCTGGTGAACGTCCATGCGGTTTTCACGCATGTCGAAGGTCACGTCGGAAGTGTGCAGGAAGTAGTTGGCGAAGAAGTCCTTGATCGCGTAGCCCTTGTAGCCGAGGCAAATCACGAAGTCGTGAATTCCGTGGGCGGAATACTGTTTCATGATGTGCCAGAGAATTGGCTTGCCACCGATCTCGATCATCGGTTTCGGCTTGAGGTGCGACTCTTCACTGATGCGCGTGCCCAGGCCACCCGCCAAAATAACTGCCTTCATGGTCTCCCCTCTCGTTCGTCACAGGGCTGCGCGCGGCTTTCCAAGCTTTGCGGCCGTCTGGCTAAACCTTTCTGCCGGTCCGGGCGCCGGGGCAATGGCCGCGAGCGCTCGTTTTATGGCGATTTGAGGGGGACTTGCAGGAAACGCGCCAGCTCCACAGGCACTGCGTCGGTGGGGACACGGGCATGAAAAAAGGGATGAGTCCGTTGCCGGCCTCATCCCTTTCATCGAGCGGCTTCAATCAATCGGATCAACCGAACAGGGCAAATCCATCGGTAGCGGCTGGCAGGGTGAACGCGTGGCCGTCTGCGGTCTGGATGTGTTCGATGTTGTTGAAACCCGCATACCAGCCTGCCAGTTTCACGCCACCGGTCGGCGCACCGACACTGCCGTCATTGGCGCTGTGCAAATAGGCGTCGTCGCCGATACGGGTCACGTTCAACTGGCTGGCGTTGGCAATGGTGTTCAGGATCAGGGTGTCATTCAGGCTGGTGCCGCTGTCCTGAATCACCACCAGACCGGAGGTGTTCACCACGTAAGTATCATCACCGTCACCGCCATTGGCGAAACCACCGGAGGTCTGCTGGCCGGCAAGGTTGAGAATCAACCGGTCGTCACCCTCACCTCCGAACAACGAGTAGCTGCTGCCCTTGCCGGTCAATACGTCGTTGCCGATACCGCCGATGGCGCTGCCGTTGACCACCGTCACGGTGTCATTGCCGTCTTCACCGAATGCGTTGGTGCCCAGATCGTTTTCGGCACTGACAATCACATCATCGCCCGCCCCGCCATACAACTGATCGGCCTGCGCATTATCGGCCACACCTTCAAGGCTGAACGGTCCGATGTCGGATACCAGGCCGCCGTAGATAACGTCGTTGCCGTCACCGCCATTGATCAGATCGCTGCCGCGCCCGCCTTCCAGGTAGTTGTCCGCTTCGTTGCCGGTCAAGGTGTCGTCGAAATGACTGCCCATCACGCCTTCGACATTGGTCAGCGTATCGCCCTGTGCATCGCCACCCAGGTTGATGCCGGTCTGCAGATTGATCTCTACCGCCGAGGCACTGGTGAGATACCAGACGTTATCGATGCCGTCGCGACCATCGATCACATCACCGCCGCCACCACCGATGAACGTTTCGTTGCCGGCCGAACCGATGAAGAAATCAACGTACTGACTGCCCTCGATCAATTCGATGCTGGTGTATTCAGGCATCGGGTCCCAGGGCTTGTAGGCTGAACCGCTCAGGTCGATCGTCATCGGCATGAAGGCGTATTTGAAACTGAGCAGATCCTGCCCCTGTCCGCCATCCAGGCCGAAATACCAGGCCATGCCGGTCGCGTAAAAGGTGTCGCTGAAGTCACTGCCACGGATGATCTCGATGTTCTGGAACGTATCGCCGTCAGCGATCCCCGAGAATTCCTGGGTTGCCCAGTTCAGCGTCATGGCAACCGTGCTGTCGCCGTAGCTGAGCACATCGATACCGTCGCCACCGTCAAAGGAGTCGCCTTTGGCTCCGCCGTACAGCACGTCGTTGCCACTGCCGCCGACGATCGTGTTCCAGGTGTCGTTGCCGTAGCCGGTAAAGTCGCCGGTCCCGGTGTACGTCAGGTTTTCAACGAACGGATCCAGGTGCATCACGGACAGCGTGGTGTAGACCTGATCGGTACCGCCCATGAAGCCCTCGACTTCTTCGATGGTCACACCGGTGCTGTTGATGATGTACACATCGTTCCAATCGCCACCGGCCAGGGTCACGCCACCGATGTTGGCGGTAAACTGATCGGCATTGTTGGTGCCAATGATCTTTTCGACATTGCGAAAGGTGTCGCCCACTGCATTGATACCACTGCCGATCTCGATGCTGACGGGCCCCGCGCTCCATTGGTAGCTCACCGTGTCGTAGCCATCGGAACCGTCAATGATCATCGACCCTTCGGAGCGATAGATCAGATCGTCGAACTTCGAACCTTCAATGGCTTCGATACCGGTGAAGGTGTCTCCGTAGGCAATGGTCAATCCGTCGTAGTTGGTCCAGTCGGCGATTCTCACCCCTTCGAGACTGTCGCTGTAGCTCACGGTATCGAAACCTTCGCCACCCACGAAGTGATCCGCCCCGTCACCGCCCCACATCCAGTCGTTGCCGGCACCGCCAACGATCTCGTTGTCGGTGTCACTGCCATAGGCCTTGAAATCACCTGTTCCGGTGAACGTCAGTTTTTCGATGAAGGGATCCATCTTGATGGTGTTGAGGCTGGTGCGCAGCTCGTCGTAACCGCCGTAGCTATCTTCGATGATGGTCACGCCTTCGCTGCCGACGATATACACATCGTCACCCCAGCTACCGTCCAGCGTCACACCGGCAATGTTGCCGGTGAAGGTGTCGTTGAAAGATGTGCCGATGACTTTCTCGACGTTGAGCAAGGTGTCGTGCTTGCCCTCGGCACCCGTGACAGTCGACGCGTCATTGCCGATCTCGACACTGACGGCCGAAGACAGTACGCGATAATCCGCCGTATCAAACCCCTCCCCACCATCCAGTACGTCCGATCCGGCACTGCCAATCAGTTGGTCATCCGACTCCAGTCCATAGAGTTCATCATTGCCATCGGTGCCCACCAGGTAATCCACGTCACTCGTTCCATTCACTACTGACATTTGTTTCTTCCTTGCGTTGTTGTTGAACCGGATACCGTCAAAGAGCGCTGAGCGTCAGCTTGCTGAAAATAAACTTCGAACCCATGACTCCGGTCATTTCAAACGACGTCGCAGGGAAGGAATCGACTCGAAAAAAAATAAAAAAACAGGCGATCCGGGATCGCCTGTTTTCAATCATCAATGCCCCCACCAAACCATCGTGAAGGCATTTGTCCTGCTATCAACCGAACATGGCGAACCCGTCATTGCCGGTTGGCAGGTTGATGAACTTGCCGTCAGACGTCTGGATATATTCAATATTGTTGAAACCGGCGAACCAGTCCTTCAGTCGCACGCCGTCTTCCGGAGTCTGGCCTTCGAAGACGCTGTACTGATGCAGGAACAGGTCATTGCCGACCCGGTCAAGCAACAGTTGCTGAGTACTGATGTTCGTCAGGATCAACTTGTCGCCGGAACTGGTGCCGGTGTCCTGAATGGTGACCAGTTTCGTGGTATTGACGATGTAGGTGTCATTATCCTCGCCGCCGAACGCCGAACCCGGACCACCTACCAGAACCAGTTTGTCAGCACCCGCGCCACCGAACAGCGAGTAGCCGGCGCCAATCCCGGTCAGCAGATCGTTGCCCTCACCACCGTCAGCCATGCCATACCCCACGGTAATGGTGTCATTGCCGGCTTCACCAAAGGCCTGGGTGCCTCGGTCATCGGTGGCGGCAACGATGACGTCGTCGCCATTGCCGCCATACAGAAGGTCAGCCTGCGGCCCACCTGCTGCGACATTCACGGCGAACGGTCCGAGCTGGGTGTACAGGCTGCCATAGATGACATCGTTGCCATCCCCGCCATAAATGACGTCGTTACCCAGACCACCCTCCAGACCATTGGCGGCAGCATTGCCGATCAACGTGTCATTGAAGTTCGTCCCGATCAGACTCTCGACATTGATGAAGACATCGCCCTCGGCATCACCACCCTGGCTGACACCGGTCTGCAGGTTGATATTCACGGCAGTGGCGTTGTTGGCGTACCAGACCGTGTCGATGCCTTCACGACCGTCGAACACGTCGGCACCGGCTCCACCCACGAAGTTGTCGTTGGCGGTGGAACCCAGGAACGTGTCAGCGAAACGAGTGCCCTGGAAGATCTCGATCCCGGCGAAGGTATCGCCCGCGGCATCGCCGGCGTTGGCGTTGGTTTTCAGGTCGATGGTGACCGCGCTGTCCGATGACTCATAGCTGACCATGTCCAGGCCAAGACCGCCGTTGATTGCGATTGCCGCAGAATTGCCGACGAAGATATCGTTGTACTTCGAGCCCGTCATTGCCTCGATGCTGTTGTAGGTGTCGCCTGCTGCGATCCCCGAGTTGACACCGGTTTTCAGGTTGATGCTGACGCCCGTTGTGCTGTCGTCATAGGACACGGTGTCCATGCCTGCGCCACCGATGAACTGGTCGGCACCGCCACCACCATAGAACACGTCGTTGCCGTTGCCGCCGGTGATGATGTTGTCGCCGGCGTTGCCCCAGCCGGTGAACGCAGCCGTCCCGGTGTAGGTCATGCGCTCGACGTTGGCTGCCATCGTGTGGGTATTCCAGCTGACGCGAATCTCGTCGTTGCCGCCACCTTCCTGCTCGATGATCGTGACGCCGCCACCATTGACGTAGTAGATGTCATCGCCGGCACCGCCCTCGAAGGTCGCGAAGCTGACAGCCGCTGCGGTGAAGGTGTCGTTGAAGGCCGAGCCAACGACTTTCTCGATGTTGGTCAGCGTCACACCTTGCGAATCACCACCAACACCCGCCAGGCTGGTGCCCGGGCGAATGTCGACGTTCACGGCAGCGGATGATGTCGAGTAATCGACCGTGTCGAAACCGGCACCGCCATCCACAGCCGGGATCCGGTTATCGACCACGAAGGTGTCGTTGTAGTTGGAGCCCGCGATGGTCTCGATACTGTTGTAGGTATCGCCTGCTGCGATCCCCGAGTTGACTCCGGTTTTCAGGTTGATGCTCACCGCCGCCGCACTGTCGCCGTAAGACACCGTATCCATGCCCGCACCGCCGAAGAACTGGTCGGCACCGCCACCGCCATACAACACGTCATTGCCGTTGCCGCTGGTGATGATGTTGTCGCTGGCGTTGCCCCAGCCGGTAAACGAACCGGTGCCGGTGTAGGTCAGACGCTCGACGTTGGCCGCCAGCGTGTGCTCTTTGTAGCTGACACGCACTTCATCGTTGCCACCACCAGCCTGCTCGATGACGGTCACGCCACCGCCGTTGACGTAGTAGATGTCGTCACCGGCACCACCGTCGTAAGTGGCGAAGAGGTAGGCGTCGGTCGTGAAGGTATCGTTGAAGGCCGAACCGATGACTTTCTCGACGTTGGTCAGCGTCACACCTTGCGAATCACCACCAACACCCGGCAGGCTGGTGCCCGGGCGAATGTCGACGTTCACGGCAGCGGACGACGTCGAGTAATCGACGGTATCAAAACCTTCACCGCCATCGACGCT
>NZ_JBJUVZ010000012.1:0-179590 GCF_046097675.1 Pseudomonas sp. UV AK001
TTGCGCACTTGGCTGCAGCCCTTGATGTGCAAGGGCTGCAGCGATTCTGATGGGGTTTTTATTACGGGGAACTGCGCAACTTCTTGCGCAGTATGGCCAGGTGCCGCTTCGTCGCGTTATCGGGCAAGCGCCTTCAAACATTCCTCGATCGAACGCCGTTGAGTCTCTGCATACAAGCCCAGTTCATCGATGGTCGAACGTCCCAGGGACAGTTCGAATGACTGCCGGTTGGAGTGCTCACCATAGTGCGTCTGCGCGGCGTCTCCCAGGTTCGACTGAAAAATCCCCGCTGCACTCACCGGCAGGAAATCTTCGTACACCAGCGGTTCGGCTTTCACATAGCCGTCGCGCAACAAAGCTTGCAGCGAAACCTCAGCGGGACGACCCGCCGCCAGCCCTTTGTCTGTCAGGAAATAACGGAAATACGCCAATTCCTGCTCGCGCATGCCTTCGAGGCTGTCAGGAAATTCGCTGAAGTGCCGGGTCATCAGCGCGTTGTAGCGTGAGGCATTGGCTTCGTTGGGGAAGTCACCCAACTCATCTCGCGCGGCATTCAACAGACGGTCGTACAACGCCCGGCCCTTGGGTGTCAGCGCCGCACCCCGTTGCTCGATTTCGCCAAACCGGGCGCTGTGGCTGCCGCGGGTTTGCGTCTGGTCGGTGAAGGCGATCGGCTCGTCCAGTGCCTTGAAACTGGTCTGGCGCAGGAGGATCGGGTGCTGCCGGCGCGGTGGCCCTTCGATCACCGCTTTGGGCGTGATGCCATGCAGCGGCATCTGCGCCTGAACGATGTCGATGTCCAGGGTACGCGGTGTCAGGTGGTTGATGTGCGGGCCTTTGAACGCAACCACATCGGCGATCAGACGATGCTGGGCGCTGAGGGTCTGGTACTGCGCGGCGGTGACGGTGGCGCTGTGGTGCCAGCGAAAAGTCTCCAGTGCTTGCAGGACAAATTCCCCGGCCTCGGACTCATTCAGCCCGCCAGCAGATTCGGCTTGCTCGATCAGGCGCAGCGCGGTTGGGGTGAAGATCGAACGCTGATCCAGCACCGATTGGGCGAAGGCCCGCAGCTCGGGATCTTCGATCAACTCCAGTCGCAACAAAGAAGTGAACACCCGGAACGGACTGACCTGCAGCGCATCTTCATGCACTGCTCGAAACGCCGTGGAATGCACCGGCACCCCGGCGGGGGTCAGGTCGTAATAACCCACCGGTTGCATGCCCATCACCGCAAACAGACGGGCGAGGGTGGCCAGTTCGGCGGCGGTGCCGACGCGGATCGCGCCATGGCGCTCCATGTCCAGCCGTTCGATTTCGCCGGTGCTGTGCAACTGACTGGCGATCTGCGGCTCGCGGGCCAGCACTTCGCGGTTGGTCTGCTCCACCAGTTCCATCAGTGCGCCGTATAGCGGTACTTCTTCGCGGTACATGTCGGACATCGCTTTGGAGAAGCGTTGGCGGATCAGGTCGGGGCTGACGAACGGCTGCACGGTCATGAAAAAAATTCCTGGCACGGTCACGTAAAGGATGGAGGAAAAGATCGCAGCCTTCGCCCACGCGGGCAAACGAAGAATCCTACGAACTTCATTCTGCCAACGACTGACCGGTTACCTGTCCGCGCGTGAGTTTTCCCCCAGGAACTCCCGATACAAACGCGCCGTGTTCGACGGCTGCTCGACCATCGGCATGTGCCCGACGCCGTCCCACACATCCACCCGCAGATTGGCGATGCCCTTGCTCCACACCGGCACACTGCTGACATCGATCAACCGGTCCTTGCGACCCCAGAGCAACAGCGCCGGGCATTTGATGTCCGGCAACTTCGGTTCCATCGGCGGACTTGCGCGAAAGTCCCGGAAGATCTCTTCCAGTTCGTCACGTTGTTGCTCGTAACGCTGGGCGATGGCGTCGAGCACCAGGCCGGGCACCCACGGCGGCGAGGCCATGGTCATCGCGTAGAAGTGTCGGAATTCTTCCCGGGAGTTGATCAGGAACGGATTGTGCCCACGGGCCAGGTGACGTTCCATGTCGCTGGCCTCGGGTGCGGTGACGCCGGCCGGGTCGATCAGCGCCACCGACGCGATGCGATCCGGGTAGGTCGCCGCCAGCCACGCGGCGATGTAACCGCCCATGGAGTTGCCGATCACGTGGACCTTCTCGACGCCGCAGACGTCGAGCAGCTGGATCATGCGTTTGGCCTGAACCGGAATGTCGTAGCCACCGCCGGCCTTGAAGCCGGTTTCGCCGTGACCGGCCAGATCCGGGATGATCACCCGGTACTGCCCGACAAAATGCCGGGCGAAGCGCAGCCACAGGTTCTTTTCGGCGCTGTAGCCGTGCAGCATCAGAATGCTGCTCGACGCCTCGTAAGGCCCGCCTTGCCAGGTCGACACAGTCATTTCGGCGATCGGCACTTCAATCTTGTGCAGTCGGTACAGTTTCGCCTCCAAAGCTGCGCTCAGGTCGTAGAGCCAGTGACCGACCGCCGGGTAGCTCAACCAGCTCCAGGCCACGAAAACTGCGAGGGCGACAAACAGCAAAAGCATCGTGGGTCTTCCTTGTTCAAGACAGAATGTGGTCGGCCGGTTTCAGCGCCCGGGTCAAGCGGTGGTAGCTGAAACTGAAGCCGGGAAACATCGCGATCACATGACCGCTCCTGCTTTGATACCAACTGTGGCAGCCGCCGGTTTTCCAGACCGTGCGCTCCATCTCCCGGTGAATCATCTGAGTGTAGGTACGTTCTGCTTCGGGGCGAACTTCGATGCTGCGCAGACCTTTGGCCCGCACGGTACGGATGCAGTCGAGGATGTAGTTCATCTGCGATTCGATGATGAACAGCGCCGAGGTATGCCCGATGCCGGTGTTCGGCCCGGTAACGATAAACAGGTTGGGAAAGTCCGGCAGGCTGGTGCCGAGGTAGGCGCGGGGGTATTG
This sequence comes from Pseudomonas sp. UV AK001, assembly GCF_046097675.1. NCBI lineage: Bacteria > Pseudomonadati > Pseudomonadota > Gammaproteobacteria > Pseudomonadales > Pseudomonadaceae > Pseudomonas > Pseudomonas sp. UV AK001. Next base: position 2,935 of record NZ_JBJUVZ010000012.1, read on the forward strand.
CGCCCAGACATCGCGCAGCTTTACGCCGTTTTTTCCGCTGACCGGGTAGGAAATCACGCCATCGGTGGCGTCGTAACCGGTCGACCAGACGATCAGATCAACGTCGATGTGCTGGCCATCCGTGGTGACGATGCCGGTTTCGTCGAGGGCGGCGATACCTTGTTCGCGGCTGTGCAAGGTGACATTGGGCCGGGTCAGCGCCGGATAATAGGTGTTGGAGAGCAATACCCGTTTGCAGCCGATGGTGAAGTCCGGCGTCAGTTGTCGCTGCAGTTCAGGGTCAGTCACCTGGCGTTTGAGAAATTTCAGCGCCTGGTTTTGCACCATGTGAATCGCCGGTTTCGAATATTTGAAGGCGATGATCCGGGTTTCGAACTGCCAGTAGATCAGCCAGCGCAGCAGCTTCCAGGCCGGTTTCAGCCCCAGCAGCCAGCGCTGGAAACGTCCGAACTTTCGGTCGGGGCGCGGCAGCACCCAATGGGGTGTGCGCTGAAAGACGTGCAAGTGCGCGACATCCGGCGCAATCGTCGGGATCACCTGCACCGCACTGGCACCGCTGCCGACGATCGCCACGCGTTTACCGCGATAGTCGTAGCTGTGGTCCCAATTGTTTGTATGAAAGGTCTTGTCTTGAAAGCGATCACGACCGGGGAAGGGGGGCACGACCGGTTGACTCAGCGGCCCGGTGGCATTGATCACGAACTGCGCGTAATAGGTGCCCTTGGCGCCGGTGTGTACGGCCCAGCGCTTTTCGTTTTCATCCCACTCGATGTGCTCGACATCGGCTTGCAGTTCCACCCGGTCGCGCAGGCCGAAACGCTCGATGACGTGTTCGGTGTAGCGATGCAGTTCGGCTTGTCCGGCGAACATCTGCGTCCACGGGTAGGGCGCGAACGACAGTGAATACAGGGGCGACGGCACGTCCACCGCCGCGCCGGGGTAGGTGTTCTGGCACCAGGTGCCGCCGAAAAAGTCCCGCCGCTCCAGCAAGCGAAAATCGTCGATGCCGGCCTTGAGCAAATTGACCGCCGCGCACTGGCCGCCAAATCCGCTGCCGATGATCAACACTTGATAGGTCTGCATGGGCCTCCTTCTTAGAGTCTTTTTTCCATTTTCCTACTTCATGTATAGCCAATCATTTGCCTGCCGTGTGCCGGAAATGGCGGGCCGCGGGGTCGGAGACTGCCGGCCGCTGGCCGGTGATGGCTATTTAACGTTGCCCTGTTAGACTCCGAGCACATCCTTTTGCGGTGTACTCGAGGCCCTTATGGGAAGAACGGGAGGAAAGGGACTTTCACTGGCCAGGAGGCTTTACACATCGCGAACCCTGGGGCTGGTCCTGGGGCTTTTGTGCGTGAGCGTTGCGATGTATCCGCTCGATGCCCCGGCCTGGGTCTGGGCGCTGATGGTGTTCAACGGCCTGGTCTGGCCACACCTCGCGTATCAGTGGGCGCGACGTTCGAAAGTCCCTTACCACGCCGAACACCGCAACTTGCTTATCGATGCCTTCCTTGGCGGACTCTGGGTCGCGGCCATGCAATTCAATCCGCTGCCCAGTGCCACGACCATTTCGATGATGGCGATGAATAACGTTGCCATTGGCGGGCTGCGCTTTCTGCTGGCAGGGTCGGCGGCGCAGTTGCTTGGCGTCGGTGTCGGGCTGGTGGTGTTCGCCCCGGCCTTCATTCCGGCGACCACTCCGGCGCAGATGTATGCCTGCCTGCCGTTATTGATGCTGTACCCGTTGGCGCTGGGCTGGATCTGCTTTCGTCAGGCCTACACTCTGGGCGTGCAGAAACGTGAATTGCTGGCCCTGAGCCGTACCGACAGCCTCACCGGTCTGCTCAACCACGGCGCCTGGAAGGATCAACTGGAAATCGAATTCCTGCGCTGCAAAGGGCAGCAAAAAGGCGCGGCGATTGCGCTGATCGACATCGACCACTTCAAGGCGATCAACGACACCTACGGCCATGTGGCCGGCGATATCGTCCTGCGCCAGTTGAGCAAGATGCTCAAGCAGAACCTGCGCATGGCGGACGTGGCCGGGCGCTACGGCGGCGATGAGTTCTGCGTGATCCTGCCGGACTTGCCGCTGTTCAATGCGGCGCAGGTGATGGAAGCCTTGCGCGAGCGTTTTTCCTTTCTGGTCTACGAACAGAATCCGGCGCTGAAAGTCAGCCTGAGCATCGGCCTGGCCGCACTCGATCCGGCTCACGGCGATGCGACACGCTGGCTGAATGACGCCGATCAGGCGCTGTACGAAGCCAAGGCGACCGGGCGCAACCGGGTGATCTGTTGCAATGACGATCCGCCGCGGCGCGAGGTGTTGGGTTCGGTTTGAACGGATGCGGTGTCGCATCCGGGATAGAGCCTTGGGGCGATGTCAGGTACGGTTCAGTACCCGACACGAAACAAGGATTGATTCATGACGTTCAAATTCCCTCGTTCCCTGCTGGTCGCCGGTCTCGGCCTGACCCTCTCTTTCGCAGCCGCTGACGCCTTCGCCGAACCGCACAAACAGGTGCTGGCCGACGCCGAGCAATACAAACCCGAAGCCCTGAAACTGCTGGAACACCTGGTCAATATCGACTCCGGTTCCGGCGATGAAAAAGGCCTCAAACAAGTCAGCGAAATCGCTATTGATGAGCTGAAAAAGCTTGGCGCGACTATTGAGCTGGTGCCCAACACCCCGGAAAAAACCAACCACGTGCTCGCCACGCTCAAAGGCACCGGAAAGGCCAGAATCCTGCTGATGGCGCACATGGACACGGTGTTCAAGGAAGGCTCCGCTGCCGAGCGACCGTTCACCATCAAGGACGGCCGCGCTTACGGGCCGGGCGTGATGGACGACAAGGGCGGGATCGTCGCCGGCATCTACGCGCTGAAAGTCCTGAAGAACCTCGACTTCAAGGACTACGCGCAAATCACCTTCCTGCTCGATGCCAGCGAAGAAACCGGCTCGGACGTCGCCACCGACCTGATCAAGAAAACCGCCAAACTTCACGACGTGACACTCAACCTCGAACCGGGTCGTCCGGCGGATGGCCTGGTGGTGTGGCGCAAGGGCAGCGCCACCGCGCTGGTCGAGGTCAAGGGCAAGGCTGCTCACGCCGGCGTCGCGCCGGAACTGGGGCGTAACGCGGCGATGGAAGCGGCGCATCAGATTCTGCAACTGGGCAAGCTCGGCGACGAAGCGAAGAAAACCACCATCAACTTCACCGTGCTCAAGGCGGGCGACCGCACTAACGTGATCCCGGATCAAGCCATGGCCAAGGCTGACGTGCGGGCGGCGGTGCCGGAGGAATTCGACCGGATCGAGAAGGATCTGGCGCGGGTGTCCCAGGACAAGTTGATCCCCGATACGGAAGTGAAGACCTCGCTGCAGCGCGGCTTGCCGCCGATGCCGCAGACGGCGGAGTCGGATCGTTTGATGGCGATGGCTCAGGGGATTTACGGCGAGATTGGCCGCAAGTTGACCGAGGAGGGCAGCGGTGGGGCGGCGGATGCGAGTTTGTCGGCCGGGGTGGGAACGCCGACGCTGGATGGGTTCGGGATTGTTGGCGGCAATATTCATACGCCGGAGGAATATGCGGAGGTGGAGAGCGTGGCACCGCGGATTTATCTGTTGTCGCGGATGATTATGGAGTTGGCTAAGGGGCGGTGAGCGGGACGGTGGCGTAGCGGAGTTGGCGGGGTGTCAGGCTTTCCCCTCACCCCAGCCCTCTCCCGGAGGGAGAGGGAGCCGACCGAGGTGTGTTGCGCTATACATCGACCTGAAGCATCGAGTCGATTATGGATTCGACGCAAATCTTTCACGTCGGTGTATCTCCCTAATATTCCCCAATCGGTTCCCTCTCCCTCCGGGAGAGGGCTAGGGTGAGGGGGCTTTTTGTGGGAAATGAGGAAAGCGTGAGCAGCCCACAACTTTCCAAGACCTTTCCTACAACGTACCCTGTTGCCGCGTTTCGGTGCCGACCCTATAGTCTGGGCTCGCGGAAAACTCCGCGAACGATCTTGGCCGGTCGGTAACCTGAAACGTAACAGCTCCATCGCTCAGAGCAGTTTCTGGGCAACGTGTTATGGCGGCTGTGCGCGGGACACCTTAGGGTGTGCCGGATCTTTCAGGTATCTGGTCGGCCAACCCGCTCACAGCTGCCACCTTTATTCGCTTGGCCGCGAACGGTGGTTGTCTCACCTGGAGTTACACCAATGTCAGAACAAGTAATCCCCCGTTACCTCCCCATCGACACCTACGACGCCGAATCCCCGGTGCTCTTCATCAACACTCAAAAAGAACTCAGCGACATGGCCGCGTGTGCGATGCACCGATTTGTAGTCGTGCGCGATCTGGCCGATACCTTTTCCAGTCTCGACCTCAAGGGCATTTCCGATTGTGATCTGACGCGCATTACCAGCGCGGTGCATCTGCTGATGCGAGAGGGCTGCGCCATTCTGAACGTGATTCAGACGCGGGCATTGCAGCGGGAGGCGGGCTTCAAGACAGCGGTCTAGCGGTTTCGCGGCGGGCGCCATGCGAGTGGACTCGTAATGGCGTCGGGCCGCTCTGCCTCTTTGTCGCGTGGTGCGGGGTTACTCTTTGACGCTCATGTATTCCTTGGCCCAGAGAATGTATTCCTCAGGCTGGGTGTAGGTGTGGGTCAGTTCGGTGGCGCTCAGGTCAGAAGCCTGGGTGAAGATCTGGCGCTGTTCGCGCAGGCTGTCGTAAGTCGCCTTGATCGCCGCGAAGTAAGCACCGTGGCCGTCGATGGTCACGCGCACACCCAGTTCGGCCAGGCGTTTGTCGTCGCGCAGCGCCGGGTTGCCGTAGGTTACCAGCATCAGCGGGACGGTCAGGTGTTCGGCGATCTGCTCGAGCTGATCGAAGTCCTGGATGCCGACCATGCAGATACCGTCAGCGCCGGCGGCCTGGTAATGCTTGGTGCGGCTGATGATTTCCTGGTTCGGCAGGATGCCGGCGTTGGTCCGGGCGATGATCGCCATTTCCGAATCGACCCGGGCTTCCAGTGCCGCGCGGATCTTGCCGACGCCTTCGGCGACGGTGATCAGGTCAGTGGATTTACGGCCAAATTGTGCCGGCAGCAGGGTGTCTTCGATGGTCAGCGCGGCGACGCCGGCGCGTTCCAGTTCGACGATGGTGCGCATCACGTTGAGCGCGTTGCCGTAGCCGTGGTCGGCGTCAGCGATCACCGGCAACTGGGCGACGCGGCCGATGCGGGTGGCCTGCTCGGCGAATTCACTGAGGGTGATCAGGGCAAAGTCCGGGGCGCCCAGCACCTGCAACGAGGCGACGGAGCCGCCGAGAATCCCTACTTCAAAACCCAGGTCAGCGGCGATGCGGGCGGACATCGGATCGAACACCGAGGCGGTGTGATAGCAGGTGTCGGAAGCCAGCAGCTGACGGAAGTTACGGCGCAAATCTTGATGAGAAAGCCTGGTCATACGAGTTCCACCAATACAAAGGAATGGAAAGGCTTGAGCAAAGGTGTCAACGCCGAAGGTGAAAAGGCTATCACGCCAATGGGTCAAGGATCATGACGAATTAACGAGGAAGTTAACCAGGAAAAACCTGTTCAGGCTTTCTTGCTGCAGGCAGAGGCGCTCAGGCCGCCACTGCCTGCTGCTGTTGATTGGGCAGCGGCACTGCCCGTACCGAGTTGCCCGGCTGCAATTGCAGGCGTTTGGCGGTGAGGCGGTCGATCACCAGGCTGCTGCCGACCCGGCGGCCCGCAGCGACGGTGATGCGGCAGTTTTCCAGACGGCGGTTGTGGATCAGCCACAGCGGCGCCTGTTCGTCCGGCGTGCCGATGCTCAGGCTCAGTTCCAGGCTGTCGCGCACGGTGCGGATGCTGCGGATCGGTGCTTCGATTACCGGGCCGCCGTCGAAAATGTCGATATAGCCTTTGTGAGCGAAACCTTCGGACTGAAGGATTTTCAGCGCCGGCTCGGTGTTGGGGTGGGCCTGGCCAATCACCGCCTGAGCTTGCTCGGTGAGCAGGCAGGTGTACAGCGGCTGACGCGGCATCAGTTCGGCGATGAAGGCCTTGTTGCCCAGCCCGGACAAATGATCGGCGTGGCTGAAATCCATCTGAAAAAAGTGTCGGCCCAGGCTGTCCCAGAACGGCGAGCAGCCTTGTTCGTCGGCACTGCCGCGCAGTTCGGCGATCATTTTCTCGCCGAACAGGTGCGGGAATTCGGCAACAAACAGCAAACGCCCCAGCGACAGCAAGCGCCCATTGCTGCCGTGGCGCTGGTCGTGGCGCAAAAACAGCGAGCACAGCTCCGATTGGCCGGTCAGTTCATTGTTGAGGAACAGCGTCGGAATCTGCCGCTGAATGCCCAGATCCGGCGCCGAGCTGACGGTCAGCCCGACCCGATAGTTGTACCAGGGCTCACGCAGGCCGACGGCCCCGGCCAGGGCGCTGACACCGACCACTCGCTGCTCGTCGTCTTCAAGCACGAACAGGTAATCGGCATCGGCCCGCTCGACCTGCTCGGCGAACGCCCGTTGCGCCCAGCGTACCCGGTGGGCCAGGCGATCTTCGTTGGCAGGCAGGGTGGTGAACCCCGGCCCGGCCTGTTGCACCAGCGTCATCAACGCTGGCAGGTCGCTGACTTGGACCGGACGGACAATCATGCTGCAACTCCTTTTGCGCGCCTGCTCGGGCACTGTCGTTGGGTGAGGGCGCGGTTCACAGGGCAATCAACCGGATCGAGTCGCCTGCGCGGACGTTGAGCGCCGCGCAAAGGGCCGGGTCGAGCGCCAGGGGCTGGCCGGGCTGGTAATCCAGCTCGGCGACCACCGCCCGAAAGCCATGCAGCGCATCGTTGCTCACCAGATAACGACCGCGGGCATCGATCAGGGGTTCCTCCTGAACCGTGACTGTCTGGCTTTGCGTGATCGATCGGATGTTGGCGGTGCGTGCATACAAGGTCGGGCCGGCATCGAACAGGTCGATGTAGCTGTTGGTTTCAAAGCCTTCACGCTCGAGGATGTCGAAGGCTTCCTGACCGTCCGGGTGGATGCGGCCGATGCACTCCTGCGCCGCCAGCGGCAGCATCGGCACGTAGATCGGGTATTGCGGCATCAGTTCGGCGAGAAACGTACGGCTCTGCAAGCCGCACAGGCGCTCGGCTTCGACGTAGGGCAGGTCGAAGAAATGTTTGCCCAGCGCATCCCAGAACGGCGAGTGCCCCTGTTCATCGCTGTAGCCGACGATTTCGGTAATCACCGCTTCGGCAAAACGTGACGCATGGGCAGCGATGAACAGCAGGCGCGCCCGTGACAGCAACTCGGAAAACGGTGTGCGCACCAGCGCCGCGTCGATGTGAAAACCGCGCAGCAGCGTGTGACCACTCAGGTCGTGGCACAGCGACAGCGCCGGAACGCCATGTTCGATGTTCAGTTCCCGCGAAGCGCTGGTGAAATGGCGGTTGCGCAGGCTGTAGAACGGTTCGTTGAATCCGGCAGTGGCGAGAATTTCCGAGCAGCCGACCAGGCGACGGCTGTCCAGGTCTTCCAGCACGAAGAAGTAATTCTCCGGGCCCTGAGCCGCGGCATCCGTGTCGAACGAGGCGCAGGACGCGGCGATCTTTTCGCCCAGGTGCTGGCTGTCATCCGGCAGGGACGTGACGCCCACCAGGCTGTCGCGAGCCAGTTGTTGCAATTGAGGCAGGTCGGTTGGCTCGACTGGACGTAAGACCAGCATGGATGCACTCCTGTATCAAAAGGTTTGGCACATTCGCCGAACCTGACTATCACTGTCGGTTTCCACGCGTTAAAGCGGCGGTCGCCTGATTTGTTGTCAGACGCCGCCCTTTTTCTTGTCAGCCATTGCTCGGGTCAGGCAGCGCGGTACTGGCGCCGAGCTTGTTCAGGAAGAACAGGTACACCAGACCCAGGGCGATCCAGATCAGGCCGAGTTTCTGTGCATCGACGCCCATGTTGTACATGATGGCCGCGACGATGCCGAAACCGATCACCGGGCAGATCAGGTGACGGATCACCTGGCCGGACTTCTGCCGGCGCCAGTAGTAATTGATCACGGTCAGGTGCAGCAGCATGAAGCCGCTCAGGGCACCGAAGTTGACCAGCGAGGTCAGGGTGTCCACCGAGTTGATGAACAGGTAGCAGATCACCAGCGACAGCACGGCCACCAGATAAATGCTCAGGTACGGCGTGTTGTGTTTCGGGTGGACCTTGGCCAGCACTTTCGGCAGCTTGCCGTCGCGGGCCATGCCGAACAGCAGGCGCGAGACCGCGGCTTGCGAAGTGATCGCCACCGCCACGCCCCAGGCCAGGGCCGTGGCCACGCCGGTCAGCGTCGCGAGCCAGCTGCCGGCGGCGATTTCGGCGATTTCATAGAACGCAGTGTCGGCGGACTTGAAGCCCATGCCGGCGGCCAGATCGGTGGCGATCCAGGTCTGGACGACGAAGATCGCACCCATCACCACCAGGGTGATCAACGCTGCTTTGCCGACGCTGCGGCCCGGATCGCCCTTGATCTCTTCGGCAAGTGTGGAGATCGCATCGAAGCCGAGGAATGACAGCACCGCAATCGACACCGCTTGCATCAGCAGGGCGAAATTGAAGGTTTCCGGGTGATACAGCGGCGCCAGGGTCAACTGGCCGTTGCCGCCACCGTTGTGCAGGGCGTTCCAGGCGTAGAACAGGAAAATCCCCAGCACCACGAGTTGCGCCAGCAGGAACAGGATGTTCATGCGGGCGGTGAAGGTGATGCCGCGCAGGTTGACGAAGGTCGCGCTGACGAGAAAGGCGAGGATGAATCCGACTTTCGGGATGTCCGGGTACAAATGGTTGAGCGCCATCGCCGCATAAACGTAAAGCAGCGGCGGAATCAGCAGGTAGTCGAGCAGCATCAGCCAGCCGGCGAGGAAACCGACGTGTTGATTCAGCCCCCGTTGCGCGTAGGAATAAACCGAACCGGCAATCGGAAAGGCCCGGGCCATGCTGCCGTAGCTCAGCGCGGTGAAAACCATTGCCACCATGCCGATGATGTACGCCAAGGGCACCATCCCCGGTGCCTCGGCGTTGACGTAGCCATACACGCCGAACGGGGCGATGGGGATCATGAAGATCATCCCGTACACCACCAGGTCGGTCAGTGTCAGGCTACGTTTCAACTCCTGTTTGTAGCCGAACTCTTCTATTTCCATGAAGCGCAACTCCTTGTCAGCCAATCGTTCGTTTTAGTTGTTATGTCGGTCCGTCGTTTACAGCGTCAGCAGCGGTTACAACAATCTTTACAGCAGGGGTGTCAGATAATTTGCCCAGCGGGTCACCGCTTCCGGGCTGCGCAGCAGGTCGTTGCGCACCTCGATCAATACCGATTCGAGGCCTCGGGCATCGCCGTGCACTGGCACGGTCATGTCGCCCAATGGATCAATCTTGTACGGCTGGTTGCCGGCGACTTTCAGCGGATGCTGACCAAGACCGTCGAGCAGGCGCTGGGCGTATGCCTTGGCCTGACCGAACAGCACGCCGACTTCCAGCTCACGCGGCTGGCCGTAAAAAACCGGGGTGAAACTGTGAATCCCCACCACCCGCACCGGCCGGCCTTCGGCCAGACGTTCGTCGATCAGTTGTTGCAGCCGGGTGTGAAACGGCTTGAACAGGCATTGGCGACGATATTCGCGGGTGGCTTCGTCGAGCTCGCGATTGCCCGGCACCTGATAGATCTCGCTTTGCGCCGGAATGCTGTCCGGGGCGTGGCGTGGCCGGTTGAGGTCGATCAACAGTCGCGAATAATTGGCGCTCAGCAGCGTGGCGCCGATTTTTTCCGAGAGTTGCTCGGCCAATTCCAGCGCACCGATGTCCCAGGCAATATGTTCACGTGCAGCCGTGTCATCCAGGCCCAGGTTGTTCAGAGCGTCGGGGATGTAACGGCTGGCGTGCTCGCACACCAGAATCAGCGGGTGCGTCGAATCTTCACGGGTCAGGTTGTAGACCGGTCGGGTGTACAACCCAAGCTCGGTGGATTCAGTACAGGCGTGCATAGTGCTCACACAGGTCAGCGGGCGAGAGCTGTTCCGTCAGCGCCAGTTCCTCGGTTTTAAGGGCGAAATACGTGTCGAGCAACGGTGCCGGCAGCGCTGCCATCAGCGCTTCGCTGCGACGCAGGCAATCCAGTGCCTGAGCCAAAGAGGCGGGGAGGGCAACGATGCCCCGCGCCTCGCGTTGTTCGTCGTTGAGTGCATCGGGGATTTCATCGGTGATTGCGTTCAGCGCCAGACGCTGTTCGATGCCCAGGCGTCCGGCGATCAGCAGCGCAGCCATCGCCAGGTGCGGCGAGGCAGTGGCGTCCATGGCGCGGAATTCCAGGTTGTATTGCTTCGCCACGGGTTTGTTGCCCAGGCTCACGGTCGGGCAGATGCGCAGCGCCGCTTCGCGGTTCTGCTGGCCGAGACAGGCGTAGGACGCGCTCCAGTGATGCGGTTGCAAACGCTCGTACGACACTGGAGTCGGTGCGGTGAACGCACACAGCGCCGGCAGGTAATGCAGCACGCCCGCCGCCCAGTGCTGGCCGAGGGTCGACAAGCCATTGCTGGTGCCGGCGTCGTACAACATCGGTTGGCCGGCCAGATCCAGCAGACTGACGTGCAGATGCACGCCGTTGCACACCGCGTCGGCGGCGGTCTTCGGCGCAAAGCTCAAGTCCAGGCCCATCTGCCGGGCGATTTCGCGGGTGATCTCGCGCACGTTTACGGCGCGATCTGCCGCCGCCACGCCGAGGGTCGGGCGGCAGGTGATTTCGTATTGATGCTTGCCGTATTCAGGCAGGAACATTTCCGGCTCGACGCCGCCGGCGCGCAACGCGCTGAGCAGCCAGCCACCGAATTCCGCGCCCTGGCGCTGGGACTCGAGGGAGAAGGCCAGGTGTTCGGCAAACCCGGCGTGCAGGTTGAATTCGTGTTCGAACGCGGCGTTGACCTGCAAGCCGAGCTGATCGCGATAACGCTCGATTTCATCGCTCAGCAGTGTGCGCGGGCAGGCGCCCCAGGGGCGGCCGTCGGTTTCGCGGATGTCGCCGTGGATGAAGTCCAGCGCCGGGGCGGCGGCGTCCGGGCCGTTGCCAACCGTGACGCGGCTGGCGAGGTCGGGAATCAGCCGCAGATCGCCATAGGCGCCCCACGGGTTGGTCGAGGCGATGATGTCCTGCGGCGTCAGCGCACTATTGGCTGGCACCCAGCCGCAGCCGGCGGCCTGATAGTGTTCCAGCTCATCGGTGGGAAACGAACGGCCCCGGGTGATGCCGATCAGGTCGGTAGTGACGATGGTGGTCATCGGCAACGGCGACAGGCGCTCGCTCATGGCTGCATCTCCCGCAGACGACCGAGGACGGTGTCGGTGTCGGTGATCCAGCAGTAGCCCTTGATCGCGTTCAGGCAGGCGTCGTGGCGCGCTTCGGTGTAGGTCGCGCAGGCGTCCGCCACCAGTGTCACCAGATAGCCACGGTCGGCGGCGTCGCGCACGGCCATGTCCACGCACTGGTCGGTGACGATACCGGCGATGATCAGATGACGGGTTTCAAGGTTGCGCAACACGTAGTCGATGTTGGTCGAGTTGAAGACCCCGGAGGAGGTCTTGGGCAGCACGATTTCGTTTTCAGTCGGGGTCAGTTCGGCGATGACCTGTGCCTGCGGGCTGCCCTTGGGCAGGTGCATGTCCGACAGTTTGTGATCCAGCGAGCGGTCGCGGCCGTCGGCGGTCAGGCTTTCGATCAGGGTGTGCAGCACGTTCTGCCGTGCGTTGCGGAAGGCTTCGAGCAGGCGGACTTGATTGGGCACCACTTGCGAGCGCGTGCGGTTGAGAAAGTACGCGGCGTCCGGGCCTTCGAGGTGCGGGTCGAACTGCGGCTCAAGCCAGGCACGCTGCATGTCCACCAGCAACAGCGCGGTGTGGTCGGTGACAAACGGCAGATCCCGCGGCGAGCGGTGGGGAAGGCTGAACATCCTTATTTATCCTCCAGCAAGTGGGTGTTGAAGTCGTTGCGCAGGGCATCGATGCCTTCCAGGCGATCGGCCAGGTCCGGGCTGCGCAGGGTCAGGCAAGCGATCAGCGCTTCGACCTGGGCCAGCGCCGGGACCATGGTGTCGAACGGTGAAGCCGACTCCACCGGGGCGCTGATGATCATGTCCGCCAGTTCGCGCAGCGGCGAGGCGTAGATGTCGGTGAACAACACGACGCGCGCATTGTTGTTCTTGGCGGCGGTGGCCACGCGCAGGGCCTGGGTCTGGTAGCGGCGATAGTCGAACACCAGCACCACGTCCTGGCGTTGCAGGTCGAACAGACGATCCGGCAGTTGCGCGTTGTCCTCCAGCGCAAAACAACCGGGGCGCAGCAGACGCAAATGATTGAGCAGGTAGGTGGCCATCAGGCTGCTGAAACGCCCGCCGAAGCAGTAGACCTGATGGCGCGTGTCCAGCAGCCATTGCGCGAGAATCCGCACGTCTTCGGGTTGGGTCAGGGCCTGGGTTTCCGCCAGCAGGTTGTGGCTGTGGGCCAGATAATGGCTCCAGGCATCGTCCTGGTTCAGGTTCGAGCGGGGTTGCAACAGCGTGCGTGGCGAGCGCAGGCGATGGTCCATGTCGCTGAGCAGGGCGTCCTGGAATTCGGCGTAACAGCCAAAACCGAGTTTTTTTACCAGACGCACGATGGTCGGATCGCTGACGCCGGCGTGCTCGGCCAGCCGCGCCATCGGGCCGAGGCCGTTGCGCGGGTACTGATCAAGCAAGGCCCGGACGACTTTGCGCTCTGACGGCGTAAGATCCAGGCCGGGATCAGTAATCAGGTCTCTGAGAGGGGGCATCCGGGCTCCTGCTGGATGGGTGTGTTGAATTCGTTTCACAATCCGTTAAAACAGTATTTATGTAACTGACGTTACATGTCTAGTGAATTTTCCGCAGCGTCCGTGAAGCCCCAAAATGGGGCGAGATGCCCGTGTAGCAAGGGCTACACGTCTGTCGATCGTTCGTGTAGTCCATTGCCCATTGTCGTGTCAGACATTGCCGCTTTGTTGAGGGTGGTCGATTGAATGGTGTTGCCCTGAACCCTCCGGTTTACGGCACAATTGCTGCCCTGTCGGCACTTCGCCGGGCGTTTTTTACCTTCTGACCGAGTGACTCATTGTGCAAGCCACCTGTTTGACCTTGATTTGCCACGCCAGAACCGTCTCACAGAAATTGGCGCGTTTTCCTACGGATGAACCTGTTGAAGAATGCGCCTTCGCGTCTGACACGCTGGCCACTCGCTTCGCGACTGCGCATCGTTTGATCTGCGGCCCGGAATGGCGCACACGTCAGACCGCCGAGTGGTTCGGTCACGATGCCCAGGTGGATGAAGCACTGCGCGATTGCGACTGGGGACGTTGGCACGGGCAATCGATCAAGGAGCTGCAGCGCGATGATCCCGAAGCGCTGCAAGCCTGGCTCGACGATCCTGGCGCCGCGCCCCACGGCGGGGAATCGGTGGTGCAACTCGGTGAACGGGTGGCCGGATGGCTGGCGACCCTGCAAACCACGCCGGGTCATGTGGTGGCCATCACGCATCCATTCATCATTCGGGCGGCGCTGATGCAGGTCATGCAGGGCCAGGCCTTCCACAGCATCGATGTCCAGCCGCTGGCGGTGGTCGAGTTGAGTTTCTTCGGACGCTGGCGGCTACGCTTGCCCGGAATCGATCTTGAAGGAGACCGTACATGAAGCAATTGCTGGTCATCGGCATTGGCGCCGGCAACCCCGACTACATCACGATGCAGGCGGTGAAGGCGCTGAATCAGGTGGACGTGTTTTTCCTGATGGACAAGGGCCAGAGCAAGGACAAGCTGATCGACCTGCGTCGCGAAATCTGCGAACGCTACATCACCGATCGTACCTACCGTTTCGCCGAAGCCCACAGCCCGGAGCGCGAGCGCGGCGATGTGGACTACAGCACCAGTGTCGATGATCTGAACCGCGCCAAGCAGCAAACCTTCGAACGCCTGATCAATGACGAATTGGCTGACGGGCAGTGCGGCGGTTTTCTGGTGTGGGGCGACCCGGCGTTGTACGACAGTACGATTCGCATCCTTCAGGCAATCCTGGCCTCAGGACGATGCGCATTCGAATTCGACGTGATCCCCGGCATCACCAGCGTTCAGGCCCTGGCGGCGCAGCACAAGGTACCGCTGAACACCATCGGCCACTCGATTGAAATCACCACCGGCCGACGCCTGGCGGCGGGGCAGGTGAGTGATACCGACAGCCTGGTGGTGATGCTCGACGCGGAAGATTCCTACCATCAAGTGGCGGATCAGGAGACAGAGATTTACTGGGGCGCCTACCTCGGCACGCCGGACGAAATCCTCATCAGCGGCCGGCTCAAGGACGTCGCGGATGAGATCGAACGGGTACGCAAGGCCGCGCGGGCCGAGCATGGCTGGATCATGGACACTTATCTGTTGCGCAAGCCTTGACCTCACGACCAAAGCGCTCGCGATACACCGACGGCGGCACCCCGACCACGCTGCGAAACGCCACACGGAAGCTTTCCACCGAGCGATAGCCACAGCGCAGGGCAATCTGTTCGGTGTTCTGCGGTGTGCTTTCCAGTAATTCCCGAGCCCTGGCCAGCCGTTCGTGTTGCAGCCAGGCCTTGGGTGACTGGCCGCTGGCTTCGGTGAATTTGCGCAGGAAGGTGCGTTCGCTCATCGCCGCCTCGCTGGCCAGGTCGCGCACTTCCAGCGGTTCGTGCAGGCGCTCGCGGGCCCACTGCATCACGCGCGACAAGTCGCTGCGCGGGGTCGGGCTGACCGGTGTCGGAATGAATTGCGCCTGACCGCCGGTGCGTTGCGGTGACATCACCAGCCGCCGCGCCACCGAGTTGGCGACCTGGGTGCCGAAGTCCCGCGCCACCAGATGCAGGCAGGCGTCGATCCCCGCCGCGCTGCCGGCCGAAGTGATCAACTGACCTGAATCGACGTAAAGCACATCCGGATCGACATCGATGGCCGGGAAGCGCTCGGCCAGCTCCGAGGTGTAGCGCCAGTGGGTGGTGGCGCCATGCCCGTCGAGCAGCCCGCTGGCTGCCAAAACAAACACGCCTGAGCAGATCGACAGCAACCGGGCGCCGCGCGAGTGCGCATCACGCAATGCCGTGAGCAATGCCTCCGGCACCGGCGCATTTCGGTCGCGCCAGCCGGGAATGATGATGGTGCGCGCCTGCGCCAGCAGCTCCAGACCGCCATCGGCCAGCACCTGAATCCCGCCCATGGCGCGCATCGGACCTTGATCGACGGCGGCGATGCAGTGCTCGTACCACGGGAATTCGAATTCCGGCCGGGCGAGGCCGAAGATTTCCACGGCGATGCCGAACTCGAAGGTACAGAGGCCGTCATAGGCCAGAATCGCGACCAATCCAGGTGAATCAGGCATTTGGCGGAAAATTCCCGGTGAGTGTCTTGTGCGCCACTGTAGCGGCAAGCGGCGGCTCGATAAAGTCTGTTCATCCCTTCACAGACGTAGGAGCAACACAACATGCCCAGCCTGGTTCGCGAAATTCCTGCCGCCCCTTCGGCGATTGCCCTGATGCACTTCAGCAACCGTCTGACCTTCGAAACCGATTGTTCCGACGTCTTCAACAGCCACGAGGCCGGCGAAGTCGATTTCGTACTGGTGGACGTGCGCGGGCCGCTGGCTTTCGAGCGCGGCCATGTGCCGGGGGCAATTAACATTCCCGGGCGTTTGCTGACGGCGGAAGGGCTGGTGGACTACTCGAAAAACACACTTTTCGTGGTGTATTGCGCGGGTCCCCACTGCAACGGCGCCAACAAGGCCGCCGTGAAGCTGGCAGCGCTGGGTTACCCGGTCAAGGAGATGATCGGCGGGGTGACCGGCTGGCTCGATGAGGGCTTCGAGTTGAGTGTCGCGGCACCGCAAGCCGCGACCCACCCGATTGCCTGCGATTGCTGATATTCAGTGAGTTGCCGCCCTCGGCGGCAACTTTTAATGGCTTTGTCCTACAACCCTTGCACCGCTCTGGCGCACACTTTTCCTACGTGATGGCACTCGCCGATTTTATGTAAGTATTTGTCGCTTAAACACAATTTGCCCCGTGCGCGCCGCCATAGACTGCCGGCCACTTCGGTTTCTTTGCGCTCCATAGCCCAAGGCCGAACCTGACAATCGAAAGCTGCCAATAAAAGCCTCCGCACACGGGAGTAATAAATGAAAAAGCTGGTTATGTTCGGTGCCCTGGCACTGTCGATGTTGTCCCTGACCGCCGTGGCCGAAGACGCCAAGCCGATCCGTATCGGTATCGAAGCCGGTTACCCGCCATTCTCGATGAAAACCCCTGACGGCAAACTGGCCGGTTTCGACGTGGACATCGGCGATGCGCTGTGTGAGCAGATGAAAGTCAAATGCACCTGGGTCGAGCAGGAATTCGACGGCCTGATCCCGGCGCTGAAAGTGAAAAAGATCGACGCGATCCTGTCCTCGATGACCATCACTGACGACCGCAAGAAAAACGTCGATTTCACCATCAAGTACTACCACACCCCGGCGCGCTTCGTGATGAAGGCAGGCTCCGGCGTGAAAGACCCGCTGGTCGAACTCAAAGGCAAGAAAGTCGGCGTGCTGCGCGCCAGTACCCACGACCGCTACGCCACCGAAGTGCTGGTTCCGGCCGGGATCGAACTGGTGCGTTACGGCTCGCAGCAGGAAGCCAACCTGGACATGGTGTCCGGTCGTATCGACGCGATGCTGGCCGACTCGGTCAACCTGAGCGACGGTTTCCTGAAAACCGACGCCGGCAAAGGCTTCGAATTCGTCGGCCCGACCTACGAAGACGCCAAATACTTCGGCGGCGGCGCTGGTATCGCAGTGCGTAAAGGCGATACCGAGCTGGCAGAGAAATTCAACACCGCCATCAACGAAATCCGCGCCAACGGCAAGTACAAGCAAGTGCAGGACAAGTACTTCGACTTTGACGTGTACGGCCATTAATACACCGTAGAAAAAAGTGGCCCCGTTGACGCGGTGGCCACTTTTTTTTCGCCTGTGATTTATCCTGTCAGCACATTTTCAATGCAGTCGCTGTCTGGCAGCGACTACAGAATTTCCGGAGTTCCCCATGCAACGCATCGATCATGTTCTGCCCTGGAGCCACCTGGGCAGCGAACGCTCCCTCAGCTTCTTCCGTTACGGCGCCGGCCCGCGCAAGGTCTACATCCAGGCCAGCCTGCACGCCGATGAGCTGCCGGGCATGCGCACCGCGTGGGAACTGAAAAAACGCCTGAGCGAGCTGGAAAGCAACGGCCAGTTGCAAGGCGTGATCGAACTGGTGCCGGTGGCCAACCCGATCGGTCTCGATCAACATCTGCAAGGCAGTCACATGGGCCGTTTCGAACTGGCGAGCGGCAAGAACTTCAACCGATCCTTCGTCGAACTCAGCGCCCCGGTGGCCGCGCGTATCGGCAATCAGTTGGGCAGCGATGCCGAGGCCAACATCCGCCTGATCCGTCAGACCATGGGCCAGGTACTCGACGAACTGGCGGCCCCGGCCTCGCAACTGGAAGCGCTGCATCGCCTGTTGCTGCGCCACGCCTGCGATGCCGATGTCACACTGGATCTGCATTGCGATTTCGACGCCGCGATTCACATCTATGCGCTGCCGCAACACTGGCCGCAGTGGCAATCCCTGGCCGCGCGCCTGAAGGCTGGCGTGGCGCTGTTGTGTGAAGACTCCGGCGGCAGTTCGTTCGACGAGTCCTGCTCCACGCCGTGGTTGCGCCTGGCGCGGATGTTCCCGGAGGCAGCGATTCCACCGGCCAACCTCGCCACCACCTTGGAGCTGGGCAGCATGGGCGACACCCGGGTCGATCAGGCCCAGGCCAATTGCGAAGCGATTCTGGGTTTCCTTGCCGAACAGGGCTTCATCAGCGGCGAATGGCCGAAGGCGCCGGACGAGTGCTGTGAAGGCATGCCGTTCGAAGGCACCGAGTACCTGTTCGCCCCACACCACGGCGTGGTGAGCTTCCTGCGCAATGCCGGTGAATGGGTGGAGCGCGGTGATGCGCTGTTCGAAGTGGTCGATCCATTGAAGGACCGCGTGACCACCGTACGCGCCGGCACCAGCGGCGTGTTGTTTGCCATCGACCGTGGACGCTACACCCAGCCGGGCATCTGGCAGGCGAAAGTGGCGGGGCGCGAGCCGATTCGTGCGGGCAAGTTGATCAACGACTGATGACCCCAACTTCCGGATCACAGTGTTAGGCTCTGCCCCGAACCCTGCACTGTGTGAAGGAAGGATTATGTTGAAGGTGTTTGCTCTGTTGACCCTCCTGGCGTCCAGCGCCGTCCATGCTCAAACCTCGCTGCAAACCGATCTGCCGCTCAACTACCTGGCCCAGGTTCACCCGGACGCCGATCAGCGTCCGTTGGTGGTGTTCCTGCATGGCTACGGCAGTAACGAAGCGGATCTGATCGGCATGAAATTTCAGTTGCCCAAGCAGTACAACTACCTGTCGGTGCAGGCGCCGATGGCGTTGGGGGAAGGGCGTTTCCAGTGGTTTCGCAAGAAGGGTGACGGTGCCTACAACGGCGAGACCGATGATCTGAAGGATGCCAGCCAGAAGCTGCGGGCCTTTATCGCTGCGGCGGCGCAGAAATATCATGCGCAACCGGACAAGGTGTACCTGATCGGTTTCAGCCAGGGCGCGATGATGACCTACGAGGTTGGCTTGCGGCAGCCGGCGGCGGTCGGTGGCATCGCCGCGTTGAGCGGGCGGGTGTTGCCGGTGCTCAAGGGTGAGCTGAAGTCAGCGCAACAGCATCCGCCGCTGGAGATCTTCATCGGCCATGGCACAGCGGATGACCGCGTGCCTTACAGTGGCGCCACGGCCGCCAAAGAACTGCTGGAGAAGCTGGATTACAAACCGCAATTTCATGCCTATCCCGGCGTCGGCCACAGCATCAGTGCGGCCGAGCTTCGGGATTTGAACGACTGGTTGCAGCGACTCAATCCCTGAGCATCACTTTTCCTTGAGGATGGTTTTCACCAGGGCGTCGTGACCGCTCTTGTCGCTGGCCCGGGAAATCACCTGGACCAGCGCCATGTGCGTGCCGGAGCCTGCGATCAGCGTGGTATTGAGGGTCTGGCCGCCACCCTGGGTCGCGGTGCTGTCCACTTGACGCAGGCCGAGGCCGTTGCCTTTCTGGGTCAGGCTTTTCTCGCTGAGCTTGTTGAAGTCCGGCAGTGCCTTGCGCTGGGCGTCGATGAAATCGGACACGGTGCCGTCGAGGAACGCACTGTCGTTATCCTTGACGTTGTTGCCTTCGGGAATCTGGTTTTCGGCGGTGATGACCACCGTCTTGGTGGCGTCGTTGGTGAACATCGTGCCCTTGGCACCGGTCGGGCCGGCCGGCAGCGGGTCGCCGACAAAGCCTTTGGGCAGGACAAAGCTGAACTTGCCGTCGAGCATCGAGACTTTCTCGGTGACAGCCTTCTCTTTGGCCTTGGCTGCCTGAGCATCGAGGGCGCCGAAACCGGCTACCGCCGCCAGCAACAGGACGACGGCTTTCTTGCTAAGCAATGACATTCGAATCTCCGAGGGATGGTCGCGCTTGGGCGGCGATCATCCCACGGAGCATACCCGGCACTCCAGAGCGGTTTGTCCGGGCGGGTTCAGTTCGTCGACGGCGCAGGCGCCGGTTTGGCCAGCAACTGCCGGGTGACCCCAAGCATTGCCACCGAAACGGCCACCGCCACCACGAAACCGCCGAAACCGAGACTTGGAACAGTCAGCGCCAGCACCAGACAAAACGCCGAAAACGAATACATCCCCGTCGCCGTCGCCCGCAACAACGCGGCGGTAAACGCCGGGCCACGGGTCTGCTGGGAAAACACCGCCATCACGCTGCCCAACACCGGGAACACCGCGAGCAGACCGCTCCAGCGTTCGCCGACGGTGCTGGCCAGCATCGTCACCACCAGCGTCAACGCGGCCCCGGCGATCATCCGCCAGACCAGTTTGTCCGACTTCGGCGCCGAGCCACCGACCACCGGTCGCACCTTGGGAAACAGATACGGCGCGGCAAGAAGGGCAGTTGCAGCGGCGGCAATCGAGAAAGGCAAAGAGGCCGGAATCAGCGACAGGATCAGCGCCAGCACGGCCCAGACCGATAAGGAAACCACCAACGCCAGCGGCCAGTTCGCCCGCTGCGCCACCTGCGCATAAATGACGCAAAACGCGATCATCGCAAACATGGCCGACAGCGCCGCGACCGCCGATTGCGCGGCAAACGCCGGGCCTTGTTCGATAGCCAGGAAAAACAGAATCGGCCCGACCACCACCGGCAACCCCGACAGCCATCCGGCGACGCTGGGACCCCAACGCTTGCCGGCCAGAGAAATCAGCAGCAGGAAACCGGGAATCAGCAGCAGTTTGAGGATCAGCACGCAAGTGTCTCCATCGGGTCAATGAGGGCCACGTTAGCATTGTCGTGAATGGATTGCTGCAAATGCATGCAATAAATGTATACAAAGTGCCAGGCGTGATCGCCGACTATGCTCTGACTATCAGGGTTTACCGGAGTCGATGCCGCGATGAGCAGAACACCGAAGGTGTTACGTGGATGCTGCGGAATCGGCTTGTGGGCGCTGTTGCTGACGCCGACCTGGGCCAGTTGGCAGGACGCGGTGCCCGGCGCGCAGATCATTGGCACCGGGGATTTCAGTGTGTTCGGTTTCGACGTCTACAACGCTCGGCTGTGGAGTGCCGCGCGTCCGCTGGCCGACGGTCAGCCCTTCGCTCTGGAATTGATCTACCGGCGCAATGTGTCCCGTGAAGATCTGGTCAAGGCCAGCGTCGATGAGATCAAACGCCTGGCGGGTTCCTCCATCAGCCCGGCGCAACTGGCCGTGTGGCAAGCGCAGATGCAGCAATCGTTCGTCGATGTGCAGGCCGGCACGCGGATTACCGGGGTGTATCTGCCGGGGCAGGGGGCGCGGTTCTTTGTCGGCCAACAGTTGCAGCACGAGATCGACGACCCGCTGTTCGCCCGGGCATTTTTCAACATTTGGCTGGATCCACGCACGCGCAATCCCGAACTGCGTCAGCAATTGCTGGGCACTGCCAAACCCTGAGCGCAGTACGTCTGCTCTTGGGCGCGTCGACTGAAACGTCTAAGCTGCGTCTTTCGACTTGTTTCTGGATGTGTGCGTGAAATTCAGCTTGCCCAAAATCGCCACCGCGCCGTTCTGCCCGCCGGAAGTGGCCGGCAGCGTCCCGGTTGATCCGAATGCCTCGTTCTTCAAACGCGTGCTGCGTTTTGCCGGCCCGGGTTTGCTGGTGTCGATCGGCTACATGGACCCGGGCAACTGGGCCACCGCCATCGAGGCCGGTTCGCGCTTCGGTTACAGTCTGTTGTTCGTGGTGTTGCTGGCGAGTCTGGCGGGCATGGTCGTGCAATGCCTGTGTTCGCGACTGGGCATTGCTACCGGGCGTGATCTGGCGCAGCTGTCCCGTGAACGCTACAGCACCCCGATGGCACGGCTGCAATGGGTGCTGGCGGAAATCTCGATCATCGCCACCGACCTTGCGGAGGTGCTTGGCTGCGCACTGGCGTTTCACTTGTTGCTGGGTTGTTCGCTGACATTCGGCATCGCCCTCACGGCGTTCGATACATTGCTGGTGCTGGCTCTGCAAAACCGTGGTTTCCGCAGGCTGGAAGCGATCATGCTGGTACTGGTGGGCACTATCGGCGTGTGCTTTTTCGTTGAACTGCTGCTGATCAAACCGTACTGGCCGGACGTCGCCCAAGGCTTCAAACCGTCACTGTCGGCCATCAGCGATGCGGCGCCGCTGTACCTGGCCATCGGCATCCTCGGCGCCACGGTGATGCCACACAACTTGTACCTGCACACCTCGATCGTACAAACGCGGCTGATCGGCCAGGACCTGGCGAGCAAACAGGACGCGGTGAACCTGGCGCGCATCGACACCATCGGCTCGCTGGCGCTGGCGTTGCTGGTCAATGCGGCGATCCTGATTCTCGCGGCAGCAGCCTTTCATCAAACCGGGCATTCCGATGTGGTGGACATTCAGGACGCCTACCACTTGCTCGATCCGCTGGTGGGTGGCGCGCTGGCCAGTGTGCTGTTCGGCGTGGCGCTGCTGGCGTCGGGGCAGAGTTCGACCTTCACCGGCACCATCGCCGGGCAGGTGATCATGGAAGGCTACCTGAACCTGCGGATTCCCTGCTGGCAGCGGCGCCTGATCACCCGTGGGCTGGCGCTGATTCCGGCGTTCATCGGCGTGTGGCTGATGGGCGACGGCGCGGTGGGCAAGTTGCTTGTGCTGAGCCAGGTGGTGTTGAGCCTGCAATTGCCGTTTGCCCTGTATCCACTGATTCGCATGACCAACGACAAACAGCTGATGGGACCGTTTGTGAACCGGTTGCCGACCCGGATTCTGGCTTGGGGACTGTTTGTGGTGATCAGCGGCGCCAATGCCTGGCTGATTCTGCAGCTGGCCGCCTAACGGCCGAAGGCATCCACCACAAAATCAATGAACACCCGGGTCTTGGCCGGCATCAAGGTGCGGCTCGGGTAGTACAGCGATATCGCCCCGGCATCGCAATGCCAGTCGGGCAACAGTCGCACCAGTTCACCGCGCTCGATCTGCACGCTGACATCGGGCAACACCAGCATCGTCACGCCGAGCCCCAGCAGCGCAGCCTTGCGCATGGCCATCGGATCATTCAGCACAATATTCGGATTCAGCAGGGCGCTGGCTTGTTCGCCAGAATCGTTATGCATCTGCCATTGGCGGATGCGCCCTGTGCGCAGGCCGCGCATGACGATGCCCTGGTGGTCGGCGAGGTCTGTCGGATGCCGGGGCAGGGCGCGTCCGGCCAGATAGGCCGGTGAGGCCACTGCCAATATTTCAGCGGATGCCAGTCGCCGGGAAACCACGCCGGGCGTCAGCTCGAATCCGCCGCCAATCGCCACGTCGTAACCCTCGGCGATGAGATCCACCTGACGATTTTCGAAATGCCATTCCGGACGAATCAACGGATAGCGCGCCAGAAAGGCCGGCAGCAGCGGCAGCATGTGATCGATGCCGAACGTCGGCGGCAGGCTGATCTTGAGCACCCCCGCCGGCTCACCGCGCTCGGTTGCCACCGTCGCAATCGCGGCCTGCAAGGCATCGAGGTTGCCGCCGATACTCGCCAGAAAACCTTCACCGGCCTCGGTCAGCGACAGCTTGCGGGTCGAGCGCTGAAACAGCCGCACGCCAAGGTTGCGTTCAAGAATCGCCACGTTGCGGCTGACCGCCGCCGGGGTCAGCGCCAGCAACCGGGCGGCGGCGGAGAAGCTGCCGGTCTCGGCGCTGCGGACGAAGGATTCGAGATTGGCGAGGGTTTCCATGGTTTCGACCTGATAGCGATGCTTGAAGATCATTCAAGGCATTACCGGATAATCAAGTGGGAATGGCAAGCGCAAGATTCGTTTCGAGTCTCACCCCACTTTCTGGAGAACACCATGAGCACTATCGGAATCATCGGCGCTGGCGCCATCGGTTCAGCGTTTGCCAAAGCCTTGTCGCGTCAGGGCATCCCGTTGGTCATCGCCAACAGTCGCGGGCCGGAGACCTTGGTCGATCTGGTCGCAGAACTCGGCCCGACCGCCCGCGCCGTCACCCGTGAAGAAGCTGCTGCCCAGGACATCGTGCTGGTCGCAGTGAACTGGTCGAAACTGCCGACGGCGCTGGCCGGGCTGCCGGACTTCGGCGGGCGGATCGTCATCGACGCCAACAACTCGATTGAAGCGCCATCGTTCAAACCGGTGGATCTGCAGGGGCGGCCGTCCAGCGAAGTGTTCGCTGAATGGGTACCGGGTGCGCGGGTGGTCAAGGCGTTCAACCATTTGCTGGCGCGTTTGCTGGAAGCGGACCCTGCGTCGGAGGGCGGCAAGCGTGTGCTGTTCCTGTCCGGAGGTGATGCGCAGGCCAAGGCTGAAGTGGGCGCGCTGATCGATCAGCTCGGCTTCTTCGGGATCGACCTGGGCGAGTTGAGTGTGGGGGCGCGACTGGTGCAGTTCCCGGGCGGGCCGTTGCCGGTGCTGAATCTGGTGAAGTTCGACTGACGCTCAGGCAAAAAAATACCCGGTGCGACGTGAGTCGTACCGGGCTTGTTGCCAACGGGTGGCGGATGTCGTGGATCCGCCGCCCGCTGTTGAACCTCTTTCGCGTTTAAGCGCGTTCCAGCGCCAGGGCCACGCCTTGACCGCCGCCGATGCACAGGGTCGCGAGACCCTTTTTCGCATCACGCTTGATCATTTCGTGCAGCAGGGTCACCAGCACGCGGCAACCCGATGCACCGATCGGGTGACCGAGGGCGATGGCGCCGCCGTTGACGTTGACCTTGTCCAGATCCCATTGCAGATCCTTGGCCACCGCCAGCGATTGCGCGGCGAAGGCTTCGTTGGCTTCGATCAGATCCAACTGGCCGATGCTCCAGCCAGCCTTGTCCAGGCAGCGGCGAGTGGCGGAAACCGGGCCGATGCCCATGATCGCCGGGTCGACGCCCGCGTTGGCGTAGGCGGCGATTTTCGCCAGCACTGGCAGGCCCAGGGCTTTGGCTTTTTCAGCGCTCATCAGGATCACTGCGGCGGCGCCGTCGTTCAGCGAAGAAGCGTTGCCGGCGGTAACGCTGCCGTCCTTCTTGAAGGCTGGGCGCAGTTTGGCCAGGGATTCAGCAGTGGTGTCGCCGCGTGGCTGCTCGTCGACCTTGAACGCCACTGGATCGCCTTTGCGCTGCGGAATCAGGATCGGGGTGATTTCATCGACAAAACGGCCGGCCTCGATGGCCGCGGCGGCTTTCTGTTGCGAAGCAGCGGCGAAGGCGTCTTGCTGCTCGCGGCTGATCTCGTATTTTTCGACCAGGTTTTCGGCGGTGATGCCCATGTGGTAGTCGTTGAACGCATCCCACAGGCCATCGCTGATCATGGTGTCGACGATTTGTGCGTGACCCATACGCAGACCGGTGCGCGCGCCGGGCATGACGTAGTTGGCCAGGCTCATGTTTTCCTGGCCGCCGGCGATGATCACGTCCGCGTCGCCGCAACGGATCGCCTGGGCGCCGAGGTGCAGGGCCTTGAGACCCGAACCGCAGACCTTGTTCAGGGTCATGGCCGGTACGGCGTGGGGCAGGCCGGCCTTGATCGCCGACTGGCGCGCCGGGTTCTGGCCGGCGCCGGCGGTCAGCACCTGACCCATGATCACTTCATCGACCTGGGCACCGTCCAGGCCGGTCTGCTCAAGCAACTGGCGGATGACCGCTGCGCCCAGATCCACGGCGGAGACGGTGGCCAGCGATCCCTGGAAACTGCCGATCGCGGTACGCGTGGCGGCAACAATGACGACGTCTTGCATTTTCGAATTCCTCACTCGGCAGCGAACTGCATTTCCGGTACGTGATCCGGGACGATCAGTTTACCAGCGGTTTTGGCAACGATTTCCTCGACGCTGACGCCAGGTGCGCGTTCCTTGAGGACAAAAGCGCCATTTTCGATTTCCAGGTACGCCAGGTCAGTCAGCACACGCTTGATGCAACCGGCGCCGGTCAGCGGCAGGCTGCACTGGCTCAGCAGTTTGGACTCACCGTCCTTGGACGCGTGGGTCATGATGACGATGATGTTGTCGGCGCCAGCCACCAGGTCCATCGCGCCGCCCATGCCCTTGACCAGTTTGCCGGGGATCATCCACGAGGCGATGTTGCCCTGTACGTCCACTTCGAAGGCGCCCAGCACGGTCAGGTCGACATGACCGCCACGGATCATCGCGAAGGATTCGGCCGAGGAAAAAATCGAAGCGCCGATACGCGCAGTCACGGTCTGTTTGCCGGCGTTGATCATGTCGGCGTCGATGGTGTCTTCCGTCGGGAAAGGGCCCATGCCGAGCAGGCCGTTTTCCGATTGCAGCATGACTTCCATGCCTTCGGGGATGTAGTTGGCGACCAGGGTCGGGATGCCGATGCCGAGGTTCACGTAGTAGCCGTCCTGCATTTCGCGGGCGACGCGTTGAGCCATTTGTTCGCGGGTAAGTGCCATGTTCTTGTTCTCCGTCAGCCTGGATTATTTGCGGATGGTGCGTTGTTCGATGCGTTTTTCGAACGTGCCGCAAATGACCCGGTCGACGTAGATGCCGGGCGTGTGGATGTGTGCCGGATCCAGCTCGCCGGGTTCGACGATTTCTTCGACTTCGACCACGGTGATCTTGCCGGCGGTGGCGGCCAGCGGGTTGAAGTTCTGGGCGGTGTGGCGGTAGATGACGTTGCCGAAGTGGTCGGCTTTCCAGCCTTTGACGATGGCGAAGTCGCCAGTGATGGATTCTTCCATCAGGTACTTGCGACCGTGGAATTCACGCACTTCCTTGCCTTCGGCAACCGGAGTGCCGACGCCTGTAGCGGTGAAGAACGCCGGGATGCCGGCGCCGCCTGCGCGCATTTTTTCTGCGAGAGTGCCTTGCGGGGTAAGGACGACTTCGATGTCGCCCTTGAGCAGTTGCTCTTCGAACAATTTGTTTTCGCCGACGTAGGAGGCGACCACCTTGCGGATCTGGCGGTCGGTCAGCAGCACGCCGAGGCCGAAACCATCGACGCCGCAGTTGTTGGAGACGACGGTGAGGTCGCGGGTGCCCTTGCGCTTGATCTCGGCGATCAGGTTTTCCGGAATGCCGCACAGGCCGAAGCCGCCGGCGATCACGGTCATGCCGTTTTCAAGGCCCGCCATGGCTTCCTCGTAGGAATACACGCGCTTGTCGAAACCTGCCATATGCACCTCTTTTATTGTTTGTCGGGCGGCTGGCTAGCCGAATGCCTGGAGTGTCTCGCTGAAGGATATATTTGTTAAGTTGATTTTTAAGGTTGATTGATTGATAAAGCTCATTAAATGTCCGCCGTGGTCGGCGGACGGATGTTCAGCTTAGTTCGTCGAGTAACACAACCATGACCATCAAGCAGATACGCGCTTTTCTCGCCGTGGCCCAAAGCCTGAGTTTCGCCGTGGCCTGCGAGCGCCTGCACCTGTCGCAATCGGCGTTGAGCCTGACCATCAAGGCGCTGGAAGAGGGGTTGGGCGGGCGCCTGTTCAGTCGCAATACGCGCAACGTTGCGCTGACCCCGGAAGGGGAGTCGCTGCTGCCGCTGGCCCGGCGCCTGATCGCCGACTGGGACAACGCCGAAGACGAAATGCGCCAGCGCTTCAGTCTGCAACGGGGGCGGGTGACGCTGGCGGCGATGCCGTCGTTTGCCGGCAACCTGCTGCCGCCGATCCTCAAGACCTTCCGTGCGCGCTATCCGAACGTCAACGTCACGGTCAACGACGTGATCAACGAGCAAGTGCTGGAAATGGTCCGCGATCGTCAGGTCGAACTCGGCGTGGCGTTCGAGCCGTTGCAGAACACTTCGCTGACCTTCACACCTCTTTATAAGGATCGCTTCGTCGCGGTGGTGCCACAGGATTCGCCGCTGGCCCGGCGCACCGACATCGACTGGCAGACCTTGCTGCAGGAACCGTTCATCACCCTGCAACGCCCGTCCACGGTGCGGGTGATGCTGGAAGAACACCTGCAGGCCCGGGGCATGAAACTGCCGGTGGAATTCGAAAGCCATCAACTGGCGACGGTCGGGCGGATGGTTGCCAGTGGCCTGGGCGTCAGCGCGGTGCCGGCGTTGTGTGCCGAGCAGATGCGGGAGTTGGGAGCGCGGTGTCTGACGTTGCATGAGCCGGTGGTGGAGCGGGCGATTGGCGTGTTGACTGACTCCGGGAATGAATTGTCGGCGGCGGCGCAGGCGTTGTTCGACATCCTCAAGGCTGAGCATTGAGGCGTTGTGTCAGTAGCGGCAACAGCTGTTCGCAAGACGCCTCGATCTTCAAATCCAGCAGCTCATCCGCCCGGGTCTTCCCCAGATTGATCGCAATCAGCGGCTTGCCCCGATCCGCAATCACCCGGCA
Organism: Pseudomonas sp. UV AK001; assembly: GCF_046097675.1. Lineage (NCBI taxonomy): Bacteria > Pseudomonadati > Pseudomonadota > Gammaproteobacteria > Pseudomonadales > Pseudomonadaceae > Pseudomonas > Pseudomonas sp. UV AK001. Next base: position 30,971 of record NZ_JBJUVZ010000012.1, read on the forward strand.
CAGGCGGAACGCCGAATACGCCATCAACGACGAACCGACCACCAACATCCCGGCGGCATTCTCCGCTGCCGCCATGGCCCGTGCCGCCGTCGGTTGCGCCACGTTTTCGCCAAAAAACACCACGTCCGGCTTCATCCGTTCGCCTTCGCAATGCGGACAATGCGGCACCTGAAATCGTGCTTCAAAAGCCGGGTCGAGCAGGGTGTCGCCGTCCGGCGCCTGCACCGCATCGACACCTGCCAGATACGGATTCTGCGTCTCCATCAATTGCTGAATCGAATCCCGCTCGCTGCGCTGGCCGCAATCCAGGCACAGCACCCGATGCAGGCTGCCATGCAGTTCGATGACATCGTGACTGCCGGCCTGATCGTGCAAGGTATCGACATTCTGGGTGATCAATCCGCTGATCCGGCTGTGGCTTTGCAGGCTGGCCAGTGCCTCATGGGCCGCGTTCGGCCGGGCCTGACGCACGCGAGGCCAGCCGAGCATGGCCCGGGCCCAGTAGCGGCGGCGTGACTCGGGCGCGGACAGGAACTCCTGATACATCATTGGCTGCCGACCCCGGCGCACACCGTTGGTGTCGCGGTAGTCGGGGATGCCGGACGGCGTGCTGATGCCGGCGCCGGTCAGCACCACGAAATCGCCGTCGGCCATGGCCTGTTGCAGATAATCGAGATGTTCGTGGAGGGGGCGGTCGAGCATGGTCAGCGCTCCGCAGGCTGTGAGTGCCTTGCAGGTTAGCACTGCCGGGCGCCTCTGATGGAGGCGTCCGGTATCGACCTTTACTTGCGTGCTTCCAGAATCAGGTTGAATGGCGTCTGCGTCGCCCGCCGGAACCGCTTGAACCCGGCTTCGCTGAACACTTTGCGCAAGCGCATCTCGCCGGCTTGCGCACCGAGCCCCAGGCCCACTTCCTGGGACAGCGAGTTCGGCGTGCAAATGAACGTCGACGCGGCATAGAACAGCCGCCCGACCGGGTTGATGTTGTCGTCCAGCGTGTCGTTGGCAAAGGGTTCGACCAACAGCACCGTGCCGTCGTCCTTCAGGCAATCGTAGGCATGCCGGGCCGCACCGACCGGATCGCCCATGTCGTGCAGGCAGTCGAAGTAGCAGATCAGGTCGTAATCATCGCCGGGAAAGCTTTTCGCCGTGCCCTGGAAAAACCGCGCCCGGCTGCTCACTCCGCCTTCTTCGGCCCGCTGGGTGGCGACACTCACCGAGGGCGCGTGATAGTCGAATCCGACGAAACGCGAGTTGGGGTAGGCCTGGGCCATGATCACCGTGGAGGCGCCATGACCGCAGCCGACATCGGCGACCTTGGCGCCGTCTTCGAGTTTGGCCACCACGCCGTCCAGCGCCGGCAGCCATTCGGCGATCAGATGCCCTTTGTAGCCGGGGCGGAAGAACCGCTCGGTGCCGGTGAACATGCACGGATGGTGGTCGCCCCAGGGCAGGGCGCCGTTGCCGCGCATGGCTTTGACCAGTTTGTCCTTGTCGTGGAAAAACGACGCCACCACGCCGAGACCGCCGGCCACGTAGACTGGCGAATCTTCCTTGGCCAGGGCCATGGCCTGTTCTTCCGGCAGGCGGAATTTGCCGTCCAGGTGTTCCATGTAGCCGGACGCTGCATGGGCGCTGAGCCATTCGCGGACCAGTCGGGTGTTGCAGGCGGTTTTTTCGGCGAGGGTTTCCGGGGAGATCGGCTGGCTGTCGGCCATGGCCTTATACAAGCCAAGTTCTTCGCCGACGATGACATTGGCCAGCATCGCCGCGCCGCCCATGTCGTTGACCAGTTTGCCCATGAACTCGTTGAGTCTGGCCTCGTCCATGTCATGTGCTCCTGTCAAGGATCACAGTCCGGTGGTGATGGGGGTCGAGGCATTCACCACCGGGCGGTGGTCGTGGAAACGGGCAGGGCGTCGATAGCGTCCTGCGTCCCCCTCGACTGGGTAATGTTTGAGTCTAGTCGCTGTTGGGCGACTCTATGTATTTGCGTGTATCAGGAGGGCCTGGGGATACACAGCACCGCAAATGCCGGGGCGGATGAACACAGCCGTGATACAGCGTACGCATTCACTGAGCCTCTCGGCCGCCACTGTCGGCGGCTCTTTTGCAGAGGTCTTGCCCATGCAGATTCCCCACCCCACCTTGCAGGCCAGCGTCGGGCTCGGCCTGCGTCGCGGATTGATGAAAGATCTTCAAGCCGCCCGCACCGGCGATTTCGACTTTCTTGAAGTCGCCCCGGAAAACTGGATCGGCGTCGGCGGCGCTCACGGTGCCGCGTTGCGCGAACTGGCCGAGCGCTATCCGTTGTCCTGCCACGGTTTGTCGCTGTCGCTCGGCGGGTCGGCGCCGCTGGACGTCGATTTCCTTCGGGAAGTCCGGGTGTTTCTCGATCATTACAACGTGCCGCTGTACAGCGAGCACCTGAGTTATTGCAGCGACGACGGTCACCTCTATGACCTGCTGCCGCTGCCATTCACCGAGGAGGCGGTGCACCACGTTGCCGCGCGGATCCGTCAGGCCCAGGACATTCTCGGGCGACGCCTGGCAGTGGAAAACGTTTCCTATTACGCCGCCCCCCGACAGGACATGGACGAGGTGACCTTCACCAATGCCGTACTGCACGAGGCCGAATGCGACCTGCTGCTGGACGTGAATAACGTCTACGTCAACTCGATCAACCACGGCTTCGACCCGCAGACGTTTCTGGCCGGGATCGAGCCGGGCCGGGTGGTCGGGATGCACGTGGCGGGGCACTTCGATGAGTCCGACACGCTGAAAATCGACACCCACGGCGCTTCGGTGAAACCGGTGGTCTGGTCGCTGCTGGCTGATGCCTACGCTCGCTTTGGCGCACAGCCGACCTTGCTCGAACGCGATTTCAACTTCCCGGCCTTCGCCGAACTGGTGGCCGAATTGCAGACCATTCGCCGCTTGCAGAATCAGGGAGGCCAGCGTGGATAACCTTGAGCAGCAACAACAGGCCCTGACGCGCTACCTGCGCGACCCCGAGAACCAGACGCCCCCGGTCGACATGAACGCGGCGCGGGTCAATGTCTATCGCGATCTGGTGTTCAACAATGTCTCGCAACTGTTGGGCGGGACCTTTCCGGTGCTGATCCGGATCATCGGCCAGGAGCGCTGGCGCACATTGATTCGCGGCTTCCTGCGGGACTACCGGGCACAGACGCCGAAATTCGGTGAGATCGCCGAGGAGTTCGTCGGTTACCTCGCCTCGGAACCCGCCGTGTTGAGCACGGGAGAGTGGCCGGCGTTTCTGGTGGAGCTGGCGCATTACGAGTGGGTGGAGATGGTGTTGCAGCAGTCCGATGCCGAACCGCTGCCGGCCAGTAATCCCGCATTGCTGCTGGAGCGGCCATTGCAGGTTTCGGCACTGGCCTGGCCATTGGCGTATGCGTGGCCGGTGCAGATCCTCAGCCCTGAATATCAGCCATCCACGCCACCGGCCCAGCCAACGTTGTTGCTGGTGCGGCGTGCGGTGGATTTCAGTGTGAAGTTTTCCGAGCTGAGTCCGTTGGCGTGGCGGTTGTTGCAGCGCATTGGCGAGTTCCCGTTGCTGAGCGGTCGTGAGCAACTGGAGGGGCTGGCGATGGAGGCGGGTTTGCCGGGAACTGCGTCCTTCATGGACAGCGGACTGGCGTTGTTGCAGCAGATGCATGAGGACGGTGTGATCGGAGTCAACTGATCCCAGCAACAAAAAGACCCGGGGAGCACGATGGTTCCCCGGGTCTTTTTGTTTGTCTCAGGCCTGCAGCGGCAGCTTCAGTTCAGCGCACAACCCGCCACCTTCACGGTTGCTCAGATTCAGCGAACCACCCAGCGCCATCGCCAATTGTTGTGCGATGGCCAGACCCAGGCCTGTGCCGCCGGTGCTTCGGTTGCGCGAGTTTTCCACGCGATAGAACGGCTCCATCACCTGAGCCAGTTCCTCTTCGGCGATGCCCGGTCCGCGATCCATGACCTTGATCGACAGGCCGGTCTTGTCCCGTTGAATCAACAGCTCGGCAGCGCCGGCAAACTTCAGCGCGTTGTCGGTCAGGTTGACCAGCACCCGGCGCAGAGCGTGGGGGCGGGTGTCGATGACCGCTTCACTCTTGCCGCTCAATTGCACCTCTTTGCCCATGTCCTGGTAGTCGAAGACCAGGCTGTCGAGAAACGAGTCGAGGTTGGTGCGGCGGCTTTCTTCGGTCGAGCCGTGGATGCTGCGAGCATAGGCCACGCCTTCACGCACCAGATGCTCCATCTCGCCGAGGTCGTTCCACAGTTTGTCCTTTTCCGCCGAATCGTCCATGAACTCCGCGCGCAGTTTCATCCGGGTGATCGGGGTCTGCAGGTCGTGGGAAATCGCTGCCAGCAACTGCATGCGTTCCTTGAGGTACGCGGCGATCCGCGCCTGCATGGTGTTGAACGCACGGGCGGCGTAGGCCACTTCGTTCGGGCCCTGTTCATCCAGATTGATCGGATGGGCGTTGGGATCAAGGGTTTCCACCGCATTGGCCAGACGGGTGAGCGGACGGATGGCGATGCGTACCGCCAGCCAGGTGCAGGCAATCATCAGCGCCAGTTGCCCGAGAAGCACCACCGGCAGCCATGGCGACAGCGGCACCATTGAAGGTCGCACGTCGATGGTGACCGGGCTGCCGTCGCTCAGGCGCAAGTGGCCCTGAAAGTGCTTTTTCGGCCCCGGAATGTCGGTGAAGGTCAGCGGGTAGGCTTCGCCGATGGCGTCGGTGATCGAGGTGACCGCGATCGGCACTTCGCCGGCACCGATCGGTGTACCCGGTTCGCCCTCGCTGAGCAGGTAGCCGTAGTTGGGCCGGGCCAGACGTTCGAGCCACATCGGACGCTCTTCGGCGGGCAGGCGGTCGAGGATCGCGATCGAGGTCGAAACGTCGGTTTCCAGGTTGCCGAGCATGGTGTTCTTCGCGCTTTCGTAGCGCTCGTAATACTGCGCGCCGAACGACAGGGCTTGAGCGAGGATCAGGCCGATCAGAAAAATCAGCGACAACCGCGAGGCGAGGGTGCGCGGCCAGTGCAGCGCAATCTTCATGCCGGGGCTCCGAGGATTTCCACCGGCAGTGAGAACACGTAACCCTCGCTGCGCACGGTCTTGATGTAGGCCGGCTCGCGGGCGTCGTCGAGCAGACGCTGGCGCAGACGACTGACCAGCAGGTCGATGGAGCGGTCGAACAGATCGGCATCGCGGCCTTGGGTCAGGTTGAGCAGTTGATCGCGGCTCAGCACCCGCTGCGGATGATCGAGGAACACGCGCAGCAAACGGTACTCCGCGCCGCTCAAGGCGACCATGGTGCCGTCGGTGTCCAGCAGATGCCGGGCCGAGGTATCGAGCTGCCAGCGACCGAAGGCCAGCAAGCGACCGCTTTCAGTCACCACCAGATTCGGCGGCAGCATGCGCGTGCGGCGCAGCACGGCATTGATTCGCGCCAGCAGTTCACGGGCGGCAAAGGGTTTGGTCAGGTAGTCGTCGGCGCCCATTTCCAGGCCGATGATGCGGTCGGTCTCATCGTTGCGCGCGGTCAGCATCAAGACCGGCGTGGCCTTGTGTTTGCCGGCGCGCAATTCGCGGCACAGCAGCAGGCCGTCATCGCCGGGCATCATGATGTCGAGCACGATCAGGTCGACGGTGTTGGCTTCCAGAAAACTGCGCATCTGCCGGCCATCGGCGACCACCGTGGTGCGCAGGCCGTTCTTTTTCAGGTAATTGCCAACCAGTTCGCGAATCTCGCGGTCGTCATCGACGATGAGAATGTGATCGACATGATCCATGGAGCCAAACCTCTATCAAGTGGGGGAATGTCTCGCAGTCTATAGAGCCCGCGCGGGCTCGCCTGCCTGCCTTTGTATTGCAGTGTATCTGCCGCAACGACGGATACATGTGGACGCAAAATCAGGATTTTTTCAGGGTTTTGTATCGCTGTGTATCCCCCGGCGGGCGAGATACGCAGCGATTTATACCGGCCGTTTTCCGACACAGACGGGATACCTCGCGAGCTTTAAATGAGCTCCATCGAGGCACACCACAGCGCCTCGGCTCAATCAACCGATCGACCCATTGAAGCCCTGAGGAAAACGCCATGACCAACAAATCCGTGATCGCCGCTTGCCTGTTCGCTGCCCTGAACATCTGCACCCTGTCGGCCCGCGCCGAAGCCGTTGCCCCGCAAACCTACACCTACGGCACACATCTGGATATCCAGAAAGTGATCTCGATGAAAGAAGACAAATCGATGACCTGCGGCATCGTCGACGCCCGCATGACCTACCTCGATTCGGCCGGTCAGACCCGCGTGCTCGACTACAGCAAATTCGCCGACGGCTGCGACAACCAGAACTGATCCGCCACCCACTGACTTAAAGGAAGATTGCCATGAACAACGTATCGCGTTTCTTGACCGCCATTGCCTTCTCTTTTGCCGGTGTCGCGGCTCACGCCAACAGCGCCGTCGAGCAGAGCAGCTGCGCCGGCAGCACCTGCTTCCAGCTGAGCCCGGTAGCCAAGCAGGGCAGCGATGCCTTGATCGCCGCCGACGGCTCCAGCCACACGCCGCAAGGGCAGATGGTCGCGGCAGACGGCTCCAGCCATACGCCGCAGGGGCAGATGGTTGCCGAAAACGGCGCCAGCCGCACACCGCAAAGCCAATGGCTGGACAGCCAGAACGCCTGAGTTCCCGTGCGTGTCTGCCGGTGAACGGCAGACACCTCTTTTATCGGCAGACCGCCCATCCTTCAAGAGGTGAACCTCATGTTCCTTATCGCTTTCCTGGGCGGTCTGTTGACTGTCCTCAGCCCCTGCATCCTGCCGGTGGTGCCGTTTCTGTTTGCCGGCGCCGACCGCACGCGCTCTTCGATCCTGCTGACCCTCGGCGGCATGGCCCTGACCTTCGCCCTGATCTCCAGCCTCGCGGTGGTCAGCAGCGAGTGGGTGATCCAGGCCAACAACACCGGCCGGCACATCGCGCTGATCGTGATGGTGCTGTTTGCGCTGTCGCTGATTTCCGCACGCATCGGGGACTGGCTGGCGCGGCCGTTCGTGCTGTTGGGTAATCGACTCGATCCGGACACTCGCAAGAAGGCTGGCCCCATGGGGTCGGTGATGATCGGCGTGGCCACCGGTCTGTTGTGGGCGCCGTGCGCCGGTCCGATCCTCGGTGTGATCCTCACCGGCGCCATGCTGCAAGGCGCCAGTGCCCAGACCAGCCTGTTGCTGCTGGCCTACGGCGCGGGCAGTGCGCTGTCGCTGGGGACGCTGATTTTCGCCGGTCGCGGCCTGGTCAACCGGCTGAAACCGTCGATCCCGTTCACAGGCTGGTTCCGTCGTGGCGCGGGTGTCGCCGTGCTGGCGGCGGCGGTGGTGATTTCCACCGGTGCCGATCGAACCCTGCTGGCCGGCACATCGTCCGAGGGCGTCGCCAGTGTCGAGAAAAACGTGTTGGAAAACGCGCCGAAAGTGATCGATTACTTCATCAGCAAAGTGCGGGCGGATTCGACTTCGGACGAGCAGGGCAAAGGTGCGATGCCGTCGCTGGCCGGTGCGGTGCAATGGCTGAACTCACCGGAACTGAACGCCGAATCCCTGCGTGGCAAAGTGGTGCTGGTGGACTTCTGGACCTACGACTGCATCAACTGCCAGCACACACTGCCGTATGTGAAGGATTGGGAGAAAAAGTACGGCAAGGACGGCCTGGTGGTGATCGGCGTGCACACCCCGGAATACGGTTATGAGCGGATCATCGACAACGTCAAGGATCAGGTGAAGAAACTCGGCATCACCTACCCGGTGGCCATCGACAACAACTACGCGATCTGGCGCAACTTCGACAACCAGTACTGGCCGGCGCACTACCTGATCGATGCCAAGGGGCAGGTGCGTTATACCCACTTTGGCGAGGGACGCTACGAAGCTCAGGAGCAGATGATTCAGCAGTTGCTCAAGGAGGCGAAAGCGCCTTCCGAATGAGCCTGATCGACGACGGCCCGGAGGTGAATGCCCCGGGCCGTTTTCGTTTGCACGCAATCTGTTTCGAGCGCTTTACAAAATCCCGCCACTCATCGGCGAAGTCCCGGTTTACGGGGCTCTCCAGACGATTGGCAAGGACGCCGCACAGTCTCGGGACGATAGTGAAAGAGCAGGGCTGTATCCGCCCTGTCACTGATAAAAAGAAAGCGAGGTTGCCATGCCGAAATTCGTGATTGAACGCGAGATTCCAGGGGCCGGAAACCTGTCGGAGCAAGAACTCAAGGCGGTATCGCAAACGTCCTGTCAGGTGCTGCGTGAACTCGGGCCGCAGGTGCAGTGGCTGCAGAGTTACGTCACTGCCGACAAGATCTACTGCGTGTACATCGCCCCTGATGAAGAACTGGTGCGCGAGCATGCGCGGCTGGGTGGATTCCCGGCCAACAGCGTGTCTCGGGTGATGAGTGTCATCGACCCGACCACCGCCGAGTGACGCCCGATCCAGCCTGTCTTGGAGCACCTGTTGATGAGCACCCCCATCGATCTCAATGCCCTCAAGGAACGCCAGAAAGTCGCGTGGGCCAGCGGCGACTATGCCGTGATCGGCACCACTTTGCAGATTGTCGGTGAGAACCTCGCCGAAGCCTGTGATCTACGCTGCGATGAAGATGTGCTGGACGTCGCCGCCGGCAATGGCAATGCCACGCTGGCGGCGGCGCGCCGGGGTTGTCGGGTGCTGTCCACCGATTATGTCGCGGCGCTGCTGGAACGCGGCCAGGACAGGGCGCGGGCCGAACATCTGGACGTGACATTCCAGGTGGCCGATGCCGAAGCGCTGCCGTTTGCCGACGCCAGCTTTGATGCCGTGCTGTCGACCTTCGGGGTGATGTTCGCCCCGGATCAGGCCAAGGCTGCGCAGGAGCTGGCCCGGGTCTGTCGTCGTGGCGGGCGGATCGGTCTGGCCAACTGGACGCCCGAAGGCTTCGTCGGCCAGATGTTCAAGACCCTCGGTCGCCATCTGCCACCGCCGGCCGGCGCACAGCCGCCATCGAACTGGGGCGCGGAAGCCTGGCTGCATTCGCAGTTCGATGAGCGTCGGTTCCTGATGCAGGTGACTCGCCGCCACTTCAATTTCCGTTATCGCTCGGCGGCACACTTCATCGACATGTTCCGCCACTGGTACGGGCCGGTGCACAAGGCATTCGCGGCGCTGCCGCCGGAGAGCGGGCAGGCGCTGGAGGGGGATCTGACGCAGCTGATCGACGGGCTGAACCGGGCAGGACCGGAATCGATGGTGGTGCCGAGCGAGTATCTGGAGGTGGTCATAACCAAGCGTTGAGCGCAAACCCATGTGGGGGGAGCTTGCTCGCGAATGCAGACTGACATTCAACATGTTTGTTGACTGACATACAGCATTCGCGAGCAAGCTCGCTCCCACAGGTTCTTCTACTTCAGATGGGCACTGTCAAACCACTCCAGCGCCGTACGCCAGATGCAGATGCCGAGGAAGTACGCCGACGCCAGCAACCACAAACCCATCACCAGCGGGTTGATGACCGGGTGGTTGAGTACCAGCGACAGGCTGCACAACAGCCAGATCGCCGTCACCGCGATGTTGATCGGCATGAAGCGGCGCACGCGGAACGGGTGCAGGAATTTCATCCGGGTGATGGTCAGCAGCGCCAGACCGATCACGGTCAGGAAGGTGATCCACGGCCCCGGGGCGATGATGTACAGGCACAGCGCGACCACGTTCCACGCGGCAGGGAAACCGACGAAGTAGTTGTCCTTGCTCTTCATGTTGACGTTGCAGAAGCAGAACAGCGACGACACCAGAATCAGCGACACCGTCAACAACAGGGTGTAGTCGGGCAGGGGAATATAGCGATAGATGAACAGCGCCGGAATGAACACGTAGGTCAGGTAATCGATCACCAGATCGAGGATCGAGCCGTCGAAACTCGGCAGCACCGACTGCACGTTGACCTTGCGCGCCAGCGCTCCGTCGAGGCCGTCGACGATCAGCGCGACACCCAGCCACATCAGGCAGTGGGTCGGCTGGTTTTCCAGCAGGGCGAGGGTGGCGAGGAAGGCAGTGACCACGCCGGTCGCGGTGAAACCATGGGCGCCCCAGGCCTTGAGCCTGGCAATGTGGACGGTCGATATCACAGGGGCGTTCTCCAGAAAGTGAAGCAAGCCGGGAATCACACTTGAGCAACAAGGGTGGCGGCCAACCGGGTCGGGTTTGCAGCTATCGACCGGTCGGGCCGGGATAAGGTTCATCCTTCATGAATCTTAGCTGGCCGGGAAAATTTTTCGACGCCGAAATCGCTTCCCCGCAACAGCGTCAGCCAAACGGTGCTGGCGCAACGCGTGCGCAGGTCTATCGTTGCCTGACGCAGTTACGCCTTTGCCTGAGGATGACGTCATGAACACCAGTGATCTGCTCGAACAACTGCTGCGAGGCCAGGCCTCGGCGGGACAACAACAAAGCGGCGCTTCGTCCGGTGATGGCCTTGGCGGGCTCGGCGGTTTGCTGGGCGGCCTGCTCGGTGGCGGTGGCACCAGCGGCGGCGGTGCGCCTGCCGGCGGACTCGGTGGTCTGGGCGGGCTGCTCGGCGGATTGCTCGGTGGCGGCGGTTTGGGGGGCGGGGCGCTTGGCGGTGGAACGCAAAGTCGCTCCGGCGGCACCAACTACGCAGCCCTGGCTTCGCTGGGCATGATGGCGTTCCAGGCCTATCAAGCCTGGCAACGCAGTCAGGCGTCGGCGGCGCCGCAGCAGACACCGCAGACCGCGGACCTGCTGGCCGGCCCGCAGGTCGAGGAACACAGCCACGCGGTATTGCGCGCACTGATCGCGGCGGCCAAGGCCGACGGGCGGATCGACGAGTCAGAGAAAAAGCTGATCGGCAGCGAAATCGGTCGCCACACCGACGACCCGGACCTGCAGCAATGGCTGGACGCTGAAGTTGCCAAACCTCTCGATGCCCGGGAAGTTGCGCAAGCCGCGAACAACGATCCGGCGGTGGCCGCCGAAATGTATATCGCCAGTGTGATGCTGGTGGACGACCAGCAGGACGCCGAGCGCAATTACCTGGATGAACTGGCGGCGGCCTTGCAGATCAATCCCGAGTTGCAGGTGCATCTGGAACAACAGGCCAAAGGCACCGCCTGAAACACCTCAACACCCGGGCCCCGGACGTTTCCATCCGTCCGGGGCTTTTTTACGTCGATTGAATTTTTCCGGGCAGGCGTCGCTCTTCTGCATAACAGCACCAGACTGCAGCCGGAGCCGCCATGAACAGGAACCTCGACGACTACAACCGCATGCGCGACTTCTCGGCGACCTCGGAACCGGCAGCGGTCAAGCGCCGGGGCAAAAAGACTGGCGCCGATCACGCGTTGCAGTTCTGCATCCAGAAGCATGACGCCTCGCACCTGCATTACGACTTTCGCCTGGAACTGGACGGTGCACTCAAGAGCTGGGCGGTGCCCAAGGGCCCTTCGCTGGATCCCAAGGTCAAGCGCCTGGCGGTGCATGTCGAAGACCACCCGCTGGATTACGCCACCTTCGAAGGCCACATCCCCGAGGGGCATTACGGCGCAGGAGATGTCATCGTCTGGGATCGCGGCGTGTGGATTCCGCTGGAGGACCCGCAGAAGGCCTACGCCAAGGGCAAGCTCAAGTTCGAGCTGCAGGGCGAGAAGCTTGGCGGGGTGTGGAATCTGGTGCGCACCCACATGCCGGGTAAGCAGGAACAGTGGTTTCTGATCAAGCACCAGGACAGCGCCGCCCGGCCGCAAAGCGATTACGACGTGCTGGTCGCCGAGCCGGACAGCGTGCTCAGCGAACGCACCCTCGTCGACAAACCGAAGCTCGACGCCAGACAGGTCAAACCACTGAAGCAGCCAGCGCGCAAACCTGCCTCGGGCAAGCTGGTCGGGGCGCACAAGGCGCGAATCCCCGCACAGTTGAAACCGCAATTGGCGACGTTGGTAGACAGTGCTCCGGCAGGGGACTGGAGCTACGAAATCAAATTCGATGGCTACCGGATCATGGCGCGCATCGATCATGAAACGGTGCAACTGTTCACCCGTAACGGCCATGACTGGACGCACAAACTGCCGGAGCAGGCCCAGGCACTCGCGGCGCTGGGGCTTGAGTCGGCGTGGCTTGACGGTGAAGTGGTGGTTGCCGACGAAAACGGCATTCCGGATTTTCAGGCATTGCAGAACGCCTTCGACGACAGCCGCAACAGCGACATCCTTTATTACCTGTTCGACCTGCCTTACCTCAACGGTGTCGACCTGCGCGAAGTCCCGGTGGAAGAGCGGCGCGCGGCGCTGGCCACGATATTGAAGGCGCACAAGAGTCCGATGCTGCGCTTCTCCGAAGCCTTCGACGAAACCCCGGAGGCCTTGCTCAACAGCGCCTGCCAGATGCAGATGGAGGGCTTGATCGGCAAACGTCTTGGCTCGCCCTATGTGTCACGGCGCAGCAGCGACTGGATCAAGCTCAAGTGCAAGCATCGCCAGGAATTCGTGATCGTCGGTTACACCGATCCGAAAGGTTCGCGGAGCGCCTTTGGTGCTTTGTTGCTGGGTCTGCACGATCGCGACAGCGGAGAGTTGCGTTATGCCGGGAAGGTTGGCACCGGCTTCAACGAGGCCACCCTGAAAACAGTGCTTGCCCGGCTCAAACCGTTGCGGGCGAAAAAGACTGCGCTGGTCAACCCGCCCAGTAGTTTCGAGGCCAAGGGTGTGCACTGGCTTAAACCGAGTTTGCTGGCCGAGGTGGCGTTTGCCGAAATGACTCGCGAGGGTTCGGTGCGCCATGCCGTGTTCCATGGTCTGCGCGATGACAAACCGGCCAAGGACATCACCGAGGAGCGCGCCAAACCCATGAAAACCTCAAAGGCTCAAGCTAACGCGCCGTCTCAATCCGGCCTGGCCGACGGCAAGGTGCGGATCACCCACCCCGACCGGGTGATCGACGCCAGCAACGGCACTACCAAGATGCAACTGGCCGAGTATTACGCCAGCGTCGCCGAGTGGATCCTGCCGCAGCTCAAGGATCGGCCCGTGGCGCTGGTGCGGGCGCCGGACGGTATCGCTGGCGAATTGTTCTTCCAGAAGAACGCCGAACACCTGGCGATCCCCGACATTCGTACGCTGGACAAGCAGGTCACCGGCCAGCCGGTGATGCTGATTAACAACGCCGAGTCGCTGATTGGTGCGGTGCAGATGAGCACCGTCGAACTGCACACCTGGAACGCCACCACGGTGGATCTGGAAAAACCCGACCGCTTCGTTCTCGACCTTGACCCCGATCCGGCGCTGCCCTGGAAAAGCATGGTCGAAGCCACCGCCCTGACCCTGACCGTGCTGGATGAACTGGGTTTGCGGGCATTCCTCAAGACCAGCGGCGGCAAGGGCATCCATCTGGTGGTGCCGCTGATTCGCAAGCACGGTTGGGACGAGGTCAAGGATTTCAGCCATGCGATCGTCAGTCACATGGCCAAACAGTTGCCGGAGCGATTTTCGGCGGTGTCCGGACCGAAGAACCGTGTGGGGCGGATCTTCATTGATTACCTGCGCAACGGGCTCGGCGCCACCACGATTTGTGCTTACGCCGCGCGGACCCGCGAAGGGCTGCCGGTGTCGGTGCCGCTGTTTGTCGATGAAGTGAAGGCGATCAAGGGTGGCAATCAGTGGAATATTCATAACGTCCACGAACGGCTGGCGGACGTCGGCGATGAGCCTTGGGCGGACATGAAGAAAACCCGCCAGAGCATTACCGCCGAAATGCGCAAGCGGGTCGGCCTGAAAACGTGATCAGGCGTCGCGCAGCAAGTCGTGGGCGTTGAGCAGTTCGAAGGCGATTTCCGGGTGTTTTTCCAGCCCGCGGCGAATGGCAGCCGGGATCGCCTGCCGAGTCTTGCGACACATCCCCGGCAGTTCGTCGATTTCGATGGCGATGCCACGCATGGTCCGCACTTCGTTGAAGCCCGGGGCGATGGCCATGCGAATCCCCAACTGTTCGAACATCCGCTGTTGCAGGCGTTCGAGGTCAGCCAGGCTTTGCAGGTTTTCCAGGCGTTCGAGCAGGCGCTTTTCCTCCTGCCGCGTGAGCAAGAGTATGCGCAGATCCGCGCCGGGCATTTCCAGCAACGGATCGCGCCCGCAGATGCAGGCGCCGGGCGGGCAGGGGGAGCGAATCGGGGCGGCAATCGTCATGGCCTCCATCATAGAGGCCGTTCGACGGTTTTGCCCATGGTCGCCCGGCTGCCGTCCATCGGCAGAACGCAGAGGTGGCAAATCCGTCAGCCACCGTCGTCGAGCGTGCGGCTGTTACTGCGACAGGCCTTCGTAGTGGACCAGGATCGCATTGGCCAGTTCTTCATCGCTGGCGTTCAAGCCCGGGTTTTCCTGACGAACCTGTTGCAGCGCCGATTCCAGATACGCGCCACGGATGGCTCCGCCGCTGGCGACGAATGCGGACAGGTCGTCACGGGCCGGAATCACCATTTTGTGATCCTTGAAGGTGGAATACAGCGACGCGGAAACACCGGCCGAAGTGGCGACATCCCCCGCATCCACGCGGGCGAAGGCCGAGCCAAAAGGCAGGCAGAGCACAAGAGACGAAACGAGTAATAAACGACGCATGACGGTGTTCCTCCAGCAGCGTAAAGCGAAAAGGAAGTACCACATAATGTGAGAGGTGCGGCGTGGCTCGGGAGTTCCATGCGCCGGAACAAGTTCTCGGGGCTGCAAACCGATAACTGCCGCACAGAATTCTTTTTTACCGGATGTGACGACATACCTTGAGACGCTCTAACCCGGCGGGTTCGCGGAAATAGGCTTAACTGAAGCTTTGAAAGCGCTGTGCGGCGCGACCAGGGAGGAAATCAACGTGTCGATCAAACTGCGTTTGGTATTGCTGATCGCGACCAGCCTGCTGACGGCGTTGATCGTGAGCCTGGTCAGTTACGTCGGCAACCAGCGGATGGCGTCGGCAGTCAGTGCCAACGCGGTGAGCATGAGCGCACTGCGTAATCACATGGAAGCCGACATGATGCACGACGCCCTGCGCGCCGATGTCTACTCGGCCATGCTGGTAGGGCTGGGCAAAAGCACCGGCACGGCGGACGAAGTGCGCAGTTCTGTCGAAGAACACGCCGGGCATTTTCGCGAGGTGCTAGGCGAAAACCTGAAACTGCCGCTCGACGCCACGATCCGGGCCGCGCTGGAGCAGATCAAGCCAAGCCTCGACACTTACATCAACGCGGGCGAGCGGATTGTCGGGCTGGCGCTGGACAACCCCGACACGGCACAACAGGAACTCGGCACCTTCAACGCTGCGTTCAGCCAGCTCGAAGAACAGATGGCGTCTCTGAGCGAATTGATCGAAACCAACACCCGGCAAACCAGCCAGGGCACCGAAGCGGCGATCCGCAACGCCAACATCGCCCTGGGCATCGTGCTGATCGCCAGCCTTTTAATGCTGTTGGTGCAGGGACGCTGGGTGATTCTGAGCATCACCGGCCCGCTGAAAACCGCCAGCCGCATTGCTGAAAGCATTGCTCATGGCAACCTCAGCGAGCCGATCGCCGAGCCTACCGGCAAGGATGAGGCCAGCACGCTGATCCGCACGCTGGCGACCATGCAGCGCGACCTGCGGGACATGATCGACGTGGTGCGACGCAATGCCCATGGTGTCAGCGGCATGAGCGAACAACTGAGCCACGGCTGCCATCGGGTGGCCGATAGCAGCCAGCAACAAAGCACCGCTGCCGGCACCATGGCCGCGGCCGCGAGCCAGATGACCGCCAGCATCGAGGAAATCACCCGCCACGCCGAGCGGGCCCTGAGCATGGCGAATCAGGCCGAGTCACTGGCCAAGAATGGCGGGCAGGTGATCCATCAGGTGGTCAGCGACATGGACGACATCGCCCGGTCTGCCCAGCAGTCGGCACAGGTGATCCGCACCCTGGACCATGAGTCCGAAGGCATTTTCAACATCATTCAGGTGATCAAGAGCATCGCCGACCAGACAAATCTTCTGGCGCTCAATGCGGCTATCGAGGCGGCGCGGGCCGGTGAGCAGGGCAGGGGTTTTGCCGTGGTTGCCGATGAAGTGCGCAGTCTTGCCGCCCGCACCAGTGCCTCGACCCAGGAAATCGCCGCGATGGTCGCGCGCATCCAGAACAGCACCCGCGAGGCGGTCAGCAGCATGGAGGCGGGCGTGGCCCAGGTCGACAAGGGCATGGCGGTCACCGCCGATGTCGAACGGGCCATTCGCGAAATCCTCGACGCCACCCTGAACACCACGCAACTGGTCAACGACATTACCCGCACCATCGGCGAACAGAGCCAGGCCAGCAACGAAATCGCCCATCAGGTGGAAATGATCGCCGGCATGTCGGAAGGCAACAGTAAGGTGATCGGCGAGACGGCGAATACGACGGACGAGTTGTCGAATCTGGCGGGGCGGCTGGCGCAGTCGGTGGATCGATTCAGGCTGTGAGCCGGGTGCCGTCAACCTCATTTGTAACAACTGCAAGGCCGCAGGCGAGCGGGGAAAGGGCAGTCAAATCGCTGAAAGGCTTCAGCCAGAGGCATTGCCGGCGTCATGTTCGGCGATTGGCCGCCGATAAGTCTCTGGGCGGATAAAGACCATCAAGTCGGGAACAGACGCGCGGGTTTGCCCTGACGTGATATTCTTCGCGCCACTTGGTTTGACCTAATTCAGTCTGGCGCGCTTTTTGGCGAGCCGACCGAACCCCTGTCGCTCAAGTAGCTGAAGCCAATAATGATAAAAAGTCAGTTCAGAAGGGACATATAACTGAGGTCGACGCAGCCTGTCGGCCTTGTGTGCCCACCCGTCAAAATTGAAGTGTGCCGGAACCCGCGACGCTGGCCTGAGTGTCGCGAAAAAAGGGGAACGCATACGCACAACAGCGGCGGGCGGAAGGCGTTTTATCATAGGTGCAACAGATGTTTAAAAAAGTGAACACAGCCTTGCTGGGGCTGGCTTTGGCGATGGGGATGTCTTCCGCCAATGCCGCAGAAGCAAAGAAAGTCGACGTCCTGCTGATCGGCGGCGGCATCATGAGCACCACTCTGGGTGTGTGGATCAATGAGCTGGAACCGAGCTGGTCGATGGAAATGGTCGAGCGCCTCGACGGCGTCGCCCTGGAAAGCTCCAACGGCTGGAACAACGCCGGTACCGGTCACTCCGCCCTGGCCGAGCTGAACTACACCCCGGAAGACGACAAAGGCAACGTAACGATCCCGAAAGCCGTCGAGATCAACGAAGCGTTCCAGGTTTCCCGTCAGTTCTGGGCCTGGCAGGTTCAGCAAGGCGTTCTGAAGAACCCTCGCTCGTTCATCAACACCACTCCGCACATGAGCTTCGTGTGGGGCGATGACAACATCAAGTTCCTGAAAAAACGCTACGAAGCCCTGCAGGCGAGCCCGCTGTTCGCCGGCATGCAGTACTCCGAAGACCCGGCCGTGATCAAGAAGTGGGTCCCGCTGATGATGGAAGGGCGTGACCCGAACCAGAAAATCGCGGCCACCTGGAGCCCGCTGGGTACCGACATGAACTTCGGCGAAATCACCCGCCAGTTTGCCGGTTACCTGCAGACCAAACCTAACTTCGATCTGAAACTGTCGAGCGAAGTACAGGACATCACCAAGAACGCCGATGGCACCTGGCGCGTCAGCTACAAGAACCTGAAAGACGGCACCAAGACTGAAACCGACGCCAAGTTCGTGTTCATCGGCGCCGGCGGCGGTGCCCTGCACCTGCTGCAGAAGTCCGGTATCGAAGAAGCCAAGGAATACGCTGGCTTCCCGGTAGGCGGCTCGTTCCTGGTGACCGATAACCCGGCCATCGCCGAGCAGCACCTGGCGAAGGCCTACGGTAAAGCATCCGTTGGCGCGCCTCCGATGTCCGTTCCGCACCTGGACACCCGTGTCCTGGACGGCAAGCGCGTCATCCTGTTTGGCCCGTTCGCGACTTTCAGCACCAAGTTCCTGAAAGAAGGTTCGTACCTGGACCTGCTGACCAGCACCACCACCCACAACATCTGGCCTATGACCAAGGTGGGCATCAAGGAATACCCGCTGGTCGAGTACCTGGCCGGTCAACTGATGCTGTCGGATGAAGACCGCATGAACGCGCTGAAGGAATACTTCCCGAACGCGAAAGCCGAAGACTGGCGCCTGTGGCAAGCCGGCCAGCGCGTGCAGATCATCAAGCGTGATGAAGCCGCTGGCGGCGTGCTGAAACTGGGCACCGAAATTGTGGCTTCGAAAGACGGCTCCATCGCCGGTCTGCTGGGCGCATCCCCAGGCGCATCGACCGCTGCACCGATCATGCTGAGCGTGCTGCAGAAAGTCTTCAAGGACAAGGTCGCTACCCCTGAGTGGCAAGCCAAGCTGCACCAGATCGTTCCAAGCTACGGCACCCAGCTGAACAACGATCCGGCCAAAGTGGCCGAAGAGTGGGCCTACACCGCCAAGATCCTGCAACTGCCTACGCCTCCGGCGATTGGCCAGGCTGCACCTGCGGCGGCACCTGCTTCGGCTGAAAAGCCACAGGCTCCGAAGGAAAGCGCTGCACGTGACATGGCTCTCTAATTTAGAAGCCTGACACACAAAGCCCACTGAACCGGTGACGGTCAGTGGGCTTTTTTGTGTCCGGATTTCAGGCTTTGGCGTTGGCCAGATAAGCCCCAAGCCGCCGTCCCATCTCTTCCCCCAACGCCTGCAACCCGCTCAACGGCCGCACCATCACCTCGAATTCAACAATCTTCCCCTGTTCATCGAAGCGGATCATGTCGATGCCTTTCAGCTCTTTCGCCCCGACCTTCGCGCTGAATTCCAGCACCACGTTCAAGCCATCCGCTGTCGCCAGCTCTCGGTGGTATTTGAAGTCTTCGAATACGTTGAACACGGTGTTGAGGATCATCGAGACCACCGGTGCGCCGGGGTAAGGCGTGTGGGCCATCGGCGAGCGGAACACGGCTTGCGGATCGAGCAGCTCGGGCAGGGCCTTCAGATCGCCGGTACGGATCATGTCGTGCCAGCGGTTCAGGGACTCGGCGGCGTTGGGGTGCAGGTTCAGTTCGGACATGGTTTCACTCCTGTATTTTTTGTTGTTCTTGGCGCGGCGCCCATGACTCTAGATCAAAGCGGCGCAATGGAAACCCTCTGTACCGGTCTGAATATCGACACATGCACGTGCCGAATCCATCTGATCCGCTTTTTCCTGTTGGATCTGCATCTGTAACCGTCTCAGTCAAGCGACCAAAATAGCCCTGCGGTTCGGCCATACGCGACGCGCTTCATTCCGAAGCGCCCGGTGCGCCGGACATTCAGTATTCAGGAGGCCTTCATGGCTAAGATGGCGTTTTTCCTCGGCGGCTTTCTCGTGTTGACCATCATGATCGGCGTTCTGGCGACGATTTCTCCGGTCTGACGATCAGCAGTTGAGTACCGGCATGTAACGCTCTTCATGCTTTTTGAAATGGATCGGCGCTGTCGGGATTTTCTCGCCGTTCAGGAAGAGCTCCGGCAGCGTCAGGATGAAATCGTCCATTTCGCCGCTGCCCAGGGGTGTTCCGGGGGAATATAGATCCAGCCCTTTTTCACGCGGGTCGAAACCGGTTTTCAAGCGTTCGATGGTGACCTGGTAGGACTTGCCATTGGCCAGTTGCACGGTGGCCATTGGCGAAGCCGCGCTGATCCACAGGGCCGGTTCGGGCGTGCTGTAGGCGGTTTTCCACTGTTCCGGTGTATTCAGGTTACGCATGTACGGGGGCGTATAAAGATACGCGTACATGCGCACTTCGGTATCGGTGCTGTGATGATAATCAGGCCTGGTCGGCGTCCCCGGCAGCGCTGCATAGACCAACAGATGCACCCAATCGAGCTCTTCTGACTTGGTCGTGTAGCTCATTGCCTGGTGAGGGCCGGGGCACGTTCTGATCAGCAACGCGTTCTGACCGACAGTCGATTGCGGATTCAGGTAAGGGCCCGTGCTACAGGCCGAGAGCAGGGGCAGAAGCAGATAGCAGGCTAGACGTTTCAAATAATCGACTCCGTGATTGGCTGTATTCCCTTTCAAACCACCGCAGATTACCTGAAGCAGCGCCTCTGGGGCGTGTGATCTAATGCCGGGCCTTTCACCTTGCAAACGGATTTCCCCCCATGGCTGAGCAGCGTATTCGCGCACTTGCACTGTGTGTCTTTCAGCACAACGGCAAGATTCTGGTTAACCGGTTTCACGACCCGGTCGCAGACCAAACCTTCTACCGTCCCATCGGCGGTGGCATCGAATTTGGTGAAACCAGTCGCGAGGCCATCGTGCGCGAGGTGCAGGAAGAGTTGGGCCTTTCAATGAAGGACCTGCGGCTGCTCGGGACGCTTGAAAGCCTCTTCGTCTACAACGGCAAACCGGGGCATGAAATGGTTCAGGTGTATGACGCCCGCTTTGACGACGCGCAGGTCTACGAGCAATCGCAGATCGTCGGTCACGAAAGCGACGGCGCCCCGTTCACCGCAAGTTGGCAGGACAACTCAAGTTACACTGAGCAATCACCGCTGGTGCCTGTCGGTTTGCAGGCGTTGCTCAAAAACGCCGCCATCCTCGACTGAGCACGCAGTCACACGAGCATCCCGACAAAACCGCATTCGGTATTAGACTCCACCCACGATCTGATACCGGAAGCCTTGCCATGTCGAACCCTCCATGGACTCGCTGATCAACGCCGCCGGCCGCGCCCTGGCGGCGGGTGACCCGTTGGCGGCGCTGAATTTCGTGGCTCTGCGCGAAGACCCTCCCGCCCTGGCCTTACGCGGAATCGCCATGGCCCAGCTCGGTGACATGGTGCGGGCAAAGGCATTGCTGCAACGCGCGGTAAAAGCGTTCGGCGCCAATGAGCCGTTGTCCCGGGCGCGTTGCGTGGTGGCCGAGGCGGAAGTGGCGCTGGCGGCGCGGGATCTGGGCTGGCCGGTGAAGGCGCTGGAGGCGGCGCGGCAGGTCTTGCAGGATCACGGTGACCGGCTCAATGCAGCGCACGCACGCTATCTGCAGATTCGTCGGTTGTTGTTGATCGGGCAGTTGAATGAGGCTGACGCGCTGCTCGATGAACAGGAACCTGCAGCGTTGCCCCCGGCCTTGCGCGCCGCCCATGAACTGATGTCAGCCGGGATCGCGCTGCGGCGTGTGCAGGCGCACAGGGCGCAATCGGCGCTGGAGCGTGCGCAACGGGCGGCGCAGCTGGCCGATATTCCGGCGCTGCAGGCGGAGATCGAACACGCCCGGCAAACCCTCGACGCTTCCGCCGCCCGATTGCGCATTGCGGGTGACGTGAAAACGGTGACACTTGCACAGGTCGAAGCCTTGTTTGCGTCTGCGACGCTGGTGGTGGATGCCTGTCGCTACAGCGTGCGCGGTGCCGGCATGACGGTGGCGCTGGCAACCCGACCGGTGTTGTTCAATCTGCTGCAACTGCTCGCCGAAGCCTGGCCCGGGGATGTTCCCCGAGAGATGCTGATCGCCAGGGCCTTTCGTTTGAAACTCGATGATGAATCTCACCGAGTCCGTTTGCGGGTCGAGATCGGCCGGCTGCGCGCCGCACTGAAACCGTTGGCCGGAATCACCGCGACTTCCCGTGGCTATGCGCTGGTTGCGCAAGACGTGGCGCTGCTGACGTTACCCCTCGAAGACAAGCACGCGGCACTGCTGGCCCTGCTTGCGGACGGCGAGGCGTGGTCGAGTTCGGCACTGGCGCTTGCGTTGGGCAGCAGTCAGCGCCAGATACAACGGGCCCTGGAAACCCTGGCCGCGCAAGGCAAGGTTCAGGCATTCGGTGTCGGCCGTGCGCGACGCTGGCTGACTCCGCCGGTGCCGGGTTTCGCGACGATCTTGTTACTCCCGGTGTCGTTGGGCAATGGCTAGGCTGGACTCACCACTCAACGAGGCAACCGGCATGAAACAGGCAAACGCAGAAATTCTTCGTGAATACGGCCCGTTCGAAGGCATCCACGGCGTCCATGGTGTGACCTTCGACGGCCAGCAGGTCTGGTTCGCCAGCGACGGCCAGCTCAATGCGCTGGACCCGGCCAGCGGCGAAACCGTGCGCACGATCAAGATCGGGGCCGATGGCGGCACCGCGTTCGACGGCAAGCATCTGTATCAGATTGCCGACCGGCGTATCCACAAGATCGATCCGGCAACCGGCAAGGTGCTCCATACCATCGCAGCTCCCGGCGGCGGTGGCGACTCGGGGATGGCCTGGGCCGAGGGCACGCTTTGGGTCGGGCAGTATCGCGAGCGCAAGATCCATCAGATCGACCCGCAGACCGGCAAGATCCTCCGCACGCTGGAGTCCAACCGTTTTGTCACCGGCGTGACCTGGGTTGACGGTGCGCTGTGGCATGGGACGTGGGAGGGCAATGAAAGCGAGATCCGGCGTGTCGATCCGGGCAACGGCGAGGTGCTGGAAAGCCTCGCGTTGCCCAGCGGCATCGGCGTCTCGGGACTGGAGGCCGATGGCGGTGAACGCTTCTACTGTGGCGGTGGGGACTCCAGCAGCGTACGGGCGGTGCGCCGGCCGAAGTGAATGCTCAAGGCGCGCCGAACAGCATCGTCCAGTACACACCGTTGTCACTGCGGGCATCACTTGCAAAACCGGCGCCGACCTGGGTGAACATCGGGTTCATCAGGTTGGCGCAGT
The DNA here is from genome assembly GCF_046097675.1 of Pseudomonas sp. UV AK001. Classification (NCBI taxonomy): domain Bacteria; kingdom Pseudomonadati; phylum Pseudomonadota; class Gammaproteobacteria; order Pseudomonadales; family Pseudomonadaceae; genus Pseudomonas; species Pseudomonas sp. UV AK001. The sequence continues at coordinate 53,720 of NZ_JBJUVZ010000012.1, forward strand.
GCCCGGGGCTGGCGAGCCAGCCGGCCATCGCGCTGCCAGGAGAGCTTTGCCCGGCAGCGATGTTCTCGCCGATCTGCCGCCCACGGTAGCCGGCGGATCGGGCACGGTCTGCAGGCATGTCGCCGTCCGGGTCCTGGTGAGCGAAGTAGTTGCCGTAGGCCATGGCCTTGCTGTGGCCCTGGGCAGCGGCGCCGAGGGACGGGTTCCAGCTCAAGGGGCGGGCAGCGGCGAAACGCTGGCGTCCGCACATCCGGGGCCGGGCGCGGGCGGCGTTGACTTGCGCCAGCAGGGCCTTGCCGACGCTGCGGTTGTCGCCCATGCGACTGTCGATCACCGGCCGCGCCAGCACCACTTGCCATTCACTGCGGGCGCGGCTGATGCCGATGTCGGCGTACTGCGCATCGATCAGTGCGTTGCAATGTTCGTCCTGCAATTGATCGAACGCCTCTTCGGCATCTTCGGCCCCGACAATGCGGATGCTGCGCACGGCCACCGCCGCATAGCCGGAAGACTTCAACTGCTCGCGCAACCCGCCGCCGTAGCCATAGCCGATGGGCAACGCAATATTCTGCTTGAGCGCCAGCGGTGCCAGGCGTTGTGCCGCGCGTCGGTCACAGCGTTGCGGATGGGCGCGCAGGTCATTGATGGCGGCCGCCAGTTGTCGTTCCGCGCCGGCATGGGCGGAGGGGGCAAGCAGTGGGGAGAGGATCAACAGGCACAGCGATACGAAGCGAGACGAACGAACGGCGTGGCGCATGGGACGCAGGACTCTGAAAAAAGACAGCGCTGACAGGGAGTTAACCGCGAATGCGGCGCGAGTAGGACTGGCCTTTCTGCACTTGGTTCACGGGGCGCCCATGGCTTTGTCCGGACGCCGACGAACTGCGCAGTGGCCGCTCACCGGTTCAACACTTCCTTCATCCATTGCAGGTATTGCGGGCGTTCGGAAATCGAATTGTGCGTCGCCTCCGGCACCTCTTTCAGAGTCGCTACGCCATCCGGGAAATTGCGCAGCAGGCGTTCGCTGCTGCCCCGTGGCACCACCTCGTCATCGCTCGCCGCCAGCAGCAGGGTCGGCGCACGGATATGCTCGGCGTATTTGCCCGATTCGTAACGCTCCTTGAGCAGCCATTTCACCGGCACCCACGGGTAATGCCGGACGGCGAGTTCCTGGAGGCTGTTGTAGGGTGTGACCAGAATCAGCCGGGTCACCGGCCGCTGACTGGCCAGCCGCACCGCGACGCCGGAACCGAGGCTGCGTCCGATCAGGGCGATCTGCGGATGCCTGGAAAACACCTGATCGAACAACCCCAGGGCGTCCCGGGCAATCGCCTCTTCGGACGGCGAACCGCCGCTGCCGCCAAAACCGCGATAGTGCAGCAGGTAGATCGCGTAGTCGGGAAATGCCTCGGCAAAGGCCGGCAGATTGCGCGAGACGTCCTCGGCATTGCCACCGAAATAGATCAACGCCCGCGCCCCGGAATGTTCGCGGGCACTGACGCGGATGTCCGCATCGGGCATGGTCAGGGTCATCCGCGATTCCGCCGAATCCATTGAGCCCGACCGCGGAAAATAGATCAGCGAGCGCTGGAACACGAACAGCGCTGCACACAGGATCAGGTACAGGGCCAGCAGCAAAGCGACGAGTGACATCAGGATTCTGGACATTCGACTAACTTTAACGGGGCGTGAGGGTTCGCCCATGCAGTGTAGTTGAGCCTTCCCCGGTGACCGCCGCCGCACACAAGGTGCAACAGATCCACCCGACAGAGAAGCCAGCATGAGCCACACTGAGGGCTATTCCCGCCGCCGTCTGCTCGAGCTGGCGGCGGGGGTAGCGACCGTTTTCACGTTTGACCGGGCGTTGGCTGCCGCCACGTCGTCGAGTGCCCCAGGAGGCCAGACCATGCAGACCCGCGCCATCCCTTCCAGCTCCGAGCTGCTGCCGTTGGTAGGGCTGGGCACCTATCGCGGCTTCGACGTCGCGCCCGGCGAACCGGCCTATAAGCAATTGCCGGCGGTGCTCGACGAGCTGTTCAGAAAGGGCGGCACGCTGATCGACAGTTCCCCCATGTATGGCCGCGCCGAAGAAACCACCGGCGAACTGCTGTCGATCCACGAACCCCGTTCACCGGCGTTTCTGGCGACCAAGGTGTGGACTCGCGGGCGCGAGGAGGGCATCGCGCAGATGGAAAACTCCTTTCGCCTGCTGCGCACCGATCGCATCGACCTGATGCAGATCCATAACCTGCTGGACTGGCAAACTCATCTGCCGACCCTGCGCGAATGGAAGGAACAGGGCCGCATCCGCTACATCGGCATCACCCATTACACGCCTTCGGCCTACGAGGAAGTGGAAGCCGTGTTGAAGGCCGAACCGCTCGACTTCCTGCAAATCAATTACGCCCTCGATGACCGTGGCGTGGAAAAACGCATCCTGCCGTTGTGTCGTGAACGGGGTGTGGCGGTGATCTGCAATCGACCGTTTGGCGGCGGCGGTTTGCTGGCCCGGCTCAAGGGCAAACCCCTGCCGGGCTGGGTGTCGGACGTGCAGGTCAACAGCTGGCCGCAACTGGCGCTGAAGTTTTTGCTCTCGAACACGGCAGTGACCTGCGTAATCCCCGGCACCGGCAATCCGCGTTATATGGCCGACAACGCCGGCGCCGGATTCGGGCCGATGCTGACGGATGCGCAGCGGCAGCAGTTGATTGCGTTGGTCGGGTAATTTCTCTCGGAGGAGTGAATAGCGCACTAGCACCCCATGCTGGTGCGCGAGCGGATTCAGATCATCGGCGGCAGCGAATCGAGAATTTTGTCCAAGGTAATCGGATACTCCCGCACCCGCGCACCAGTGGCGTTGTAGATCGCATTCGCCACCGCCGCGCTGACCCCGCAGATGCCCAGTTCGCCCACGCCCTTGGCCTTCATCGGCGAAGAGATCGGGTCGGTTTCATCGAGGAAAATCACCTCCTGATGCGGGATGTCGGCGTGCACCGGCACTTCATAGCCGGCCAGGTCGTGATTGACGAAAAAGCCCAGGCGTTTGTCCACCGACAGCTCTTCCATCAGCGCTGCCCCTACGCCCATGGTCATCGCGCCGATCACCTGGCTGCGGGCGGATTTCGGGTTGAGAATCCGCCCGGCAGCGCAGACCGCGAGCATGCGTCGCACACGTACTTCACCGGTCGCGGCATCGACCGCGACTTCAACGAAATGCGCACCGAACGTCGACTGCTGATACTGCTTGGCGAGGTCGGCGAATTCGATGCTGTCCTCGGCTTCAACCGCCCCGTTTTGCGCGGCGTTGCGCAACGGCACCTGTTTGTTGCCGAGCTGCACCTGGCCATCGGCGAACACTGCGTCACCCTCGGTCATGCCCAGTTTTGCCGTCACCGCTTCGCGCAGTTTCATGCACGCGCCGTAGACCCCGGCGGTCGAGCAATTGGCGCCGAACTGGCCACCGGAGCCGGACGACACCGGAAAACTCGAATCCCCCAGATGCACCACCACATCCTCCAGGCCCACGCCCATCATCTCGGCGGCAGTCTGGGCGATGATGGTGTAGCTGCCGGTGCCGATATCGGTCATGTCGGTTTCCACGGTGATCTTGCCGTCGCGCTCCAGCCGCACGCGGGCGCCGGATTTCACCAGCAGGTTGTTGCGAATCGCCGCCGCCACGCCCATGCCGATCAGCCAGCGACCTTCGCGACGGGTGCCGGGCGTTGCATTGCGCTTGTCCCAGCCGAAGTGTTCGGCGCCGGTTTGCAGGCATTCGATCAGGCGTCGCTGGGAGAAGGGTCGCTCGGTTTTCACCGGATCGACCTGGGTGTCGTTGAGGATGCGGAACTGGATCGGGTCGAGCTTGAGCTTTTCCGCCATCTCGTCCATGGCGATCTCCAGCACCATCAACCCCGGGGTTTCGCCGGGGGCGCGCATGGCGTTGCCTTCTGGCAGATCCAGCGGTGCGAGGCGCATGCTCACCAGTCGGTTTTCCCCGGCGTAGAGCAGTTGGCTCGGCTGCGCGGCGACTTCGACCTTGCCCTCGGCCAGGTTGCCCGACCAGCCTTCATGGGCGATGGCGGTGAGTTTGCCGTCCGCCGTGGCGCCCATGCGGATGCGCTGGATGGTGGCCGGGCGGTGGGTGGTGTTGTTGGCAATTTGCGGGCGGGCGAGGGCGACTTTCACCGGGCGGTTGGCCAGGCGCGCGCCGAGGGCGGCGAGGATCGAGTCGGCGCGGATGAACAGCTTGCCGCCGAAACCGCCGCCGATGTAGGGCGAAATCAATCGCACTTTCTCTTTGGGCAGGCCGAGGGTGGTGGCGACGTCGCCGACGCTCCAGGCGATCATCTGATTCGAGGTCCACAGGGTCAGATGATCGCCTTGCCACGCGGCGAGTGTCGCGTGGGGTTCCATCATCGCGTGGGATTGGTCCGGGGTGCTGTAGGTCTGGTCGAACTGCACCGGGGCGGCAGCGAATGCCGTGGCGAAATCGCCGTGTTTGACGTCCGGCAGTTCTGCCTTCGGCTCCTTGCCCTGATCGCGTACGGCGGCCAGATCGAACTGGCCTTTATCCGTCGCGTACTCGACGTGCACAAGCTGCGCGGCGGCCCGTGCCTGTTCGAAGGTTTCTGCGACCACCAGCGCCACAGCCTGGTGATAGTGCTGCACCTCGGGGCCGGCCAGCAGGTGCGCGGCGTTGTATTTGCCCTTGCCGAGTTTGCCGGCATTGGCGGCGGTGACGATGGCCAGCACGCCGGGGGCGGCGTGGGCCTCGTCCAGATCCATGCGGGTGATGCGACCCTTGGCGATGGCCGCACCGACCATGACGCCGTAAGCCTGATTTTTCACTGCTTCATGTTGTTCGTAGGCGTAAGGCGCCTGACCGCTGGTTTTCAGCGGGCCTTCGATGCGGTCGGTGGGTTTGCCGATGACCTTCAACTGGTCAATCGGATTGGTCGCGGCGGGCGTGTCGAATTTCATGCTTCGTCCCTCGCTTGGGCCAGCACCGAGGCGAGCGTGCGCTCCACCAGCGTTACCTTGAACTGGTTGTCATGGGTAGGCGTGGCACCGTCGAGCAGGCGTGCACTGACGGCTTTCGCACCTTGGGGCAGCAGCGCTTCTGCGGCCTCGACCCGCCAGGGTTTCGGGGCAACTCCACCGACGGCGACGCGGCCGCTGCCGTCCTTTTGCAGAATCAATCCGACAGACATCAGCGCGAAGGCATAGGACGAGCGATCCCGCACCTTGTGATAGACGTGGGTGCCGCCAACCGGGGCGGGCAGGGTAACGCCGGTGATCAATTCGCCGGGCGTAAGCGCGGTTTCGATATGCGGCGTGCTGCCGGGCAATGAGTGGAAATCGGCCATGGCGATGCGCCGGGGGCTGCCATCGGGTTTGAGGGTTTCGATCTGCGCATCCAGCGCCCGTAGGGCAATCGCCATGTCGCTGGGGTGAGTGGCGATGCACGCGTCGCTGACGCCGATGATCCCCAGCTGTCGGGTGACCCCGCCAATCGCTGCGCAACCACTGCCGGGATTGCGTTTGTTGCAGGCCTGATTGGTGTCGTAGAAGTACGGGCAGCGGGTGCGTTGCAGCAGGTTGCCGGCGGTGGTTGCCATGTTGCGCAACTGCCCAGAGGCCCCGGCAAGCAGGGCCCGCGAAAGCAGGGCGTAGTCTTTGCGCACACGCGGGTCGGCGGCCAGGTCGGTGTTACGTACCAGCGCGCCGATGCGCAAGCCGCCGTCGTCGGTCGCTTCGATCCTGTCGAGTCCCAGATGATTGACGTCGATCAACTGCGGCGGCGTTTCGATATCGAGCTTCATCAAGTCCAGCAAGTTGGTGCCGCCGGCGATGAATCGCGCGCCTTGCGTTTGCGCCGCTTGGGCAGCGGCTGCGGCGGGGGAATCGGCGCGACTGTAATTGAACGCTCTCATGCCGAGACCTCCGCGACTTCGCTGATGGCTTCGATGATGTTGGAGTAGGCGCCGCAACGGCAGATGTTGCCGCTCATGCGCTCCTGCAACTCGCTGGCGATCAGTTGCGGCGGTTCGGTCAGACTGGGGCTGGCGTGGCTGGGAATGCCGTCGCGGATTTCCTTGAGCACCGCCACCGCCGAGCAGATCTGCCCCGGCGTGCAATAACCGCACTGATAACCGTCATGCTTGATGAACGCCGCTTGCATCGGATGCAGGTGGTCCGGCATGCCGAGGCCTTCGATGGTGGTGACCTTGGCGCCGTCCTGCATCACCGCCAGGGTCAGACACGAATTGATCCGCCGGCCATCGACGATCACCGTGCAGGCGCCGCACTGGCCGTGGTCGCAGCCTTTTTTGCTGCCGGTCAGGTGCAGGTGTTCGCGCAGGGCGTCGAGCAGCGTGGTGCGGGTGTCGATATCAAGGGCCTGCGGCGTGCCGTTGACTTCAAGCGTCACTTTGCTCATGGCCGGTTGCTCCAGACTGGCCGCATAGGCCTTGAGGCTGATGAAGGGCGGCAGCGCAAAGGCTGTCGCTGTCACGGCGCCGAGAATCAGGAACCGGCGTCGGGACATCCCCGATGGCGGATGATCGTTCATGGCTGGGCTTCCTCTGATCAGGTCGGCGGGTCGCGAATGACCCGCACGCATGCCGGCGTGGTTGCCAGTCTTGGTCTGTTCTAGGAGTGACCGCGGGGGAGAGGAAAAGGTTTTGTCGGATGTTTGCTCTCGCACCCCGCGTCCCGAACAGAGGCAAACAAGACGATCAACGGTCATGGAGCGTCAGTGAATCATCGGTGTTTTCCCCGGTCGAAAACGCGGCTGCGCGCACCGCGCTGACCACTTCCGTCGTCAAGACCTTGGTTTTAGGGAAATTCTGAATGATGCGTGCAACAAGCCTGTTGCTGACTGTTTCTGCCGCCGTACTGCTGGGCGGTTGTGTGGCGGACTTTGATGATGACTACCGCCATGGCCGGCATTACGACCGCGATCATGGCCGTTATTACGACCATGACCGGCGTTGGGATGATCGCGACTATGACCGTCGAGACGGGCGTCGCTACCATCGCGGCGATAACGACGACCAGTAATGAGCAAAAAGGGGCGTTCCCTCACGGGAACGCCCCTTGGCATTAAAAATGAGCGTTCGCCCGGACGCTGGATCGCGCAGGCACGGAGGCCTCGATGTCCAGCAAATGGGTGGCGAGTATGTCGCTCAGAAAACGGAACTGATCGTTGAGGCCCACCACTTCATTGCTGAAGTGATTGCTCGCGGCGGGCATCAGCAGATCTTCGAAATCTTCGTTGAACACCAGCGGCTGTGTCTTCAGCGACACCACGTGCTGGTCGTAATAGTTGTTGCCGAAGACCGGGAAGCTCACGGCGAGGGTGACGGTATGACTCATGATGTGAACTCCTCGTGGTGTGTGTCTCGGATGGGTGAATCCTGCGCCGGACGCGTCTGATGCGGAAGGCAATCGTCGTAATGGTGATCATCGACGTCAGTGATGGTTGGAACAAAAGCTGAAATCCCGCGCCCGGATCGAGGATCGATACAACCGGACAAACGGCTGAAACCCGCACCTATACTCAAGTCGTTACCTCCAGATCTGACCCACCAAAGGACACCGCCACCGTGAACCTGCGTGCGCTGATCGTCGCCGCACTGATGTTGCTGGCCGGTTGCGCGAGTTCGGCGCGGGGCCCGGCAAGCGCGCCAGCGGTGGTGGTTTCGCCGGCCACCTGGCAGCAGATCGACCGGGATATCGTTGTGGCTTCCCGGCAGTCCACCGAACAGGTCAAGGCTTTTGCCCGCGGTTCGATGGAACATTGGCGCATTCGGGTCTATGAGCAAACTGAAGAAAAATTCATCCCGTGGTTCAGCAGCTACTGGACCCAGGAATGGCTGTCGATGAAGGTCAGCTGGTACACCCTCAGCGCCGGGGGGGAGCAGGATGCTTCGTCCAAGCGCCTGGCTGCCTATTTGCTGGAGCAATATCAGGAGCGAGTGCTGGCGCCGGTGGCTCAGGAGATCGACCCGGACGCGATCCTCGCCCAGTCCACCGCGTTCTACGCGCAACTGATGGCGCAGCAGATGCCGGTCATCGCCCAGCGCTACGGCGTGCCGGTCGCGCAGCTCAACGGGCATTTGCAGAAAATCCCCGCCATCGCCCTCGGCCCGCCACCGGCCCGCGATGCCTCGCTGTATCAGGTCGTCAGCACCGAGCCGTTGAACACCTTGCCGGCCTATGCCGCGCTGATCGACAAGATCCACACCGAAGGCGGGGCCAAGGGCATCGCCTCGACCGATGCCGGCATGGCCCCGGTGGCCAAGCGTGCCAGCCAGCGCATGGAGGCGGAGATGGCACCCCGGGGCGCGGCCAGCGCGGTGGCGGCGGCGGCCGGCAAACTTGTCGGCGGAGTGATCTCGGTCGGCGTGGCGGGCATCCGCGCCATCCTTCAGGCCAATGATCGCCCGGACAGCGAAGCACTGATCCGCAGCAGCCTGGGCAACACGTTCGACAAGGCCTGGCTGAAACTGGTACAGAACCCGACGACCGGCGTGATGGCCGGCACGCTGCACATGGCGGCGCAGGTCGAAGGCAATCTCGGGGGAGCAGAGGAACCGTCGGTCGGATTGGGCGCCACACCTGTCGAATGGCATCCGCCTGAGTCGACTACTCAGCAGATCAATCCCTAAACCCGCAGGAGCACGACCATGGCTTACATCGATGTTTTTGTCGCACCCGTTCCGAACGCCAATCGCGAACAGTACAAAAAACACTGCGAAATCGCCGAGAAGCTGTTCAAGGAATACGGCGCTCTGGAGGTGGTTCAAGGCTGGGGTGATGACGTGCCGGACGGCAAGGTCACCTCATTCCCGATGGCGGTGAAACTCAAGGAAGGCGAAACCGTGTCGGCCGGCTGGCTGGTCTGGCCGGACAAGGCCACCCGCGACGCCGGTATGGGCAAAATGATGGAAGACCCGCGTATGCAGCCGGACGTCAATCCGATGCCGTTCGATGGGATGCGGATGATTTTCGGTGGCTTCAAGAACGTTCTCGAGTCTTGAGGCAGAACAGCCGGATCACTCCGCCGACGGGGTGATCCGGCAGCCTTTGCGGTTACGAATCTGCTCGTCCGTCGGCCGCTCGCGCACGAATTCGAAACGCGGTTCTCCCTCGCTGTAATGCACTAGCCAGCCCCATTCCAGTTCGCTTTCATCCTGTCCGGGATTCGGTGGCCGAGCCCACCAGGGTTCTTTGCTGAGGATCTCGCGCATGACGTCCTCCGGTTGATGGCAATCGTTGAACTATAAACCCCATGCCGAGAGTCGCCAGAAACGGGCGTGTAGAATCCAGGGGTCTCGACGAACGAAGGAGCGTGGCCATGACGTACGAAACACGCGGGGATCAACCGTTCAAGCGGCTGTTCTTTGCCCTGGACTGCCCGCCGGCACAGCGCAAGGCGATTGCCCAGTGGCGCAGCGAACTGGGTTTGCGTGCCGGCAAACCGGTGCCAGCGGACAACTTTCACCTGACGTTGCTGTTTCTCGGCGCAGTGCCGTTGGCGCAGATTGGCGAAGTCTGTGAGGCGGCGTCCAAAGTGCGCACGCCGGGCGAGGCGTTGAGGATTTCACTGGACCGGTTGCAGGTCTGGCATCGCGCCGGGGTGTTGTCGCTGGCACCGGAGCAGGCACCTGCGGGTTTATTGCGACTGGTTTACGGACTGGAGCAGGCGATGCTGCCGTTCGGATTTGAAGAGGCGACGCGGGAGTATCGTCCGCACCTGACGCTGGCCCGGGACTATCGCGCTCCGGAACCGGAGTCCGCCACGCCGCCGGAGTTCTTCCTGCGGGCCGAACGCTTTGCGCTGTTCGAATCCCACAAGGGCCGTTATCGAATTGTTCAGGATTGGCCGCTGACCTGAGCCCACAAAAAAAGGCGCCCGAGGGCGCCTGAATTCACCTGAACCGAGGGAGGCCAGGTGAGGCCGTTCAGAGCGAGGGTGCAGCGGTGGTAAGGCGCTGCGTGAACGGGAAATCGATGTGTGTTTATTTGCCGAGTTTTACCCGGGTCCAGCCCCGGGTCATGATCCGTTGCGTGGCAATCGGCTGGTCCGGCACCGCGTACAGCGTGGCCATCACTTCCTGCGACGGGTACGAGCCCGGGTCGTTGCGGATCGCTTCGTCCACCAGTGGCGTGGCGGCGGCGTTGGCGTTGCTGTAGCCGTTGCTGTTGGTGATCTCGGCGATGATGTCCGGACGCATCAGGAAGTCCATGAACAGGTAAGCGTTCTCGACGTTCGCCGCATCGCGCGGGATGGCGACCATGTCGTAGAAGCTGCCGGCACCTTCCTTGGGAATGCTGTAGTCGATCACCACGTTGTTGCCCGATTCCACCGCGCGGGCCTTGGCCTGCAGCACGTCACCGGAGTAACCGACCGCCACGCAGATGTTGCCGTTGGCCAGGTCCGAGATGTATTTCGACGAATGGAAGTACGCCACGTTCGGGCGAATCTTCATGAACAGCGCTTCGGCTTCCTTGATGTGCGCGGTGTCCTTGTCGTTCACCGGATAGCCCAGATAGTGCAGGGCCGCCGGGATCATTTCGGTCGGCGAGTCGAGGAAACTGATGCCGCAAGCCTTGAGCTTCTCGGCGTTTTCCGGTTTGAACAATAGGTCCCAGGAATTGGTCGGCGCGTTCTTGCCGAGCACTTCCTTGACCTTGGCCGGGTTGAAACCGATGCCGATCGAGCCCCACATGTACGGGAACGCATGGGCGTTGCCCGGATCGCTGGCGGAGGCGTTTTTCAGCAGCACCGGGTTGAGATTCTTCCAGTTTGGCAGCTTCGATTTGTCCAGGGTCTGGTAGACCCCGGCCTTGATCTGCTTGGCCAGGAAACTGTTGGACGGCACCACGATGTCGTAGCCGGATTTACCCGCTAGCAGGCGCGCCTCGAGGGTTTCGTTGCTGTCGAACACATCGTAGGTCACGCGGATGCCGGTCTCGTCCTCGAACTTCTTGACGGTGTCCGGGGCGATGTAGTCCGACCAGTTGTAAACGCGCAGCACCTTGTCGTTGGCCTGGGCGCCCGTGGCGATTGCGCCCAATAAGGACAGTGTCAGCAGAGTCCTGCCAAACATTTTCATCGGTACAACTCCATTCTTTTTATTCAAAAGCTTTATTCAAAACACAAAGCAGAATTTCAGTGAATCGGTGGCGGGGGAGAGCCTCCCTCGCCACCCGGTACTCAGGCTGTCGCTGCCACTCGTTGAGGTTGCGGCTGCTGCCACGATTCGTTGGCGGTCTGATCCATCGCTTCCTGAATCGCACGCTTGCGGTTGGCTTCTGCCTTGCGGCCGAAGTACCAGACGAGGAAGGTCACCAGCGACACCGCCAGCAGAATCAGGCTGGCCACGGCGTTGATCTCGGGCTTCACACCCAGACGCACGGCCGAGAACACTTCCATCGGCAGAGTGGTTGAACCAGGACCGGAGACGAAGCTCGCCAGCACCAGGTCATCCAGCGACAGGGCGAACGACATCATGCCGCCCGCCGCCAGCGACGGCGCGATCATCGGGATGGTGATCAGGAAAAACACCTTGAACGGTTTCGCGCCCAGATCCATCGCCGCTTCTTCGATCGACAGGTCCAGCTCACGCAAGCGGGCGGAGACTACCACCGCCACATAAGCGGCACAAAACGTGGTGTGGGCGATCCAGATCGTGACGATGCCACGCTCCTGCGGCCAGCCGATCAGTTGGGCCATCGCCACGAACAGCAGCAACAGCGACAGACCGGTAATCACCTCAGGCATCACCAGCGGCGCGGTCACCAGGCCACCGAACAGCGTGCGACCCTTGAAGCGCGTCACGCGGGTCAGCACGAACGCGGCGAGGGTGCCCAGTGCCACTGCGGCGACAGCGGTGTAGCAGGCGATTTCCAGCGAGCGCACCACCGAGCCCATCAACTGAGTGTTGTCGAGCAGGCCGACGTACCACTTCACCGACCAGCCACCCCAGACCGTCACCAGTTTCGAGGCGTTGAACGAGTAGATCACCAGAATCAGCATCGGCAGATAGATGAACATCAGGCCGAAGATCAGCATGAACTTTGAAAATCCGAAGCGTTTCATCCCCGTCCCTCCATCTCTTTGGCCTGGCTGCGGTTGAACAGCAGGATCGGCACAATCAGGATCAACAGCATCACCACCGCCAGAGCAGACGCCACCGGCCAGTCGCGGTTATTGAAGAACTCTTGCCACAGCACGCGACCGATCATCAGGGTCTCCGGGCCACCCAGCAGCTCCGGAATCACGAACTCGCCCACCACCGGAATGAACACCAGCATGCAGCCGGCGATGATGCCGTTCTTGGCCAGCGGCACGGTGATTTTCCAGAAGTTGTTGAAGTTGCTCGAACCCAGATCCTGCGCGGCTTCCAGCAGGCTGCCGTCGTGCTTCACCAGGTTGGCGTAGAGCGGCAGCACCATGAATGGCAGATAGGCGTAAACCACGCCGATATACACGGCCGTGTTGGTGTTGAGGATCTCGATCGGGTGATCGGTGAGCCCGGTCCACATCAGAAACGCGTTGAGCAGACCGTTGTTGCTGAGGATGCCCATCCACGCGTAAACGCGGATCAGGATCGCGGTCCAGGTCGGCATCATGATCAACAGCAGCAGGACGTTTTGCGCTTCCTTGCTGGCCTTGGTGATTGCGTAAGCCATCGGGAAACCGATCACCAGGCACATCATCGTGCTCAGTGCCGCGACCTTCAGCGAACCGAGGTACGCCGACAGGTACAGCTCGTCTTCGCCGAGCATGGTGTAGTTGCCGATGTTCAGGAACAGCTGGAATTTCTGTTCGGCGTAGGTGTAGATCTCCGAGTACGGCGGGATCGACAACGCGGCTTCCGAGAAGCTGATCTTCATCACCAGGAAAAACGGCAACATGAAGAACAGGAACAGCCAGATGAACGGGATGCCGATGACGAACTTTCGCCCGCTGGGCACCAGGCGCAGGAATTGCTGATTGAAGGTTCTCATGAGCGCAGTACCACGCCGCTGTCGTCTTCCCACCAGACGTAGACCTTGTCGTCCCAGGTCGGACGCGCGCCACGGCGTTCGGCGTTGGCCATGAACGACTGGACGATCTTGCCGCTCGGCAATTCGACGTAGAACACCGAGTGGCCGCCGAGGTAGGCGATGTCATGCACCTTGCCTTCGGACCAGTTGTAGCGGGTCTCCGGCTTGATCGTGCTGACCAGCATTTTTTCCGGGCGGATCGCGTAAGTGATCGACTTGTCCTGCACTGAAGTGCTGACGCCATGACCGACGTAGATCTTTTGCTGCAAGTCCGGGCTGTGAATGATCGCGTGACCCTCAAGGTCCTCGACCACGGTGCCGTCGAAGGCGTTCACGTTGCCGATGAATTCGCAGACCATGCGGCTGACCGGCGCTTCATAGATGTCGACCGGGCTGCCGATCTGGGCGATCCATCCCAGGTGCATGATCGCGATGCGCTCGGCCATGGTCATGGCCTCTTCCTGGTCGTGGGTCACCATCACGCAGGTCACGCCGACGCGCTCGATGATTTCCACCAGTTCCAGCTGCATCTGCGAACGCAGCTTTTTATCCAGTGCGCCCATCGGTTCGTCGAGCAGCAACAGCTTCGGCCGCTTGGCCAGGGAGCGGGCGAGGGCCACGCGCTGACGCTGGCCGCCGGACAGTTGATGCGGGCGGCGCTTGGCGTATTGGGTCATGTGGACGAGGCGCAGCATTTCTTCGACGCGGGCGTCGATTTCGCTGGCCGGCAAACGGTCCTGCTTGAGGCCGAAGGCGATGTTCTGCGCAACAGTCATGTGCGGAAACAGGGCGTAGGACTGGAACATCATGTTGATCGGCCGCTCGTACGGCGGCATGTCGGTGATGTCGACACCGTCGAGCAGAATGCGTCCTTCAGTCGGCCGCTCGAAACCGGCGAGCATGCGCAGCAGGGTCGATTTGCCCGAGCCGGAGCCGCCGAGCAGGGCGAAGATTTCGCCCTGATGGATCTCCAGGGACACATCGTCCACCGCAGTGGTTTCGTCGAACTTCTTGGTGACTCGATCGACTTTCACCAGAACCTTTTTCGGTTGCTGATGACCTTCAAGAGCCTTCCTGTAAGTGCTGGAGGCGTTTGCCATGTGAAACTCCCAACAGGTTTCAGTCGCCGGGCCAACGCGGCCTGGCTTAAGAGTGGATTGCAGACCCGCACCGTGCGGGTTGTTCGGCGCCGCCGTCCTGGCTGCCGGGTGGTGCTTTTTGTTTTCGCGGTGTGTTGCTGATCGCGGATGACGGATGCGCAAGCGCGCAGCCGCCGACCCCGCGGGGGCAGTAAATGGTTTTGCAATCGTTGGGTGGCGTCAGCGCTGGTTGCGTCGCGCCGCACGCTGGCGGCAGGCCTCGCCGAACGCCTGGAAAATCCGCAGGTAGTTCGGGTTGTCCAGTACCTGCCATTCCGGGTGCCATTGCACGCCAAGGGCGAAGGTCGGGCTGTGCTCCACCGAGACCGCCTCGATCAGGCCGTCCGGCGCCACGGCTTCGGCACGCAGGCCGGGAGCGAGGCGGTCGATGCCCTGACTGTGAATCGAGTTGACCTGGAATTCACCCGGCAGCTCCAGCGCTTCGAACACGCCGCCGGGCAGCACCGACACGGCATGAGCCGGGGCGTATTGCACGGCGACATCCGGGCTGTCGGCTTCGCGGTGATCGAGCATGCCCGGCAGCTCATGCACCTTCTGGTGCAGGCTGCCGCCGAACGCCACGTTCATTTCCTGGAAACCCCGGCAGATGCCGAGTACCGGAACGCCCGCCGCGATGGCTGCACGCAATAGAGGAAGGGTAGTGGCATCCCGCGCCGGATCGTGATCCGTGCCGGGAGCGCTGGCCGGGCCCTGATAGTGGAAGGGTTCCACATTGGACGGCGAGCCGGTCAGCAACAGACCGTCGAGCTGACCCAGCAGGTCTTCGATTTCAGTCAGTTTGCCAAGGGAAGGAATGACGACGGGCAACCCTAGCGCCGCAACGCTGACAGCGCGAACGTACTTGTCGCCGCTGATGTGATAGGGGTGCAGGCCAATCTGTTTGACGCACGCAGTAACGCCGATCAATGGCTTGAATGCCATTTTTATTCACCTCGAAGTTTGACACTTGAACGAGCTTTTCCGGAGCTTAGCCTCGTTGATTTTAATTAACAACTCCCATGTAAAAAATTCTAAACGCCGTTCATCAAATCGTCATCAAGACCGGGGCTCTGGCGCCTGCGTTGGCACGAGAGTGTTAAAAAAAGCCCGAAAAATAAACGCTGAACGGCCAGGTGTTCGCTATTGACTTCACTTTGCCGTTCGGGTTGACTGGCTCCGCGAAACAGCAGTGAACATAATAATTAACAGCTAAATAGGTGCATCATGTCGGTCCCTCTGCGTGCCGTTCAACTCAACGAAGCAAACGCATTCCTTAAGAAACATCCTGAGGTTTTGTACGTCGACCTTCTGATTGCAGACATGAACGGTGTGGTGCGCGGCAAGCGCATCGAGCGCACCAGTCTTCATAAGGTGTACGAAAAAGGCATCAACCTGCCGGCCTCGCTTTTCGCCCTCGACATCAATGGCTCCACGGTGGAAAGCACCGGTCTGGGCCTGGACATCGGCGACGCCGACCGTATCTGCTACCCGATCCCGGGCACCCTGAGCATCGAGCCTTGGCAGAAGCGTCCGACCGCTCAACTGCTGATGACCATGCACGAACTGGAAGGCGAGCCGTTCTTCGCCGACCCGCGTGAAGTGCTGGCCAACGTGGTGCGCAAATTCGACGAACTGGGCCTGACCATCTGCGCCGCGTTCGAACTCGAGTTCTACCTGATCGACCAGGACAACGTGAACGGCCGTCCGCAATCGCCGCGTTCGCCAGTCTCCGGCAAGCGTCCGGTATCGACTCAGGTTTATCTGATCGACGATCTCGACGAATACGTCGACTGCCTGCAAGACATCCTCGAAGGCGCGAAAGAGCAGGGCATTCCTGCCGACGCCATCGTCAAGGAAAGCGCCCCGGCGCAGTTCGAAGTCAACCTGCACCATGTTTCCGATCCTGTTAAAGCGTGCGACTACGCCGTCCTGCTCAAGCGTCTGGTGAAGAACATCGCCTACGACCACGAAATGGACACCACCTTCATGGCCAAGCCGTATCCGGGCCAGGCGGGCAACGGTCTGCACGTACACATTTCGATTCTGGACAAGGAAGGCAACAACATCTTCGCCAGCGAGGATCCCGAGCAGAACGCCGCGCTGCGCCACGCGATCGGCGGTGTGCTGGAGACCCTGCCTGCGCAAATGGCGTTCCTGTGCCCGAACGTCAACTCGTACCGTCGCTTCGGCGCGCAGTTCTATGTACCGAACTCGCCGAGCTGGGGCATCGACAACCGCACCGTGGCCGTCCGTGTGCCAACCGGTTCGGCAGACGCCGTGCGCATCGAGCACCGTGTCGCCGGTGCCGACGCCAACCCGTACCTGCTGATGGCTTCGGTGCTGGCCGGTATTCACCACGGCCTGACCAACCAGATCGAACCGGGCGCCCCGGTCGAAGGCAACAGCTACGAGCAGAACGAACAGAGCCTGCCGAACAACCTGCGCGACGCATTGCGTGAGCTGGACGACAGCGAAGTCATGGCCCGCTACATCGACCCGATGTACATCGACGTGTTCGTCGCGTGCAAGGAAAGCGAGCTGGCCGAGTTCGAAAACTCGATCTCTGACCTTGAGTACAACTGGTATCTGCATACCGTTTGACGCTCAAGCGTTTACCTCGCAAGCACCGCCGCTCCCATGTGAGCGGCGGTCACCTCTTTCTCTGTGTGAGTCACCCCCATGACCATGACCCGCAACGACTGGGAACAACGCTTCCAGTCCCTGACCATCGAATCCCGCGCCTTCATCAATGGCGAATACCGCCCGGCCATCAGCGGCGACACCTTCGAATGCCTGAGCCCCGTCGACGGCCGTTTCCTGGCCTCCGTCGCCAGCACCGATGAAGCCGACGCCAACCTCGCCGTCGAAGTCGCGCGCCAATCCTTCAACTCCGGCGTGTGGGCCAACAAGGCCCCGGCCGAGCGCAAGCGTATCCTGATCCGCTTCGCCGACCTGATCCTGCAACACCAGGAAGAACTGGCGCTGCTCGAAACCCTCGACATGGGCAAGCCTATCAGCGACTCGATGAGCATCGACGTCCCGGCGACCGCCAACGCGATCCGCTGGAGCGCCGAGGCCATCGACAAGATCTACGACGAAGTCGCCGCCACCCCGCACGACCAGCTCGGCCTGGTAACCCGCGAGCCAGCGGGCGTAGTCGCGGCCATCGTGCCGTGGAACTTCCCGCTGATCATGGCCAGCTGGAAATTCGCCCCGGCGCTGGCGGCGGGTAACTCGTTCATTCTCAAGCCTTCGGAAAAATCCCCGCTGACCGCGATCCGCATTGCGCAGCTCGCACTGGATGCCGGCATTCCGAAAGGCGTGTTCAACGTCCTGCCAGGCTTCGGCCACACCGTCGGCAAGGCGCTGGCGCTGCACATGGACGTCGACGTGCTGGCCTTCACCGGCTCCACCGCGATTGCCAAGCAACTGATGATTTATGCCGGCCAAAGCAACATGAAACGCGTCTGGCTCGAAGCTGGGGGCAAGAGCCCGAACGTGGTGTTTGCCGACGCACCGGACTTGCGCGCGGCAGCACAAGCGGCGGCCGGCGCCATTGCGTTCAACCAGGGCGAAGTCTGCACCGCCGGCTCGCGTCTGCTGGTGGAGCGTTCGATCCGCGAGCAATTCATCCCGCTGCTGGTGGAAGCTTTGCAGGCATGGAAACCGGGTCACGCCCTCGATCCGGCCACCACCGTCGGCGCCGTGGTCGATCAGCGTCAACTGGACAACGTGCTGCGCTACATCAGCATCGGCCGGGAGCAGGGCGCCGAGCTGATCGCCGGCGGCCGCCGCACCCTCGAAGAAACCGGCGGCACCTATGTCGAGCCGACGATTTTCGACGGCGTGACCAACGCGATGACCATCGCCAAGGAAGAAATCTTCGGCCCGGT
Organism: Pseudomonas sp. UV AK001; assembly: GCF_046097675.1. Classification (NCBI taxonomy): domain Bacteria; kingdom Pseudomonadati; phylum Pseudomonadota; class Gammaproteobacteria; order Pseudomonadales; family Pseudomonadaceae; genus Pseudomonas; species Pseudomonas sp. UV AK001. The sequence continues at coordinate 71,811 of NZ_JBJUVZ010000012.1, forward strand.
GCTGTCGCTGATCACCTTCGACACCGTCGAGGAAGCGCTGCAGATCGCCAACGACAGCATCTTCGGCCTCGCCGCCGGAGTCTGGACCAGCAACCTGAGCAAGGCCCACACCTTTGCCCGTGGCCTGCGCGCCGGCAGCGTGTGGGTCAACCAGTACGACGGTGGCGACATGACTGCGCCGTTCGGTGGCTTCAAGCAGTCGGGCAACGGTCGCGACAAATCGCTGCACGCGTTCGACAAGTACACCGAGCTGAAAGCGACCTGGATCAAGCTCTGACTCTTTTACAGCGGTGGTCGCCTGCAACCGGCGACCCTCGGAGAATAAAAAAATGAAACAACAACACGTGAACAGCTACTACGCCGCCACCCGCAACGAAGTGATTGATTTCCCAATCCTCGAAGAATCGGTGGAGTGCGATGTCTGCATCATCGGCGCCGGCTACACCGGCCTGTCCTCAGCGCTGTTCCTGAGCGAAGCCGGTTATAAGGTGACGGTGCTGGAAGCGGCAAAAGTCGGCTACGGCGCCAGCGGTCGCAACGGCGGTCAACTGGTCAACTCCTACAGCCGTGACGTCGACGTGATCGAAGAGCGCTACGGCGACAAGACTGCTGAAATCCTCGGCAGCATGATCTTCGAAGGCGCCGACATCATCCGTTCGCGCATCAAGGAATACGACATCAAGTGCGACTACCGCCCGGGCGGCATTTTCGCGGCGATGAACAACAAACAGCTCAAGGGCCTCGCCGAGCAAAAGCGTAGCTGGGAACGTTACGGCAATAAAAACCTGAAGATGCTCGATGCTGCGGACATCCGCCGCGAAGTCGGCTCCGATGCCTACGTCGGCGGTCTGCTGGACATGCAGGGCGGCCACATCCATCCGCTGAACCTGGCCCTCGGTGAAGCCGCGGCCATCGTGCGTCTGGGTGGCAAGATCTACGAGCAGTCCGCTGCGGTGGAAATCAAATACGGCGAGCCCAACGTCGTGCGCACCGCCAAAGGCCAGGTCCGCGCCAAGTACCTGCTGATCGCCGGCAACGCCTACCTGCCGCAAGGCCTCGACAACCGCGTGACCGCCAAGAGCATGCCGTGCGGCTCGCAGATCTGCGTCACCGAACCGCTGACCGAGAAGCAGGCCCGCAGCCTGATCACCAACAACTACTGCGTCGAAGACTGCAACTACCTGCTCGACTACTACCGCCTCACCGCCGACAACCGTCTGCTCTACGGCGGCGGCGTGGTCTACGGCGCCCGTGAACCGGACGACATCGAAACCCTGATCCGCCCGAAGATCCTCAAGACCTTCCCGCAGCTCAAGGACGTGAAAATCGACTACCGCTGGACCGGTAACTTCCTGCTGACCATGTCCCGCATGCCGCAATTCGGCCGCATCGAGAAAAACGCCTACTACATGCAGGGCTACAGCGGCCACGGCGTCACGTGCTCGCACCTGGCCGGCAAACTGATCTCGGAAATGATCCGTGGCGACGCCGAACGTTTTGATGCCTTCGCCTCGCTGCCACACATGCCGATGATCGGCGGCCGCACCTTCTCGGCCCCGCTGACCGCCCTCGGCGCGGTGTATTACTCGCTGCGCGACCGTTTCGGCATCTGATTTACCTCGCCGGCGGCGCCCCCAAAAAGGGCGCTGCCGGCTTTTTCATGTGCCGTCCATCGAACCTGCTGAGCAACACCGACAAACGTGATTTAATAGCCGCCTTTCACGGTTCCGGGACACGGGAGCAACGTGATCCGCGCGCCTTGCGCGGCACCCGCCACCCACCCCCATTACCCTTAAGTCGTTCTCACATAAGGCTGTCATGGATACGGGTTCTCGACTCAAACTAGTACGCGAAAGCTACAAACTCTCCCAGCGCGAGCTGGCCCGGCGTAGCGGCGTGACCAATGCCACCATCTCCCTGATCGAACAGAATCGTGTCAGTCCTTCCGTCAGCTCACTGAAAAAGCTGCTCGAAGGCATCCCGATGTCCCTGGCCGACTTCTTCACCTTCGACCAGCCCCCCCGCGAACACCAATACGTCTTCCGCGCCAACGAACAACCCGACCTCGGCCGCCACGGCCTGCGCCTGCTGCTGATCGGCGCCTCGGTCCCAAGCCGCCAGATGCGCCTACTGCGCGAGCAATACGCGCCGGGCGCGAGTTCGGGGGAAGAGCCGATCGTTCACGCGGAAGGTGAGGAGTGTGGGCTTGTCACCCGTGGCACGGTCGAGTTGACGGTGGATGGGCAGGTGAGTGTGTTGAGTGCGGGGGATGGGTATTACTTTCCGACGACGCTGCCGCATAAGTTCCGGAATATCGGGGCGGATGAGGCGGAGATTATTAGTGCGAATACGCCGGCGAATTTTTGACGAAAATGTTAAAGCGCTCGCTTCGCATGGAGCCTAAATAAAAAAGAACCGCAGAGATGCGGTTTTTTTACGACCCGAAATTTTTTCCTAGCTCGTTTTCTGAGTATTTTTGAGTGATGCTTATGTGCCATCATGTGGATCCAAAAAGAGGAGATGGCTCATGGCCGACAAGAAGGACGAAATGCTGGGTGGGACTGTCGCCGCAGGAGTCGGCGCAGCGACGGGAGCGGGCCTAGGTGCGGCCTACGGTGTGACAGCTATCGGGGTTGCCGCAGCTGAAACGGCTGCTGCGGCTGCACTTGCAACCGCTGGGTCAGCCGCAGCAACCACTGCAACGCTGGCTGCAGCAGGAGGCGGCAGCTTGGCAGCAGGCGGAACCGGGATGGTGGGTGGGGTAACGGCGATTGCGGGAAGTGCTGCTGGCGCTGCCGTCTTACCTATTGTTGGGTGCGCTGTTGCCGGAGCTGCGGTGTTAGGGTTGGTAGGCTGGGGGGCTTATAAAGTCGGCCGTAAACTTCTTGATGATTGAATAAAGCTAGTCGCAGAATATTTAAAAATGAGATTTTTCTTCGAGGCTTTATTGTTCTCGGCAATTCGATTGTAAAGATCGGTAGCGAGCCAGGCTTTTTTGATTTGAGCAGATAAGGATATTGCAGATGTGGTTTTTTAAAAAGGAAGGTCGTGCTACATATCTTGAGTTCTTGAGGAATTTAACTCCGCAGATCCTGCTATTCGCCGCCATCATGATTATTGGCGAGAAAATGATGAGGCAGCCCCCTGAGTCGTGCGTGTGGTATGGCATTGGGATCTTTGTGCTGGTGCTGTTTGCAATTATGTGGATTCTTGCATTCGCTGCCAATGGGTCACTTTTGTATGACAAGGCATTAGCCAGTCGCTCTGATATTGAAGAACATAAGAATATGCTGGAAAAAAGCGGGTTAAAGGGGGGGGGAGTTGGCATGGACGTCCTTTAAGTATACTTTTGATAATCATCGTCTTTTGGTTGCTGAAGTTGTGATCATTATTTTTGTGATCTATGGAAGTACAATTTTGGCGATGATGTCCGGTGTTATAACTGCACTTGGTTTTCTCAAGAATGTAAACTGAAAAGTGGCTTGAAAGATGGCGGATTTATTTGTGTAAATCCGTTATCTTCAAACGTTCTAGCCAAGAACATCAAATTCTCGTTGCTCCATAACTCGGCACACTTTACTCACATCCTGAGCCAAGATTCTGGCGATGGTACTGATGGTACTGATGGTACTGATGGTACTGATGGTACTGATGGTACTGATGGTACTGATGTCTTGTTCGGCGTCATCGGACAAGTGGATGCAGGCCATCAGATCCAAGTATTTCAGAACAGCATTGAGCCGCTCCCTGAGGCAGGTGTGAAGATCGCTCAGTGGGGCATCTGAAAAGGTGACAGATTTATTCGCTCAGCATCTGAAACATCTGAAAAGGTGACAGATTTATTTATGTGGCAGGATGCCGAAGAGCTGAAACGACGTGCTGTTACCGGTTTCCAGGATAAATACTTCTCCGCCTGTCTGGTCCGTGCGGCACAATAGTTTTTTATTATTTTCTATCGATTGCGGTGGTGCAGTAGATGTTTTCTTGTGAGCAATACTCAATGTTGACGGAGGTTAAATCCGTCTTTCTATTTGTAGGTGGTTTGACGACGGCGGCTTACGTAATTTATTTAGGCGCTATGGTAGTTCTGAAGACGCTGAGGCGTGATCTAAATCGTCTGGTCAGTAATAGGTTTTTTGTGTCTCTGGTGACTTTTGCCGCTCGTCGATGCATTTGGGTCGCTGTTTGCGTATCTGTCGGAATGGCTATCTGTGGTTGGATGATATTGGCACTGGATTACCTCTTATCATTGAGATTCGGCCCCTTTGAAGAGTGCACAACAGTGTACTTTCTGTATGGGTGGAAAATGTGTCTCACTGGAATGGCGCTTGGTTTTCTGCTTTATTTTGCGACAAAAGCTCAGCGTTTCCACATTCCGCTTGGTAAATTCACATCGCTGACAACCAGTACCCCTCGAGAATATCACCTGCATCTAAATGGCAAAATTGAACCGGTGTCAATGGCATACGTTTATGCACGAAACTCCATTAATAAACTTATAAAGGAACACTCTGGATTCGTGTTGGTCATGGAGTCTTGGCTTTTGGCCAAAGATGCTATTCCGCCAATAGGAATAGAGGCGGTCAAGGGAACGTACTCTTCTGTTGTTTTGTGGCGTAGTCGAAGCGGGGGGAAGTTTGTTCGAGGTTTTTTGCTGGTCTGTAGACTTGTTGCAATGTTTGTCTTGGCTCCAGTGATATATAAAAAATATCGTGATCTTCGGCTGAGTCCAATGACTCCATCGAGGGGTATGCAGTTGCTGTTGGCGAAGTTTTCTTCCCTTAATGTCAGTTGGAGTTATAAAAGGACACCATTTTTTCAGCTCTTGGTTTTAACTGCCCTGTACCCGGAAAGAATGGAAGCAGCAACAGGGTGTAGCGGAGTAGTGGTTATAGAGATTTAAGCTAGAAATGCTTTTTATTTTTGGAATTTAGAAGGTGACAAGTTTTCTTGTGTAAGTCCGCCATCTTCCAGTGCCCTATCCAAGGAAAACGAAAGAAAAGGTGACGAAAGAAAAGGAGAAAGGTGACGAGAAAAGGTGACAGATTTAATAATGTGAACCTGTCACCTTGAAAATTTCTAGCCAGGAACATCAAATCCTCGTTGCTCTATAACTCGAAATATATCACTCACGTCTTGCACCATGATTCTGGCGATGGTGGTGACTGTGTTTATGTCATGTTCTGCGTGGTCAGGTAAGTGAATGCAAGCCATGAGATCGAGAAATTTGAGGACGGCATTCAGGCGTTCACTGAGGCAGGTGTGTAAATCGCGCAGGGGGATGTCGGCGTCGATGAGCAGCACCGGGTGGTCGGTGGCTGGATGGGACATGTTCACGCAGTGGCGGAGCGGAGTTTTGCTGGTCATTTGGAGCACTCTTCAATTGATTAAGGAGCGCCACCTTTCTGCTGCGAAACAAATGGGTGGCAGCTGTATGCGGGTTCGCAGACCGGAGAAGAGCTAAACCGGCAGACCTGAAGGTCTCCCACACACAGCCGCCATAAAATGAAACTGCAGCGAATTTTGCCACAGTTGTTATTGAGCGGTGCGCGTCACTTCTGAGGGCTGCGAAACCCTATCGCCAAATTCGTTCAGCGACAGACCCACTCTAGGCACCCATCCCCACTGCCGCAATCAGCCTGTAGGACTCTAAATCACCACGTCTGGCCAGAGAGTTACCTCGCGTTCGGCGGCGCAACCGGCGTAAATCAAGGGCTGCGGAGTAACAGGGGAAAACGACTTGCCAGATTTCGGCCCGCTTCGCAGCCCCGCAAGAACAAGCTCCCTCACCACGCGGAGCAATTTCCTACGGCGTTTTCAGATCAAAAAATTCCCCACACATTCCACCCCCGGAACTTTCCACAAAACCGATGTCAATTTGATGGCGTGTCGCGACGCTCATTCATCGGCTCAAGCAGTGCCAGGCTGATTCCTGGTCAACCATGGAAGTGTGTGATGAGACTATTACTCGCAATGTTGTTGATGTTTAGCGGCTACAGCTTTGCCAGTTGCGGCAACATTGATGACCACGATCAGCGTGCCTATTGCAATGCAAGGGAGAGCGGCAGCAGTTGCGGCAACATCGAAAATCACGATCTGCGGGCGGCGTGTAACGCGGAGATGGGCGGCAGTTCCTGCGGCAACATCGACGACCATGACCAGCGCGCCTACTGCAATGCCAAACAGAGCGGCAGCAGTTGCGGCAACATCGATGATCATGACCTGCGTGCACGGTGCAACGCAGAGCAGGGTGGCAGTTCCTGCGGCAACATTGATGACCACGACCAGCGTGCCTACTGCAATGCCACGACGGGCGGCAGTAGTTGCGGGAATATCGACAACCATGATTTGCGCGCGCGGTGTGAGGCGATGAAACGCTGATCCATCGGTCAATGCCAAACGCAAAAAGGGACACCCAACGGTGTCCCTTTTTCGTGGGCGCCGGAAACGGAATCCCCGGACCACCCAGTCAATCTTTTCACTTGCCACAACCCGGCTCATCGCCAAAGGTTCCCCCCATCCGCACCACGTCGTAGACTGCGAAACAAGTTGTAATGCCTCTCCCACGGACGGAACCGCGCATGATTCAGATCGGCCATCGCAACAACGCCCCCACGCCGCAGCACAAGACCCAGGATATCTACATCTTCAGCATCGACCTGTCCCGACCGGCGACGCCTTTCTGTTTCGAGCAATCGATTGGCGGCGGGCATGTGGAGCAGGGTGGTGCGCGGTGGCTGGCGCTGGATGAGCTGGAGGGCTGGCCCGGGGAGTGGCGCGAGCATTTGAAGAAGGCCAATTGCGCCTGGGTGGCCGAGTTGCTGGACTCGCATCCGGGGGAGAGTCAGCCTGATCTGGTCTCGCTGATTCTCCAGCGCTACGCCGAGCCGGCGCAACCGACCGGGCGCTTGCAGGCGATTGGCCGCTGGTTCAAGCGTCATTTCTATATTGGCGGCCGATATGGCGTCTGACCCGAGGAAACACTCATGACTCAGACTCTGGAACGCGCCATCGCCATTGCCGCCACAGCCCACGCAGGGCAGGTAGACAAGGGGGGTGCGCCGTACATTTTGCATCCGCTGAAGGTCATGTTGCGCATGAGCAGCCTGGAAGAGCGCATCGTCGCGGTGCTGCACGATGTGGTCGAGGACTGTGGCATCAGCCTGGATGATTTGCGCAAGGAGGGCTTCAGCGAAGAGGTTTTGTCGGCTATCGAATCGGTCACCAAAGTGCCGGGCGAGTCCTACGAGGACTTCGTCGAGCGTGCGGCGCAGAACCCGATCGGGCGGGTGGTGAAACTCGCGGATCTGGAAGAAAACAGCGACCTGTCGCGGATTGCCTCGCCGAGCTGGGAGGATCTGGAGCGGGTCGAAAAGTATCGGCGGGCGATTGGACGGTTGCGCGCCTGACGTCATTTGAATAGCCAGGAAGGCGACCATGAAATCCATTCTGTGTCTGTTGATCGCTGCCGTTTTCGGCGCGCTGTTGCAGTTCGAAGGCGTGCCCCACGGCTTGCTGCTGGGCTCGATTCTCGTCACCGCACTGGCTGCCACCAAATTTGGTTTCGCGCCCAGGACCCCTTATGGCTTGGGTTACATCCAGGTCACCCTCGGCATCGCCACAGGCTTGATGTTCGAGGCCTGGGACAGTGCGACTGTCTCGACGATGTTGCCAAGCCTCGGCCTGTTGCTGCTGTGCCTGACATTACAAGTGGCGCTGTCCGCCTGGTGGCTGGCGCGCGGAGCCGGATGGAACCGCACCGACGCCCTGCTGGCGGTGTATCCGGGGGCGCTGGCGGCGGTGTTTGATTTGCTGGAATCACATCAAGCGTCGAGCAAAGTCATCATCGTGCACCTGATGCGTTTGCTGCTGATCACGGTGCTGGTCAGTTTGCTGATTCCCGGTCAGGCAGCGGTCGCGGTGGCCGAGGTCGATCCGCTGTCCACGGGTATGGCGTTGACCGTGTTCTCGCTGATTATTTCGAGCATCGTTGTCGGGCGATTGCTGCTGGCGATTGGCGTACCGGCGCCGTTCATGTTGACGGCGATTATCCTGACGGCCGTGTTCCTGAAATCGGGATGGCTGCACGGTTTTCACATGCCGGACTGGAGCCTGAATCTGGCGGCGCTGATTCTCGGGGTGCGGATCGGCTCACGCTTCCAGGGCCTTGGTCTTGCGGAACTGGGACGTCATGGCCGTACGGCACTGGTCTCGGTGGGTTTGATGATTCTGGTCGCCGCAGGATTCGCCGAAGTGGCGGCGCGGTTGCTGGGCAGTGATGCGTTATCGCTGTGGCTGGCCTACATGCCAGGGGCCATTGAGACGATTGCCATCGTGGCGTTTGGTGGCGGGTTGAACGTGGTGTTTATCCTCACTCACCATCTGGTGCGGATGGTGCTGTTGCACTTTGCGCCGGCGTTGTTGGTGCAGGTGCGTAGAGCGCGGGAAGAGGTTTGATCCGTTTGTGCTCCCGAACCTGCTGTGCGGGAGCGTGCCACTGAATCACGCGTGTCCGAGGGCAATCGCAAACGACACGACGATCATGCACGCAAACGCAAAATTGAGATTCATGAGCTGTTCATCCTGAGCCTTGTTGAAGTGGTGCCATTGTGAACAGGCCGGATGCAAAGAAAAAATTCGGCTTCATGATTTCAAAGATCGAAACAATTGATATCAGCCGGTTTGTGTTTGGCAGATGCATTGGTTAGGCTCGCCAAACCTGCAATTACAAGCACAAACAGGCAAAACCATGCACGATCATTCCGCTTCCGAGCTTCCCTCCCTGCGTCGGCAGAAAATCCTGCTGATCCTCGAACGTGACGGCAAGGTTATGGCGTCCGAGTTGAGCCAGCACTTTGCGGTGTCCGAAGACACCATCCGCCGCGATCTGGCGGAACTGGACAATGCCGGGCTGGTGCAGCGGGTGCACGGCGGGGCGTTGCCGCGACCGAAGGATACCGGCAAGGATTACTTCACGCGGATCAGTGAAACCGACGAGGTGAAAACCAGCCTTGCGCAGCTGGCGGCGGGAAGGGTGAAGGACGGTCAGATCGTGCTGTTCGATTCCGGCACCACCACGTTGCAGATCGCCCGTTCGTTGCCCTCCGATATTTCGATCACCGCCGTGACCACGTCACCGATGACGGCGATCACCCTGGCCGAATACAAGGGAGTCAAAGTGATTCTGGCGGGCGGGCAGTTGAATCTGGCGACGATGTCAGTCAGCGGTCACGAGACCGTGCGACTGCTGCAAAGTATCAAGGCTGACCTGTTGTTTACCGGAGTGTGTGCGATTCATCCGGAGGTGGGCCTGAGTTCGCTGTATTTCGATGAAGTGCCGGTGAAGCAGGCGTTGTTCGACAGTGCGGCGCAGGTGATTGCCGTGACCACCGCCGACAAGCTGGGGGCGGTGGAGCCGTTTGTGGTGGCGCCGTGCAGCCGGGTGCAAACGTTGATTACCGAGCGGCATCTGGCGTCGGGCAGTGCCGAGGATTATCGGCGGTTGGGGATTGAGGTTGAACAGTTGCAGGACTGAATTTTTGTGGTGATGCTGATGGCCCCTTCGCGAGCTTGCTCGCGATGGGGCCCGTTCGATCAGCGCAATTTTTCCAGCATCTGGTAGTACCACATGCCAGCGGCCAGCATCGGATTCCCCAGCAGATCCCCCATCGGCACGCGAATGTGCGAGCACGCGGCGAACGTGTCGAACTGCTGCATCTGCCCGGTGATCGCCCGGCTCATGATTTCGCCCATGATGTGGGTCGTCGCGATGCCGTGGCCCGAGTAGCCCTGGCAATACCAGACATTGTCCGAGAGCTTGCCCAGTTGCGGGATGCGGTTGATGACGATGCCCATTGCGCAGCTCCACTGGTAATCGATCTTCACCCCTTTGAGCGCCGGGAAGGTCTGTTCGATGCACGGCCGCAGTTCGCCGGCGATGTCCCGTGAGTCCTTGCCGCTGTAGTTGGCGCCGCCGCCGAACAGCAGGCGGCCGTCGGCGGTGAGGCGGTAGTAGTCGAGGACGAAGCGGCAGTCGTAAACGGCAAGGTCTTCGGGGTTGATCTGCCGGGCCAGATCGCCCAGCGGTTCAGTGGTGACGATGCCGCCCATGGCCGGGAAGATCTTGCCCTTGAGCTGGCCAGGTTCGAGCTTGTGGTAGACATCGCCGGCCAGCAGCACCTGATTGGCGTCGATCCGGCCATGGGCCGTGCGTACGCCCGGGCTGTCGCCGTGGATGATCTCCAGCACTTCGCTGTTTTCGAAGATCAGCGTGCCGAGGCTTTCCGCCGCCCGTGCTTCACCGATACACAGGTTGAGCGGGTGCAGATGCATGTTGCGGGTGTTCTTGATTGCGCCGTGATAGAGGTCGCTTTGCAGCAGGTCGCGCACCTGGCTGCGGTCGAGCAGGCTGACTTCATCGCCCATGCCGCGACGCACGGCTTCGTCGTAATCGCTGCGCAAACCAGCCATGTGGCTCGGCTTGTAGGCGGCGTGCAGGTGGCCGTGTTTGAGGTCGCATTCGATCCCGTATTTTTCGACGCGCTGTTTGATGATTTCGTGGCCGCGCCAGCGCAGGTGCCAGATGAAGTCGTCGACCTCATCGCCCAAGGTGTTGCGCATCTGTTTGCGCATCGCGCCGTCGCCGGACAGGCTGCCGGTCACCTGTCCGCCATTGCGCCCGGTGGCGCCCCAGCCGATCTTGTGGCTTTCGACGATGGCGACTTTCAGGCCTTTTTCCGCCAGTTCGACGGCCGTGGCGACGCCGGTGAAACCGCCGCCGATGATCACCACATCGACTTTGTGCCGGCCTTGCAGGGTCGGGTAGTCGGTGTCGCGGTTGAGGGTCGCGGTGTAGTAGGAGTTGCTGCGTTCAGTCATGTCGGTATCCAAGGCAATAAAGAGGAAAAAAGGATCAGGCTTCGGTCAGGTACCAGCGCCAGTCCTGCTCACCCACTTCGGCCATGAACTGCCGGTATTCCGCACGTTTCACTGCCAGATACACCCCGAGAAATTCCTGCCCCAGCGCATCCCGTGCCCAGGCCGACTTTTCCAGCGCCGTGAGCGAAGTCAGCCAGTCGGTCGGCAGCAATTCCTTCGCCTGCGCATAGCCATTGCCTTGCACCGGTTCGCCCGGATCGATGTCTTCTTTTATCCCGCGATGAATGCCCGCGAGAATTGCCGCAGCCGCCAGATACGGGTTGGCATCGGCGCCGCAGATGCGGTGTTCGATGTGTCGGGTGTTGGCCGGGCCGCCGGGCACGCGCAGGCTGACGGTGCGGTTGTCGACGCCCCAGGTCGGCGCCAATGGCGCGTAGCTGTTGGCCTGGAAGCGGCGGTAGGAGTTGGCGTTGGGGCAGAACAGCAGCAGCGAATCGAGCAACGAGGCGAGCATCCCGCCAATCGCCGTGCGCAGCAGCGGGGTGCCGGCCGGGTCTTCGGAGGCAAACAGATTGCGCCCCTCGGCATCGGCGAGGCTGACGTGCATGTGCATGCCGGTGCCCGCCAGATCATCGAAGGGTTTGGCCATGAACGTTGCCTGCATCCCGTGCTTGTGTGCCACGGCTTTGACCAGCCGTTTGTAGCGTACGGCCTGGTCCATCGCCGCCAGCGCATCGCCGTGTTCAAGGGTGATTTCTACCTGGCCCGGCGCGTATTCCGAGATCGCCGTGCGCGCCGGAATGCCGTGCAGTTTGCAGGCGCTGTAGAGGTCGGCGAGGAACGGTTCGATCTGTTCCAGTTCACGCAAACCGTAGACCTGGGTGTGCCTCGGTCGACCGCCGTCGGCATCCAGCGCTGGTTGCGGGCGACCGTTGTGATCGCGCTTGGCATCGAGCAGATAGAACTCCAGCTCGCAGGCCATCACCGGGTAATAGCCCTCGGCCTTGAGGGCGTCGATGACCTTGATCAGCAGGTGACGAGGATCGGCAATGCTCGCCGGCATACCTTGTTCCGGGTGCATGCTGACCTGTACCGCCGCAGTCGGAATCTGCCGCCACGGCAGGCGCACCAGGCTGCCTTGCAGCGGGTAAGCGCGGCAGTCGATGTCGCCGACGTCCCACACCAGACCGGAGTTTTCCACGTCCTCGCCATGCACGGTCAGGCCGAGGATGGTGCTCGGCAGCGGGCGACCGCTTTCGTACACGGCGAGCAGTTCTTCGCGATGCAACAGCTTGCCGCGCGGCACGCCGTTGGCGTCGAGGATGAACAGCTCGATCATGTCGATGTCGGGGTTCTGATCCAGAAAATTGCGTGCGTCTTCAATGGCTGCGAATTTCATAATCAATCACTCACGATGGCGCCGCACAGGCGCGCAGATTCAGGCCGGACGCAGCTCGGCAAAAGGCGCGGGCGTCCTGGCAGGGATATCGAAAAAAGAGGGGGAGCTGTCGCGATTTTTAGCGGCGCGATCAGACGGACAGGCAGATATCCGGCGGGCGTGCGGAGTGACGCAGCTTGGAACGGCTCAGGGCCATGGGGAGATTGACGATGCGATTCATGCGCGGCCCCTGTGAAGGAGGGCGCACAGTGCAGAGACGTTCAACGATTCTGATTGTTGTAGTGACGTGCTCATGACGCGTGTTTCCGTTGGCGGAAAACGTCGGCGGCGGGAGTGTCCCGCCATGCCGGTGTGGCTGGATAGTAAGGGGGAAGTCCGGGATAAGTAAACGCCTGATTCCGATGCGTGCGGCAAGCCACCGGCTCAGCGCAACAGATGAAACCCCAGCCCGACGAGGGCGCAAACGATCAACACCTCGATCACCCCGCGCTTGAAAACAAACAGCCCGAGGGTGGCGGCGAGGGCGAGCAACAGCGCAAAAAAATCAGGCTGTGCGGCAAAACCCTTGGGCCAGAACACGTGGTAAGCAAAGAAACACGCCAAATTGAGGATCACCCCGACCACGGCAGCGGTGATCGCCGTCAGCGGAGCGGTGAACTTCAGTTCGTTGTGGGTCGACTCCACCAGCGGCCCGCCGGCAAGGATGAACAGGAACGAGGGCAGGAAGGTGAACCAGGTCACCAACGTCGCAGCCAGCGCACCGGCGGCAAACGCGTGTTCCGGGCCGAACGTCGGTTGCACGTAAGCCCCGACGAAGCCGACGAATGCCACCACCATGATCAGTGGCCCTGGCGTGGTTTCGCCCAGGGCCAGGCCGTCGATCATCTGCGTCGGCGTCAGCCAGCCGTAATGCCCGACAGCGCCCTGATACACGTAGGGCAGCACCGCATAAGCGCCGCCGAACGTGAGCAGCGCCGCTTTGGTGAAGAACCAGCCCATCTGGGTGAAGGTGCCTTCCCAGCCGAACAGCGCCATCAGCAGCGCCATTGGCAGACACCACAGCAACGCGCCGATCAGTACCAGACGCAACAGCCTCGGCAGGCTGAACCGCGCATGTTCGGGTGGTGGGGTGTCGTCATCGATCAGCGCCGGGCCGAAGGACTTTTCGCTGCCTCGATGACCGCCATTGTTGAACCGCTGCGGCGCCCAGCGCCCGCCGAAATAGCCGATCACTGCCGCGCCAAGCACGATCAGCGGAAACGGCACGTTAAAGGCGAAAATCGCCACGAACGCCGCTCCGGCAATTGCCCACAACCAGCCATTTTTCAAAGCCCGGGAGCCGATGCGATGAGCCGCGTGCAACACAATCGCGGTCACCGCCGGTTTGATTCCGTAAAACACCCCGGCCACCACCGGTACGTCGCCAAACGCGATGTACACCCAGGACAGGGCAATCAGAATCAGCAGCGACGGCAGCACAAACAGCGCCCCGGCCAGCACGCCGCCGCCAGTGCGATGCAGCAACCAGCCGATGTAGGTCGCCAGTTGCTGAGCCTCGGGGCCGGGCAGCAACATGCAGTAGTTGAGCGCGTGCAGGAAGCGCCGTTCGGAAATCCAGCGCCGGCGCTCCACCAGTTCCTGATGCATGATCGCGATCTGCCCGGCGGGGCCGCCGAAGCCTATGCAGCCGAGTTTGAGCCAGAAGGGCCAGGCCTGGCGCAGGCTGACAGGCTTGGGGCGGGGCAAGTCCTCGGGGGGCGTCGTGCTCAAGTGCGGCTCCACGGTCCAATCGGTGCGAGCCGCTATCTAATCAGGCTTTTGTTGCAGCCGACAGTGCTCTGTCAGGCATGCGCCAGACTCCAGCGAAACGCCGCATTCTGATCACTCTCCCGCGCCTCAACCCAATGCGAACCCTCAGGCGTGGACTCACGCTTCCAGAACGGCGCACGCGTCTTCAGCACATCCATGATGAACGCGCAGGCCTCGAATGCCGCATGCCGATGTTTGCTGCTGACGCCGACAAACACGATCGGCTCGCTCACCGACAGCGCGCCGACCCGATGCACAATCTCCACCGCCAGCAGCGGCCAGCGCTCGCGGGCCTGTTCGGCGATCTGCACCAGTGCCTTTTCGGTCATGCCCGGATAGTGTTCCAGAAACAGCTCCGTCACCGACTGCCCGACGTTCAGGTCCCGCACATAACCAATGAAATTCACCACCGCGCCCACCCGTGGATTGCGCGCATGCAGATCCGCAATCAACTGACCGGCATCGAAGCCTTTACGCTGGACTCGAACGCCCATGGTTCAACCTCCCGTGACCGGCGGGAAAAACGCGATCTCGTCGAAATCCTCGATCGCCTGATCCGGCTGACACAGCTCCTGATTCACCGCACACATCAGGTTGCCGGCGCCGAGCACTTCACGCCACAGATCACCCCGGGCCATCAGCATCTGCCGCACATCCTCGACACAGGCGAGGGCGCTGCTGGCCGGAATCTTTTCACCGCCCAGATTGAGCCGGTCACGGTAGCTGGCGAAGTAGTTGATCAGAATCATTGCGGGTTCTCCCATTGAAAGTGGCCCGAGCGGCCGCCCTGTTTACTCATCAGGCGGATGTCGCCGATGACCATCGCCCGGTCCACCGCTTTGCACATGTCATAGATCGTCAGCGCGGCGACGCTGGCGGCGGTCAGGGCTTCGAGTTCGACCCCGGTCTGGCCGGTGAGGCGGCAGGTGCTGGTGATCTGCACGCGGTCCGGCTCGCAGGCCTTGAGTTCGACGTGGATCGAACTGAGCAGCAGCGCATGACACAACGGAATCAGTTCGTGGGTACGCTTGGCCGCCTGAATGCCGGCGATCCGCGCCACGGCGAACACGTCGCCCTTGGGGTGGCCGTTGGACTGGATCATTTGCAGGGTTTCAGGACGCATCTGCACCCAGGCTTGCGCGGTGGCTTCGCGGCGGGTCGCGGCTTTGTCGCTGACGTCGACCATGTTGGCGCGGCCCTGATCGTCGAGGTGGGTGAGGGTGTCGCTCATTCGGTTGGCTCCTGGATCGGGCTGTAGATTCGCGGGGCGTTGCGGTGCGGAACGTGGATGAGGTTCAAGCGGTGCTTGAGCGCCCAGCGCACGGTCAACGCAGTGGGGGCGGACAGGCTGACGAGGGTGCCGAGGCGGGCGCGCACGGCTTTGTGAATCAGTTCGAGGCTGCAACGGCTGGTGACCACGACGAAGCCCTGACGCGCATCGAGGCCTTCGAACTGCAGGGCGCCGATCAGCTTGTCGAGGGCGTTGTGGCGGCCGATGTCTTCGCGGCACAACAGCGCTTCGCCGTCGGCGTCGAAGTACAACGCCGCGTGCAGGGCGCCGCTGCTGCGGGCCAGTTGCTGGGCCTGTTCGATGCGCTGGCGGATGCCGTCGAAATGCGCGGCGGGTGGCAACGGTGTCGGCGTCAGAATCTCCAGTTGCGGCAGCGCCTGCTCAAGAGCCTCCACGCCGCAGAGGCCGCAACCGCTGGTGCCCGCCATCTGCCGGCGATGATCCTTCAGGGCCCAGAACGCACGGCTGGAAATCTGTACGTCGGCCTGGCAGGCCTGGTCGAAATGGGTCAGGCGGATGTCATGGATATCATCGAGGCTGTCGACGATGGCGTTGCTCAGGCTGAAGCCGCGAATGAAGTCTTCGATGTTGCCCGGCGAGACCATCATCACCGCCTGGTTCAAGCCGTTGTAGCTGATGGCCAGTGCGATTTCCGCCGCCAGTGCCGCGTGGGACATCGGCGCGTCGTCGAGGTATTCGCGATAAGCCACTTGCGAAGGTTGTGGCGCGGGGGCGTTGGCGTCGCCCGATTCGATGAGTTGTTCAACTTGGCACAGCATCCTGAAAATCCCCGAAGCGCTGAAGTGGGTTCAGGCTACGGGGCAGGGAAAAGTGCGTCCAATCGCTTGTTCCGATGCAGTGATTGGATTGGTCGATCACTGAAGGCGTTAAACAGCAGGCGCCTCTATTCCGAACATCTTCCGCGCCTCGGCAAAACACTTCTCGGCAATCGCCGAGCGCGGTTCAGTCTTGCGCATCACCAGTCCCAGCGGCGCGAGCACGCTGGCGTCCGGCAAATTGATGAAAGCCAGATGTTCGATCGGCTCTTCCAGACCGCTGTCCAGCGGCATGATCGAGCAGCAGAAGCCCTGGTGAATCGCCTGCAGCAGTTGATAGGTCGAATCGCTTTCCATGATCGGCTGCGGATTGAGCCCGCGACTGCGGAAACTCAGGTCGATGGATTTTCGGTAATGCATGCCGGTGGTGATCATCCCCAGCGGCAGTTCGGCGGCGTCTTCCCAGCTCATTTCCGGGCCTTCGAAATGGAAGTGGCGGGTGTCGTAAAGCAGGCCGACGCGGGTCTCGCCAATCTCGAAAAACTCGAAATAGTTCGGGTTGACGTGGTCCAGATAACACACGCCCAGGTCCAGCTGATTGTTGCCCAGACCCTCGATGATCTCGTCCGAACTCAGGGACGACAGGCTGTATTTCAGCTCGGGAAATATCCCCGATAAACCCTGAATGTAATTGACCGGATTGAAGTTGCTCAGCGGCACTAGTCCCAGACGCAGACTGCCGACCAGTTGCCCGCGGCAGGCGGCAGCTTCGGCGAACAGCCCATCGTGGGCGGCCAGCAGGGTGCGGGCCCAGGCCAGTACGCGCTCGCCGGCCTGAGTGAAACCCTCGAAGCGCTGGCCGCGATTGACCAGCACCAGATCCAGCTCGTCTTCCAGATTGCGCAGGCGCATCGACAGGGTCGGCTGGGTGATGTGGCAGCGCGCGGCGGCCTGGCCGAAGTGGCGGGTTTCGTCCAGCGCAATCAGGAACTTGAGTTGTTTGATGTCCACGATGGCACCTGCTCGAAGGGAAATTTGGATTGAGTATTGACGCAGATGCGTACGGCGCACGAAAAGCGCAGGTGGCGACGATCCCACTGATCGCGTTTTACGTCCAATCGGAAGCGTTGAAGAGGCTATCGAGGGATTCAATCATGGCCGGTTTCATTGGCTGGATCAGTGAGCGCCGCCCGATAAAAAACGGCCGATAGAGCGGCTCGATAATGTGGTTGGTTAGAGTGATTAGACAGTCCTGATAAGTGGCACTTAGGCTCTGGCCCAATTGAATTGGCGAAGGCCGGAGAGTGCCATGAGTGTTAAAGCGGATGCCCTGTTTGTTCCCTTGAATATTGCCGTGCTGACGGTCAGCGATACCCGCGATTACGCCAGCGATACCTCCGGCCAGTTGCTGGTCAGCCGCTTGCTCGAAGCGGGCCACACCTTGAGTGAACGCAACCTGCTCAAGGACGACCTGTACAAGATCCGCGCCCAGGTCGCGCAGTGGATTGCCGACGACGGCATTCAAGTGGTGCTGATCACCGGCGGCACCGGTTTCACTGGCCGCGACAGCACCCCTGAAGCCGTGGCCTGCCTGCTGGACAAGCAGATCGATGGCTTTGGCGAGCTGTTCCGCGCCATCTCGATTCTCGATATTGGCACTTCCACCGTACAGAGCCGCGCACTGGCGGGCCTGTCCAACGGCACGCTGGTGTGCTGCCTGCCGGGTTCCACCGGCGCGTGCCGCACGGCGTGGGAAGGCATCCTTGCCGAGCAACTGGATAACCGTCACCGCCCGTGCAACTTCGTCCCGCACCTCAAACCGGTGCAAGCCTGCGGGCCACGGGGATGAGCAAGCCTGGATTGATGCCGGTCGAGGACGCCCTCGACCAACTGTTGGCGATGGCTGATGAACAACGTCTGCCGGACAGTGAATCGGTGCCGCTCAATGAAGCGCGGGGACGAGTGCTGGCCAGCGATCTGGTCGCCACCCTCGACCTGCCGCCGTGGCCGAACAGCGCCATGGACGGTTACGCGTTGAACCTCGCCGATCTGCACCGCAAGCCGCTGAGCGTGTCACAGCGGGTCTACGCCGGACTGGCGCCGGATGCGTTGCTGCCCGGCACCTGCGCGCGAATCTTCACTGGCGCGCCATTGCCCAATGGCGCCAACTGCGTGGAAATGCAGGAAAACACCGAGGTGCTGGAGGACGGTCGCGTGCGGTTTCTGCAACCGCTGAAAGTCGGCCAGAACATCCGCGCCCAAGGCCAGGAGAACCGCGTCGGCGACACTTTGCTGCGCGCAGGTAAACGCCTCGGCCCGTTCGAGCTGGCGGTGGCTGCGGGGCAGGGCATGACCCATTTACCGGTGGTCCGTCGTCCGCGTGTGGCGTTGCTGTCGACCGGTGATGAGCTGGTGGAACCGGGGCAGCCGCTGCGTCCCGGCAGCATCTACAACAGCAACCGCACTTTGCTCGACCACTGGTTGCGCGAACTGGGTTGCGAGGTGATCGACGCCGGGATTCTTCCCGATCGCCCGGCACAGACCCGGCTGAAGCTTGAGCAACTGCAAGTGGCGGCCGACCTGATTCTGACTACGGGCGGCGTGTCTGCCGGCGATGCCGATTGCCTCGGCCAGGTGCTGCGCGACAACGGCAAACCGCTGCTGTGGAAGCTCGCGATCAAACCCGGCAAACCGCTGACGGTCGGCCATTTCGGCACGGTGCCGGTGATCGGTCTGCCGGGCAATCCGACCTCGGCGCTGGTGACCTTCGGCCTCTTGGCGCGCCCGTATCTGCTGCACATTCAAGGCGTGGAGGAGGTGATGCCGCTGAGCTTCACCGTCAACGCCGGGTTCGACTGGCCGAAACCCGGCAGCCGCCGCGAGTACCTGCGGGTGCGTCTGGAAGGCGGGCAGGCGGCGCTGTATCCGAACCAGAGCTCCGGGGTTCTGCTCGGCGCGACCTGGGCCGACGGGCTGGTGGAAATTCCGGAGAACAGCACGTTGCGAATGGGCGATCCGCTGCGCTTCATTCCGTTCAGCGAGCTGTTTTAAGCACGTTCAAAAGGTGTAGATCACTTGCCCGGCAAGGGACGTTTGCAGACGACGCTCGACAATCGGGCTGTCGGCGGCTTCGTGATTCAGGTACTGCACCGCCAGCACCGTCGATACGCTCCACTGTTTGTCCAGCGGCAATGACCACGTCAGGTCTGCACCACGGCTGATCAACCCGGCCCGGGCCTTGTACGCCCGGAACCGGCTGCGCGAGGCCTGGGCATCGCTGACGCCGTACCAGGTGCGCATGTAGTTGCTGTCGCCGAACTGGCTGTTGAGGCCGCCGGAAACCTTGCCGAAACGTCCTTCGTAGAGTGGCGCGCTGATGCTCAGCTTGAGGCGGTTCCAGGCCGAGCCGGTGTCGCGGTCATCGTCGTCCTTTTCCAGCGCATGCTCGAAACTCGCGCCGAGAATGAGCGGGCCCAGGTGATACGTCCCGTCGAGCCCGATCACCGGGCGCGACTTGATCGAACCCATGCCGTTGAGTTCGTCCGAGCCCTTGTAGCCGGTCTTGCGATCCTTGCGCACGTCACTGGCGCCGACGTAGACGCTGAGGCCGAAGTCCTCTTCGTCGAAGCCCCAGCCGAGGCCTCGGCTGCTGTCGAGAAACACACCGTAAGGGCTGACGATTTCGACACCCACCAACGGCGCCACCACCCGCTCGTCACTGCCGCTGTAGCGCGGCGCACTGGCCGCCCCGGCGCGCAGGGTGGTGTGCCAGTCTTCGGCGCGCAGCGAGTCGCCGGGCAGCAACAGACAAAGGGAGGTCAGGGACAGCGAAAACGTACGCAACGAAACCGGCATGGGGCACCCGAGAGAAATGTGGATGCGCCATGCTAGGCGGGGGCCGTCCGGCAATCTTTGGCAGCTTTGTCGGGAAACTGTCAAAGACTGTGAAGGCGGCTACCGGGTCAATCCCAGTCGTTCGTGCCATTGCGCGATGGACTCTTCGGGGTAGACCTCGAATTGCCGGTCCTTCGCGCTCGCCTGCACTTCGACCCACGGGGCTTTCGAGCCGAGCATCAGGTGGGTGTGTTCCGGCGGCCCCGGCAGCGGCGTGTCGATGGCCGAGGCGAACGGATGGATCAGCTCCGGCCATTCCGGGCTGAACAGCCACAGACCGCTGCCGCACAGCGAGCAGAAATGCCGTTCGGCGGTGCTGCGGTGGGCGCGGGCATCGCCTTCGCCTTTCATTTTCGCGTGGTAGATCGTGATGTGTTTGCGCCCGCGCACCTTGAGGCTGGCCGCTTCGCCACCGAGGTTGATCGCATAGCCGCCACCGCCCTGGGTCTTGCGACAGATCGAGCAGTAGCAGCGCTGATAAGGGTAGGGGTGGGCGCTGTCGAGAGAGAATGAAACCGCGCCGCAGTGGCAGGAGCCTTCGAGGTGCATGAGTGGGCCTCCGGTGGTTTTTTGTCGATTCGGTTCAGCCTAGAAGAGATGTGCCACCTGTGCCGCCGCTATCGCGGTAAAACTGGACGCCCACGAATCCGAAGGTCAGCATGTCCGCAAAAAAAAGGGACCCAAACCCATGCGCCGACTACCTTCCCTGGCCGCCCTGCGAACCTTCGAATGCGCCGCCCGCCACGCGCATTTCGGCCGGGCCGCCGCCGAGCTGTGCGTCACCGACAGTGCCGTCAGCCATCAGATCCGCCAGCTCGAAGAGCAACTGGGCGTGTCGCTGTTCATCCGCGAAGGCCGGCAGATTCGCCCGACCATCGCCGCCGGACGCCTGATGCAGAGCCTGCAACAGGCCTTCGAACTGATCGGCGATGCCTGCGATGAATTACGCGATCCATCCTCGCTTGCGGTGTTGCGGCTGGCGGTGACGGCGGAGCTGGCGCAGAAGTGGCTGATGAACCGCCTCACCGATTTCTACGCGCGTTATCCGCACATCACCTTGCACCTCTACGAACAACCGATCGACGCCGCCGCACCCGGCGAAGACATCGACCTAGCGATCACCTACGGCACCGGCCCGGTGGACAGCAGCGCGTATTTCGTCCGCCCGTTGCCGGCGCTGCAGTTCTTCCCAGTGTGCAGCCCCGGCCTGTTCAACCAGGGCAACCTGAAATCCCCGAAGGACCTGGCCCGCCATTGCCTGCTGCACGACGATCAGGACGGCAAGACCTGGACCGCGTGGCTGACCAGCCATGCCGGCGATTTGCGCCCGGAACGTCAGTTGTATTTCGCCCACGCCGGCCTGGCGCTGGAAGCGGCGGCACAAGGGCAGGGCGTGGCGATGGGGGACAACCTCACGGCGCAGGAGGACTTGCAGAACGGGCGTCTGGTGCGCCCGTTCACCTCCAGCATGACCGCGCTGGGTCAATATGCGCTGGTTTGCGAGCGGGTGCGCCTGGAGCGTCCGGCGGTGGCGCAGATGCTGGAATGGTTCAACGATCAGCTGGCGGATTGATGAGTTGAATTCAACTGTTCCGAAATAATCATCGTTGGCGGCATGACGGCCCGCGACCGTAGCCTGAGGTCATTCCCATCCCGATGACGAGGTTTGACCATGGCACGTTTGCTCGACACCACCCCGAAACAGGACGGCTTCCGTCTGCCCGGCGAATTCGAAGCCAAGTCCGGTTGCTGGCTCGGCTGGCCGGAGCGCACCGATGTCTGGCGCAACGGCGCCAAGCCTGCGCAGAAAGTCTGGGTGCAGATCGTCACCGCGATCTCCCATAGCGAACCGGTGACGGTCTGCGCTTCGGCGGCCCAGTTCGCCACTGCCCGTCGCCAGTTGCCGCCGCAAGTGCGCGTGGTGGAGATGACCTGCAACGACACCTGGTTCCGCGACAGCGGCCCGTGCTTCGTGGTCAACGACCAGAGCGGTGAAGTGCGTGGTGTCGACTTTGAATTCAATGCCTACGGCGGCCTTGATGGCGGGCTCTACTATCCATGGGACAAGGACGACCAGATCGCCAGCAAGATCCTCGAAATCGAGCGTTTCGACCGTTATCGCGCGCCGTTGATCGCCGAACTCGGCGGCATCCAGAGCGACGGCCAGGGCAGCATCCTCACCACCGAGCAATGCCTGCTCAACCGCAATCGCAACCAGCACCTGGGCAAGGACGAAGTCACCCGCCGACTCACCGATTACCTCGGCGCCGAGCAAGTAATCTGGTTGCCGCGCGGTTGCAAGTTCGACGAAACCGACGGTCATGTCGATGACCTCGCGTGCTTCGTGCGGCCCGGCGAAGTGGTGCTGCAATGGACCGACAACCGCGACGATCCGCAGTGGGAAATCTATCAGGAGGCCTACGACATCCTGCGCAGCACCCGCGACAGCCGTGGCCGCGAACTGATCGTGCACAAATTGCCGCAACCGGACGTACTGGAGTGGACCGCCGAAGAAGCCGAAGGCCTCGATCAGCAGGACAGCACTCACACCCGTCAGGCCGGCACCAAAATCTGCGCGTCGTACATCAACTACTACGCCGGCAACAGCTCGATCGTGGTGCCGCTGTTCGGTGATCGCAACGATCAGGTGGCGCTGGCGACCCTCGCCGAACTGTTCCCGCAGCACAAGATCGTCGGCATCGAAAACTCCCGGGAAATCCTGCTCGGTGGCGGCAACGTCGCGTGCATCACCATGCCGCAGTACGCCGGCCAGAAAAAAGGAGCCTGAGCATGGGCCTGCACAAACTGAGTAAAGCGTTATTGCTGGTGCTTGCACCCCTGTGTGTGCAGGCTGCCGAAACGGCGAAACCGGTGGTCAACCTGTACATCTGGGGCGAGTACCTGGCCCCGGATACCCTGAAGAATTTCGAGGCGAAAACCGGGATTAGGGTGGTCGCCGATCACTTCGATTCGCTGGAAACCGTTGAGACCAAACTGCTCACCGGCCGCAGCGGCTACGACCTGGTGCTGACCGCCGGCCAGCACTTGTCGCGGGCCATCGAGAGCGGCGCGATCCAGACCCTGAACAAGCAGCAACTCCCGCACTTCGCCGGCGTCGGTGAAGAGTTCCGTCAGCACATGGCGGTGTTCGATCCGGGCAACCGCTACGCCGGGATTTACGCCTGGGGCACCACCGGCGTCGGCTATCAGGAGGAGGCCGTGAAGCAGCGCCTGCCGGACGCACCACGGGACAGTTGGGCGATGCTGTTCGATCCGGCGGTGGTGTCGAAATTCGCCGATTGCGGGGTGAGCCTGCTCAACGACCCGAACGAAGTGTTCGCGGCGGTCATGAAGTACATGGGCCTGGACATCAATCGCCAGAGCCTCGATGACCTGAAACTCGCCGAACAGCAACTGGCGAAGATCCGCCCGTACATCCGCTACTTCGACAACGACCTGAACATCAGCGACCTGGCCAACGGCAACACCTGCGTGGCGATGTCGTGGAACGGCAACGTTGCCATCGCGGCGGGGCAGGCAGAGGCGGCGAAAAAGCCGTTCAAGTTGAATTACCGGATCCCGAAGGAGGGCACGCTGATCTGGTTCGATGCGATGGTCATTCCCAAGGATGCACCGCATCCCGAGGCTGGACTGGCGTTGATGGATTATTTGATGACGCCTGAGGTAATCGCGCCGATTACTGACACCATTCACTACGCCAATGCGATTACGGCGGCGGACGGGTTGATTGATCCGGCTATCCGTAATGATCCGGGGACTTATCCGCCGGAGGCGGTGAGGGCTTCTTTGTACAGCAAGAATGATAATGGCAAGGCGTTCAACCGGGCTTTGATTCGGGCGTTCAGTCGGTTGAAGTCCGGCCTTTGATGCAACATTGAACAGTCTGACGCAATCGCGAGCAAGCTCGCTCCCACACTTGAAATGCGATCCAACTGTGGGAGCGAGCTTGCTCGCGATGAACGATAACGCGGTCTATGGCTTGGCTACTCGCCACAAATACCACGCCGCCACCGTCCGAAACGGCTTCCAATCCAACCCGATCTCAATCATCTGCTTACGCGAAGGCTGCACCTCCAGCCCCTTCAGACGCCGATATCCTTCGCGCACACCAAAGTCATCCGCCGGCAGAATATCCGGCCGCTCCAGGCTATAGATCAACAGCATTTCGACAGTCCAGCGCCCAACCCCGCGCAAACTGACCAACCGCTCGATCAGCGCTTCATCCTCCATCGCCAGTGCCGTGGCGTAATCCGGCACCACGCCGTCAAGGGTCGCCTGAGCAATCCCCTGAATCGTCGCAATCTTGCCGGCGGAAAACCCGCAACTGCGCATCTGATCGAACCCCGTCGCCAGAACCTGCTCCGGACGCGGAAACGCCTGCCCGGGAAACAACCCCACCAGTCGCCCGACAATCGCGTCGCCCGCCTTGGCATGCAGTTGCTGATAGGCAATCGCCCGTACCAGCGATTCATAAGGATCGCGCGCCGGATGCGGCTGATGCAGGCAAGGGCCGACCGCAGCGATGTGGCGCTGCCAGTCGGCGTCGAGGCTGGCCAGAAACTCGCTGGCCGGTTGGTAGGGATCGGGCATCAGCAACTTCAGTGATACGTTGATTTGAACGCCGGGAGGGCGTTGGGGTTGGTTTGTCAGAACGCCAACGGTTGCGTCAGTTGCACGGCAGCGTTTTCCAGCCTGAGCAGAAACGCCTTGCGCGGTTGCCCACCACCATAGCCGGTCAGCGAGCCGTCCGCACCGATCACCCGATGGCATGGCACGACAATCGACAGCCGATTGTGCCCGTTGGCCAGGCCCACCGCGCGACTGGCGCCGGGTTTGCCCAGCCGTGCGGCGATGGTGCCGTAAGTGCTGGTGTGGCCGTAGGGGATTTGCCGCAGTTCGGTCCAGACCTGACGGGCAAACTCGCTGCCGGGCAGGTGCAGCGGCACACTGAATTCACTCAGCTTGCCGGCAAAGTACAGCGCCAGTTCGTTTTCAATCTGCTGCAAATGCGCGTTGTGTCCCGGCGCTACGACGTAGCCGTAGCGGTTTTGCAGTTCTTCGACTTCCCGGGTCAGCGCCGGGCGGTCGAGAAACTCCAGCAACACCAACCCACGCCGCTCGGCCATGGCGATCATCGGCCCCAGCGGCGTGGTCAGGCGGGTGAACAGCAGCGGCTCGCTGGCCGCCGCACGGCCCGGCGTGATGTGAAACGACTTCTGGAATGCATCGCGAAAGCCACTGAGGGATTCATAACCGGAGTCGAACGCCGCGTGGTCGATGGAGGTGCCTTGCTTGATTCCGCCCAGCGCCACGCCGAGTCGGCGTGTGCGCAGCCACGCATGGAAGGTCATGCCGAAATGCTGCTTGAACCAGCGCCGCAGCTTCAGCGGTTCGATGCCTTCGGCGAGCAATTGCGCATCGCTCCAGCGCAGCTCCGGATCGGCGTCCACGGCTTTCAATAGTCGTTGCACCCAGTCCGGGGCGATGGCCGCGGCGTCCAGCGGCTTGCAGCGCAAACAGGCGCGATAACCGGCGGACAGGCAGTCGTCAGCGTGGGCGAAGAATTCGACGTTTTCCGGTTTCGGTTTGCGCGCCGTGCAGGTCGGGCGGCAGAAGATCCCGGTGGTTTTCACGGCCGTGAAGAACACGCCTTCATAGGCAGTGTCGCTTGCGAGCATGGCGCGAACCATTTCGGCGTGAGGGGGCAGGACAGCGGTCTGTATGTTCATGGGCCGAGGATAAAACCAGTTATTCGATGGCTCCACCGAAAAATCGACAGTGAATTTTCGGGCCGCTGCACTACAGTGATCGGGTCGCTACAACTCGGGAAATGAAGGTATGCCACCGTTCACGATTCACCACATCGATCACATCGTGCTGCGCGTCGCGGATCTGCAACGCAGCATTGATTTCTACGACCGGGTCTTCGGTGCCGAAGTGGTCAAGCGCAACGAAAAGTTCGGTCTGGTGCACCTGCGCGCCGGCACGTCGATGATCGATCTGGTCGACCTCGACGGCGAAATCGGCCGCAAGGGCGGCGCCGCTGCCGGCAGCGAACGGCGCAATGTCGATCACTTCTGCCTGCGCATCGAGCCGTTCGATGAAGCGGCGCTGATCAGCCACCTGCAATCCTGTGGCCTGACCGTCGACAAGGCTGCCACCCGTTTCGGCGCCGAGGGCAACGGCCTGTCGCTGTACTGCTTCGATCCGGACGGTAATCAGGTCGAGCTCAAAGGCCCGTCCGAAGCTTAGGCGCGCTTGGCCATCAGCAATACCGAAGCCGCCGCCGACAACAGCCCCGCGCAGCAACGGTTGAAGATCCGCTTGCCGCGCGGTTCGGCGAACCAGCGGCGCATGTGCAGGCCCATGTAGGCGTAGGCGCTGATGGCGATCCATTCCAGCAGCAGGAACAGCACCCCCAGCAACATGAACTGCGGGGTGATGGCGCGGTTCGGGTCGACGAACTGCGGCAGGAATGCAGTGAATATAAGAATTGCTTTTGGATTTCCTGCTGCCACTAAAAACTCCTGACGCGCCAGCGCCAGAAGCCCGTTTGCCGGCGCCGTAACGGCGTCTTCGGCAGCCGGATTGGCCCGCCACAGCTGCCACGCCAGATACAACAGATACCCCGCACCGACAATCTTGATCCCGTAGAACAACAGCTCGGACGTCTGCAACACCACCGCCAGCCCCGCCGCCGCGAGGGCGATCATCCCGGCGAACGCCAGCAGCCGACCGACCCCGGCCACGCAGGCGCGACGATAGCCGTAACGGGTGGCGTTGCTGACCGACAGCAGGTTGTTCGGGCCGGGCGCCATGTTCAAGGCGAAACAGGCGGGCAGAAACAGGGAAAGGGTGGCGAGATCCATGGCGCGGGCTCCGGTGGCGGGACGGCTATTTTTATCACGCTGGCGGCAGGCCGGAACCGTACAGTCAGGCTGCGGAGTCGCGGTACAGCGATTGTCGGGCGTGAATCCGTTCGAACTTTCCGCCGCTCCGTCAACTCTGAAACCGTCACAGGGTGATGAATCCGCCAGAAAAAATTATCTGCCGGGTCAGAAAGGACAATTGCCGTGTAAGCTTTCGCGCCATGCGTTTTCATTCCCCAATGGCCCCAGGCGGCCCACTGTACGAGCGACTACATGCAAGCAAAGGCCCGAGAGGTTCATGTGCCACCGGTGTTGCAGGACTTGCGCGCCGGCACCGCCGAACTGCACATCGCACTGGAAAAACGCCTTCCTTTTTTCTCCGACACCCTTGATCTGCATGCTTTCGAGCGATTGATGCGCGCCTATTACGGCTTCTATCAGCCACTGGAAGCCGCGTTGCAGGATAGCGGCGCGATCCCCGCCGATTTTGATCTGGTTTCACGCCTCAAGGCGCCGACCCTGAAACGGGATCTGCACGCGTTGGGCGCAAATGGCGGGGGCTTTTCACTCTGCCGTCAGTTGCCCGCCATCGATTCAGCCGCCGCCTGCCTGGGCGTGCTGTACGTGCTCGAAGGCGCAACCCTCGGCGGGCAGATCCTGCGCCGGGAAATCGCCACGCGGCTGAGCCTGGGCGCGGACAACGGCGCGGCGTTTCTTGACATCTACGGTGCCGCCACCGGCCGGCGCTGGCGCGACTTCATCGAATACCTGTGCAGCCGCCCGATGGACGCCGACGAGCGTGAAGCCGTCGTGGCGGCCGCTCACACCACATTCAGCTGTTTCGAGCGCTGGCTCGAAAGCCAGGAGGTTCTGGTATGACCCCGCAAGACAAAGAAGCCTTTGAAGAGTTGCTGGCCAACTGCGCCGACGAGCCGATCCGCTTTCCCGGCGCGATCCAGCCCCACGGTCTGCTGTTGACCCTGAGCGAGCCGGAGCTTTCGATCATCCAGATCAGCGCCAACGTCGAGACCTTGCTCGCGCGCCCGGCACAGGATCTGATCGGCCAGCCGCTGCACAGCCTGATCGGCGATGCCCACGCCGCGCAGGTTCGCGAGGCCTTGCAGCAACCGACCCTGTCCGACGCGCCGCCGCTGCACTTTCGCCTCAACGGCACGGCGTTCGAAGGCTTGCTGCACCGGCATCAGGATGTGCTGATCCTGGAGCTGGAAATCCACGTCGAAAACTTCCAGCCGCGCAACGTCGCCGGCACCGAAACCCACCTGGGGCGGATGCTCGCGCGCCTGCAAAAGGCCCAGAGCCTGCAGGCGCTGTACGACATCAGCGTCAAGGAAATCCAGGCCATGACCGGTTACGACCGGGTGCTGATCTATCGCTTCGAAGAGGAGGGCCACGGTCAGGTCATCGCCGAAGCGTCCGACCCGTCGATGGAGGTCTTCAACGGCTTGTTTTTCCCGGCCTCGGACATCCCCGAGCAGGCCCGGGAGCTGTACCGCACCAACTGGCTGCGGATCATCCCCAATGCCGACTACCAACCGGTGCCGCTGGTGCCCAAGTTGCGCCCGGACACCCAGACCCCGCTGGACCTGAGCTTCGCCACATTGCGCAGCGTGTCGCCGATCCACTGCCAGTACATGAAGAACATGGGCGTGCTGTCTTCCATGAGTATTTCCCTGCTCAAGGGCGACCGGCTCTGGGGCCTGATCAGTTGCGGCAACCGTCAGCCGCTGCACGTACCCCATGAGTTGCGCACAGCATGCCAGACCATCGGCCAGGTGCTGTCGTTGCAGATCAGCGCGATGGAAGCGCTGGAAGTCAGCCGTCAGCGTGAAGAAAAGGTCGAGGCACTGGCATTGCTCAATCAGGCGATGATCGATTCGCCACAGAACGTTTTCGATGGGCTGGCCAACCAGCCGCAGGTCCTGATGGCGCTAGCCAATGCCGGCGGCATCGCGATCATCGAAGACAAGCAATTGCACCGTTACGGCAACTGCCCGGAACCGGAAGAAATTCGCGCCCTGCACAAATGGTTGCAGGAGCGTGGCGAGCCGGTGTTTGCCAGTCATCACCTGGCCAGCGTCTATCCGCCGGCCGCGCAGTATCAGCAAGTCGCCAGCGGCGTGCTCGCCATGAGCCTGCCCAAACCGGTGGACAACGGCGTGCTGTGGTTCCGCCCGGAAGTCAAAGAGAACATCAACTGGAGCGGTGACCCGCGCAAGCCGCTTGATCTGGAAAATTCCGACGCCGGCCTGCGTCTGCGGCCGCGTACTTCGTTCGAGATCTGGAAAGTCGAAATGGCCGGGATCTCCACCAAGTGGAGCCACGGCGATCTGTTCGCCGCCAACGACCTGCGTCGCTCTGCACTGGAAAACGACCTGGCCCGCCAGGTGCGCCGCGAGCAGGAAGCGGTGCGCGCTCGCGATGAGTTGGTGGCAGTGGTTTCCCACGATCTGCGCAACCCGATGACCGTGATTTCGATGCTGTGCGGCATGATGCAAAAGGCTTTCAGCTCAGACGGGCCGCACACTTCGCGGCGCATCTCCACAGCCATCGATACCATGCAGCAAGCTGCCGGGCGCATGAACACGCTGCTGGAAGACTTGCTCGATACCTCGAAAATCGACGCCGGCCGCTACACCATCGCGCCGCAGAAACTCGATGTCGCGCAGATGTTCGAAGAGGCGCAATCACTGCTCGCACCGCTGGCGCTGGACAAGGACATCAGCATCTCGTTCGAGGCCGATCCCGACCTGAGCATCCATGCCGACCCGGAGCGGCTGTTTCAGGTGCTGTCGAATCTGGTCGGCAACGCGATCAAGTTCACACCGCGTCTGGGCACGGTCGATGTGTTTGCCAAATCGGTCGGCGACGACATCGTCTTCACGGTGCGCGACAGCGGCGAAGGCATTCCCAAGGATCACTTGCCACACGTCTTCGACCGCTACTGGACGGTGAAGGAAGGCAATCCGAACGGCACCGGGCTTGGTCTTTACATCACGCAAGGCATCGTCGAGGCCCACGGCGGGCGAATCGTGGCCGAGAGCGAGCCGGGGCAGGGCAGCGAATTCCGCTTCACCGTGCCACGTCTGGACTGAATACCGGCTCGCGTCGGGTGGCCTGCAACAGGGCCACCCATTCGGCGGCGAATCGATGACAGTCGCCGGGCCAGCGCGCCGTTAGCAGTTGGCCGTCGCGCACCACAAATCCCGCGTGTGGTGCCTGCGCGCTATCTCGCTTTGCGATGAGCGGGCCGCGTATGAAATCAGCCTTGCTGGCCAGTGCGGTTTTCACTTCTGCCTCGACGGTTTGCTTGTAGGTGCGGTAGTAGCGCCCCAGCCACGCGGCGGTCATCAGCCACGCCGGCAATTCCATGGTTGCCGCCAGCAGTGCCGTAACCTTGCGCCCGAACAACACCGAACGCCCGGTGTCGGGGTCGAGCGAGCGGGCCAGCAACAACACGCCATGACACACCGCCGCCACGGGCTTTTCGGCCTTGAAAAACTGCAGGGCGATCTGCTGGGCCTGCTTGGATTCCAGCAATGTGCGCATCCCTTTGGCATGACCGCCGGGGATCAGCAAACCGTCAAACTGCTTCGTGTCGACATCGGCATACGCCAGCGGCTTCCTGAACGCTTCGGACTCGATCATTTTCGCGTAACTGTCCAGATCGGCCTTGCGCGTCATCAGCATCGAGCTCAGCAGGCCAAAGCCGATGGCCACCAGTCGTGAGTCGGCGTGGGCGGGCAAGCCTTGTGGCGTGGCAAAACGCACTTCGATGCCCGCATCGCGCATGGCCTGCCACGGCACGCTGCTTTCGGTGGGGTCGTAATCGGCGGCTGGCAGCAGAATCAGAATCATGGAGGGCGACTTCCTGGTCGAGAGTGGTCACTGAAGTAGAGCGTAGTGGGTCTGCGCGTGCGGGGGTAATTTCATTCAATACTCAGGGCAGGGCGCTGGTTACCGTGAGTGCCTTGTTCCTCGATCTGAAGCAGGTGTGCGATGAGTCTGATTGTGTCGATGGCGGCGTTTGCCCTGGCCGCGTCCATAACCCCGGGGCCGGTGAATATCGTGGCGTTGAGTTCCGGTGCGCAGTTCGGCTTTCGCGCCAGTCAGCGGCATGTGGCCGGGGCGACGCTGGGGTTTGTGTTGTTGCTGGTGTTGATGGGGCTCGGACTTCACGAAGTGTTGATGCTTTGGCCCGCGCTGACCCGTGTGGTGCAACTGGCCGGGGTGGCGTTTCTGCTGTTCATGGCCTGGAAACTGGCTACCGATAACGGTCAGTTGAATGCGGGAGAGTCGGGCAGGGCGCCGTCGATGCTCTACGGCGCGGTGATGCAATGGCTCAATCCCAAGGCGTGGCTGGCCTGCGTGGCGGGGATGGGCGCGTTTGTGGCCGACGGTGAGGCGCGACTGGTGTGGCAGTTTGCGGCGGTGTATCTGGTGATCTGTTATCTGTCGGTGGGGTGCTGGGTGTATGCCGGGACGTTCTTGCGCGGCTATCTCGGCAACCCGGCGGGGATGCGCCTGTTCAATCGGGTGATGGCAGCGTTATTGGCGATTAGTGCGGGGTATTTGTTGCTGCCGTGAGCGGGGCGGCCCTTGGGTTTAAAGGTGTTTAAGGATGCGTCCGGCAAGCCACAACACCTTGCGCCAATGCCTACGCATCCGCCAGAATCCGCCGGCTTGTGGGCCTTGGGGCCGGGTTCTATCGTGTGTCGGTCGCTGACGAATCAGCGATCGGGCTTGACCGTCCGACTCAATCAAGGCGCCAGCGTGCCGTCCCGTTCAGCTCTCGTGGCTGTTCGTTTTATGGCGGTTGTGCGCGGGATACCTTCGGGTATGCCGGGTTCCTTGATTCCCGGTCGGTCAACCCGCGTACAGCTGCCACCTGTTTCGATTGACCGCGAACGGTTGCAGCTCCGCCTATCAAGGAGCTTCACCATGATCAAACCAACGCCAAACCCACCCGAAACCGACCCGACCTCGCCCTACGAAACCCTCGATTCCAAGAAATTCCACGAAGCCGCCGAACGCGCCCTCGATCACTACCTCAATCCGTTTCACCCCAGAAAACCCCTGCTCAAACCCAACACCCGCTATCTCATCGCCCCCGGCATCCCGAACGAAGAACTGCTGGCCGACGCCTGCGAAACCCTGACCTCGGCCAAAACCATGGCCAGCGATTTCGCCGGAATGATCGATGCGCCGCAGCGGCATGTGCTGCTGGGCATCGGGCAACTGATCATGCTGGCGGAGCTGGCGGTGAATCGGGTGCTGGATAATCTGGATGTGGCGGCAGAGCCTCGGTCCTGAGGGCTGAAACTGAAACGGCCCCTTTGCGGGGTCGTTTTTGCGTCTGCAGGGAAACTGTTCATTGATGACCATTCGTCTTGAAACCACGCTCACCTGTCAGATCTGACAGGTGACGGTTCTCTCCTTTCGCGGTGTCATGAGCTTCGCCCCGAAGATTGCTATTCACTGCGCGCCAGGAGAACAACATGAGCATCAACGTCAATTCGACACAGATCAGCGCCTTGCTCCAGCTGTATCCGATGGCCATCCCGGGCGCAGAAGAGAACCTGCAACCGCCAGGGGCCTACCATCTCGGCATTTCCGAAAGCATTTATTCGCCATCAACCCAACTCTTCATGGTGATCGACCCGTTCATGTTGTTTTCCACTCCCTCTCAAGCAGGTGACTCCGTAAGGCTGTGGGTCAACAGCCAGGCGACATCCGTGATCAAGCCTATCAAGCCGGGCGAAGAGAACGACCGCATTTTTATGGAGTTGCCTTGGGGGGTGTTGAAGGATGGCCTCAATACCCTGTACTACGAAGTCACCCGAGTCGGCAGCGGTAATAAAGATAAATCCGATCCGATACTGAACGTGCTGTTCAACAACCCGGCTTCCGGTATCACGGTCAGCCATCCGGCCAGCATTGGACCGGGGCAGCCGGCCACATTCACTTTAACGCGCAGCAACCCACGCCAATTTGACGAAGTGGAACTGACCATAGGCCAGTGGCGTAAAACCGTTCCCTATGTTCATCCCGCCGACCCGATCACCTACACCCTGACGACTCTTGACCTCCAGCAGATCGGTGACGGGACTCATACGGTGAGCGCCACCATAAAAGATCAACTGAGTAACTTCAGAGTGTCGCCGGATACCACCATCGTCATCACCGCCAACTCCCTCGTTTTACCGCCCCCCTCCGTCACGGGGCAGACAGGCAACAACTTC
Organism: Pseudomonas sp. UV AK001; assembly: GCF_046097675.1. Lineage (NCBI taxonomy): Bacteria > Pseudomonadati > Pseudomonadota > Gammaproteobacteria > Pseudomonadales > Pseudomonadaceae > Pseudomonas > Pseudomonas sp. UV AK001. Next base: position 105,008 of record NZ_JBJUVZ010000012.1, read on the forward strand.
AACCCGACCTTGCAGAATGTCGAGGTAGTGGTGCCTGCGGGCGCTTTGCTGCCCAGCGACAAGGTCCACGTCGAATGGGAGGGCGCAATCAGTGCGCCGGGGGCGTCATTCAAAAGTGCGCAACGTCTGGTCAGTGCCGGCCTGAAGTTTCCGGTACCACGCTCGGTGCTGGCCTACAGCCTGGGCAAAGCGGTCAAGGTTACCTATGTCATCGAGCGCAATGGTGTCTCGACCCCATCGCAAGTCTTGCCACTGAATATCCTGCCATTGCCCGCCACGGCGCTGATCCCGCCGAAAATTCTGGAAGCGGATGCGAACAACGTACTTGACGTTATCGCGCTGGGCACGAAGAACGCCACGATTCATGCCTTGCTCTGGACGCTTATTGCAGATGGCATGCCGTGCTGGCTTTCGCTGGAGGGCAAGAAAGCAGACGGTACGGCACATAATCTGGCCTTGTGGAATGGACTGCCGGCACGGGTCAATCCGACTTGGGTCAGTCAGGGTTTCTGGCCTGCCGCACTGGTGAACAGTTATTTGAAGCAACTGGGAGATGGCACCTCACTGCGCATCAAATTTGCAGTGTCGATGGACATGAGCAATGACAGGGCGACGGCTGTGGAGTTTCCGGATCGGGTCTATACGATCAAGGCTGTGGCGCTCATTGTGCCAACCATCGTCAACGTGAACGAGAACACCGCCACCGGTAAACCTGTTGCGAACGCAGGAACCACCACGGCAACCACGCTGGTGATCAGCGGCAAGTTGAGCCCCGGTCAACAGGGCGAGTTGTACGATGGCAGCGGCGCGAGCGCGAAGCCATTGGGCAAGGTGACCGCCAATCCGGCGGGAGACTATTCGCGCACCATCACGGTCGCGCAGGGCGCCCATCGGTTCTACATTCATTCGCTGTATCACCCCGGGACGGTGTACTCCAATGTCTGGACGCTGACCGTAGTGACAGCGCTTAACCCCGGTGCCAATAAAACCCTGAATCTGACTGACTTCATCGTTGCCGAAGGGCGCCCACCCGCTTATTTTCCTGCGTCAGCGATTTATACGCAGCCTGCAACCGGAGGGGTGCAACCCATTACATATCACTCGCAAAATACGGCAATTGCCACGGTCACGCCTCAGGGAGGGACAGTTACCTGTAGAGCCAATGGAACTACGCAGATCGTCGCCACTGATGCGAGGGGGGCAACTGCTTCATACACGCTTACAGTGCGGGGAATCAAAACCCTTCTTCGAAATGATACAGCGTTGAGATCATGGACAGACGGACACAACCATTGCATAGCGCGCGGTGGCCGCTTGCCTTCGTACTCCGAACTTGTGGCTTTTTATGTAATTTACGCGAGAGAAAATAAAGATGTCGCTGTGCTATTGGGCTGGCCAAATATTCAATCGCACCCTCATATTTGGTTCGGCGTCTGGCTCAATGGCCAAAATGGAATTTACCACGCGGTACTTACAAAACATCCCGGAGGTGGTGGCCCGGAAACCACCGGAGCTCGCCCTACACTTTGTTTGATTGGGTAATCCGTTTTTTAGAGTAAAAGGTGCAAAATGCAAAAGAGTAAAAGGTGCAAAAGGGGACGCATTTATTTACCTGCGGCAAAGTCATGACCAATAACTTCACCCGCTACCCTCACGGCCCGCAGCGATGCGGGCCGTTTTTGCTTTAACCCCTATATTGCCCCGGCGTCGCCGCCAGATGCTGTTTGAACGCTCGCTGAAAATGCGCCTGATCAGCAAACCCGGCTTCAAGCGCCACATCCGCAATCAACTGCCCGCGACGCAGACGCTCGCGGGCAAACTGAATACGCTGGTTGACCAAAAACGCATGAGGCGTCATGCCGATGTGCTGTTTGAACGCGCGGATCAGGTAGGACGGTGACAGTTCGGCAGCGGCGCAGATGTCGTCGAGGCTGAGCAGGTCGGTGCAGTGCTGGCGGATGAAGTCGGCGGCGCGTTCGAGTTTTAAGTTCTGTTCGCGCAGCGGTGGTTCGATAGGGTTCAGACGCAGTTGCAGGTCACTGAAGAACTCCACGGCTGTGCTCTGTTTGCGCAGCACGTCTTGCTGCTTGTCGACCAATACCGCGTACAACGCATTCAAGTCGCAAAACAGGCGGGCATCATTCAAATGGGTATCGGAAAATCGCCGAAACTCAAGCTCAGCACTGAACCCCAGTTGATGCTGCAGATCCGTCAGCCACGGCGTTTCCACATACAACATCAAATACGACCATGGCTGATCGTCGATCGGGTTGCACGCGTGCACATCCCCCGGATTCATCAGCACTACCGTGCCGGCCGCCACTTCAAACGAGGATTGCTCATGCACGTAAGTGCTGCGCCCGGCGGTGATCGCGCCGATGGAAAAATGCGCGTGAGAATGTCGGGAATAACAGACCTCGCGCCCATCGGCGATGGCCCGGGCTTCGATGAAGGGCAGGGCGCCGTCGCGCCAGAAGCGCGGGGCTTGTTCGGGGTTCCTGGTGGCGGCTTTCATTGTCGGGGTTCTCGGCAGGCCAGTGCCCGAGTGTATTAGCTCTGGCCGGCGAAGGCTCGCTCCAGTTCGGCGATGTCGAGTTTTTTCATCCCGAGCATGGCCTGCATCGCCCGTTGGGCCTTGGTCTGGTCGGCATCGGTCATCATGTGCATGAACGCCACCGGCACGATCTGCCAGGACACGCCGAACTTGTCCTTGAGCCAGCCACATTGCTGCGCTTCCACCGGGCCGCCTGCGGACAGGTTGCCCCAGAAGTGGTCGACCTCTTCCTGGTTCTGGCAGTTGACCTGAAACGAAATCGCCTCATTGAATTTGAACATCGGCCCGCCATTGAGGCCGGTGAAGGTGTGGCCGTCGAGTTCGAAACTGACGGTCATCACCGAGCCTTCCGGGCGGCCGTGGAATTCCTGGCCGACCTTGCTGTAGTGGGTGAGGGCGGTGATTTTCGAGTGGTCGAAGATCGAGCAGTAAAACTTGGCCGCCGCTTCGGCCTGATCGTCGAACCACAGGCATGGGGTCAGTTTTTGAAAGCGTTGCATGGCAGTCTTCCTCGGCAGGTTGGACACGCTGGATTAATAGCGTAGCCAGTCTGTGCTCGGCTGGCGGTGTCGCGGATCGATGGTTGGATGCAATGAAGATGGAGTGTAGTCGTATTGACTTTTCGGTTTGTCAAAATGACTCTGTTGTGTTTGTGTCAAATTGACTCGCACTTCCGCAACTGACTGATATTGCTGGGCGAGTAATCTGGCACGCAAGTTGAAATGCCTTACGTACAAACCGATCCGCTCAGGAGTACGAAACATGTTCACTTGCTTCGAGAGTCCGCTGAACGTTCTGCACCTGTCGAGCAAAATGCTCGTCGCCGGCCTGGTCATGTTGCTGGCCGGGATCTATGGCGCTTATCTGTATCAGGGCCACATGCCGATTGCGTTGCTGGTGGGGATGCATGCCATGACCATCGTCGGCCCGACGCTGATCAAGATCGGTTACGTCATGCGTCTGTTGTCGCAGTATCGACTGGCTCGATTCCCTGTCATGGCGGTGGCCTGAAATGCGCAGACTCGCTGCAGCGCCCGTGTTCAGCCTGGGCTTTCGACCGCTGTTTCTGGCCGGTGCCGGATTCGCCGCGCTGGCGATCCTGATCTGGGGTTTGTGGCTTTACGGCCACTGGTTCGACCTGCAACCGGCGGGCGGCATGCTCGCCTGGCATCGGCATGAAATGCCGTTCGGTTTCGCGGCGGCGATCGTTGCCGGGTTTCTGCTGACGGCGGTGCCCAACTGGACCGGGATTCCCGGCGTGCGCGGCGGGGCGTTGATTGCGTTGGTGTCGGTCTGGCTGCTCGGGCGAGTGGCTTGGTGGATGCCGTTGCCGACAGGGCTGATTCTCGCGCTGCAATGGGGTTTTCTGCCGCTGCTGGCAGTGATGCTGGCGCGGGATCTGATCGCCGCGCGCAAACGCGACAACTACCCGATTGTGCTGGTGCTCGCGCTGATGGCGGGTTGTCAGGCACTGACCTTGATTGGCCTGTTCAACAATGACGTCGGTTTGCAGCGCCAAGGCGTGCTGGGCGCGTTGTGGCTGATTGCGGCGCTGATGACCGTGATTGGCGGGCGGGTGATTCCGTTCTTCATCCAGCGCGGCTTGAACCGTCCACCGGCACCGGCCGCCCATCCGTTGCCCACGCGGTTGCTGTTGATCGGCAGCCTGCTGACGGCGATCACGTTTGCGGCGGGTCTCAACGATTCACCCCGGCTGTGGCTGGCAGCGCTGTTTGCGCTCACCGGCAGTTTGCAAATACTGCGGCTGATTCGCTGGCATGATCGCGGGATGTGGCGGGTGCCGCTGCTCTGGTCGTTGTACCTGGCTTACGCCTGGATGGCGCTGGCGATCTGGGCCATGGCGCTGTGGCATCTGGGTTTGATTGGACAGCAAAGTCTGGCGACCCATGCGCTGGCGGTCGGCGGCGTGGGCGGGTTGATTCTGGCGATGATTGCGCGGGTCAGCCTCGGCCACACCGGCCGTATGTTGCAACCGCCGAAAGCCGTGGTGCTGGGGTTTGCATTGGTGTTGATCGCGGCGGGTTGCCGGGTGTTGCTGGTGCCGTTTTCCGGTCTGGGACTGGGGTTGTCCGTGATGCTCTGGTGCGCGGCTTTTGCTCTGTTTTTACGGCATTACACCGGGATCCTGCTCAAACCGAGGCTGTAGCTTTTTCAGCCGCGACGCTCGGCAATCATCAACAACGACTGCGGAACGGGGCTTTGCGGATGTTGCGGCTCACGCAGGCTGGTCAACTGAAACCCGGCCATGTCCAGCGCATTGAGCCAGCTGGACAAGGTGCGGAAATACCACGGCATCGGCTGCCACTGGCCTTTGAACCCGTCGAAGGTTTCCTCTCGCCAGCCATCCTGATAATCACCCGCGGCCACCGACCATGGATGCAGCGTCTGGATCACCAGCGCGCCGCCGGGTGCGAGCAGGGCGTTCATGGCGGCGAGCAGCGGGATGATGTCCTGATGCAGCAGGGAGAAGTTGGCGCAGATCAGGTCGTAGTCGTGGCCGATGTCGACTTTCGCTTCCACCAGATCTTCATAGCTGGCGACGCGCACCGGATACGATCCCGCCGCTTGTGCGGCCTCGACCAGTGTCGCATCACCGTCCACGCCGACCGCTTCGATTCCTCGTTCAGCCAGCGCCCGCAACAGCCAGCCTTCGCCACATCCCAGATCGAGCACGCGCTCCGGCTGGCGCCCCATCAACGCCAGCAGCATGGCCTGATCGGTAACTTGCTGGCGGCTTTCGATGGCGCCGCTGCGGATGGCTTCGGTCCAGGCCTGGGCGTTGTGGTGCCAGCTCTGGAGGAGGGTGGACTCAGGCGAGGACATGGCGAACTCCGAGGATGCGGGTGCAGGCAAGGATAGGTCAGGTGTAGTCGGCCAGACGAATCCGGTTGCGACCGCCACGCTTGGATTCATAGAGCGCGCTGTCGCCCTGTTCGATCAGTGCCGCGAGGCTGGCCGGCGGCTGGTCGAAGACCTTGGCACCGATGCTCAAGGTGACGGCTTCAGGCGTGATGTAGGCCTGCGCAGTCATCGCCTGAAACTGTTCACGCAGCTCGCTGCCCAGCACCATGATCCGTTCGTGGGAAGCATCGCCCAGCAACATGACGAATTCATCTCCGCCCAGCCTTGCCGCCAGCGCGCCCTGAGGCAACTGCGAGCGGATCATTTCGCTGAGCGAGATCAGCAGGCGGTCGCCGGCGGTGTGGCCATATAGGTCGTTGATCAGTTTGAAGTTGTCGATGTCGATCAGCAGCAGGGCGCCGGGGCGGGCGCTGGAGACTTGATCGAGCAGGCGCGGCGCGCGGACTTCGAGGGCGCGGCGGTTGTACAGCGCGGTCAGCGGATCCCGGGCGGCCAGTTCGGCGATCTGTTTTTCCCGGCGGTAGCGCTCGGTGCCGGTCATCGACAGCGCGATCAGCATGATTGCCATCGCGCCTTCGACCAGGGAAATCTGGATGATCGTGCCGCGAAACGCCGCCAGGTCGATCAAAGTGCCCGGGAGCACCGCCGTAATTGCCTTGGCGAAATAAAACAGCCCGTGAATCAACAGCACATAACGCAGTTGCACGGCGCCAATGCTCAATGATTTGCCGTGAGGACGCAGCAGCAGACTGGCCCGCAGCATCAGCACGGCCACCAGCAGCGAGTTGGCCATCAGCATGATCTTCGACCACGACGGATCTTCCGGTAACAGCAGCAACGCCAGCCACGCAAGGAACATCAAGTACCAGGCTCGCGACAACGACCGCTGGGTAAACCGCGCGACGCCCAGCAGGAACAACCAGTGCGCAACGACCAGCAAACCGTTGGCGAACCAGATGCCGATCAGCGGATAACCGTTGGCGCGCAGCAGAGCCAGGCTCGAGCCGACGGTGATGGTGGCGAAACCGGCGCTCCAGAACAGCAATGAGGATTCTCGGATGCTGCGCCATTCGACCGCCAGGTAAAGGGCCGCCGCCGCTGCCAGGGCGGTGGAAATGGTCAACATCGTAAGGGGGTCGAGCGCCATGAAGGGAGTGGTCTGTCTGAATGGTGGTAATGGGCCACGATTGTAAGCGTTCCCCCATTGCGCTGCTATTTTCACTCACCGGATATTCCATTTGCGGGAGGTGTGCCATGGATCGACTGACGGGCGGTTGCCTGTGCGGCGCGGTGCGGATCGAAACGACGGGCCGACCCTGGCGGGTTGGCGTTTGCCATTGTCTGGATTGCCGCAAACATCACGGCGCGCTGTTTGCGTCGGCGGCGATCTTTCCAGCGGAGGCGGTGACCATAACCGGCGAAACCCGGGACTACGCCGGGCGGTTTTTCTGCCCGCGCTGCGGGTCGTCGGTGTTCGGTCGCAGTGGCGATGAAATCGAGGTCAGTCTGGGCGCTCTGGATGCGCCCGATCAATTGCAGCCGACTTATGAACTCTGGACGGTGCGTCGCGAGTCGTGGCTGCCGGCGTTTCCATTGGCCAGACACTATGTGGGTAATCGCGAGGGGACGGGGAGAACCGAAGAGTAGCCGGGGTCAGGTATGGCGCCTGACCCCGGCCAATAAAATCAGCCGCGAATAAAGGCCAGCAAATCCGCGTTGATCGTCGGCGCCTCGGTGGTCGGCATGCCGTGGGGGAAGCCCGGATAAATCTTCAGCGTGCTGTTTTTCAGCAGTTTGGCGGAGAGCACACCGGAGTCTTCATACGGCACGATCTGGTCGTCATCGCCGTGCATTACCAGCACCGGAATCGAAATGCCTTTCAGGTCTTCGGTGAAGTCGGTCTGTGAGAACGCGACGATCCCGTCATAGTGCGCCTTTGCACCGCCCATCATGCCCTGACGCCACCAGTTGAGCACGACGGGTTCCGAAGGCTTGGCCCCCGGCCGGTTGTAGCCATAGAACGGACCGGCCGGCACATCGTGATAGAACTGCGCGCGATTGGCCGCCAATTGGGCCTGAAGATCGTCGAACACCGACTTTGGCAGGCCGCCCGGATTACTTTCGGTTTTCACCATCAGCGGTGGTACGGCGCTGATGATCGCCGCTTTGGAGACCCGATCCTCGCCATGCCGGGCAATGTAGTGAATCACCTCGCCGCCACCGGTGGAGTGGCCGACGTGCACGGCTTTCTGCGTCCCCAGATGATTGACCACCGCCGCCACATCATCGGCGTAGTGATCCATGTCGTGGCCGTCCCAGACCTGGCTCGAACGCCCGTGACCCCGTCGGTCGTGGGCTACGACCCGGAAGCCCTGAGCAAGGAAGAACAGCATCTGCGCATCCCAGTCGTCCGAGCTCAGCGGCCAGCCGTGGTGGAAGTGGATCACCGGAGCGTCTTTCGGGCCCCAGTCCTTGTAGAAGATTTCGACGCCGTCTTTCGTTGTGACATAGCCCATGTTCGCTACTCCTGAAAATGCGGAACGGAAACGTGAAGGGGTGAAGACAAGCGCTATGAACTCTAGGATTGAAGTGCGCTTTAAGGTCAAGCAAGTTCCGAACGGTCATCGCTGGCGTGAATGGTGGGCCATAGCCGTTGTGCGCTTGACCTTAAAGTTTGGTTGAACCTTAGAGTGGCGCTGACCGGCCACCTGCCGGGCCACTTACCGAGAAAGGTCAGCGAACATGAGCAAGCGCTTTACAGAAGTCGAATTCGGATCGCACAAGGTCGAGGTGCTGGAGGGCGGTTACTACGACCGTTTCCGCATGAACCCCAACCTCGACGAAGTGGCCCGGGACAAGGCCGCCGGCAACATCGACTTCTTCCGGCGCATTCCCAAGCAACAAGTTGCGTCGAGAGTCGGTCCGACCTGGGCGCCGAACTTCTATTACCGATCCGGCAGCGTGCAGTTGCTGTTCCTCGCACCGCTGGACCGCTTGCGCGCGACGTTGCCGGCGCCGCTTGAGCCGCTGCGGGCGTTTCCCGGCTACGGGCTGGTGGCGCTGACGTTTTTCTCCTACTCGGTCTGCGACAACGATCCGTACGACGAAGTCTCCGTGGCGATCGTCGTGCGCCGCCCCGGCGCCCGTGGCTCCCACGCGCTGGAACTGATGGACGCCATGCGCCGGCGCAGCTTCACCGCCCATGTGCTGGCGCTGCCGGTGAACACCGAAATCGCCCGGGTGCGCGGTGTGCACGGCTATCAACTGCCCAAATGGCGCGCCGACATTAACGTGAACATCGGCACCAGCGTCAGCGCCCGCATCGACGGGCCCAAGGGCCTGCCGGACCTGGTCCTGAAAACCCCGCTGCCGACCCTGAAAAACGTCACCCCGCAATCGCGCATGAGCACTGCCACCATGATTCATCAGGTCGACGGCCTGTGGCATCAGAGCGTGGTGCAGAGCAACACACTATCCTTTGCCCAGCGTCTGTTTCCCCGCGATGTGCAGCTGGATCGCAATGGCGGCCCGTTGAGCCAGTTGCTCGACGGCCTCGGGGCGTCGCGGATCCTGCGTCTGGACGTGATCAAGGACGCCCAGATCGTGCTCAACCTGCCGGTGCCGCTGACAGCACAGCCATGACCGGTGGTCGCGGCGGCTGGTCGTCGGGGCAAAATGCGCTTAGCTGAAAGGGATAAGCCGAGGCGTGCACGGCATCGAATGCTGTCGCAAGCCCCTTCAGAACACCGTGAGTCTGAGGAAATCCCCGATGCTGACCTTGAACATCAATGGCAAGGATCAGGAGCTCGATGTCCCCGCGGACATGCCGTTGCTCTGGGTTCTGCGCGATGTCGCGCACCTGACCGGCACCAAGTTCGGTTGTGGCATGGCCCAGTGCGGGGCCTGCACCGTGCACGTCGATGGCGCGCCGCTGCGATCCTGCATCACGCCGGCCACTGCCGTCGCCCATGGCCAGAAAATCCTCACCATCGAAGGGCTTTCGACCGATGGTTCGCACCCGGTGCAACAGGCCTGGGCCGAGCTGGACGTGGTGCAGTGCGGCTACTGCCAGTCCGGGCAGATCATGTCCGCCGCCGCGTTGCTGGCGAAAATCCCCAAACCCACCGACAGCGACATCGATCAGGCGCTCTCCGGCAACATCTGCCGCTGCGGCACCTATCCAAGAATCCGCGCGGCGGTCAAACGTGCCGCCGACATCGGCTGAGCGAGGGGAGGTGAGTGATGAACAGTCCTGTATCCCGTCGCGGATTTCTCAAGGGCAGTGCGGTACTTGGCGGTGGTCTGGTGGTGGCGTTCGTGGTGCCAGGCGGCAACCGGTTTGCCACGGCGGCGGAAAATGAAGGCAAGGCCTTTGCGCCGAACGCGTTCCTGCGGATTGCGCCGGACAACAGCGTCACCGTGCTGCTCGGCCATTCGGAGATGGGCCAGGGTATCTGGACCGGCCTGACCATGCTGATCGCCGAAGAGCTGGACGCCGACTGGTCGAAGATCCGCGTCGAGCACTCGCCGGCTTCGGCTGCCGATTACGGCATGCCGGCGTTTGGCGGGATGCAGATTACCGGCGGTTCGACCTCGACCTGGATGGAGTTCGACCGTTACCGGCTCGCTGGCGCGACGGCACGGCAGATGTTGATCGAAGCGGCGGCCAAGCGTTTCAACGTGGCTCCGTCGACGATCCGCACCGAATCCGGTGTGGTGATTGCCGGCGACAACCGCGCCACTTACGGCGAACTGGCTGATGCCGCCGGGCAACTGCCAGTGCCGGATCCGAAGTCGATCACCTTCAAGGAAGCCAAGGACTGGAAAGTCATCGGCAAACCCACCAAACGCCTCGATACCCCGGAGAAAATCACCGGCCGTGCCAAATTCGGCATGGACGTGCAGTTCGACGGACTGATGACGGCGATGGTCGCGCGCGCCCCGGTGTTTGGTGCCAACGTGAAATCCTTTGAAGGCGCACAGGCGCTGGCTGTTCCAGGCGTGCGCAAAGTGGTGCAGGTGCCCACAGGCGTAGCGGTGATTGCCGATCATTACTGGGCGGCGAAGCTCGGTCGTGATGCATTGAAAGTCGATTGGGATCTGGGGCCGCACGCGGATCTGAGCAGCGAAAAACTGCTGGAAAGTTTTCGCAAACTCGCGGCCACACCGGGCATTTCTGCCAGTCAGGCCGGGGATGCCAAGGGCAGTTTTGGCAAGGCGGCGAAGAAAATCGATGTCGAGTACAGCGTTCCGTATCTGGCTCATGCGCCGATGGAGCCGCTCAACTGCACGGTGAAGATCACCGCCGACAAGTGCGAGATCTGGACCGGCACCCAATTTCAGACGCTGGACCAAATGATCGCCGGTAAGATCACCGGACTGAAACCCGAGCAGGTGGAAATTCACACCGAATTCCTCGGCGGCGGCTTTGGCCGGCGGGCCAACCCGACTTCGGACTTTGTAGCTGAAGCGGTGCAGGTGGCGAAGGCTGCCGCGATGCCGGTGAAAACCGTGTGGTCGCGGGAGGATGACATTCGCGGCGGCTACTACCGCTCGATGTTTCTGCATCAGGCGCGGATCGGCCTCGGCGCCGACGGCATGCCGCTGGCGTGGCAGCACGTGCTGGTCGGGCAGTCGATCATGGCTGGCACCATGCTGGAAAAAACCATGGTCAAGAACGGTGTTGACCAGACCTCGGTCGAGGGCGTGGCGGACAGTCCGTACATCCAGGGGCTGGCGGATCATCAGGTCGATCTGCATTCGCCGGCCACCGGGATCAGTGTGCTGTGGCTGCGCTCGGTGGGCCACAGCCACACCGCGTTTGTCATGGAGTCGTTGATCGATGAAATGGCCACGGCAGCAGGCAAGCACCCGGTGGAGTACCGGCGAACGTTGCTCAAGGATCACGCCCGGCACCTTGGCGTGCTGAATCTGGCGGTGGAGAAGGCCAACTGGAAAGCGCCGCTGCCGGACGGCCATGCGCTGGGTGTGGCGGTGCACGAGTCATTCGGCAGCTATGTGGCACAAGTTGCCGAGGTATCGCAGGACAACCTGAAAATCCGCGTACACCGGGTGGTGTGTGCGGTGGATTGCGGTATTGCGGTCAACCCGCAGAGCATCGCGGCGCAGATGGAGTCGTGCATCACCTTCGGCCTGGGCATGGCGTTGCACAGCAAGCTGACGCTCAAGGACGGTCAGGTCGTGCAGTCCAACTATCACGACTATCAAGTGTTGCGGCTGAACGAGATGCCGGTGGTTGAGGTGCATATCGTGCCGAGCACCGACAAACCCGGCGGCATCGGCGAGGCCGGTGTGCCGCCGACGGCGCCGGCGGTGGCCAACGCAGTGTTCGCCCTGACCGGGCAGCGCCTGCGGGAATTGCCGCTGCAACTGTCGGGGGTGTGAGATGAAACGACATCTGTTGTTGGGCACGGTGATTCTGGTCGGGTTGGGTGGTTACGCTTCGGATCTGTTCGCTGACGATCAGGAAGCCCTGAAGGCCTTTGGCACGGTACAGAAAGTGTTCCAGAGCCCGCGTTGCCAGAACTGTCACATCCCCGGCGATTCACCGTTGCAGTTCGACGCCGGCACGCCCCACGCGATGAACGTGGTGCGCGGCATGGACGGCAAGGGCGCCGCCGGTTTGCCTTGCGCCACCTGCCATGCCGAGAGCAATCCGCCGGCCAGTTACGGCCCCCACGCGCCACCGGGTGCGCCGCACTGGAGCCTGCCACCAGCCTCGCACAAGATGGCCTGGATCGGCCTGCCGCCGGATCGCCTGTGCGCGATGATCAAGGACCGCAGCAGCAACGGCGACCGGGACTTCGCCGCGCTGATCAAGCACGTCAGCGAGGACAAACTGGTGCTCTGGGGCTGGAATCCCGGAGCAGGGCGGCAACCGGTGCCGGTGCCCCACGACATCTTCGTCAGTCAGTTCAAGCTGTGGGCGGATGCCGGAGGGCCATGCCCGGTGGCCGGCGGATGAGCATTTGAGTCATCGCCGAATCGGTCTACGCTAAAGACCACTGATGACAATGGAGTGTACTGATGCTGGTTCCAGGCAAACCCGCCAATGAGGCGGCTCGGGTTCAGGCGCTGTATGGATTGAACCTCCTCGATACTGCCCCCGAAGAACGCTTCGACCGCCTGACCCGTCTGGCCAGGCGACTGTTTAATGTACCGATTGCGCTGGTCACGCTGGTGGACAAGGAGCGGCAATGGTTCAAGTCCTGCGTGGGGCTGGACACTACCGAAACGCCACGTTCTGTTTCGTTCTGCGGCCACGCGATCCTCAAGGATGAACTGCTGCTGGTGCCCGATGCCCGCGAGGACGAGCGTTTTCACGACAATCCGTTGGTGACCGGTGACCCGAACATCCGCTTCTACGCCGGTTACCCGCTGACCGTGCCCAACGGCAACAAGATGGGCACCTTGTGCCTGATCGACACCAAACCCCGGGAACTCGACGACGAAGAACGCGAGTTGCTGCGCGATCTCGCCGGCATGGCCGAGCAGGAGCTGATGGCCGTGCAGATGGCGAGCATGGACGAGCTGACGCTGCTGTCCAACCGCCGGGGGTTCAAGATGCTGGCCCAGCATGCGCTCGACGCCTGCGCACGGATGGACAAACCGGCGACGCTGCTGTTTTTCGACCTCAACGATTTCAAGCAGATCAACGATCTTTATGGGCACGCCGAGGGCGACAGTGCGCTCAAGACCTTCGCCGATGTGTTGCGCATTGCCTTTCGCGAGAGCGACGTGGTCGGGCGCTTGGGCGGCGATGAATTCGTGGCGCTGCTGACCGGCTCCAGCCACATCGAAACCACGGCGATCATGGCGCGGCTCAAGGAAATCCTCGAGGAGCGCAATGCGACGTTGCATCGGGGTTATGCGATTCGCTTCAGTGTCGGGCAGATCGAGTACGACCCGCGACGGCATGAGACCGTGGACAAGCTGCTGGCGGATGCGGATGGGGCGATGTATGCCCACAAGCAGGCCTTGAAGCGCTGTTAGTGCCGGCCTCATTGCGAGCAAGCTCGCTCCCACAGGAACTGTATTTCAAAGGGTGGGAGCGAGCTGTCTGTATAGACGCTGCTATTTGGCAAACAACTGCCCGATATCCTTGAACGCCTTGAACTCCAGCGCATTGCCGCAAGGGTCGAACAAAAACATCGTCGCCTGTTCGCCCACCTGACCCTGAAAACGAATCCCCGGCTCGATCACAAACCGCGTGCCCAAGGATTTCAGGCGCTCGGCCAGCGCGTGCCATTCCTCCATCCCCAGTACCACACCGAAATGCGGCACCGGCACGTCATGGCCGTCCACGGCGTTGGTGTGGGCCGCTTCCTGCGAGGCGTTTTTCGGCGCCAGGTGAATCACCAGTTGATGGCCAAAGAAATTGAAGTCGACCCAGTGATCGCTGGAACGACCTTCTTCGAGACCGAACACTTCACGGTAAAAATGCCGGGCGGCGGCGAGGTCGTATACGGGAATGGCCAGATGGAAAGGGCTGAGCTGCATGGGAAGGCCTCGATCGACGGTTGGGTGACCTGAGTCTAGCGCTGTGTTTTTCACTTGTGGGAGCGAGCCTGCTCGCGATGGCGGTATCAGGCGCACCGGGGGCGTGGATTGATACATCGCGATCAGTCAGCAGGCTGAATCCCACAGAAAAACAGTACTGCTGAAATCGCAGGCATGAAAAAGCCCGCCAATCGGCGGGCTTTTTATCGGCAGCGCGAAGATTACTCTTCGATGTTGCCCATGGCGGTGGTGTTGAAGCCGCCGTCCACGTAGGTGATTTCACCGCTGATACCGGACGCCAGGTCCGAGCACAGGAAGGCGCCGACGTTGCCGACTTCTTCGATGGTGACGTTGCGACGCAGCGGGGTCTGCGCTTCGTTGGCGGCCAGCATCTTGCGGAAGCTCTTGATGCCGGAAGCGGCCAGGGTGCGGATCGGGCCGGCCGATACGCAGTTGACGCGGGTGCCTTCCGGGCCCAGGGAGCCGGCCAGGTAGCGTACGCCGGCTTCCAGCGAAGCCTTGGCCATGCCCATGACGTTGTAGTTGGGCATGGTGCGCTCGGCGCCCAGGTAGGACAGGGTCAGCAGGCTGCCGTTGCGGCCCTTCATCATTTCGCGACCGGCCTTGGCCAGGGCGACGAAGCTGTAGGCGCTGATGTCGTGGGAGATGCGGTAGCCTTCACGGGTGGTGACTTCGGTGAAGTCGCCGTCCAGCTGGTCGCCCGGTGCGAAGCCTACGGAGTGCACGATGCAGTCCAGGCCGTCCCACTTCTTGCTCAGTTCTTCGAAGACCTTGGCGATTTCTTCATCGCTGGCCACGTCGCACGGGAAGCACAGCTCAGGGCTCGAGCCCCAGCCCTGTGCGAATTCTTCGACACGACCTTTCAGTTTTTCGTTCTGATAAGTGAAGGCAAGCTCAGCGCCCTCGCGATGCATGGCGGCAGCGATGCCGGATGCGATGGACAGCTTGCTGGCGACACCGACGATCAGTACGCGCTTACCGGCGAGAAAACCCATGTGTTGCTCCTCTTTCAGGTTATTGCGCAGTGGCTGGTGCCAGAAAAGCGGCTTCCAGCAACTGCTGTGTATACGGATGTTGGGGGGCGGCAAAAATACTTTGCGCGTCTCCCTGTTCGACCACTTGGCCATGCTTGACCACCATCAACTGGTGGCTCAGCGCTTTCACAACAGCCAGATCATGGCTGATGAACAAATACGTCAGGTTGTACTTGGCTTGCAGTGAACGCAACAGCTCCACCACTTGCCGCTGCACCGTCCGGTCGAGGGCCGAAGTCGGCTCGTCCAGCAGGATCAGCGCCGGTTTGAGCACCAGGGCCCGGGCTATGGCAATCCGCTGCCGTTGCCCACCGGAAAATTCATGGGGATAGCGGTGCCGGGTTTCCGGATCCAGACCTACCTCCTTCAATGCCGCAATAATCGCCGCTTCCTGCTCGGCGGCGGTGCCCATCCTGTGGATCCGCAAGCCTTCGCCAACGATGTCGCTCACGCACATCCGCGGGCTCAGGCTGCCAAACGGGTCCTGAAACACCACCTGCATCTCCCGACGCAACGGGCGAACCTCGTTCTGCGTCAGGCAGTCTAGCTGCTTGCCCTCAAAACGGATCGCGCCTTTGCTGCCGATCAGCCGCAAAATCGCCAGACCCAGGGTGGATTTGCCGGAACCGCTTTCTCCCACGATCCCGAGGGTCTGACCCTGAGGCAGGCTGAAATTGATGCCGTCCACTGCCTTGACGTGATCCACCGTGCGCTTGAGCAGGCCCTTCTTGATCGGGAACCAGACTTTCAAGTCCTCGACCTGCAACAACGGCGCGCCGATTTTATTGCTCGCCGGGCCTCCGCTGGGCTCCGCCGCCAGCAGCTCCCGAGTGTACGGATGCTGCGGAGAACGGAACAGCTCTGCGCACGATGCCTGTTCGACGATGCAACCGCGCTGCATGACACATACGCGATGCGCAATTCTTCGCACCAGGTTCAAATCGTGACTGATCAGTAGCAGCGCCATGCCCAATCGAGCCTGCAATTCCTTGAGCAGGTCGAGGATTTTCAGCTGAACGGTCACGTCCAGTGCGGTGGTTGGTTCGTCGGCGATCAGCAGTTCCGGCTCGTTGGCCAGGGCCATGGCGATCATCACCCGCTGGCGCTGGCCGCCGGACAACTCGTGGGGCAGGGCCTTGAGCCGTTTGTGCGGCTCGGGGATGCCGACCATCTCCAGCAGCTCCAGCGTGCGCTTGGTCGCGACCTTGCCGGTCAGGCCCTTGTGGATGCCGAGGATCTCGTTGATCTGCTTTTCGATGGAGTGCAGCGGGTTGAGCGAGGTCATCGGCTCCTGGAAGATCATCGCGATCCGGTTGCCACGGATGTGACGGATGGTCTTTTCGCTCAGCTCCAGCAGGTTCTGCCCGGAATAGCTGATGCTGCCGGCCGGATGGCGGGCCAGCGGGTAGGGCAGCAGGCGCAGGATCGAGTGCGCCGTCACCGACTTGCCCGAGCCGGACTCGCCGACCAGCGCCAGGGTCTCGCCACGCTTGATGTCGAAGCTGACGCCCTCGACCACCCGATGGGCGCGATCGCCCGTGCCGAACTCGACGGCGAGGTCGCGGATTTCGATCAGATTGTCCTGATTCATTTCACTTCCTCGGGTCGAAGGCATCGCGAGCGGACTCGCCGATAAACACCAGCAGGCTCAACATCAGCGCCAGCACCGCAAACGCGCTCATGCCCAGCCACGGCGCCTGCAGGTTGGATTTGCCCTGGGCCACCAGTTCACCCAGCGACGGACTGCCGGCCGGCAAGCCGAAGCCGAGGAAGTCCAGCGCGGTGAGGGTGCCGATGGCGCCGGTCAGGATGAACGGCATAAAGGTCATGGTCGAGACCATGGCGTTGGGCAGGATGTGGCGGAACATGATCGCGCCGTTCTGCATCCCCAGCGCCCGGGCCGCACGCACGTATTCGAGGTTGCGCCCGCGCAGGAACTCGGCGCGCACCACGTCCACCAGGCTCATCCACGAGAACAGCAGCATGATCCCCAGCAGCCACCAGAAATTCGGCTGGACGAAGCTGGCGAGAATGATCAGCAGGTACAGCACCGGCAAACCCGACCAGATCTCCAGAAAGCGCTGGCCGGCCAGGTCGACCCAGCCGCCATAGAAGCCCTGCAACGCGCCGGCGATCACGCCGATGATCGAGCTGAGCACGGTCAGCGTCAGGGCGAACAGCACGGAAATCCGGAAGCCGTAGATCACCCGCGCCAGCACATCGCGGCCCTGATCGTCGGTGCCCAGCAGGTTGACCGTCGAGGGCGGGGCGGGGGCCGGGACCTTCAGGTCGTAGTTGATGCTCTGGTAGCTGAACGGAATCGGCGCCCACAGCACCCACGCGTCCTTGGCCTTGAGCAGTTCCTGGATGTACGGGCTCTTGTAGTTGGCTTCCAGCGGGAATTCGCCGCCGAAGGTGGTTTCCGGGTAACGCTTGATCGCCGGGAAGTACCAGTTGTTGTCGTAGTGCACCACCAGCGGTTTGTCGTTGGCGATCAGTTCGGCGCCGAGGCTCAGGCCGAACAGGATCAAAAACAGCCACAGCGACCACCAGCCACGCTTGTTGGCCTTGAACAGTTCGAAGCGCCGGCGGTTGAGCGGGGACAGGTTCATCTCAATGCTCCCGGCTGGCGAAGTCGATACGCGGATCGACCAGGGTGTAGGTGAGGTCGCCGATGAGTTTCACCACCAGCCCCAGCAGGGTGAAGATGAACAGGGTGCCGAACACCACCGGGTAATCGCGGTTGATCGCCGCTTCGAAACTCATCAGACCGAGGCCGTCGAGGGAGAAAATCACCTCCACCAGCAGCGAGCCGGTGAAGAAGATGCCAATGAATGCCGACGGGAATCCGGCGATCACCAGCAGCATCGCGTTGCGGAATACGTGACCGTAAAGCACGCGATGGCGGGTCAGACCCTTGGCCTTGGCGGTGACCACGTACTGCTTGTTGATCTCGTCGAGGAAGCTGTTCTTGGTCAGCAGGGTCATGGTCGCGAAGTTGCCGATCACCAGCGCCGTCACCGGCAGCGCCAGGTGCCAGAAGTAGTCGAGGACCTTGCCGCCCAGGCTCAGCTCATCGAAGTTGTTCGACGTCAGCCCGCGTAAAGGAAACCAGTCCAGATAACTGCCGCCGGCAAACACCACGATCAGCAGGATGGCGAACAGAAACGCCGGGATCGCATAACCGACGATGATCGCCGAACTGGTCCAGACGTCGAAATGACTGCCGTGCCGCGTGGCCTTGGCGATCCCCAGCGGGATCGACACCAGGTACATGATCAGCGTGCTCCACAGCCCGAGCGAGATCGATACCGGCATCTTCTCCTTGATCAGGTCGATGACCTTGGCGTCGCGGAAGAAGCTGTCGCCGAAATCCAGCCGCGCGTAGTTCTTGACCATGATCCACAGCCGTTCCGGTGCCGACTTGTCGAAACCGTACATGTGCTCGATTTCCTTGATCAGCGCCGGGTCCAGGCCTTGCGCGCCGCGATAGGCGGAGCCGGCCACCGACACCTCGGCACCGCCGCCGGCGATGCGGCTGGTGGCGCCTTCGAAGCCTTCGAGCTTGGCGATCATCTGTTCCACCGGCCCGCCGGGCGCGGCCTGGATGATCACGAAGTTGATCAGCAGAATGCCGAACAGGGTCGGAATGATCAGCAACAGTCGCCGAAAAATATACGCCAGCATCTGATTACTCCGTGCCCACAGGGTCGGCTTGCAGTTGGGTTTGCACTTCTACCGCAGGTTTCGTGTCGGGCTTGACCCACCAGGTATTAATGCCGATGTCGTACTTGGGGGAGACTTTCGGATGGCCGATGTGGTTCCAGTACGCTACGCGCCAGGTCTTGATGTGCCAGTTGGGGATCACGTAGTAACCCCATTGCAGCACGCGATCGAGGGCGCGGGCGTGGGCCACCAGGCTTTTGCGCGAGTCGGCGTTGATCAGGCTCTCGACCAGTTGATCGACGATCGGGTCTTTCAGGCCCATGGAGTTGCGGCTGCTCGGTTTGTCGGCGGCGGCGCTCATCCAGAACTCCCGTTGTTCGTTACCCGGTGAGTTGGACTGGGGGAAGCTGCCGACGATCATGTCGAAATCCCGCGAACGCACACGGTTGACGTATTGCGAGACGTCGACGCGGCGGATCACCAGATCGATGCCAAGGTCAGCGAGATTGCGCTTGAACGGCAGCAGCACCCGCTCGAATTCGGTCTGGGCCAGCAGGAACTCGATGACCACCGGTTTGCCGGTGGTGTCGACCATTTTGTCGTCGACGATCTTCCAGCCGGCCTCTTGCAGCAGTTGATAGGCTTCACGTTGCTGCAGGCGGATCATGCCGCTGGCATCGGTCTTGGGGTTTTCGAAGGCTTCGCTGAACACCTGCGCCGGGAGCTGGCGACGGAACGGGTCGAGGATTGCCAGTTGATCGGCGTCCGGCAGGCCGGTGGCGGCCATTTCCGAGTTTTCGAAATAACTGCGGGTGCGCACGTAGGCGCTGTTGAACAGCTGCTTGTTGGTCCATTCGAAGTCGAGCAGCAGACCCAGCGCCTGACGCACACGAACGTCCTGGAACACCGGACGGCGCAGGTTGAAGACGAAGCCTTGCATGCCGGTCGGGTTGCCGTTGGGGATCAGTTCCTTGACCAGTCGGCCTTCGGTGACCGCAGGGATGTTGTAGGCGTTGGCCCAGTTCTTTGCGGTCATTTCCAGCCAGTAGTCGAACTGGCCGGCCTTCAGGGCTTCCAGGGCGACGGTGTTGTCGCGGTAGTAGTCGGTGGTCATCACGTCGAAATTGTAGAAACCGCGATTGACCGGCAGGTCCTTGCCCCAGTAATCCTTGACCCGCTCGTATCGTACCGAGCGCCCGGCCTTCACTTCGGCGACCCTGTACGGGCCGCTGCCCAGCGGGATTTCCAGATTGCCCTTGTTGAAATCGCGACTGGCCCACCAGTGTTTCGGCAGCACCGGCAACTGGCCGAGGATCAGCGGCAGCTCGCGATTGTTGTTGTGCTTGAACTTGAACATTACCGTGAGCGGGTCTTCGGCGACGGCCTCTTCGACGTCGCTGTAGTAACCGCGAAACATCGGCGAGCCTTCTTTTGTCAGGGTCTCGAAGCTGAACACCACGTCTTCGGCGCGCACCGGGTGGCCGTCATGGAAGCGCGCTTCGGGGCGCAGGTAGAACCGCACCCAGCTGTTGTCCGGGGCCTTTTCGATCTTGCCGGCGATCAGGCCGTACTCGGTGAAGGGTTCGTCGAGGCTGTGCCGGGTCAGGGTGTCGTAGATCTGCCCGACATCGTCCGCCGGCACGCCCTTGCTGATGAACGGGTTGAGGCTGTCGAAACCGCCGAAGCCGGCCTGACGGAAAACCCCGCCCTTGGGCGCATTGGGGTCGACGTAATCGAAATGCTTGAAATCGGCGGGGTATTTCGGCGGCTCGTTGTACAGGGTCACGGCGTGTTGCGGGGCGGCACAGGCCAGCCCGGCGAACAACAGGCCGCAAGCCTGCACGAGCAGGGTGCGAACGGCGTTCATTGACCTTTCTCCGAAGATTTCAGCCACCACGCGCTCAGGCCCAGGGTGTAGGGCGGCGTGGTGACGAAGGCGAACCGGTTGCGATACGCCAGACGGTGATAATTGAGGTACCAGTTGGGAATGCTGTAGTGCTGCCAGAGCAGCACGCGGTCCAGCGCCTTGCCGGCGGCGACCTGTTCATCGCGGGTGCGGGCGGCGAGCAATTGCTCAAGCAGATGGTCGACCACCGGGTTGGCGATACCCGCGTAATTCTTGCTGCCCTTGACCCCGACCTGGCTGGAGTGGAAGTACTGCCACTGTTCCAGCCCCGGGCTGAGGGTCTGGTTGAGGGTCATGAGGATCATGTCGAAGTCGAACTGATCCAGGCGCTGCTTGTATTGGGCGCGATCCACCGTGCGCAGGCGCGCATCGATGCCGATGCTGTTGAGGTTCTCGATGTACGGCTGGAGGATCCGCTCAAGGTTCGGATTGACCAGCAGCAGTTCAAAACTCAGCGGTTGGCCGGAAGTGTTCTGCAAGCGCTGGCCATTGAGCTTCCAGCCGGCCTCGGCCAGCAGCGCCAGGGCCTTGCGCATGGTTTCCCGGGGAATGCCGCGCCCGTCAGTCTTTGGCAGCGTGAACGGCTCGGTGAACAGCCGGGCCGGCAGTTGATCCTTGTAGGGCTTGAGCATCAGCCATTCGTGACCGACGGGCAGGCCGCTGGCGCTGAACTCGCTGTTCGGGTAGTAGCTGGTGGTGCGCTGGTAGGCGTCGCTGAACAGCGCGCGGTTGGTCCACTCGAAATCAAACATCAGGCCCAACGCTTCGCGGGTCTTGACGTCCGAGAAGGTGGCTCGCCGGGTGCTCATGAACAGGCCCTGGCTCTGGGTCGGGATCTGGTGCGGGATCTGCGCCTTGATCACGTCGCCACGGCGCACGGCCGGGAAGTTGTAGCCATTGGCCCAGTTCTTCGCCTGATGCTCGATATAGATGTCGAACTCGCCGGCCTTGAACGCTTCGAAGGCCACATCGCTGTCGCGATAGAACTCGACTTCCATGCGATCGAAGTTGTACTTGCCGCGATTGACCGGCAAGTCCTTGCCCCAGTAATCCTTGACCCGTTCGAAAATCAGCTGCCGTCCCGGCGTCACCGAGGTAATGCGGTACGGCCCGCTGCCCAATGGCGGCTCGAAGGTGGTGGCCTTGAAGTCACGGCCCTTCCAGTAATGCTGGGGCAGCACCGGCAACTCGCCCAGGCGCAGGATCAGCAGCGGATTGCCCGAGCGCTTCATGATGAAGCGGATGCGCTGCGGGTTGAGGATGTCGACCCGCGACACTTCCTGAAGCGCCGTGCGGTACAGCGGATGACCTTCCTTGAGCAGCGTTCGATAGGAGAACGCCACGTCGTAGGCGGTGATCGGCGTGCCATCGTGGAAGCGCGCTTCCGGGCGCAGGTTGAACACCACCCAGCTGCGGTCTTCGCTGTATTCCACCGATTGCGCGATCAGGCCATAGCTGGAGGCCGGCTCGTCGCCGGATGGCGAGTACTGGCCGGTGCCGACCATCAGCGGCTCGTTCAGCTCGTTGATGCCGTACTGCAGGAAATTCGGGGTGGTGACGGGGCTGGTGCCCTTGAAGGTGTAAGGATTGAGCGTATCGAAGGTGCCAAACGCCATCACCCGCAACGTACCGCCCTTGGGCGCTTGCGGGTTGACCCAGTCGAAGTGGGTAAATCTGGCCGGGTACTTGAGCGTGCCGAACTGCGCATAACCGTGACTTTCGGTGATCGTGGCGCTGACGGGGGAGCTCAAGGCCAGGCTGATCAGGAGCAGGAGGAGGGGACGCTTCAAGTCAGATCCGATCCAGGCGGCTTGGGCTTTGTGGGCCGTACAGTAACAGCTTGTATGGACAGGAAAAAGACAGGGGCTTAATGCGCGGTTAATTGTGGGAGTTGCCGGCATCGACAGCAAAAAATGACAGGCAAAAAAAAGCCCCTGAATTCAGGGGCTCTTTGTCAGTGCGGCTGGTAGACCGTGAGCATCTGCCCAGGCTTGAGCGCCTTGCCAGCGCCCGGGTTCCAGCGCTTGAGATGCTGCATCTCGACGTTGAAACGCTTGGCAACAACATACAGCGTATCGCCGCGCTGGACCTTGTACTGGGTCTGCTGCTTGCTGTCGTCCTTGGCTTTGGTCTTGGTGTTGGCTGCGACCACGGTGTTGATGCGCCCGCTGGTCTTGTGGGCCGGGGTGCGTTTGGTGGTGTCCTGCATGACCAGGGTCTGGCCGACCTTGAGGTTCTTGCCGGTCAGCTTGTTCCAGCGTTGCAGGTCCTTGACGTCGACCTTGTTGGCCTTGGCGATGGAGCCGAGGTTGTCGCCGCGCTTGACCCGGTACGCACGCTTGAGCTTCGCGACTTCGGTCGGGTCGGCGCCTTCGAAGACCGGTTTCAGCGAACGAGGGCTGATCAGTTCTTCAGGGCGCATGGTCTGCAGGCTGGCGGTCAGCAATTGCGCCTTCGAGGTCGGCACCAGCAGGTGCTGCGGGCCGTCGATGGTGGTGCGCTGCTTGAACGCCGGGTTGAGCTGGAACAGCTCGTCTTCGTCGATGTTGGCCACGGCGGCGACCTTGGACAGGTCCATGCGCTGGTTGATTTCGACGACCTGGAAGTAAGGTTCGTTGGCGATCGGGTTGAGGTTGACCCCGTAGGCTTCCGGCGACAGCACCACTTGCGACAGAGCCAGCAGTTTCGGCACGTACGCCTGGGTTTCCGCCGGCAGCGGCAGGTTCCAGTAGTCGGTCGGCAGGCCGAGCTTCTCGTTGCGTTCGATGGCGCGGCTGACCGTGCCTTCGCCGGCATTGTAGGCCGCCAGGGCCAGCAGCCAGTCGCCGTTGAACATGTCGTGCAGGCGGGTCAGGTAGTCCATCGCTGCCGTGGTCGAGGCGGTGATGTCGCGACGGCCGTCGTAGAAACGGGTCTGGCGCAGGTTGTAGTAACGCCCGGTGGAAGGGATGAATTGCCAGAGCCCCACCGCGTCGGCCCGGGAATAGGCCATCGGGTTGTAGGCGCTTTCAATCACTGGCAGCAGGGCCAGTTCCAGCGGCATGTTGCGTTCTTCGAGGCGCTCGACGATGTAATGAATGTAGAGGCTGCCGCGCTCGCCGGCGTTCTCGAGAAAGGAAGGGTTACTGGCGAACCACAGGCGCTGTTGCTCGATGCGCGGGTTCACGCCCAGGCCTTCCTGAAGCTGAAAACCACCGCGCATGCGTTCCCAGATGTCCTGGGGCACCTGCGGGCTGGGCTTCTCGGACAACCAGATGGGCTTCTGCTTGGCTCGCGCAGCAATGTTCGGCGTATGGGTCGCTTCAGTCTGCGGAGCATGGCTGGAACAGCCCGCCAGCGTGGCGGACACAGCCACCGCGATGGCTTGCGCCAGGCGGGTCAATGCGTCTGAATTGACGGACTTACGTATGGATGACGACATTGGCTGGAAGTAAGTTCCGGGCAAAAATGTCGGGCGATTCTAGAAAGCGCACCCCCTGCGGTCAACCATTCAGCGTTTTTGTACCAAGTGGTGAACGGCTTAGAACTTATCTTTCCAAGCCCGCAGAGCCGCAAAAACCTCACTCGGCGCCCGGTTTTGAGCGCCATTCCGTTCGTCCACTTTTTGTGTAACTAATGTTTCACTGGTACGCAGAAACGGGTTTGTGAGCTTTTCCAGGGCGATGGTCGAGGGCAGGGTCATGACTCCGTTCTGCCGTTGCTGGCTGACTTTTTCCAGACGGGCGGCAATGTCCGGGTTGCCCGGCTCCACCGCAGCGGCGAATTTCAGGTTGCTCAGGGTGTATTCGTGGGTGCAGTAGACCAGCGTGTCTTCCGGCAGCGCCGCCAGACGACCAAGCGAGTGGTGCATCTGCTCCGGCGTGCCTTCGAACAGCCGGCCGCAACCGGCGGCGAACAAAGTATCGCCGCAGAACAGCAGGCCGTGGTGGTAATAGGCGATGTGCCCCAGGGTGTGACCGGGAACGGCGTAGACATCGAAATCCCAGCCGAGCACGCGAACCTTGTCGTTATCCTTGAGCGCCACATCCCGCCCCGGAATGCTTTCGCTGGCCGGACCGTAGACAGTCGCGCCGGTAGCCTTTTTAAGCGTCTCGACACCGCCGACATGATCATGGTGATGGTGAGTGATCAGAATATCGCCCAGCACCCAGCCCGGATGCGCGGCGAGCCACGCCTGCACGGGGGCGGC
The DNA here is from genome assembly GCF_046097675.1 of Pseudomonas sp. UV AK001. Taxonomy (NCBI): domain Bacteria; kingdom Pseudomonadati; phylum Pseudomonadota; class Gammaproteobacteria; order Pseudomonadales; family Pseudomonadaceae; genus Pseudomonas; species Pseudomonas sp. UV AK001. The sequence goes on from NZ_JBJUVZ010000012.1 coordinate 129,781, forward strand.
ATCTCCCGGATCGACCACCGCGCAACGCTGGGTGGCATGATCCTGTAACAACCAGATGTAGTTGTCGGTGAAGGCGGGCAGGGCACTGATCTGTATCATCTTCGGATTCGCCAAGCGGGTAACATTGGCGCATCTTAGAGGTTCCTGGCGTGTTGGAGAATGCAATGATCGATAAAGCGTTCGCTCAGGCCGATCCTGACTGGCTTGCCCTGATCGGGGCGGCCCGTGAATGGCTGTCCGGTCCCCTCGGGCAATTTTTGCTGGACGAAGAGCGGCGCATGCTCGAAGACGAGCTCGGCCGGTTCTTCGGCGGCTATCTGGTGCATTACGGGCCGTCCGCCGAAACGCCGCCGTCGGCGCCGCAGGTGCAGCGCAACGTGCGGCTCGGTGCGCCGTTGCCCGGCGTCGAGATCGTCTGCGAAGAGCAGGCCTGGCCGTTGAGTGAACACGCCGCCGACGTGGTGGTGTTGCAGCACGGTCTGGATTTCTGCCTGTCGCCCCACGGCCTGCTGCGGGAAGCGGCCAGCAGCGTACGCCCCGGCGGGCATCTGTTGATTGTCGGGATCAATCCCTGGAGCACCTGGGGCCTGCGCCATGTGTTCGCCCACGACGCGTTGCATCAGGCGCGCTGCATCTCGCCTTCGCGGGTCGCCGACTGGCTCAATCTGCTGGGCTTCGCGCTGGAGAAACGCCGCTTCGGGTGCTATCGTCCGCCGCTCGCGTCACCCAAGTGGCAGGCCCGTCTGGCCGGCTGGGAACGCAAGGCCGGCGACTGGCAACTGGCGGGCGGCGGTTTCTATCTGTTGGTCGCGCGCAAGATCGTGGTCGGCCTGCGTCCGGTGCGTCAGGAACGCCGCGAACCGATGGGCAAGCTGATTCCGCTGCCGATGGCCAAGGTCAATCGTCGCCGCATCGAACCGTAAACCTTCTTTTATTGTGGCCGGGTTTGCCCCGGCCCGGGCCGTTGTCGATCCTTGATCGGCGAGGCCAGGCATTTTTCTGGATAGATTGGCATGAGCGAAAGCGTCGATAGCGTAGAACTGTTCACCGACGGCGCCTGCAAGGGCAACCCCGGCCCGGGCGGCTGGGGCGCCTTGCTGGTGTGCAAGGGCGTCGAAAAGGAACTGTGGGGCGGCGAAGCCAACACCACCAACAACCGCATGGAACTGCTCGGCGCGATTCGCGGCCTGGAAGCCCTCAAGCGTCCTTGCGAAGTGCTGCTGGTGACCGACTCGCAATACGTGATGAAAGGCATCAACGAGTGGATGGCCAACTGGAAGAAACGCGGCTGGAAAACCGCCGCCAAAGAGCCGGTCAAGAACGCCGACCTGTGGAAAGAGCTGGACGAGCAGGTCAACCGCCACAAGGTCACCTGGAAATGGGTCCGCGGCCACATCGGCCACCACGGCAACGAACGGGCCGACCAGTTGGCCAACCGTGGCGTGGATGAAGTGCGCGGCTACAAGCAGGACTGATCAGAGGATCAGAATGGCCTTGGCCAGTTGCTGGTCAGTCGCGGACAGTTCCGGCAACAGGCTGCGAATCCGCTGGAATGCCGCTTCCATCTGCGCGCCCCGAATGTCTCCGTCGCTGGCTACGAAGGCCGCCGCATCGTCCTTGGCGGCCAGCACGATCTTGTCGTCCTTGAACGACCCGCTGGTGCCTTTGCTGGAGCTGAGCGTCAGGCTCAGGGTGATGTCGGTGCTGATGACGAAGCTGGTGGCGTGCGCTTCAGCCGTCAGCAGGCAGGTGCCAAGCAATAGAAACCGTGCAGTCTTCATGAGGTGTTCGAATCCGTGAGAAACAGGCCGCGCACGCTAGCAAGCCGGTTTGCCCCAGACTTTATGAACATTGCTAATGATTGTTAAAAACTGCATGAGCGCCGATCACCCGGCGGTGCGCGACGTGCGCCACGGGCGTGTTAACATCGCCGCTTTTGCACGATTGACCCGTTGAGAGCTGAACACTGATGGCCACCAGATCCGTTGTACTCGATACCGAAACCACCGGCATGCCGGTGACCGATGGTCACCGGATCATTGAAATCGGTTGCGTCGAGCTGATCGGTCGGCGCCTGACGGGGCGGCACTTTCACGTCTACCTGCAACCGGACCGCGAAAGTGACGAAGGCGCGATCGGCGTCCACGGCATCACCAACGAATTTCTCGTCGGCAAACCACGTTTCGCCGAAGTGGCCGATGAGTTCTTCGAGTTCATCAACGGCGCGCAACTGATCATCCATAACGCGGCGTTCGACGTTGGCTTCATCAACAACGAATTCGCCCTGATGGGCCAGCAGGATCGCGCGGACATCACACAGCACTGCACGATCCTCGACACCCTGATGATGGCCCGGGAACGTCACCCGGGGCAGCGCAACAGCCTCGATGCCTTGTGCAAACGCTACGGCGTCGACAACTCCGGCCGTGAGCTGCACGGCGCTTTGCTCGACTCGGAGATTCTCGCCGACGTCTACCTGACCATGACCGGTGGCCAGACTAGCCTGTCGCTGGCCGGCAACGCTTCCGACGGTAACGGCACGGGTGAGGGCGCGGACAACTCCGCCACTGAAATCCTTCGTCTGCCGGCGGATCGCAAGCCGGGACGGATCATTCGCGCCACCGAAGCGGAACTGGCCGAGCACCAGGTGCGTCTGGAGATCATCGCCAAGTCCGCTGGCGCCCCGGCGCTGTGGACTCAGCTGCTGGAAGCCGAAGCCCAGGCTTGAAAATAAAAGGATCGTCCGAAGGCGCTGGCCGCATCCGGACGATCCTTTGTTTTTGGCAGTACTGACAACTGGCCACCCTCGCCACATCCGCTCCGACCCTCTACCCTGAGGACAATGGCAGATTACTCTCCGCCGCCTCAGGACACTGAGCCCCATGTACAAAGATCTGAAGTTCCCGGTGTTGATCGTCCACCGCGACATCAAGGCCGACACGGTTGCCGGCGAACGCATTCGCGGCATTGCCCGTGAACTCGAGCAGGAAGGTTTCAGCATCGTTTCGGCCACGGACTACACCGAGGGCCGGCTGGTGGCGTCGACCCACCATGGTCTGGCGTGCATGTTGATTGCCGCCGAAGACGCCAGCACCAATTCCCATTTGTTACAGAACATGGCCGAACTGATCGGTCTGGCCCGGGTGCGGGCGCCGGATCTGCCGATCTTCGCCCTCGGCGAGCAGGTCACCCTGGAAAACGCCCCGGCCGATGCCATGGCCGAACTGAATCAGTTGCGCGGCATTCTTTACCTGTTCGAAGACACCGTACCGTTTTTGGCCCGACAGGTCGCACGGGCGGCGCGCAAGTATCTGGACGGTCTGCTGCCGCCGTTCTTCAAGGCGCTGGTGCAGCACACTGCCGACTCCAATTATTCCTGGCACACCCCGGGACATGGCGGCGGGGTGGCGTATCACAAGAGCCCAGTGGGGCAGGCATTTCACCAGTTCTTTGGGGAAAACACTCTGCGCTCGGACTTGTCGGTGTCGGTGCCGGAGCTGGGTTCGCTGCTCGATCACACCGGCCCTTTGGCCGAGGCAGAAGCAAGGGCTGCGCGCAATTTCGGCGCCGATCACACCTTTTTCGTGATCAATGGCACCTCGACCGCCAACAAGATCGTCTGGCACTCCATGGTCGGGCGTGACGATCTGGTGCTGGTGGATCGCAACTGCCACAAGTCGGTGTTGCACGCGATCATCATGACTGGGGCTATTCCTCTCTATCTGTGCCCGGAACGTAACGAACTGGGGATCATCGGCCCGATCCCGCTGAGTGAATTCAGCCGCGAATCGATCCAGGCCAAGATCGATGCGAGCCCGCTGACCAAGGGCCGGGAGCCGAAAGTCAAACTCGCCGTGGTCACCAACTCCACATACGACGGCCTTTGCTACAACGCCGAACTGATCAAGCAGAGCCTGGGCAACAGCGTCGAAGTCCTGCATTTCGACGAGGCCTGGTACGCCTACGCGGCATTTCACGAATTCTTTGCCGGACGCTACGGCATGGCCACCTCGCGCAGTGCCGACAGCCCGCTGGTGTTCACCACCCATTCCACCCATAAACTGCTGGCGGCCTTCAGTCAGGCTTCGATGATTCATGTGCAGGACGGCGGCGCGCGGCAACTGGATCGCGACCGGTTCAACGAAGCGTTCATGATGCATATCTCGACATCGCCGCAGTACAGCATCATCGCTTCGCTGGACGTGGCGTCGGCCATGATGGAAGGCCCGGCCGGGCGTTCGCTGTTGCAGGAAACCTTCGACGAGGCCCTGAGCTTTCGTCGGGCACTGGCCAATCTGCGGCAACACATCGACGCCAATGACTGGTGGTTTTCGATCTGGCAGCCGCCGGGTGTCGAGGGCATCGACCGGGTGCAGACCGAAGACTGGCTGCTGAAGCCCGAGGCGGACTGGCATGGCTTCGGCGAGGTCAGCGACGACTATGTGCTGCTTGATCCGATCAAGGTCACTCTGGTGATGCCCGGCCTGACCGCTGGTGGAGCGCTGAGTGACAAGGGGATTCCGGCGGCGGTGGTCAGTCGTTTCCTCTGGGAGCGAGGGCTGGTGGTGGAGAAAACCGGGCTCTATTCGTTCCTGGTGCTGTTCTCCATGGGCATCACCAAGGGCAAATGGAGCACGCTGCTGACCGAGCTTTTGGAGTTCAAGCGCAGCTACGACGCCAACGTCAGCCTCGACACTTGCCTGAAGTGTGTCGCCCAGGAGGACCCGGCGCGTTATCGCGGCATGGGTCTGCGCGACCTGTGCGATCAGCTCCACGCCTGTTACCGCAGCAATGCCACCGCCAGACACCTCAAGCGCATGTACACCGTGCTGCCGGAAATCGCCATGAAACCGGCCCACGCTTACGATCAACTGGTGCGCGGCGAAGTCGAGGCGGTGCCGATCGATGAGCTGGAGGGGCGTGTCGCGGCGGTGATGCTGGTGCCTTATCCGCCGGGGATTCCGTTGATCATGCCCGGTGAGCGTTTTACCGAATCCACCCGGTCGATCATCGATTACCTGAAGTTTGCCCGCACGTTCGATGCGAGTTTTCCGGGTTTCGTGGTCGATGTGCACGGACTGCAACACGAAGACGAGGGCAATGGACGGCAATACACCGTCGATTGCGTCAAGGAATGAGGGCGTTTCCCAGTATGCAACCGGTCATGAATCCAAAATACCCAGGGCTGTCGGTGCGCGTTGCCGACGACGGCTTTGCCGCTTATATCTGGGGCAGTGATTTCAGCTTCGAGGTCGCCGCCTATGGCGCCGCCGAAATCGGCAAACCCGTCGCGCAGTGGGGCGTGACGCCGATCGTGCCGTACCGCAAGTGCTACGGCATCGATCCCGAGGAGTTCAGCAGTTTTCGCGATGCCGCCGACAGTGCGATTTTCATGGCGTATCTGGAAGACCAGCCGGTAGGGCATCTGGTGATCAGCACCAACTGGAACGGTTTCGCCCATATCGATGAGCTGGCGGTGCATGCGCCGGCACGGCGCCATGGTGTGGCGAAAGCGTTGCTGGATGTGGCGCAGTTCTGGAGTCGCAAGAAAAAACTGCCGGGGATCATGCTCGAGACCCAGAACAATAACCTCGGCGCCTGCCGCCTGTATGAGCGTTGCGGTTATGTGATCGGTGGCATCGACCATCTGCGCTATCGCGGCATCGACCCGAACACCGCCGAGGTGGCGTTGTTCTGGTATCGATTGTTCGATAATCCGCTGGAAAACCCGATCAGCTCGCCAGCATCGCCTCGGCTTGTTCCGTAACGATGCCGAGCAATGTCTGGACTGCCGATGTCGGCGGCGCGTGCTTGAAGGTCAGTGCATAGAGGCTGATCGGCACCGCCGGTGACAACGGACAAGTGTCGATTCCACCGGCCCGGGCACCCAGCGCGGTGAACGGGTCGACGATGGCCAGGCCTTCACCGGCCTCGACCATGCTGCGCATCATCTGATGGGTCTGCACCCGGGTGTGGATGCTCGGTGCCGGGCGCAAGGCCTGGAGTTTGTGTTCCAGCGCCGGGCTAAGCGGGTCCTGGCCTTCGAGGCCGACCATCGCCTGACCGGCCAGGTCCTGCAGCGAAATGTACTTCTGCTTCGGTTGCAGCCAGCCGTGAGGCGCGAGCAATTGCAGCTTGCCCTGGGCCAGCGGCTGGCAATGGATATCCGGATGTTCGGGATCGTGCAGGCTCAGGCCCAGATCGCTTTCACGCAGCAACAGACTGCGAACGATGTGACGGGTGGGTTCACTGAGCAGCGTGCAGGGCACGTCCGGCAGGCGTCGGCGCAATGTGGCGAGACTTTGCGGCAACAACTGTTGAGCCAGCGGCGGGGTGCCGATGATTCGAAGGGGTGGGGCGAGGTATTGCTTGAGGCTGCTGGCCAGCCGTTGCACCGGTTCCAGCGCTTCATAAATGTGGGCGATTTCAACTTGCAGCGCACGGGCTTCGGCCGTGGCCTGAAGCCGTCCGCGCACGCTGGCGAACAGCATGAACCCCAACTGACTCTCGGCTTCGCGCAGTCGCTCCTCGACATCGCCCGTCGGCAGTTGCAGCCATTCGGCGGCGGTGCCCACGTGACCCGTCTGTAAAAGCGCCTGTATCACCTCGATATGACGTAAACGCATGCGTGAAGTCCATGTCCGGCCGTTGGGGTCAGTGGCTGAATCCTACCCCAACTCGGCGCGGATGACTTCTGCTCATAACAATCGGTTATGAAGCGACAGTCGGCTCGGGTTCGCGAATCAACGTGATGCCCGACTGAACCAGCAGGAATTCGTTGTCGTCGATTTTATTGACCCGATCGCCAATCGCCAGTTTGTAGGTGGTAACAGGCTCCATGCCGGTGAAACCGTCTGCCGACGGGTTGGATTCCTGGAACTCATGCACGGAATAAACGCGGCCTTCCGCATCTCTTGCATGGAACTGACCGACGAGTACTGCTGCCATCTGCTTAGAACCTCTGGAGATAAAACGCTTGATTTGCGGCTTGGTAGACCGCCATCGAGCTTGGTAAGTTTTCCTACAGGAAAAAAATAATCCGGACGCGGGAAATATCCCTCGTCGTCTGGTGGAATCGTCGCTGGATCATCTATAACTACAGGCTCCTCCCACGGACAGTCGAGAGTCTTCCCATGAGCAATGTCTATAACGTCGCGGTAGTGGTCGGCAGCCTGCGTAAAGCATCGATCAATCGCAAGGTCGCGCTGGCGCTGGCGGAACTGGCACCGGCCAACCTCAAGCTGAACATTGTGGAAATTGGCGATTTGCCACTCTATAACGAAGACATCGACGGCGATTCACCGCCGGCAGCCTACAGCACTTTTCGGCAAAAAGTGGGCTCATCCGACGCGGTGCTGTTTGTCACCCCGGAGTACAACCGTTCGGTGCCGGCACCTTTGAAGAATGCGATTGACGTCGGCTCGCGGCCTTATGGCAAGAGTGTCTGGGGCGGCAAACCGGGTGCAGTGATCAGCGTTTCGCCGGGTGCCATCGGCGGTTTTGGCGCCAACCAGCATTTGCGCCAGTCCTTCGTTTTTCTCAACGTGCCGTGCATGCAGCAGCCGGAGGCCTATCTGGGCGGCGCCGGTACGGCGTTTGATGAGTCGGGCAAGCTGAACGAGTCGGTCAAGCCGTTCCTGCAGAGCTTCATCAATGCCTATGGCGAGTGGGTAGCGCAGCACAAGAAGTGATCCACTTATTTTTCTGACAACATAACGAACCTGTGGGAGCTGACTCCCACAGGTTTTTTTGTGGTCTGATTCTTTCCCCTTTTATTGAAGGCTGTCGCGAATGCTCGCTGCGTCACTGATTTTCCTGCTGACCATTACCCTGGTGATCTGGCAACCCAAAGGCCTCGGGGTCGGCTGGAGTGCAACGCTCGGCGCCGTTGTCGCGCTGATTTTCGGCGTGGTGCACCTGAGTGATATTCCGCTGGTGTGGCAGATCATCTGGAACGCCACCGGCACTTTCGTGGCGCTGATCATCATCAGCCTGTTGCTCGACGAAGCGGGGTTCTTTGCCTGGGCCGCATTGCATGTGGCGCGGTGGGGGCGGGGCAGCGGGCGCAAGCTGTTCGCCTTCATGGTGTTGCTCGGTGCGCTGGTGTCGGCGTTGTTCGCCAATGACGGCGCGGCGCTGATCCTAACGCCCATCGTGATTTCCATGCTGCTGGCCCTGCGCTTTTCGCCGGCGGCGACTTTGGCGTTCGTCATGGGCGCGGGGTTTATCGCCGATACCGCGAGCCTGCCGCTGGTGGTGTCGAACCTGGTCAACATCGTCTCGGCAGACTTTTTCCACATCGGCTTCAATCGTTATGCGGCGGTGATGGTGCCGGTCAACTTCGTCAGCGTCGCGGCCACGCTGGCGGTGTTGTTGTGGTTCTTTCGCCGCGACATTCCAAAAGACTACGACCCTGAACAGCTTGAACACCCGGAGACGGCGATCCACGACAAGGCCACGTTCTACGCCGGTTGGGCGGTGTTGCTGATTCTGTTGTTGGGCTGTTTTGCCCTGGAGCCGCTGGGGATTCCGATCAGCGCCATCTCGGCGGTGTGCGCGGCGTTGTTGCTGGGCATCGCCGCTCGCGGGCACAAGATCTCCACGCGCAAGGTAATGAAAGAGGCGCCGTGGCAGATCGTGATTTTCTCCCTGGGCATGTACCTGGTGGTCTACGGACTGCGTAACGCCGGGCTCACGGATCATCTGGCCGGCTGGCTGGATGCCTTCGCCGGGTATGGCGTGTGGGGCGCGGCCATGGGCACTGGCGTGCTGACCGCGTTGTTGTCGTCGATCATGAACAATCTGCCGACGGTGCTGATCGGTTTGCTGTCGATCGATGCCAGTCAGGCGACCGGTGTGGTGAAAGAGGCGATGATCTACGCCAACGTGATCGGCAGCGACCTGGGGCCGAAAATCACCCCGATTGGCAGTCTGGCGACTCTGCTCTGGCTGCATGTGCTGGAGCGCAAAGACATCCGGATCGGCTGGGGCTATTACTTCAAGGTCGGGATTGTGCTGACGGTGCCGGTGTTGCTGGTGACATTGGCGGCTCTGGCACTCCGGTTGAGCGTCTAACTCTGCCCGGGCACGTTCGGCCACAGATCCGAAACCAGAAACAGCCGCTCGGCTTCCTCCCATTCGCCCCGGGCATTCTCGGTCAGGCGCACCATCAGTTGCGCCGGGGCGAGCGGTTCGAGTTCATCGAGCCAGGCCCGCAACTGCTCGTGATTCCAGGCCTGATCTGCCGGGTAATGCGCCGGCGCCAGCCACGCATGGCGGGGCAGGGGTTGCCAGCGTCCGGCCGGGCGCTGGGCGATAAACGCCGGCCAGTCCTTTTGATGCAGCCAACTGCCGCGCAAATGCTGAGGATGGGCGCCGCTCGGTGGTTCGGACTGACCGGGCCATGGATACAGCAGGTAACCGCCCAGCCACAACTGCGCACTGAATGACTCGATATCCAGCGCAGCCAGGGCTTCACGGCTTTCCGGGCGGGCGGAAATCGGCAACTGGTGTTCACTCAGGTGGGCCAGTTTGCGATCCAGTCGATCATGACAACCGGGGCCGAGCCACTGCGCCGGATCGCGGCCGTCACCGTTCTGCGGGCCGAGGTAGAGCTTGATCGCCAGTTCCAGGTGATGCACGCCGTCACGGTCGCGCAGCAGCATGTCGAGTTCGCCTAGGGTGTGGCCTTCGCGGCGGATGGGCAGGTTGGCGGCGATCAGTTCAATCCCCGGCGCATGCTCCACGGCAAACTGCCACAGCCGCTCGTAATACAGGCCCAGGCGCCGGGTGCGAGCCTGGGACAGCCATTGCAGCAGACCGTAACTGTCCCGGTCGAGCCGGTGCAGCCAGTGCGCCAGCCGCTCGGGGTCGTGCACCCAGTCGCTGCCCGCCAGCGGATGACGTTGCGGCCACGGCGTGGCGGCGAGCATCGGCGGGGCAAGGATCACCCACGCCAGATCGCGCACTTCCGGGTGGCGCAACTGATGGGGCAACTGGAGCAAATCGGGAAATAGGATCATCTTGCGAGCATAGCCTTAAACGCAGGCGCACTCTCGGGCTGAAAGGGTTTTGTCTATCCGGCGCTTTCGCCCATAATCGTCGTTTTCGCCGTCGCAGCCCCAGCAGGAGTCCCATGGAGCAATTTCGTAATATCGGCATCATCGGTCGCCTGGGCAGTTCCCAGGTGCTGGATACCGTCCGCCGACTGAAACGCTTTCTGCTCGATCGTCACCTGCATGTGATCCTCGAAGACACTATCGCCGAAGTCCTGCCCGGCCATGGCCTGCAAACCTCGTCGCGCAAGATGCTCGGCGAAGTCTGCGACATGGTCATCGTCGTCGGCGGTGACGGCAGTTTGCTGGGTGCGGCCCGGGCGCTGGCCAAGCACAACATTCCGGTGCTCGGGATCAACCGTGGCAGCCTCGGCTTTCTCACCGACATCCGCCCGGACGAGCTGGAAATCAAGGTCGCCGAAGTGCTCGACGGCCACTATCTGGTGGAAAACCGCTTCCTGCTGCAGGCCGAAGTCCGCCGCCACGCCGAGGCCATCGGCCAGGGCGATGCGTTGAACGACGTGGTGCTGCACCCGGGCAAATCGACGCGGATGATCGAGTTCGAGCTGTACATCGACGGCCAGTTCGTCTGCAGCCAGAAGGCCGACGGCCTGATCGTCGCCACGCCGACCGGCTCCACCGCGTACGCGCTGTCCGCCGGCGGCCCGATCATGCATCCCAAGCTCGACGCTATTGTGATTGTGCCGATGTACCCCCATACCTTGTCGGGCAGACCGATCGTGGTCGATGGCAACAGTGAGCTGAAAATCGTCGTGTCCAAAGATATGCAGATCTACCCGCAGGTCTCCTGCGACGGGCAGAACCACTTCACCTGCGCGCCGGGCGACACCATCACCGTCAGCAAGAAAGCGCAGAAGCTGCGGCTGATCCATCCGCTCGACCACAACTACTACGAGGTCTGCCGCACCAAACTCGGCTGGGGCAGCAAGCTGGGTGGTGGAGGCGACTGATGCTCGATCCCGCGCGCAGTTATGACCTGATCGGTGACGTGCACGGATGCGCCCTGACCCTGGAACACCTGCTGGACCGTCTCGGTTACCACAAGCAGGGCGGGGTCTGGCGGCATCCTTCGCGCATGGCCGTGTTCGTCGGCGACATCATCGACCGTGGCCCGCGGATTCGCGAGGCATTGCACATCGTCCATGACATGGTCGAGGCCGGCCAGGCCTTGTGCATCATGGGCAACCACGAATTCAACGCACTGGGCTGGAGCACACCGGCACCACCGGGCAGCGGCAAGCAGTTCGTGCGCGAGCACACGCCGCGCCATGCCCGTTTGCTGCATGAAACCCTGACCCAGTTCGAAGACCATCCCGGTGACTGGCACGACTTCCAGCGCTGGTTCTATGAGCTGCCGCTGTTTGTTGACGCCGGACGCTTCCGGGTCGTGCATGCCTGCTGGGATGCCGGACTGATCGAACCGCTGCGCGCGTTGTTCCCCGATGGCTGCATCGATGAGCACTTCCTTCAGGCTTCCGCCGTACCGGGCAGCTTTGCCTGCACGGTGTTCGATCGCCTGCTGCGCGGCACCGACATGCGTCTGCCGGATGGCCTGACCATGACCAGCGGCGACGGTCTGGTGCGCTCGTTCTTCCGCACCAAGTTCTGGGAAGACGACCCGCAGACTTACGGCGACATCGTGTTCCAGCCTGACGCACTGCCGGAGCCGGTGGCGCAGAAGCCGCTGACCTCCAGCGAAAAGAATTCCCTGCTGCGCTACGGCGTCGATGAACCGTTGCTGTTCGTCGGCCACTACTGGCGCAGCGGCAAACCGGCGCCGATCCGCCCGAACCTCGCGTGCCTGGATTACAGCGCCGTGCTCTACGGCAAACTGGTGGCTTATCGTCTGGATCAGGAAACCCGCCTGGATCCGCATAAATTTGTCTGGGTCGATGTCGAGCGGCCGGAGGTGCTGCGATGAGCGCGGTAGCGGTATTGCGTCTGCCACTGGCGGCGGACCTGAGCGGTTTCGTCAAACTGCTGCAACGCATGCAGGTGCCACACCGCGTCAGCGAAGAGTCGGGCGAGCAGGTGTTGTGGGTGCCGTCTGAAATCAGCGAAGACGTGCGCTCACTGTACGAGCGCTTCCCGGCAGGTGACCCGGATCAGCAACTGGACATTCCGGTGGCACCGACCTTCAAGCGTCCGAGTTTCGCCGAGCAACTGAAACACGCCAAGGCCACCGGGTTCATCCTGTTGCTGAGCCTGCTGGTGGGCGGCCTGACGTATCTGGGCGACAACCTCGACACGATGCGCTGGCTGACCTTCCTCGATTTTCGCGTGGTCGGCGACTACATCCATTTCACCTCACTGGCCGACAGCCTGGCGGCGGGGCAGTGGTGGCGTCTGTTCACGCCGATGCTGATCCACTTCGGCATCCTGCACCTGGCCATGAACGGCATGTGGTACTGGGAACTGGGGCGGCGCATCGAGTCGCGCCAGGGCAGTATCAACCTCATCGGCCTGACGCTGCTGTTCAGCCTCGTTTCCAACTACGCACAGTTTGCCTGGAGCGGCCCGAGCCTGTTTGGCGGCCTGTCCGGCGTGCTTTACGGGCTGCTTGGCCACTGCTGGATCTTCCAGCTGCTGGCGCCGAACCCGGCCTATCGCCTGCCGCGAGGCGTGCTGGTGATGATGCTGGTGTGGCTGCTGGTGTGCATGTCCGGGCTGATCTCGATGATCGGGTTCGGCCAGATCGCCAACGCCGCCCACGTCGGCGGGTTACTCATCGGATGCTTCACCGGTTTGTTGGGCGGTTTGTACAACCGCCGTAAACTGGCCGCCTGAATTTTTGAATAAAGAGCACGGAGACCCTGATGTCCTCTTTTAACGACCTGATCAAGAACATCACCCCGGATATCTACCAGAGCCTGAAACTGGCCGTGGAAATCGGCAAATGGTCCGACGGTGGCAAGCTCACCGCCGAACAGCGCGAGCTGTCGCTGCAGGCGATGATCGCCTGGGAAATGCAGAACCTGCCCGAAGAAGAGCGCACCGGTTACATGGGCCCGCAGGAGTGTGCGTCGAAGTCGATCGAAGTGCCGAACATCCTGTTCAAGTCGGACGCCATCCATTGATCGAGATTGGCCGCGGTGCAATCAGCAAAATGTCGGCGCGCCTGGACGGGCCGAACGTGCAATACGCGTTTCGTCTGGATGACGTCGAGGTGCCGGTCAACCCGTTGATCGGCACCACGGTGCGTCTGGAATACCTGGGGGCGATTCACTGCACCCATTGCGGACGCAAGACCAAGACCAGTTTCAGTCAGGGTTACTGCTACCCGTGCATGACCAAACTGGCCCAGTGCGATGTGTGCATCATGAGCCCGGAGCGCTGCCACTTCGACGCCGGCACCTGCCGGGAACCGGAGTGGGGCGAGAAGTTCTGCATGACCGACCACGTCGTCTATCTCGCCAATTCGTCGGGGATCAAGGTCGGCATCACTCGCGCCACCCAACTGCCGACCCGCTGGCTCGATCAGGGCGCCAGTCAGGCGCTGCCGATCATGCGCGTCGCCACGCGCCAGCAGTCGGGCTTTGTCGAAGACCTGTTTCGCAGTCAGGTGGCGGACAAGACCAACTGGCGCGCACTGCTCAAGGGCGATGCGGCGGCGGTGGATCTGGCCCAGGTGCGCGATCAGCTGTTCGCCAGCTGCGCCGAAGGCCTGCAAGGCTTGCAGGAACGTTTCGGTCTGCAGGCGATTCAACCGGTCAACGACGTCGAGCCGCTGGAAATCCGTTACCCGGTCGAGCAGTACCCGGCCAAGATCGTCAGCTTCAACCTAGACAAGAACCCGATTGCCGAAGGCACGCTGCTGGGGATCAAGGGCCAGTACCTGATCTTCGACACTGGCGTGATCAACATTCGCAAGTACACGGCCTATCAGCTCGCCGTGCATCAATAAGGACTTCAGCATGCGCACCGAACAACCGAAGATGATTTACCTGAAGGACTATCAGGCGCCCGAGTACCTGATCGATGAAACACACCTGACCTTCGAGTTGTTCGAGGACCACAGCCTGGTCCACGCGCAACTGGTGATGCGCCGCAACCCGGCCCGTGGCCCGGGCCTGCCGCCGCTGGTGCTCGATGGCCAGCAGCTGGAATTGCTCTCGGTGACCCTGGCCGACCAGGAACTGCGCGCCGCCGACTACCAGTTGACCGAGAATCACCTGACCCTGCAGCCGAAGAGTGAAACCTTCACGGTCGACACCAGCGTCAAGATCCACCCGGAAACCAACACCGCGCTGGAAGGCCTGTACAAGTCCGGCACGATGTTCTGCACCCAGTGCGAGGCCGAAGGCTTCCGCAAGATCACCTATTACCTAGACCGCCCGGACGTGATGAGCAAGTTCACCACCACGGTGGTCGCCGAGCAGCACAGCTATCCGGTGCTGCTGTCCAACGGCAACCCGATTGCCAGCGGTCCCGGCGAAGACGGCCGTCATTGGGCGACCTGGGAAGACCCGTTCATGAAGCCGGCGTACCTGTTCGCGCTGGTGGCCGGTGACTTGTGGTGCGTTGAAGACTCTTTCACCACCATGACCAACCGCAACGTAGCGCTGCGCATCTATGTCGAGCCGGAAAACATCGACAAGTGCCAGCACGCCATGAACAGCCTGAAGAAGTCCATGCGCTGGGACGAAGAGGTCTACGGTCGCGAGTACGATCTGGACATCTTCATGATCGTCGCCGTGAACGACTTCAACATGGGCGCCATGGAGAACAAGGGTCTCAACATCTTCAACTCCAGCGCCGTGCTGGCCCGGGCCGAAACCGCCACCGACGCTGCGCATCAGCGGGTCGAGGCCATTGTCGCCCACGAATACTTCCACAACTGGTCGGGCAACCGCGTGACCTGCCGCGACTGGTTCCAGCTGTCGCTCAAGGAAGGCTTCACCGTATTCCGCGACGCCGGTTTCTCTTCTGACATGAACTCGGCCACGGTCAAGCGCATTCAGGACGTGGCGTACCTGCGTACCCACCAGTTCGCCGAAGATGCCGGCCCGATGGCCCATGCCGTACGCCCGGACAGCTTCATCGAGATTTCCAACTTCTACACCCTGACCGTGTACGAAAAGGGCTCGGAAGTGGTCGGCATGATCCACACCCTGCTGGGCGCCGAAGGCTTCCGCAAGGGTAGCGACCTGTACTTCGAACGCCACGACGGCCAGGCCGTGACCTGCGACGATTTCATCAAGGCCATGGAAGATGCCAATGGCGTCGACCTGACTCAGTTCAAGCGCTGGTACAGCCAGGCCGGTACACCGCGTCTGGCGGTGAGCGAGTCTTACGACGCCGCTGCGAAAACCTACAGCCTGACCTTCCGCCAGAGCTGCCCGGAAACCCCGGACAAGGTTGAAAAGCTGCCGTTCGTGATCCCGGTGGAACTGGGCCTGCTCGACAGCCAAGGCAACGAGATTGCCCTGCGTCTGGCCGGTGAAGCCTCGGCTCAAGGCACCACTCGGGTGATCTCGGTGACCGAAGCCGAACAGACCTTCACCTTCGTCGACATCGCCGAACAACCGCTGCCGTCCTTGCTGCGTGGTTTCTCGGCGCCGGTGAAACTGAGCTTCCCGTACAACCGCGATCAACTGATGTTCCTGATGCAGCATGACAGCGACGGATTCAACCGCTGGGATGCCGGCCAGCAACTGTCGGTGCAGGTGTTGCAGGAACTGATTGGTCAGCAGCAGAAGGGCGAAAGCCTGGTGCTCGATCCGCGTCTGGTTTCTGCCTTGCGTACGGTACTGGCTGACCAGACCCTGGATCAGGCAATGGTCGCGGAAATGCTCTCGCTGCCGAGCGAAGCCTACCTGACCGAAATCAGTGAAATCGCCGACGTGGATGCAATCCACACCGCCCGTGAATTCGCCCGTCAGCAACTGGCGGACAATCTGTTCGAGGCGCTGTGGCAGCGTTATCAGGCCAACCGCGAGCTGTCGAAAAAGACCCCGTACGTGGCCGAAGCCGAGCATTTCGCCCGTCGCGCGCTGCAGAACATTGCGCTGTCGTACCTGATGCTCAGCGGCAAGCCTGAAGTGCTGGCAGCAACGCTGGAGCAGTTTGACGCCTGTGACAACATGACCGAGCGCCTGACCGCGCTGGCGGTGCTGGTCAACTCGCCGTTCGACGCCGAGAAGGCCAAGGCCCTGGCCAGTTTCGCCGAGCACTTCAAGGACAATCCGCTGGTCATGGATCAGTGGTTCAGCGTGCAGGCCGGCAGCACCTTGCCGGGCGGTCTGGCGCGGGTCAAAGCCCTGATGCAGCACCCGGCGTTCAACATCAAGAACCCGAACAAGGTGCGTGCGCTGGTCGGTGCGTTCGCCGGGCAGAACCTGATCAACTTCCACGCGGCGGACGGTTCGGGTTATCGCTTCCTCGCGGACCTGGTGATCGAACTGAACGGCTTCAACCCGCAAATCGCTTCGCGTCAACTGGCGCCGCTGACTCGCTGGCGCAAGTATGACGGCGCTCGTCAGGCGCTGATGAAGGCAGAGCTGGAGCGGATTCTGGCTTCGGGGCAGCTGTCCAGTGATGTGTATGAGGTGGTCAGCAAAAGCCTTGCCTGAAGTCTTTTCAGGGCAATAAAAAACGCCGCTCAATGAGCGGCGTTTTTGTGGGTGGATGAAAAACTATTGGCGCAAATCAAACCGGTCCAGATCCATCACCTTCGCCCACGCGGCAACGAAGTCGTTGACGAACTGCTCCTTCGCGTCGGAACTGGCATACACCTCGGCCAGCGCCCGCAGTATCGCGTTGGAGCCGAACACCAGATCGACGCGCGTTCCTGTCCATTTCACATTGCCGGTCTTGCGGTCGCGACCTTCGAACTCGTCCGCCGCCTTGGAGGTCGGTTTCCATTCCACGCCCATGTCCAGCAGGTTGCGGAAGAAGTCGTTGGTCAGGGCGCCAGGCTTGTCGGTGAACACCCCGTGCTTCGTTTTGCCGACGTTGGTGTCCAGTACACGCAGACCGCCAACCAGCACAGTGAGCTCTGGCGCCGAAAGCGTCAGCAGCTGCGCCTTGTCGATCAGCAACGCTTCGGCCGGCACGCGATAGGTGCTGGCGGCGTAGTTGCGGAAGCCATCGGTGTGCGGTTCAAGGAAGCCGAACGATTCGACGTCGGTTTGTTCCTGAGTCGCATCGGTGCGCCCCGGATTGAACGGCACGGTCACCGTGTGCCCGGCGTTTTTCGCCGCTTGTTCGACACCGGCATTACCCGCCAGCACGATCAGGTCCGCCAGCGAGACTTGCTTGCCTGCCGCCCCGGCGTTGAACTCGTTCTGAATGCCTTCGAGGACTTTCAGCACCTTGTCCAGTAGCTCCGGCTGATTGGCCTGCCAGAATTTCTGCGGTGCCAGACGCAGACGCCCGCCGTTGGCGCCGCCGCGTTTGTCCGAACCACGGAAGGTGGACGCGGCCGCCCAGGCGGTGGAGACCAGCTCCGAAACGGACAGCCCCGACGCCAGCACTTTGCCTTTCAACGCCCTGATATCGCTGTCGTCGATCAGCGGATGGCTGGCCTCGGGAATCGGGTCTTGCCACAACAGTTCTTCCTGCGGCATTTCCGGGCCGAGATAGCGCGACAGCGGGCCCATGTCGCGGTGGATCAGTTTGTACCAGGCGCGGGCGAAGGCGTCGGCCAGTTGATCGGGATTGGCCAGGAAGCGCCGCGAAATCTTCTCGTAGGCCGGGTCGAAGCGCAGGGCCAGGTCAGAGGTGAGCATCGTCGGGTCGATGCGTTTGTTCGGGTCATGGGCATGGGGAATGGTGCCGGCCCCGGCGCCGTTTTTCGGTTTCCACTGGTGGGCACCGGCCGGGCTCTTGGTCAGTTCCCACTCGAAGCCGAACAGGTTTTCCAGGTAATTGTTGCTCCATTTGGTCGGGGTGGTGGTCCAGGTCACTTCCAGACCGCTGGTGATGGTGTCGCCACCCTTCCCGGTACCGAAGGTGCTTTTCCAGCCCAGGCCTTGTTCTTCCAAACCGGCGGCTTCCGGTTCCGGGCCGACGTTATCGGCCGGGCCGGCACCGTGGGTCTTGCCGAAGGCGTGGCCGCCAGCGATCAGGGCGACGGTTTCTTCGTCGTTCATGGCCATGCGGCCGAAGGTTTCACGAATGTCCCGGGCCGAGGCCACCGGGTCGGGATTGCCCTCGGGACCTTCCGGGTTCACGTAGATCAGGCCCATCTGCACAGCGGCCAGCGGGTTTTCCAGATTGCGTTCGCCCTGGTTGGTGCGGCTCTGTTCATGGCCGTGTTCGTCAGGTTCGGCGACCAGGGTGCCGTCGCCCGGTTCCTGCATGGCTTCGGGGTGTTTGCCGTAACGGGTGTCACCGCCCAGCCAGGTGTTTTCCGAACCCCAGTACACATCTTCGTCCGGCTCCCACACATCGGGACGTCCGCCGGAAAATCCGAAAGTCTTGAAGCCCATCGACTCCAGCGCGACGTTGCCGGTGAGGACGATCAGGTCGGCCCAGGAAATATTGCGGCCATACTTCTGTTTGATCGGCCACAGCAGGCGCCGGGCCTTGTCGAGGCTGACGTTGTCCGGCCAGCTGTTGAGCGGAGCAAAACGTTGCTGGCCGGAGCCGGCGCCACCACGGCCGTCAGCGGTGCGATAAGTGCCGGCGCTGTGCCAGGCCATGCGGATGAAGAGCGGGCCGTAATGGCCGAAGTCGGCGGGCCACCAGTCCTGGGAGTCAGTCATCAGCGCCGTCAGATCGCGTTTCAGGGCCTGGAAATCCAGGCTTTTGAAAGCCTTGGCGTAGTCGAAGTCCTTGCCCAAAGGATCGGAGGCGGGCGAGTGCTGGCTCAGGATTTTCAGGTTCAGTTGATTCGGCCACCAATCGCGGTTCGTCGTGCCACCGCCGGCGGCGTGATTGAACGGGCATTTCGATTCATTTGCCATGTTCGGGTCCTTATCAGGTCTTCTGCGGCCGGCTCGTGCCGACTTCGGATTAGTAAGGCTAGACCCGACTGGGCAGGTCAGCTAATAGGCCGACTATTGGTGGCTGATAGGCAAAGTCTTTTACCGCTGTCTGTTCAGGACTTTTCGTAAGAAACGCAGGACGTGCTTGCGCAAGCGGCGAAACCGTGTGCTGAAAGACCCGTCCTTGAGCGGTTGTTGTAAACATCGGGCGAGAATCATGATGGCCATTGGAAATGTTATTGTATAACATAAAAATGATTTCATCTGATCGATGTCACTGACATGTCCGTGTGGCAGTGGCATCGATCCTTACCTTTCTGCCCTACGGAATACTAGAAATGTCAGCCCGTTTTCCCTCCTTCCCGCCAAGCCTGCTGGCCTCTGCGCTGCTGATCGCATCCCCCGCGTTCGCTGCCGAAACTCTCGAGCTGCAACCCCAAGTCATCACTGCCAATCCACTGGGCAGCCAGACCCTGGCTTCGCCCTCGACGGTGTTGAGCGGTGATGACCTGACGCTGCAGCAAAAGGGCAGCCTGGGTGAAACCCTGAACAAGCAGCCGGGCGTGTCGTCGTCCTACTTTGGGCCGGGCGCCAGTCGTCCGATCATTCGCGGACAGGATGGCGATCGCATTCGCATTCTGCGTAACGGCGTCGGCGCGCTCGATGCCTCGTCGCTGTCCTACGACCACGCGGTGCCGCTGGATCCGATCAACGTTGACCGCATCGAAATCGTCCGTGGCCCGGCCGCGTTGCTCTATGGCGGCAGCGCTATCGGCGGGGTCGTGAATACCTTCGACAACCGCATCCCGACCGAAGCCATCGACGGCATCCACGGTGCCGGCGAGCTGCGTTATGGCGGTGCCGACACCACCCGCAGCAGCGCGGGCAAACTCGAGGCCGGCAACGGTCAGTTCGCCTTGCACCTGGACGCCAGCGCCCGCGAGTTCAATGACCTGAAAATCCCCGGCTATGCCAAAAGCAGCCGCGAACGGGCGGGGGATGATGGCGATTCCAGCAAGCATCGCCTGGCCAACAGCGACGGTCGTCAGGACGGTGGCGCGGTGGGCGGGTCGTACACTTGGGATGACGGTTACGCGGGTCTGTCTTACAGCAACTACGACTCCAATTACGGCTCACCGGCCGAAGACGACGTGCGGATTCGCATGCAGCAGGAGCACTACGCGTTCGCCTCGGAAATCCGCAACCTCCAGGGGCCGTTCAGCTCGGTCAAGTTCGACGCCGGTTACACCGATTACCAGCACCGCGAAATCGAGGGCGGCGAGGTCGGCACCACGTTCAAGAACAAGGGCTACGAAGCGCGGGTCGAGGCCCGGCACCAGCCATTGGGGCCGTTCAACGGGGTGATTGGCGCGCAGGTCAGTCGCAATGAATTCTCGGCGCTGGGCGAAGAAGCCTTCGTGCCGCACACCGATACCAATGCCGGCGCAATGTTCATTCTGGAAGAGCTGCAAGCCACGGATCGCCTGCTGTTCACCCTCGGCGGCCGCCTGGAGCACACCACGGTCGACCCGGACGCCAAAGGCAACGAGCGCTTCGCCAATGCCGATCGCTCCAGCAGTTTCACCGCCGGCAGTCTGTCGTCCGGTGCGGTCTACACGCTGACGCCGGTCTGGTCGGTCGCCGCAACGCTGGGCTACACCGAGCGGGCACCGACGTTCTACGAGCTGTACGCCAACGGCGCTCACGTCGCCACCGGCACGTATGAAGTCGGGGATGCGGGTCTGTCGAAGGAGAAAGCCGTCTCCAGCGATCTGGCATTGCGTTTCGACAATGGCACGCACAAGGGCAGCGTCGGCGTGTTCTACAGCCACTTCTCCAATTACATCGGCCTGCTCGGCACCGGTCGCACGCTGAATGACGAAGGGGAAGAGGACGCCGGCGGCATTCCCGAATACGCCTATTCCGGTGTTCGCGCACGCTTCAGCGGCATCGAAGCCCAGGATCGCTGGCAGCTCGGCGAGAGCGCCTACGGCAAGTTCGCGCTGGAATTGTCGGGCGACTACACCCGCGCCAAGAACCTCGACAACGGTCAGGATCTGCCGCGCATCGCGCCTCTGCGCTTGAACACCGGGCTTTTGTGGGAGCTGGATCGCTGGCAGGCACGGATCGATGTGGAGCACGCCAGTTCCCAGCATCGGGTACCGGACAATGAAAGCAGCACCGATGGCTACACCACGCTGGGTGCGAATGTTGGGTATCACTTTGACGTCGGCCAGAGCAAATGGCTGGCCTTCGTCAATGCCGAGAACCTGACCAACCAGACCGTGCGCTACGCCAGCTCGATCCTGCGCGACATTGCGCCGGCAGAAGGGCGAAGCATTCAGGTGGGATTGCGCACTACCTTCTGATCGTTCCCCGCAATCTTTCGCCAGCGTCCCGCGAACCGCGGGACGCTGGCGTCGGCATCAGCTCGACTGAGCGGTGTCGTCTTCCGGGAGTTCCTCCCGCAGATCCTGTTGCCCCGGCAGCTCGGTGATCACGCTGAAATCCGTGACCTCCACCGCCCCCAGCCCATAACCCAGCAAGTGGAACGAGAAGGCCTTGCGCGGCTGCGGGTTGTCGAAGCTGAAATCCATTTCCAGCGGCTGGTCCGCCGTGGCGACCATTTCCGACGGCAGGCCCAGTTGCACGTCCTGCTCGAACTCCTTGGCCTTGAGCTGGATGTACGCCGCCTGCTGCGGGTCCATCGAGCGCACGGTCAGGCGCACGCGTGTGTGCGAGCCTTTGGGCATTTCCAGGTATTGCGCGCCGATCAGGTTGTCGGCCCAGTCATCCTTGATCTGCGCTTGCAGCGGGATGACGTTGTCGCTGCCGAACTGGTAGCGCTGGTTCAGCGGAGTGCGCAGCAGCGACAGGTCCAGCGCATCGGCGCGGGCCGCAATCTGCCGCGCATTCTGGCCGCTGGCATTGCCCTTGAACGTCGCGCTTTCGGCGATGAAACCTTCACTGGCGTAAGCCCGGCAGCGTCGCGGCATATCGCACTCGGTCAGGATGCCGTGGCCGTCGTAGTAGCGCAGTTTGCCGTTGGTGAACGACATGATTTCTCGTCCGGTGTCGTAGTCGCGAAACAGCGAACGGCCGCTGAGTGCGGCGGGCACCGGCAGGTCAAAGTAATCGAGGATCGATGCGCTCAAATCGACATGTCCGTAGACCCCGGCGTTCAGGTGCGGCAACTGCGCCTGTTCCGGTGCGAGGGTCAGGTTGAAGCCCCAGGACGAGGCGAGCCGCACGCCATCAATGCCATGGGATTCGTCCGAGGTGATCACCACCAGCGTGTCTTTCAGCACGCCCTGACGCTCGAGGCCGCTGAGGAACTGGTCCAAAGCGTCGTCCAGATAACCGACGGCGGCCTGTTTCGGCGTGTCGTAGCGCTGCAGGTAGTCTTCCGGCGCAGAGTAGGGCTGATGGGTGCCGACGGTCAGCAGGGTCAGCATCCAGGGTTTTTTCTGTTTCTTCAGTTGGCCGACGTAACCCAGCGCGCCTTCGAAGAAGGCCTTGTCGTCCTTGCCCCACGGGAATTCCAGGTAGTTGGCGTTGGTGAACCACTCCAGGCCATGGGTCGCATCGAAGCCGATGTGCGGCATGATCTTGTCTTTGGCCATGAAGCGCAGGCCGGCGCCTTGCAGGTAGTGGGTGGTGAAACCGTGCTGACGCAACTGGGCCGGCAGGCAGGCCTGGTTGCGTTCGTTCTGGGTCAGCATTTCCACGCCTTTGGGCGTGCCGTTGTTCAACTTGTCGTAATCGCCGCAAAGCATGGCGTACAGGCCGCGAATGGTCTGGTGCGTGTGCAGCACGTAGTCCGGCGTGTTCATGCCGCGCTCGGCCCAGCGGCTGAGTTTGGGCATCAGGTCTTCCTGATAATGACTGCCGATGGCCTCGCGATTGGCGCGGATGTAGGCGCCGGGAATGCCTTCTACGGCAACGATCAGCACGTTGCGCGCCTGACCTTTTGCGGCCAGTAACGAGTGGCCATTCAAGTCGAGGTCGGTGAGACCGGCCATTGATGGAGCAGGTGCATCGCTGCCACCTTCCAGCCATTCTTCGGCCTGCATCTGTGCGTCGGCGACCTGGGTGGCGAGCAATTGGTGAGGCAGGTTGTACAGGCGCCATGGGTCGGCGTCGCTCGGCGAAAGATTCTGTGCGCCCCAATGGGCGGCAAACAGCAACACCGGTGCCGACCACACGGCGCGGGGCAACGCCGGCGCCAGCGTTCCGCGGTTTGCCCACTGCGTCGCGAGCCACAGCAACAGCGCCAGCAGCAATGCACCGGCCACTCCCGGATGGGCGAAGCCGCCGCCGGTGGAGTTCTCGACGAATTGCGGGTCGATCAGGTAATGCAAATCCTGGGGATTGGGCAGGCGCCCGACCGCGCTGACCAGTTCTGCCGTCGCCACCGCCAGCAAACCCCAGAAAACCAGCACCGGCAGGCCCAGCCACCACGGTCGTCGATGCAACAGAACCACCAGCAGACTGCCGATGGCCAGGTCCGACAGATAGCCGAACAGGCTCGACCAGCCGAGTGCCGCACGCAGGCACACCGGTACGATCAGTACCAGAAAAACCAGAGAAAGAAGACGGGCGTCGGGGTGCCGAAGCCGTTGAAAAAGAGCGCTCACAAAAAAAGACCTTCCAGCCATCAAACCGTCATAAAAGTGTGCGCGATGATACCAAGGGTGGGCTGTCTGATCGCCTTTTTAAACACGAGGCTGATCTGCTTGCCAAAGCGCGGCACAGGGCCTGAAGTCGTGACCGGCGTTCGTGTCAGCCCGATTGCGGCAAATGAACGGGGAGCCATCGACGGCAGATTTATTGTTTCAGGCTGTTTAAGGCTTGCAGTCGCAGGGCCGCTCTCGCCGGGTTTCTGGACAGGGTAGTGGCCACTCAGTAGCATTCGGGGCCCAATGTATTTTCCCTTTACGTATCGTTCTGCAGGGATCTCAAGGAATTGCCATGAAGGATTATGTCTTCGATAACATCGTGATCGAGTTCTGGGAGACGGTAGGGAAGGTTGTTCGCGCCGATCAACTCAGCGAACCACGTCACCGGGAAGAGGATGTGATCTGGGTCCGGGACGAGGAGGGCGATGAGAGTGCGATTGACATTTCACGCTTGAATTTCCAGGTTCGTCCAGGTGATGAGGTCCAGATTATTTCTGCCTCGACCGAAACGACCGACGACATTATTTATGCGCTTCTGCGTAATTGCCGCAACGGTGACGCGGGTTTGCTGGATGATGGCGAATACATCTACACGGAACTTGTCGAGGCAAAACCGAGCAGCACACCTTTCTGGATTGCACTGCTGCTGGGGTCTGTTGGAACCTGGTTTTTCGCGGGCTGGGGCCTGTTGATCGGTATTGCTTTCTACATTTTTGTGCGAATAGAGAAAAAACTGCGCAAGCAGCGTTTGATCGCGGGTTTGCTGGAACATGTCCAGAAGCTTGATCGGCAGAACGTTTCCCGGTCGGTCGTTCACTACGCATTGGCCCGTAATCTTGAAGAAACGCAGCCTCATGAAGACAACTGACCTGTCGCTGCGCGTATCCACTGGCAATGCTGATTTGAGATAAGCGAAGCGACACACGCTAAAAACAAAAAAACGGGACAGTCTGATTGTCGATCAGTCTGTCCCGTTTTTTGTTACCGCAAAGTCAGATCAATGCATCTTGCTGTGATCGTGGCCTTCCATGTTGGTCAGCGAGCGTACTGGCGCCTGCACTTCAATGGCTTGTTTTTCGCCCTTGGCGTTTTCCACAGTCAGGGTCAGCGGCACGGTTTCGCCTTCCTTCAGTTGACCGTTCAGGCCCATCAGCATTACGTGGTAGCCGTTCGGATCGAACTTCACAGCCTTGCCGGCCGGCAGGTCGACCGAGTTGACCGGGCCCATGCTCATCACGTCGTTCTTCATGGTCATTTCATGAATCTGTACGTCCTTGGCCACCGGCGAGGCAACGCTCAGCAGCTTGCTGTCGCTGTCGGCGGTGACGGTCATGAACGCGCCGCTGGCCGACTGGTTTGGCACGGTTGCACGGACCCAGGCGTCATCGACCCTGGTCTGCGCCGAAACCTGGAAGGCCAGGCCCAGCAGGGACAGGCCCAGTGCGGCACGTTTGATGTTGTTCAGGAAAGGGTTCATCAGCAGACCTCCATGACGGTTTGCAAATCTTCCGTGCACTCTTGTGCAGAAAGCGATTGGGACAGACCCACGCGCAGGTTGCCGCGGGTGTCGTAGACATAACTGGTGGACGTGTGCGACAGGGTGTAGGTGTCGCCGGCAGGGACTTTTTCGTAGAAGACGTCGAATTCCTTGGCGGTGGCCTTGGTTTCCTCGAGGGTGCCGTAGAGGGCGACGAAGCTCGGGTCGAAGGTCTTGACGTAGGCGTCGAGGATTTCGGGTGTGTCGCGTTCCGGGTCGAGGGTGATGAACACCACCTGCAGGATGTCGCCATCCTTGCCCATCAGCTTCTTGATTTTCGCCGCGCGGGCCAGGGTCGTCGGGCAGACGGCCGGGCATTGGGTGAAACCGAAGAAAATCATCGGCATCAGGCCGCGAAAGCTCGACAGCGTCACGGTGTTGCCTTCGGTGTCCTTGAGCTTGAAGGTGCGTCCGAGGATCTTGTCGCTCAGATCCTTGCCGTACTTGTACGACAGTTGGCCACGGGTGTCGCAGCCGGCGAGCAGGCCCAGACCGAGCACGCCCATTCCCGCAAGCACCTTGCGGCGAGTCAACAAAGCCGTCATCTAATACCGCCTTTTGCAGCCCGCCGGTCAGCGAGACAGGCGGGGGGTTAACCGTAAAAGCGGCGCATGATACCAAAATGAACCGGCAGGTCGGTTTTTGATCACCGACGGATGTCAGATCTGGCGACAAAAGGTGTAAGAAAACATGACCTGCGGTTATTGCGGCGACGGTTCGACCGGGCTCCAGCTACCGCCCAGTGCGGTGTACAGGTTCACTTGCGCCACCAGTTGTGCCAACCGGTCGGAGATCAGACCTTGCTGCGAACTGAACAGCGAACGCTGGGCATCGAGAAACGTCAGGCTGCTGTCGACACCGGTCCGGTAGCGGTGCTGTGCCATGTTGTAGTAGTCCTGAGTCGCCTGCACCAGATCGCGCTGGGCCTGGAGTTGTTGCTGATAGGTTTCCCGCGCGGCAAGACCGTCGGACACTTCCTGAAAGGCGGTCTGAATGGTCTTTTCGTATTCGGCGACGGTGATGTCCTTCTGCAGCTTCGCGTAATCGAGGCTGGCGCGCAGGCTGCCGGCGTTGAAGATCGGCAGGTTGATCTGCGGCTGGAAGGTCCAGGCGCCGGAGCCGCCCTTGAACAATCCCGACAGCTCCCGACTCGACGTGCCGGCATTGGCGGTCAGGCTGACACTGGGGAAAAACGCCGCCCGGGCCGCGCCGATATTGGCGTTGGCAGCTTTCAGCTTGTATTCGGCCTGGAGAATGTCCGGCCTGCGTTGCAGCAGATCCGACGGCAATCCGGCTGGTACTTGCGCAACCAGATCACTGGCCAGTGGACGTGCCGGCAGAGTCTCCGGAACCGGTGCACCGACCAGCAGCGTCAGGCTGTTCAAGTCCTGGGCCACCTGTCGCTGATAGCGGGCAAGACTGGCACGAGTGCTGTCGACGCTGGTCTGCGCCTGGATCTGGTCCAGCGCCGAGGACTTGCCGGCCTCGCGATTGCGGGTGGTCAGGTGCAGGCTTTTCTCGTCGGCGGCCAGGGTTTCCTGGGCCAGGGCCAGCAACTCCTGGTCGGCGCGCCAGGTCAGGTAGGCGTTGGCGACGTTGGCCACCAGGCTCAATTGCGCGCTGCGCCGGGCTTCTTCGGTGGCCAGCCAGCTCATCAAGGCCTGTTCGCTGAGGCTGCGGACCCGGCCGAAAAAATCCAGTTCGTAGGCGCTGATGCCGAGGTTCGCCGAGTAGGTCGAGGTGATTGCCGCTTTGGTTTTGGTCACGCTCGCCGGCACCCGTTGGCGCAGCTCATTGGCATTGGCTGAAACCGCCGGCAGCAGGTCGGCACGCTGAATGCGGTACTGGGCCTGGAAGGCTTCAACGTTCAGCGCGGCAACCCGCAAGTCGCGGTTATTGACCAGTGCGCTTTCAATCAGCTGTTGCAACGCCGGGTCATTGAACAGCCCGCGCCAGTCCTCGACAGCGGTCGTGGTCCGGGTTGGCACAGGGTAGGCGGGGCCTTTTGGATACTGCGCCGCGCTGGGTGACGCCGGACGCTGGTAATCGGGAATCAGCGAGCAGCCGCCCATCAGCAACGCCATGGACAGCAGGGAGATCGGCAACCTGGACATCAAACAGCCTCGTTCACAAATAGGAGTGGGCGCGAAGGCCCGTGATGAGAAAACGCCGGATCAGGCCCCGGCCATCCATTTCGCCAGACCGTGACGCCCACTGACCCCGAGTTTGGCCGCCGCGCGCTTGAGGTAGGTCTCGATCGAGCTGTTCTTGACCCGCAACCTTTCGGCCATCTGCGGCACGGTGCCGCCGGTCAGCAGGCCCAGGCAGACTTCCTTCTCACGAACTGACAGGGTGATGTCGCCCAGTGCCAGGCGCTCGTCGAACACCTGTTGCAACGGTGTCTGCTCTTGATCGGCCTGAAGTGGGCGCGGTTGCCGGGCGATGATTTGCCGACGGATCTGCGCGTGACGCTCGATCAATGGCAGCAGGGTGTCGGACAGGCTTTTGAGAAACGACAGCTCCGGCAGGGAAAACACCCGGTGCGTGTGAGGGCGACAGAACGAGATGACGCAGCGGCGGTTGGAGGTGCGTGACACCAGATTGCACTGGTGGACGCTGTGGTGCGGGTGTCGTTGCTGCAGCGAGGCCTTGAGTTGAATCAGCAGCGAGTCATTCATCTCGATCATCTTCTGCAACAGTGGATGATCGTCCTGACATTGCAGCGGGTCCGGGGGCGGGAAGGTATCTGGCAAACCGGCGCTGCCCAGGGCCTTGATCTCGACCACGCTGGCCTCGCGCTCGTCGAGTGTCCATTCGCTGAGATCCACCCGGTTGACCGGCACCAGGGTGTCGACCAACTGAAACATGTTGGAGGCGAATCGTTCGTTCCCCGTACTGGCGATCAGCTCGCCCAGTTGCCAGTAGAAGTGCGGGTTTTCCATGTTGCGAAGACTGCCGGTCAGATTCATATCCTTGTCATCCCTGATTTAAAGCCATTGCCGAATCATCTGCCGTGCATACACCTGTGAAGCCGCCAACCCAGCGTTTCTCCTTGAAATCGATCTGGAGCAGGATTTAAGCCTATGCATTTGTCCTACGTCTGTAGGGGAAAACGGGGACACAAAGTGCCACCATTTCCGAAAAAATGGCGTCACGTTTCTGTCAGATCAATGTGTAAGGACTCGTGGTCCGTGACTGTACGGTCTAGTGGGAACCCCGAAAACCGGGGCTCGTAACGCCGCGTCCCACATTTGCGAGGCGCTGGTCGGTAGCAGTGTGTGGCGATTGTCCTACAGGATTTTCAGCCATTTCTTTCCGAACTTTTGAGGGAATAACTGACTTGTCCGGGGCTGACGACCCTCAGGGCGGGGCAAAGAGGGGGGAGTTGTCCGGGTTTCACGTGTCATGCGGGTTTCGGGGCCGATGCTTGAATACGCGCCAAATCACATGAGACGGATCTTATGAACCAATTTGCTGCCGATGCGGCGGACGGTCTGTCCGCGATTTCCGAAGCCTTCCCGCTGACCGCTGCCCAGCGTGACATCTGGCTCGATCAACTGCGTCAGGGGGATTCGCCGGTGTACAACATCGGTGGTTATGTCGAGATGACCGGCGCCCTTGACCCTGCGTTGATGCATGCGTCCCTTGAAGGCCTCGTGGCCCGGCATGACGCCCTGCGCACCAGCCTGCTGCTGGGTGCCGGTGAGCACGGTCTGCCGTTGCAGCGTTTTGCGCCATCGATGCCGGTGCCGATGCCGTTCCATGACTTCAGTGCCCATCCCGAGCCCGAGGCTGCGGCGCGCCGGTTGACCCAGGAGCGCATCGAACAGCCGTTCACGCTGGACGGCGGGCCGCTGTTCCGTTTCTGCCTGATCCGTCTCGATGACCGCTGCCACTGGTTTTCGCTCCAGGCCCACCACCTGATTGTCGATGGCTGGGGCTTTGGCGAAATGCTCAAGTCCCTCGACGAGATCTACAACGCCCTGGCGCTCGGGCAACAGCCGCCGGATTCGGCGCCGTCCTATGTCGACTTCATCCATGACGACGCACGGTATTACGAGTCCGCCCGCTATGCGCGTGACCGAGCGTACTGGCTGGAAAAATACCGGCATCTTCCCGAACCGCTGTTATTGCCGCGCTATCAGGAACGCTTTGCCGGCGCGACGGCACCGACGCGGATTTACTCGCAGGTCTTTCCGGCCCGCTTTCACGACCGTATGAAGCAGGTGGCCGCAGAGTACGGGGCTTCGGCGTTGCACTTTCTGCTGGCGGCGATGCATGTGTACTACAGCCGCATCGGCCAGCGTGATGAATGGGTGGTGGGCTTGCCGTTGCTCAATCGGTCCGGGGCCCGTTTCAAGTCGACCCTGGGGCTGTTCACCCAGGTCAGCGCCGTGCGCATGGGGTTCGGGCGCGAGCTGGCGTTCGGCGCGCTGGTCAAGGCCGTTCGCGATGAGCTGAAACAGGATTTCCGCCATCAGCGTTTTCCTCTGAGTGAGATGAACCGGGCGCTGGGCCTGCTGCGCGAGGATCGTTCACAGCTGTTCGAAGTGACCGTCTCCTACGAGCGGGACGCCCATGAATACCGGTACGGAGAGGCCCGGGGGCGGGTGGTCAAAGTGTCCAACCATGAAGAGGGCACGCCGCTGTCCGTGCACCTGTTGAGCAGCCGAGGCGACGAAGAGGACAGTTTGTACATGGTGTACAACGAGGCCTACTTTGACGCGGATGAAATCGCGGCGCTGTGCGGCCGATTGCTGTGGGTGCTGGAGCAGGGGCTTGAAAATACTTCGCTGGCGGTTGGCGATTTCAGTCTGAACCTGTCAGCCGAGTCGACCTTGCTGCAAGAGTGGAATGACACCCGCGCCGATTACCCCGACGGGCTGACCCTCCATCAGCGAATCGAAGCGCAAGCGGCGATGCGGCCGGATGCGGTGGCAGCAGAATCCCAGGGACAACGACTGACCTATGCCGAACTGAACCGAAAGGCCAACGCCTTGGCCCATCATTTGATCGGGCTCGGTGTGCAACCCGATGACCGCGTGGCGCTGGTCGCCCGCCGAGGGCTGGACACCTTGGTCGCGTTGCTGGCAATCCTCAAGTCCGGCGCCGGTTATGTGCCGGTCGATCCGGCCCATCCTGCGGAACGTTTGAGCTATTTATTGAGCGACAGCGCGCCGGTCGTGGTCCTGACCCAGCGCAATCTGCGTGAACGTCTGCCGGTGCTGAATGTGCCGGTGATCGACATCGACCCGCGCTCTTGGCCGGTCAATGATCTCAACCCCGAGGTCTCGGGCCTGACCAACGCGCACCTGGCCTACGTGATCTACACCTCTGGTTCCACCGGCCAGCCCAAAGGCGTGATGGTCGAACATCGGACCCTGTCGAATCTGGTGGACTGGCATTGCACGGCTTTCGACCTGGGCGCGGGTTGCCACACCTCAAGCCTGGCCGGCTTCGGCTTCGACGCCATGGCCTGGGAAGTCTGGCCTGCGCTATGTGTCGGCGCGACCCTGCACCTGGCGCCGTCCCGTGACGGTGGCGAAGACATCGACGCGCTGCTCGACTGGTGGCGCGCGCAACCGCTGGACGTGAGTTTCCTGCCAACGCCGATTGCCGAGTACGCCTTCAGTCGCCACCTCGAACATCCGACGTTGCGCACCCTGCTGATCGGCGGTGATCGCCTGCGCCAGTTCAATCGCGAGCAAACGTTCGAGGTGATCAACAACTACGGCCCGACCGAGGCCACCGTGGTTGCCACCTCGGGCCGACTCGAGCCGGGCCGGACGCTGCACATCGGTAAACCCGTGAGCAACGCCACGACCTATCTGCTGGATGACCGACAGCGACCGGTGCCGATTGGCGTGGCCGGTGAGGTGTACGTCGGTGGTGCCGGGGTGGCGCGGGGTTACTTCAACCGCCCGGAACTGACCGCCGAACGCTTTCTTGACGATCCGTTCAGCCACCAGCCCAACGCGCGGATGTACCGCACTGGTGACCTCGCACGCTGGCGCCCGGACGGCACCATCGAATATCTGGGCCGCAACGACGATCAGGTGAAAATCCGTGGTGTACGCATCGAACCCGGCGAAATCGAAGCCGCGTTGAGCAGTCATGAATCGGTGCGCGATGCGGTGGTGCAGGTGCGCGACGGGCAGTTGCTGGCCTGGTTCACCGAACACCAGTCGCTGGACATCACGCAGCTGCATGCCCATCTGCAAACCCGTCTGCCGAGCGCGATGCTGCCATCGGCCTACGTGCGCTTGACGGCGTTGCCCCTGACCGCCAACGGCAAACTGGATCGTCAGGCGTTGCCGGTACCGGGGCCGGAGGCGTTGATCCGCCGCGAGTACGAAGCGCCGCAAGGCGACGTCGAAATCCTCCTGGCGCAGATCTGGGCCGAGGTGCTGCAAGTCGAAAAGGTCGGGCGTCACGATCACTTCTTCGAGCTGGGCGGGCATTCGTTGCTGGCGGTCAATCTGATCGAGCGCATGCGCCAGCTCGGCATGAGCAGCGACGTGCGCGTGCTGTTCGGCCAGCCGACCCTGGCGGCGCTGGCAGCGTCGGTAGGCAGTGGTCGTGAAGTCGAAGTGCCGGCCAACCGCATTCCGCAGGGTTGCACGCAGATCACCCCGGACCTGTTGCCGTTGGTCGAGCTGGATCAAACCACCCTCGACCGGATCATCGCCACCGTGCCGGGCGGCGCGGCCAACGTGCAGGACATTTATCCGCTGGCGCCGTTGCAGGAAGGCATCCTTTATCACCACATCACCGCCGCGCAGGGTGATCCGTACCTGCTGCAATCGCAGCTGGCGTTCGACAGCGTCGAGCGGGTCGAGGCCTATGCGGCCGCGCTGCGTCAGGTCATGGCGCGGCACGACATCCTGCGCACCGCCGTGGTCTGGGAAGGCTTGACCACGCCGGTGCAGGTGGTCTGGCGCCAGGCTGAATTGCCGGTGCAGGAAATCATGCTCGACCCGGCCGAGGGCGATGTCCTCGCGCAGTTGCATGAGCGCTTCGATGCCCGGCGTTATCGCATCGACGTCAGTCAGGCGCCGCTGATACGGCTGATGTATGCCCGCGATCCGGCCCATGGGCGGATCGTGGCGATTCTGTTGTTCCATCACCTGGCGCTGGATCACATCGCCCTGGAAGTCTTGCGCCATGAAATGCGCGCCAACCTGCTGGGGCAGGGCGAGCCGTTGCCGCCAGCGGTGCCGTATCGCAATTACGTGGCCCAGACCCGGCTCGGTGTCAGCGAGCAGGAACATGAAGCGTTTTTCCGCGAAATGCTCGCCGACATCGACGAGCCGACCTTGCCGTTCGGTTTGCAGGACGTACAGGGCGACGGGCGCGGTATCGACGAAACCGTGCGAACCCTTGCGCCTGAACTGGACCGCCGCTTGCGCCAGCAAGCGCGGCAGGCAGGCGTCAGCGTGGCCAGCCTGATTCATCTGGCCTGGGCGCAGGTGCTGGCGGCGACCTCGGGACAGGAACGTGTGGTGTTCGGCAGCGTTTTCATGGGCCGCATGCAGGGCGGCGAGGGCGCGGACCGGGCGCTCGGGGTGTTCATCAACACGTTGCCTTTGCGAGTGGACATGGACCGAGGCGCGCGTGATGCCGTGCTGCTGACCCACGCCCGACTGACCGACTTGCTCGGGCACGAACATGCGTCACTGGCGCTGGCCCAGCGTTGCAGCGGCGTCGCGTCACCGGCACCGCTGTTCAGTGCGTTGCTCAACTATCGGCATACCGACCTTGAGGTGCAGGAATCGGCGGCGGATCCGGCTTGGCAAGGCATCCAGACCCTGGACAACGAAGAACGCACCAACTATCCGCTGACCTTGAGCGTCGATGACCTGGGCAGCGCCTTGCAGATCACCACGCGAACCCTGATCAGCATCGGCGCCCGGCGCATCGGCGACTACGTGCAAACCGCGTTGCAGGCGCTGGTCGATGCGCTGGAGCAGACACCGCAACAGCCGCTGAATCGCTTGCCGATCCTGCCGGCGGCGGAGCTTGAACAACTGCTGGTCGAGTTCAATGCCAGCGAAGTCGATTGCCCGATGGATCAGCCGCTGCAAACCTTGTTCGAACAGCAGGCGCAACGTCGTCCCGACGCCATCGCCTTGCAGGCCGGTGAACAACAGCTGACGTATCGCCAGTTGAATGAGCAGGCCAACCGCTTGGCGCATCATCTACGCGAGCAAGGTGTGCAACCGGATTCCCGGGTGGCGATCTGTGTCGAGCGCAGCCTGGATCTGATAGTCGGCCTGCTGGGCATTCTCAAGGCGGGCGGCGCGTATGTGCCGCTGGATCCCGACTATCCGCTGGAACGCCTGCATTACATGTTGCAGGACAGCACCCCGGTGGCGGTGCTGGTACACGAGGCCACCCGCAATCTGCTGGCTGATCCCGGTGTGCCGGTCATCGATTTCGACCGTTGCACCTGGCAGGACGCGTCCGCCGACAATCAGCAAATACCGGGTTTGAGCGCTGCGAACCTGGCCTACATGATCTACACCTCGGGTTCCACCGGCACGCCGAAGGGCGTGATGATCGAGCACCGCAGCGCCTGCAACATGGTGCACTGGGGTTCGCAGATCAGC
This sequence comes from Pseudomonas sp. UV AK001, assembly GCF_046097675.1. Classification (NCBI taxonomy): domain Bacteria; kingdom Pseudomonadati; phylum Pseudomonadota; class Gammaproteobacteria; order Pseudomonadales; family Pseudomonadaceae; genus Pseudomonas; species Pseudomonas sp. UV AK001. The sequence goes on from NZ_JBJUVZ010000012.1 coordinate 163,612, forward strand.
CCACCGACCGGGCACGGCGCGCTGTTGCAGAAGGCGCCGTTCAGCTTCGACAGTTCGGTGTGGGAGATTTTCTGGCCGCTGTGTTCCGGCCTGCGGCTGGTGCTGGCGCGTCCCGACGGCAACCGCGATTCGGCCTATGTGACCCAGGTGATTCGCGAACGGCAGATTACCGTGGTCAAGTTCGTGCCGGCGCTGCTGCAACAGTTCATCGAGCAGGACGATGTCAGCCAGTGCACCAGCCTGACCGACGTGCTCAACGGTGGCGGTGAACTGACTGCCGCACTGGCGCGGCGCGTCCGCGAGCGCCTGCCATGGGTGCGTCTGCATAACGTTTACGGCCCGACCGAAACCACGGTCGACAGCACCGGCTGGACGCTGGAACCGGATCAACCGGTGCCGGAAGCGGTGGTGCCAATCGGCAAGGCGTTGAGCAACACCCGGCTCTACGTGCTGGATGCCCACGACCAACCGGTGCCATTCGGTGTCAGCGGTCACTTGCACATCGGCGGGGTCGGAGTCGCGCGGGGTTACCTGGGACTGCCGGACATGCAGGCCGAGCGCTTCATCGACAGCCCGTTCGTGGCCGGTGATCGCCTGTATCGCACCGGCGATCTGGTGCGCTACCGGGCGGACGGCAACCTCGAATTCCTCGGGCGCAACGACTTCCAGATCAAGTTGCGCGGCCTGCGTCTGGAACCGGGGGAAATCGAGGCGCGGCTGATCGAGCATCCGGCGGTGCGTGAAGCCGTGGTGTTGGTGCGCGACGAACGACTGGTGGCGTATTTCACCGTGCGTGAAGGCTTCGACGCGCCACCCATCGAAAGCTTGCGCGCCCACGTGCTGGAGCGCTTGCCGGAGTACATGGCGCCAGGCGCCTACGTGAAGCTCGATGCGTTGCCCCTGACCCCCAACGACAAGGTCGACCGCAAGGCCTTGCCGGCACCGGGGGCAGAGGCGGTGCTCAGTCGTCGCTACGAGGCGCCCGAGGGCGAAGTCGAAATCCGGCTGGCGCAGATCTGGGCCGAGGTACTGCAACTGGAGCAGGTCGGACGCAACGATCACTTCTTCGAACTCGGCGGGCATTCGTTGCTGGCGGTCAGTCTGGTGGCGCGCATGCGTCAGGCCGGGCTGCACGTCGATGCCCGCACGCTGTTCAGTCAGCCGACCCTGGCGGCGCTGGCGGCCCAGACTTCGGCGCAAGCCAGGCAGGTTGAAGTCCCGCAAACCACCATACCGACGCTCAACCGCAAACGCCGGCTCTGAGCCGACATCGGCGTCGATTCGCGGTTCCCGTGGATCGACGCCATGACTGGCCGGTCACGGGGCTTGTCCCCGCTTCCCATGTCAGACACCCAAGCCCCGATGTTTTAGTTTTTCCGGGCTGCGCGTGGCCGCACGGATTCGCCGCTGCGCGCTCCTTTTTTCCCGAATTTACAGCAGGTTACCCCCATGCAATTTCGCGAGCTGATGGCTGTTATTTCCACCCATGCGATCCGCCTTCAACAGGACGATGAAGACCTGGTCATTCTGGGCGACGACGAGGCGCTGGACGACGCGCTTTGGGACAGCCTCGCCAAGCACAAGGCGCAGTTGCTGGAGCTGGTGGCGAGCCATGGCGGCGACTGGTCGAGCCCGGCGCTGCGCATCACCCCGGACATGCTGCCGCTGGTGCAACTGGATCAACCGGCCATCGACCGCATCGTCGCCACCGTGCCGGGTGGCGTGGCGAATGTGCAGGACATCTATCCGCTGGCGCCGTTGCAGGAGGGCATGCTGTATCTGCACCTCGCCGCCGGTGAAGGCGATCTGTATGTGCAACAGGCGCAGTTCACGTTCGACAGTCACCAGCGCCTCGACGCGTTTGCCCAGGCCTTGCAATGGGTGATCGACCGTCACGACATTCTGCGCACCTCGTTTGTCTGGGAGCGCCTGGACGAGCCGGTGCAAGTGGTCTGGCGCCAGGCGCCGCTGGTCTGCGAAGAGGTGCAGCTCGACACGTCCACGGACGTGTTCAGTCAGTTGCAGGCGCGTTACGACGCCCGTCACTTGCGCCTTGATCTGCAACAGGCGCCGCTGCTGCGTCTGGTCTATGCACGGGATCCGGCGCAGGGGCGGATCGTCGCGCTGCTGCTGTTCCATCACATGATCATCGACCACGTGGCGCTGGATGTGGTGCGCCGGGAAATCCAGGCGTGGCTGCAAGGGCAGACCGAACAGGTGGCGCCGGCCGTGCCGTTTCGCAATCACCTGGCGCGGGCGCGCATGGCCCTTGATGAGCAGGCCCACGAAACGTTCTTCCGCGAGATGCTCGGCGATATCGACGAGCCGACGTTGCCGTGGGGGTTGCAGGATGTTCACGGCGGCGGGCAGGATTTCGAAGATGCGCAGCTGACGCTCAGCGATGCACTGAACCTGCGACTGCGCACGCAAGCGCGGCAACTCGGCGTGAGCGTGGCGAGCCTGATGCACCTGGCGCTGGCGCGGGTGTTGGGCCAGTTGTCCGGGCGCACCTCGGTGGTGTTCGGCACCGTGTTGCTGGGGCGCATGGAGGCGGGCGATGGCGGTGAGCAGGCGCTGGGCATGTTCATCAACACCTTGCCGCTGCGGGTCGATGTCGGCGCGCAAAGCGTCCACGACGGCGTGCTCGCCACGCATCGACGGCTGAGCGCGTTGCTCGCCCATGAACAGGCCTCGCTGGCACTGGCCCAGCGTTGCAGCGCGTTGAATGCGCAGACGCCGTTGTTCAGCGCCATGCTCAATTATCGCCACAGCGCTGTCGGTGATGTTGCCGCAGTGATCGAACTGGCCCCCGGCGTCCAGGTCCTGAGTGGCAAGGAGCCGACCAACTATCCGCTGACCCTGAGTGTCGATGACCTGGGCAGTGGTTTCCGGCTGTCCGCCATCGCCCCGAGCGGCATCGGCGCCGAACGGGTCTGCGCCTATGTGCAAACCGCACTCGACGGCTTGCTCGATGCCCTGGAACGGTCGCCCGAGACGCTGATCAACCAGTTGCCGGTTTTGCCGGAGCAGGAGCGGCAGCAATTGCTGGTGGGATTCAATGACAGCCGCGTCGAGCTCGATCTGCAACAGACCGTTCATGGCCTGTTCGAGGCTCAGGTCCAGCGTTCGCCGCAGGCCGTTGCATTGCAGGCCGATGCGCAATCACTGACGTATGTCGAACTCAATGCCCGGGCCAATCGCCTGGCTCACCGCTTGCGTGAGCTGGGTGTCGGGCCGGATACGCCGGTGGCGATCTGCGTAGAGCGCGGGCCTGAACTGGTGATCGGCCTGCTGGGCATTCTCAAGGCCGGCGGCGCTTATGTCCCGCTGGACCCGGCGTACCCGGCGGAACGCCTGAACTACATGCTCAAGGACAGCGCCCCGGTGGCGCTGCTGGCGCACGGCGCGACCCGGACGCTGTTCGAGGCAGGTGGCGTGCCGCTGCTCGATTTCGATCAGGATCACTGGCAGAACTACCCCGATCAAAACCCTCAGGTACCGGGCCTCAACGCTTCGAACCTGGCCTACGTGATCTACACCTCGGGTTCCACCGGCACGCCGAAAGGGGTGATGGTCGAGCATCGTGGCCTGGGTAATCTGCTGCATTGGAGCTCGCAGGTGTGCCCGCCCGTGGCGGACGGCGCCCTGTTGCAGAAAACTCCTTACAGTTTCGACGCCTCGGTCTGGGAGCTGTTCTGGCCGCTGACATCGGGTCTGCGTCTGGTACTGGCGCGCCCCGATGCGCACTTCGAACCGGCGTACTTGACGCAAGTGGTGCGCGAGCAGCGCATCAGCGTGATCCAGTTCGTGCCGGCGCTGTTGCAACAGTTCCTCGACGTGGAAGACGTCAGCCAGTGCACCAGCCTCACGGATGTGTTCTGTGGCGGCGGCGAGCTGACGCCGGCGTTGGCCCTTCAAGTCCGCGAGCGTCTGCCGCAGGCGCGTTTGCATAACGTCTACGGCCCGACCGAAACCACGGTCGACAGCACAATATGGACGCTGGAACCGTCGATGCCGGTGCCAGAGGCGCAGTTGCCCATCGGCCGGCCGGTCAGCAATACCCGTTTGTACATCCTCGATGAACAGTTGCAACCGTTGCCGCTGGGCGTGGCCGGCGAGCTGTACATCGGTGGCGTGCAGGTGGCGCGTGGATACCTGAATCTTGCGTCGCTCACCGCCGAGCGTTTCCTCGACGATCCGTTCAGCGACCAGCCCAATGCGCGGCTGTACCGCACCGGTGACCTGTGCCGCTATCGGGCCGACGGCAACCTCGAATACCTCGGTCGCAACGACGATCAGGTGAAGATTCGCGGCTTGCGTATCGAACTGGGGGAAATCCAGGCGCGGCTGATGCAACTCGACACCGTGCTCGCCGCCGAAGTGCTGGTGCGCGAAGACGTGGCCGGCGATTCACGGCTGGTGGTGTATTACACCGGTCAGTTGCTGGACATCGGTGAACTGCGCAGCCATCTGCTGGAGCAGCTACCGGATTACATGGTGCCGACGGCGTTCGTCCATCTCGACGCCATGCCCCTGAGCCCCAACGGTAAACTCGACCGCAAGGCCTTGCCGGCCCCGGATCAAAGCGGCCATTTGCTGCGCGGCTATGAGGCGCCGGTCGGCGATGTGGAATGCCGTATCGCCGAGATCTGGCAGACCCTGCTGAACGTCGAGCAGGTCGGGCGCCATGACAATTTCTTCGAGCTGGGCGGTCATTCCTTGCTGGCGGTGAAACTGGTCGAGCGCATGCGCCAGCAGGAATTGAGCTGCGATGTGCGGGTCCTGTTCGGCCGGCCAACCGTGGCAGGACTGGCGGCAACCCTGGGCGCGTCGTCCGGCGTTCAAGTACCGGTCAATCGCATCACCCCCGACTGCCAATACATCACGCCAGACATGCTGCCCCTGGCCTCACTCGATCAGGCCGGCATCGACCGGATCGTGGAAAGCGTTCCCGGTGGCGTCGCCAACGTGCAGGACATCTACGCCCTGGCGCCGTTGCAGGCAGGCATTCTGTATCACCACATGGCGGCAACGGCCGGCGATCCTTACGTGTTGCAGGCTCAGTTCGTGTTTGACGGAATCAAGTCGGTCAAGGCGTTCGTCCGTGCCGTCAACGTGGTAATCGCGCGCCACGACATCCTGCGTTCCAGTGTGGTCTGGGAAGGCCTCGAAGAGCCGGTGCAAGTGGTCTGGCGGGCGGCGCCGCTGGCGCTTGAGCGGGTCGATGCCGATCCGCAGGACGGCAACGTGCTGCAACAGATGCAGGCGCGTTTCGACCCGCGTCACTACCGTCTGAACCTGGGCCGCGCACCGATGATGCGCTTCGCCTACACCGAGGATCCGCAGCACAAGCGCTGGGTCGGCATCCTGCTGATGCATCACCTGATGCTCGACCACACCGCGCTGGAAGTGCTGGTGAGCGAGATGAACAGCGTGCTGCATGGTCACGCCGCCGAACTGGCGACGCCGGTGCAGTACCGCAACTACGTCGCGCAGGCACGGCTTGGCGCGGATGCCGAGGCCCATGAAGAGTTTTTCCGCGACATGCTCGGCGACATCGACGAGCCGACCTTGGCGTTCGGTGTGCAGGACGTGCACGGCGACGGCAGCGCGGTGCTCGACAGCCAACTTACGCTGGACACCGCGCTGGCCTTGCGTCTGCGCGAGCAGGCACGGCGGCTTGGCATCAGCGTGGCGAGTCTGGCGCACCAGGCCTGGGCGCAGGTCCTGGCGCAGATTTCCGGTCGGGACGAGGTGGTGTTCGGCACGGTGCTGCTGGGCCGGATGCAGGGCGGCGAGGGCGCCGACCGGGCGTTGGGCCTGTTCATCAACACCTTGCCGCTGCGGGTCAGCGTGACTGCAACGGCGGTGCGCGACAGTGTGCTCGCCACCCATGAACGGCTGGCGCAATTGCTCGCCCATGAACAGGCGTCACTGGCGCTGGCCCAGCGTTGCAGCGGGGTTTCCGGCTCGTTGCCGTTGTTCGGCACGTTGCTCAACTATCGCCACAGCGCACCGCAGGCTGCGGGTCTGACGCTGGATGGCATTGAATTGCTCAGCTCCCGCGAGCGCAGCAACTATCCGCTGGTGGTCAGCGTCGATGACCTTGGCGAAGGTTTGCGTCTGAGTGTGCAGGCGGTGCCGGGCATCGATGGGGCGCGGGTCTGTGAGTACATCAATATCGCCTTCGACAGTCTGGTGCAGGCGCTGGAGCAGACGCCGCAACGGGGTGTCGATCAGCTGTCGATTCTGCCGCCGGATGAGCGTCGGGAATTGCTGGCCGGGTTCAATGCCACCCACCGGGATTACCCGTCGGGTTCGACGGTTCATGGCCTGTTCGAGCAGCAAGTGAAACGGCATCCGCAAGCCGTGGCGGCGGTGCATGGCAACACCGCGTTGACTTATGAAGAGCTGAATCAACGGGCCAATCGCCTGGCCCATCACCTGATCGGGCAGGGCGTGCAGCCGGGCGACCATGTGGCGATCCTGTTGCCGCGTTCGCTGGATCTGCTGGTCGCGCAACTGGCCATCGGCAAATGTGCGGCGGCTTATGTGCCGCTGGACATCAACGCGCCGGCCGAGCGTCAGGCGTTCATGGTTGAGGATTGTCGGGCGAAAGCGCTGCTGACCTTGAGCACCGAGTCAGTCGACTACAGCGTGCGTCGGATCGACCTCGATGCGCTGAAACTCGACGCGCAACCGACGCACAACCCGGACCTGCCGCAGTCTTCGGAATCCGTGGCCTACATCATGTACACCTCCGGTTCCACCGGCACACCGAAAGGGGTGATGGTGCCGCACCGGGCCATCGGGCGACTGGTGATCAACAACGGCTATGCCGATTTCAATCCGCAGGATCATGTGGCGTTCGCCTCCAACCCGGCATTCGACGCCAGCACCATGGATGTCTGGGGGCCGCTGCTCAACGGCGGGCGCGTGGTTGTGATCGATCACAACACCTTGCTTGATCCAAACGTGTTCGGGCAGGTCTTGGCGGTTTCTGGCATCACGATCCTGTTCGTCACCACCGCGCTGTTCAACCAGTACGTGCAGCTGATTCCTGAAGTCCTCAAAGGCTTGCGCATGGTGCTCTGTGGTGGCGAACGCGCTGATCCAGCGGCCTTCCGCCGCTTGCTGGCCGAGGCGCCGGACCTGCGCATCGTCCACTGCTACGGCCCGACCGAAACCACCACCTACGCCACGACGTTCGAAGTGCGCGAAGTGGCGGACGATGCCGACAGCGTGCCGATTGGCGGCCCGATCTCCAACACCCAGGTCTACGTGCTCGACGCCCGTCAGCAACCGGTACCGATGGGCGTGACCGGCGAGCTGTACATCGGCGGCCAGGGCGTGGCGCTGGGCTATTTGAATCGCCCGGATCTGACCGCCGAAAAATTCCTGCAAGACCCGTTCGGCGATCAACCGGGCGCGTTGCTGTACCGCACCGGCGACCTCGCGCGCTGGCTGGCGCCGGGGCAGCTGGAATGCATCGGTCGCAACGACGATCAGGTGAAAATCCGTGGTTTCCGCATCGAACTGGGAGAAATTGAAAACCGCCTGCTGAACTGCGAAGGGGTCAGGGAAGCCATCGTACTGGCGCGTCAGGACGGCCAGGAACCGCTGCGTCTGGTGGCGTATTTCACAGCCGAGGAGGGCGTTGACAGCGCCAGCCTGCGCGAACAATTGCAGTCGCGCCTGCCGGAATACATGGTGCCCTCGGCCTGGGTGCAGCTCGACGCCTTGCCGCTGAACAACAACGGCAAGGTCGACCGCAAAGCCTTGCCAATGCCGGATCCGGGCGCCTGGCTCAGCCAGGCATACGAAGCCCCGCAAGGCCCGGTGGAAACCGCGCTGGCGCAGATCTGGGCCGATGTCCTGAAGCTGGAAAAGGTTGGTCGCCACGACAACTTCTTCGAGCTGGGCGGGCACTCGTTGTTGGCGGTGAGCCTGATCGAGCGCCTGCGCCGGATCGGCCTGAGCACCGACGTGCGCGTGCTTTTCAGCCAGCCAACCCTGGCCGCGCTGGCGGCAGCGGTGGGCAGTGGTCGCGAAATTGAAGTACCGGCCAACCGCATTCCTGCTGATTGCTCTCGCATCACCCCGGACCTGCTGAGCCTGACCGAACTGGATCAGGCCGGCATCGACCGGATCGTCGCCACGGTGCCGGGCGGCGCCGCCAACGTGCAGGACATCTATCCGCTGGCGCCATTGCAGGAAGGCATCCTTTATCACCACTTGAGCGCGGAGCAGGGCGACCCGTACCTGCTGCAATCACGGCTGGCCTTCGACAGTGTCGAGCGCCTGCGCACGTTCACCGACACCTTGCAACAAGTCATCGCGCGCCACGACATCCTGCGTACCAGCGTTGTCCACGAAGGCCTGGCGACGCCGCATCAAGTGGTGTGGCGCTACGCCGAACTGGTGGTACAGCATGTCGCGCTGGATTCAGCAAACGGCGACATCCTTGAACAGTTGCACGAGCGCTTCGACGCCCGTCACTACCGCCTCGACATCAGCCAGGGGCCGCTGCTGCGCATGGTGTTTGCCGAAGATCCGAAGCAGCAGCGCGTGGTGGCGATCCTGCTGTCCCATCACCTGATCCTTGACCACACCGCACTGGAAGTGATCGTCGAGGAAATGCGCGGTGTGATGTTCGGTGAGATCGACCATCTTTCAGCGCCGATTCCCTATCGCAACTATGTGGCCCAGGCGCGCCTGGGGCTCAGCGAGCAGGAACACGAAGCGTTTTTCCGCGAGATGCTCGGCGACATCGACGAGCCGACCCTGCCGCTGGGGCTGCGGGATGTGCAGGGCGACGGTCACGGCATCGAGGAAGCGCTGCAACCGGTGGCCACTGAACTCAATGTGCGTCTGCGTGAACAGGCGCGGCAACTGGGTGTAAGCGCGGCCAGCCTGATGCACCTGGCCTGGGCGCAAGTGCTGGGCGTGCTGTCGAACCGCCGCGATGTGGTGTTCGGCACGGTGATGATGGGGCGGATGCAGGGCGGCGACGGCGCCGACCGGGCGTTGGGGGTGTTTATCAACACCTTGCCGCTGCGCATCGATGTTGGTGCCGGCGCGCGGGACGGGGTCAAGGCGACTCACGCGCGACTGACCGCGCTGCTGGGGCATGAACACGCCTCGCTGGCGCTGGCCCAGCGTTGCAGTGGTGTTGCGGCGTCGTCGCCGCTGTTCAGTGCCTTGTTCAACTATCGTCACAGCGCCCCCGCACAGCCGTCGCAGAACGGCCAGGGCATCTGGGAGGGCGTGCAGAAACTCGGTGGTGAAGAACGCACCAACTACCCGCTGACCCTGAGTGTGGACGATCTGGGCGAAGGGTTTGCCTTGTCGGTTCTGGCGGTGAGCCAGATCGGTGCGCAACGGATTTGCAGTTACATGCACACCGCGCTGGAACAACTGGTGCAGGCGCTGGAACAGACGCCGCAAAAACCGTTGAACCGCTTGCCGATCCTTTCGAGCGCAGAACTGGAGCGTCTGGTCGAGGGCTTCAATCCCCCGGTCACGGCCTATCCCCGTGGCGCAACGATTCACGCAATGGTCGAGGCGCAGGCCGAGCGCAATCCGCATGCCCACGCCGTGATTCAGGGCGCGCAACAGCTGACTTATGGTCAGCTCAATCAGCGCGCCAACCAACTGGCCCATCATTTGATCGGCCTCGGTGTGCAGCCGGACGACCGCGTCGCCATTTGCGTGCGTCGTGGCCCGCAGATGCTGGTGGGGCTGCTGGCGATTCTCAAGGCCGGCGCCGGTTATGTGCCGGTGGATCCGGCGCACCCGGCGGAGCGTATTGCCTACCTGTTGCAGGACAGCGATCCGGTGGCCGTGCTGGTCCAGGCCTCGACCCGGGATTTGCCGGGCATGATGCCGGTGATCGATCTGGACAGCGACGCCTGGCAACACCTGCCCGACAGCAACCCGCAACTGCCGTACCTGACTCCGGCAAATCTTGCGTACGTGATTTACACCTCGGGCTCAACCGGCCAGCCGAAAGGGGTGATGGTCGAACATGCGACCCTGGAAAACCTCGTGCACTGGCACGCCGAAGCCTTCGACCTGCACGCCGGCAGCCACACCGCCAGCGTTGCCGGTTTCGGTTTCGACGCGATGGCCTGGGAAGTCTGGCCGGCACTGTGCGTCGGCGCGACCCTGCACCTGCCGCCGGAATCGGTGAGCAATGAACACCTGGACGAATTGCTCGACTGGTGGCGGGCGCAGCCGTTGCAGGTGAGTTTCCTGCCGACGCCGGTGGCGGAATATGCGTTCAGCCGCGAGCTGCAACACCCGACCCTGCGCACCTTGTTGATTGGTGGCGACAAACTGCGTCAGTTCAACCGTGCACAAACCTTCGTGGTGATCAACAACTATGGCCCGACCGAAGCCACGGTGGTCGCCACGTCCGGCCCGGTGGAAGTCGGGCAACCGCTGCACATCGGCCGGCCGATGGCCAACGCCCGCATCTATCTGCTGGATGACCAGCAACGTCCGGTGCCGGTGGGGGTGACGGGTGAGTTGTACGTCGCTGGCGCGGGTGTGGCGCGGGGTTACCTGAACCGTCCGGAAATGACCGCCGAACGCTTCCTCACTGATCCGTTCAGCGACCAGCCGCAGGCGCGGATGTACCGTACCGGTGACCTCGCACGCTGGTTGGCGGACGGCAACATCGAATACCTCGGCCGCAACGACGATCAGGTGAAACTGCGCGGCGTGCGGGTCGAACTGGGGGAAATCGAAGCCGCGCTGGCCAGCCATCCGACGGTGCAGGACGCCGTGGCGCTGGTGCGCGACGGGCAGTTGCTGGTGTGGTTCACCGAAAGGGCACCGGCCGCTATCGAAACCCTGCGCAATCATCTGCAAGGGCTTCTGCCGCAAGCGTTGATCCCGGCGGCTTACGTGCGACTCGACATCTTGCCGCTGACCGCCAACGGCAAACTCGACCGCAAGGCCTTGCCGGAACCAGATCAGAGCGCCTGGCTCAGCCGTGAATACGAAGCCCCGCAGGGCCCGGTGGAAACCGCACTGGCGCAGATCTGGGCCGATGTTTTGAAACTGGAAAAGGTCGGTCGTCACGACAACTTCTTCGAACTGGGCGGCCATTCGCTGCTGGCCGTGAGCCTGATCGAACGCCTGCGCCAGATCGGCCTGAATACCGACGTGCGCGTGCTGTTCAGCCAGCCAACGCTGGCTGCACTGGCTGCGGCGGTGGGCAGCGGTCGCGAAATCGAAGTGCCGGCCAACCGCATTCCTGCCGACTGCACCCACATCACCCCGCAACTGTTGAGCCTGGTCGAACTGGATCAGCCGAGCATCGACCGCATCGTTGCCACGGTGCCCGGCGGCGCCGTGAACGTGCAGGACATTTATCCGCTGGCACCGTTGCAGGAAGGTATCCTTTATCACCACCTGAGCGCCGAACAGGGCGACCCGTACCTGCTGCAATCGCGGCTGGCCTTCGACAGCGTCGAGCGTGTGGAAGCGTTCGCGGCGGCGCTGCGTCAGGTCATTGCCCGCCACGACATCCTGCGCACCGCGGTGATCTGGCAGGAACTGGCCGCGCCGATGCAGGTGGTGTGGCGTCACGCCGGACTGGCGGTGCAGGAAATCGTGCTCGACCCTGCACAGGGCGACATCCTCGAGCAATTGCACGGGCGTTTCGATGCCCGTCACTACCGCCTCGACATCAGTCAGGCACCGTTGCTGCGTCTGGTGTATGCCCGTGACCCGGCCCACGATCGGGTGGTCGCGATGTTGCTGTTCCACCATGTCGTGATGGATCACACCGCGCTGGACGTGGTGCAGCACGAAATGCTCGCCTGCCTGCAAGGGCGCGAAGCCTCGCTGGGCGCGGCGGTGCCTTACCGCAATTACGTTGCGCAGGCGCGGCTGGGTGTCAGTGAGCAGGAGCACGAAACGTTCTTCCGCGACATGCTCGGCGACATCGACGAGCCGACCTTGCCGTTCGGCTTGCAGGATGTGCAAGGCGACGGTCGCGACATCGAGGAAACGCAACAGGCCCTGACGGCTGCAACCGGCCAGCGTCTGCGCAGCCTGGCCCGGCAACTGGGCATCAGCGTGGCCAGCCTGTTCCACCTCGCCTGGGCGCAGGTGCTGGCCGCGACGTCCGGGCAGGAACGGGTGGTGTTCGGCACGGTGCTGATGGGCCGGATGCAGGGCGGCGAGGGTGCCGACCGGGCGCTGGGTATGTTCATCAACACCTTGCCACTGCGGGTCGATCTCGGTGAAACCCCGGTGCGCGAAGGGGCTCGGGCGACGCATGCACGTCTGAGCGCATTGCTCGGCCATGAGCACGCTTCGCTGGCGCTGGCCCAGCGTTGCAGTGGGGTGGCCGCGCCGTCGCCGTTGTTCAGTTCGATGCTCAACTACCGGCACAGCGCCGACGAGGCGCAGCAGCAAAACCTGCGTCAGGCCTGGCAAGGCATCGAGACCCTGAGTAGTGAAGAACGCACCAACTATCCGCTGAGCCTGGGCGTCGATGATCTGGGCAACGGTTTCGTGCTGACTGCCATGACCCCGGCGAGCATCGGTTCACAGCGCATTTGCAACTACATGCAGACCGCGCTGGAGAAACTGGCGGATGCCCTGGAACAGACACCGGTTCAGCCGTTGAATCGCTTGCCGATCCTCGACGGTGCAGAGCGTCAGCAGGTGCTGTACGACCTTAACGCCACCGGCACCGCAGACGATCTGGAGCAAACCGTTCACGGGTTGTTCGAAGCGCAAGTCCAACGTACGCCGCAAGCCGTCGCGTTGCAGGCCGGTGAACGGCAACTGACCTACGCCGCACTCAACGCTCAGGCCAACCGTCTGGCCCATCACCTGCGCGAACTGGGTGTGGGGCCGGATTCGCGGGTGGCGATCTGCGTCGAGCGCGGGCTGGAACTGATGGTCGGTCTGCTCGGCATCCTCAAGGCGGGCGGTGCCTATGTGCCGCTGGACCCGGCGTACCCGGCGGAACGTCTGGATTACATGCTCAAGGACAGTGCGCCGGTGGCGGTGCTGGTACATGGGGCGACTCGCGCATTGCTCGACGAAAGCACCGCGCTGGTGATCGATCTGGATCAGGACCACTGGACATTCAACCCGCAGGACAACCCGCAAGTGCCGGGCCTCAACGCTTCGAACCTGTCCTACGTGATCTACACCTCCGGTTCGACCGGGGCGCCGAAAGGCGTGATGGTCGAGCATCGTGGCGTCGGCAACCTGCTGCACTGGAGTTCGCAGCTGTGTCCCGCCGCGACGGACGGCGCGCTGTTGCAGAAAACCCCGTTCAGTTTCGATGCCTCGGTCTGGGAGCTGTTCTGGCCGTTGAGCGCCGGGCTGCGGCTGGTGCTGGCGCGTCCTGACGGGCACCGCGAGCCGGCGTATCTGGCGCAGGTGATTCGTGAGCAGCGGATCAGCGTGATCCAGTTCGTGCCGGTGCTGTTGCAACAGTTCCTCGAGCAGGAGGACGTCAGCCAGTGCAGCAGCCTCACCGATGTGTTCTGTGGCGGCGGCGACCTGACACCGGCACTGGCACGCCTTGTGCGCGAGCGCCTGCCGCAGGTGCGCTTGCACAATGTCTATGGCCCGACCGAAGCGACGGTCGACAGCACGGTGTGGACGCTGGAACCGTCGATGCCGGTGCCGGACGGCGCCTTGCCGATCGGGCGGCCGATCAACAACACCCGTTTGTATGTACTGGATACCGCCGAGCGGCCGGTGCCGATGGGTGTCATCGGTCAGTTGTTCATTGGTGGTGCCGGGGTTGCGCGGGGCTATCTGGGCCTGCCGCAGTTGATGGCTGAACGGTTTATCCCGAGCCCGTTCGTGGCCGGCGATCGGCTTTACGCCACGGGCGACCTGGTGCGCTACCGCCCCGATGGCCTGCTCGAATTCATCGGGCGCAACGACTTCCAGGTCAAGCTGCGTGGCCTGCGCCTTGAACCGGGTGAAATCGAAGCGCAACTGCTCAGCCATCCGGCCCTGCGTGAAGCCGTGGTGCTGGTGCGTGAAGAACGTCTGGTGGCGTACTTCACCTGGCACGCCGAGGCCGGGCAACCGGGGATCGAGGCGTTGCGCGAACACTTGCTCGCACGCCTGCCGGACTACATGGTGCCGTCGGCCTTCGTCGCGCTCGACAGCCTGCCACTGAGCCCCAACGGCAAGGTAGATCGCAAGGCGCTGCCGGCTCCCGGTGCCGAGTCGGTGCTGGTGCGCGAGTACGAGGCTCCGCTCGGCGAGACCGAAATCGCCCTGGCCCGATTGTGGGGCGAGGTGCTGAACGTCGAACGGGTGGGGCGCCACGATCACTTCTTCGAACTGGGCGGGCACTCGCTGCTGGCGGTGAGCCTGATCGAACGCATGCGCCAGATCGGCCTGAGCACCGATGTGCGGGTGCTGTTCAGTCAGCCGACTCTGGCCGCGCTGGCTGCGGCCGTGGGCAGCGGTCGCGAAATCGAAGTGCCGGCCAACCGCATCGCAGCCGATTGCACCCGCATCACTCCGCAGATGCTGACGCTGGTGACGCTGGACCAGGCCGCCATCGACCGCGTGGTGTCCAGCGTGCCGGGCGGCGCCGCCAACGTGCAGGACATCTATCCACTGGCGCCGTTGCAGGAAGGCATTCTTTACCATCACTTGAGTGCGGACGAAGGCGATCCCTACCTGCTGCAATCGCGTATCGCGTTCGACAGTCTTGAGCGTGTGCAGCGTTTCAGCGCGGCGTTGCAACAGGTCATCGACCGCCATGACGTGCTGCGCACGGGTGTGGTGTGGGAAGGCTTGAGCGTGCCGGTGCAAGTTGTGTGGAGAAAGGCTGACTTGGTGGTGCAGGAGGTCGTGCTGGATCCTGCGGTCGGCGACATCCTTGAACAGTTGCATGCCCGCTTCGATGCCCGACATTACCGCCTCGACATCGCCCAGGCGCCGTTGCTGCGTCTGGTGTATGCCCGGGATCCGGCCCGTGGCCGGGTGGTGGCGATGCTGCTGTTCCATCACATCGTGCTCGACCATACCGCGCTGGAAGTGGTGCGCCACGAAATGCAGGCGTACCTGCGCGGGGCCGACGAACCGTTGCCGGCGGCGGTGCCGTATCGCAACTACGTGGCGCAGGCGCGGCTGGGCGTTTCGGAATCGGAGCACGAAGCGTTTTTCCGCGACATGCTCGGCGACATCGACGAGCCGACCCTGCCGTTCAGCCTGCGCGATGTGCGCGGTGACGGACGCGGCATCGAGGAAGTGCAGCAGGTCCTCGACAGCGGCCTGAACCTGCGTCTGCGCAGTCAGGCCCGGCAACTGGGCATCAGCGTGGCCAGCCTGTTTCACCTTGCGTGGGCACAGGTACTGGCGGCGACCTCCGGGCAGGACAACGTGGTGTTCGGCACCGTGCTGATGGGCCGGATGCAGGGCGGTCAGGGCGCCGACCGTGCGCTGGGGATGTTCATCAACACCTTGCCGTTGCGGGTCGATCTGGGCGAGACCCCGGTGCGCGAAGCGGTCAAGGCGACGCATCAGCGTCTCACCGCGTTGCTGGGCCACGAACACGCTTCGCTGGCACTGGCCCAGCGTTGCAGCGGGATCGCAGCGCCGTCGCCGTTGTTCAGCGCGATGCTCAACTATCGACACAGTCACGGCGCAGAGCATGCGGACAGCGTGGTTCAGGCCTGGCAGGGCATCGAGACCCTGAGCAGCGAAGAGCGCACCAACTACCCGCTGAGCCTGAACGTCGATGACCTGGGCAACGGCTTCTCGCTGATTGCCATGGTGCCGGCGGACATCGGCGCGCAGCGGATTTGCGGCTACATGCAGACGGCGTTGTTGGCGTTGGTGGAAGCGCTGGAACAGGCACCGACGCAGGCCATGAACCGATTGCCGATTCTTGAGGGGGCGGAGCGGCAGCGACTGTTGTTCGACTTCAACGCGACCGATGTCGGTTATGACCTTCAGCAGAGCATCCATGGGT